>JBOEHJ010000007.1:11289-14248 GCA_050633905.1 Geminicoccales bacterium
TTGATGATGCCGAGAAAGGGATCGAACATGACCTTGGACATCAGCGCCACGACGATGCCGGACACCATCAGCGGCAGCATCAGCACGGCACGGATAAGATCAGTCGGGATGGCGAGCTTGTCGACTTGGACGGCAAGGTAGAAGCCCAATGCGACCTCAACGGCTGTCGCCGCCACCGCAAACACGACCGTGTTGCGCATCACCGTCCAGAATTCGGAATCGCCCAGCAACTCTCCGTAGTTCGCCAATCCGACGAAGTCGAGCTGATTGCCCCAGTTCCAATTGGTCAGCGAGATCACCAGGCCGAAGCCGACCGGATAGAGCGAGGTGATCGCCAGCACGAGAAGACATGGGAGCACGAACCAGAAGGCCGATGCGTTGCCGATGGATTTGAGCAGAGGCGTCATGAAAGCCGTCCGGTCAGGGAGTTCGGGCCGGTTCAGGGCAAAAGTGTAGCTCCCCGGACAACAAAACGTTGCCGCCCGGGGAGGATGTCGATCAGTTGGCGGTCATCTTCTGGAAGTCAGCCTGCGCCGCCGCCCCTGCGGCCACGGGGTCCTCGCCGCCATAGATCGCCTGGATCACATCGACGATCCGAAGGGCGAATTCACTCCAGCCGGCGCGCTGGACGACCGAGGTCTGCGAGTTCGGCATCGCAGCGGAGACGGCGCCGACATAAGCCTCTGGGAAGCTCGAAGCGTACTCGGCCTCCTCCCATGTCGAGAGCCTTGGTGCCCCGCCATGTAGCTTGCCGATGGCGACGGCATTGTCCTTGTTGGTCATGTACTGAATGAACAGCCATCCTGCCTCGGCGCCAGGGGCATTTGCCGGAATGCCGAAGCCCCATTGCCAGTGGGCCGTGAAGGGCTGGCCCTCGTCGTTGTCCAGCGGGATCACCGAGTAGCCGATCTTGCCCGCGATCGGGCTTTCATCCGCATTCTCGAACCCAGGCGCGAACAGGCTGGCGTCGATGAAGAAGGCAGCACCGCCGGCCATGAAGTTCTGCGACGCATCCGGCCAGTCCATCGCCTGGATGTTCACCGGCCCGGCCTTCATCAGCTCGGCGTAGTTCGAAAGGCCGCGTACGATGTCCGGATCGTCCATCTTCGGCTTGGACCAGTCGCCGTCGAACCAGACATTGTAGGGGGCAGAGCGGTGGGCCTCGCCCACCGAGTTGTTGACCATGCCGGTGATCGTGTCGATCAGCGTGTCGGAGCGGATGCCACGCATGACGGCGCCCGCGACAGCCCCACCGCTTGCCTCTTTGACCTTGTGGGCGGCGGCGAGCAAGTCCTCCATGGTCTCCGGCATCTTGCCGTCGAGATGAGCGTTCACGTGATCCATGTTCGCGAACAGGATGTAGGTCTCGAACGAGGCCGGAATGCCATGATATTCCCAAGCGCCGTTCACGTCATATTTGGTCGCGTCGAGAAAGCCTGCCGGGATGTCGGCAAGGTCGTAGTCGCCAGCGGTGAGATCAGGGTTGTCGATGAAGCCCTGGAGCGAGTGCACGAGGCCGTTGGTGTGCTGGGTGTAGGCGGTCGAGTCCATCGGCAGGAAGTAGACGTCCATCTGCGCATTGCCGGCCGAACCGCGCAGCGCGACCTCCATCCGGTCGAAATAGAGATCCTCGGCCATGGTCTGCAGGTTGACTTCGATACCGGTGTCCGCCTCGAACTGGTCGAGCACGGCGCGTATGCCGTCGGTCACCGGATGTTCGGGCATCATGACGGTGATCGACTGACCGGAAAACTGGTCCCATGAAAATTCCGCCATCGCCGGCGTCGTCGCGGCCATTACCGCGAGCGAACCTGCCCCCGCCAGCATCGTCATGCCGGTCAATAGGCTCTGCCGTGAAGAAATCATCGTCGCCTCCTTGTTTGCTGTTGAAAGCCCGTTAATCGAGCATTGGCTCATCGAACGCTTCTTGTAGCGTATATCGGTCAACCACTTGCCGTCAATTGATCGACCTTTCACTAGAGCGACTTCATCGCTCAGCTGGGCCATGAGAGACGCAATTACATAAGATTAATGAGATGTTGCCTCAAAACCAATTTCGGCAAATACTTGTATGTCGTTGCCAAATATACGATAGGTCAACCAATCAGCCAAAAAGATGCGAAAGGCCAAATATGTCTCGAGGAGCGACGGATCGGGTCTACCATGAAGTCCACGATCTCATCCGGTCCGGAGAAATCGCTCCCGGCGAGCGCATTCCGAACGAACGCAAGCTCGCGGAGATGAAGGGGGCATCGCGCACGCAGATTCGGGACGCGCTGTTGATGCTACAGAAGGAGGGGCTGGTCGAGCGCAAGATCGGGAGCGGTACATACCTTTCCGAACGCGCACCGCAGATCATCGAGCTGAAGGATGCGGCCGTCGACATGTCACCCGAACGGTCACACGACTTCCTGGAAACGCTCGAAGCACGCCTCCTGATCGAGCCCAACGTGGCCAGCCGCGCTGCCGAGGCGCCAACTAAGGCGTTCTGTCGTGATCTGGACGCAGCGCTCGAGCGGATTCTGACGGTTCCGACATGGCTGCAGTTCAAGGAGGAGATCTACGCGTTCGCGCGGCTCTACTATCAGGAAGCCGGCAACAGCTTCCTCCTTTGGACGTTCGAGCAGATCGTCAGCGCTCGCCGATCGAACAATTTCGACGGTGAAAGGGACCAGGCACCCGTCGCTAATCTGGTACGGCAGCATTTCCATGAACGTCTCTCCAGGATAGCAGAAGCGATCAAAAGTGAAGATAAAGAATGCGCCAAGACGGAAGTGGAAGCCTTCCTTGTTGGGATGGCCGCGTCATCGATGATTTGACGCCAATCCATGGAAGGCTTGATGGAGCTTCTCATTGTTCCACGCGAACTTTTCATTCTGACACAATCATTGAAACAGGTAGCCGCAGATAGGAACGGTGTCCTTAAGTCTCCTTCTGGCAGATTTCGTTGAAAAAGTCG
>JBOEHJ010000008.1:0-92313 GCA_050633905.1 Geminicoccales bacterium
CCGACGAAGGTGAGATCCATGATTTCGCTCGGATCGATCATGGCTTCGGCGGCAAGCTGGCCGATCATCGCTGTAATCGCCTCGCGCACGGCAAGGGTCATCTCTTGATCGCCGCCGGGGTTCATCATCACGTAGCTGACCCGGCTCATCAGATCGTCGCCGAAGCGGATCTGCGGGTTCATCAGCCCGGCGGAGGCGAGCACCTGTCCGGTGCGAAGTTCGATCAGATGGCCGGCGATGGTGGTGGAGCCAACGTCGAAGGCGATGCCGTAGACTTGTTCTTGCAGCCCTGGCCAAACAGCGATGATGCGCTCATCGCCATGGACGGCAGCGGTCACCCCCCATTCGGCCTCGCGCAGGATTTTTTGCAAATATTGCATGACCCGGAGATCAGCACTCAGGCCGGTCAGCTGCCATTGCTGTTCGAGGGCGCGCTCCAAACGCCGAAGGTCGCCGGCCTGGTCATACATATCCGGCTGATCGACCTCGACATAGTAGAGCTTGACCACAGGATCGAGTTCGATGTCGCGCACTTCGGCGCGCTTTCGCACCAGCTGCCGATAGACCTGGCTTTCCGGCGGAATATCGACCACGAGATCACCCTGGAGGGTCGCTTGGCAGCCAAGGCGTCGGTCATTCTTGAGATTTTTGCGCTTGTCATAACGAGCTTCGACCTCACCGCTTGGCGATGCGTGCTCGGCCTTCGAGGTGATTCCATGCTTGGCGAATTCACCCTCTCCAAGAGTCACCTGGCAGCGTCCGCAAAGTCCGCGCCCGCCACAAATCGAATCCAGATCGACGCCCAGCTTCTGCGCGGCTTGGAGCACAGGCGTGCCAATGGGAAAGCTGCCGCGTTTGCCGGAGGGGGTGAAGACGATCAGGGCGGTATCGGTCAATTCTTAAGACCTCCAAAAAAACGGATGCCTGGGCGATGTGGAGTTATGATTGGCATCAACCTAAGCCTATAGCGAATTCCTTCAGGCTTTCTTAATCCTTTTGCCTTAAGAAGCATGTTACTTCCTGGTCCATGGGATCCTAGGAATCCGCATGCCGCCAACCTTTTCTTTCGCCAGCAGTTCGTCCGGGACACCAATCCTAGCCTTGTTAAACACCAAGCGGGCTCCGGCGGTGTCTAGCAAGTCAGCCCGCCAGCGCTGTTGGCTTAAGCGCGACGACGACGACGGCCTTCGCGGCGGTTGTCTCCTTCGGCTGTCGGTTCGCGGAAGGTCTTGAGCCAGGTGCGGCAATCAGGATCGTGGCCCATGAGCACATCAGCGCCTTTGACGCCGGTCATTTCCTCGGCATGGAGTGGGTTCATGATAGCGGATGTCATGCCGGCGCCGATGGCCATGGACAGAAAGGCGGCGTTCATGCCGTGGCGGTTGGGGAGGCCGAAGCTGACATTGGAGGCACCGCAGGTGGTGTTGACCTTTAGCTCATCATGCAGGCGCCGGATCAAATGGAATGCCGCGCGTCCCGCCGTGGCCAGTGCGCCGATCGGCATGACCAGCGGATCGACCACAATGTCGGCCGGCTTGATCCCGTAATCCTGGGCGCGCTCGACGATTTTTTTGGCCACATCGAAGCGCACATCTGGGTCTTCGGAGATGCCGGTTTCGTCATTGGAGATGGCGACTACGGCGCAGTCATATTTTTTGATCAAGGGCAGAACCACATCCAAGCGATCCTCTTCGCCGGTGACCGAATTCACCAGCGGGCGCCCCTGATAGACGGCGAGCCCGGCCTCGAGGGCGGCGACGATCGAGCTATCGATCGAAAGCGGCAGATCGGTGAGGGACTGTACCAGCTTGATGGTTTCAGCGAGGATTGCCGGCTCGTCGGCAAGGGGGATGCCAGCATTGACGTCCAGCATGTTGGCGCCTGCTGCGACTTGGGCCAGCGTATCGGCTTCGACCGTGCTATAATTGCCGGTCGCCATTTCGGCAGCGAGCTTTTTGCGGCCTGTGGGGTTGATCCGCTCGCCGATTACGCAAAACGGCCGCTCGAAGCCGATCGCGATTTCCTTGGTCGCGGAGCTGATGATGGTGTCGGTCATAAGACGGGCTCCTCGCCGGGGCCAGGGACGCCCGGCAGCATTCACCTGGTGTCAGGTTCGGGGGGCAGCAATTAGCTAATTGACGGCCACAGATATGTCGCCAGGGCGCTGATTGTGGCGTCTGGACATGTAATCCTTGGCCGTTTCGACGGCGACAGCGGCATCGCGGCAATAGCTGTCTGCCCCGATCGCCTCGGCGAAAGTTTCGTTCAAGGGGGCACCACCGACCAGGACTACATAGTCGTCCCGAAGGTTCTTTTCTTTCAGCGTGTCGATCACGACTTTCATATAAGGCATGGTAGTGGTCAGGAGGGCGGAAAGCCCCAAAATATCGGGTTTGTGCTCTTCGAGAGCGGCCAGGTACTTATCGACGTCGCAATTGATGCCGAGGTCGATCACATCGAAACCAGCACCTTCCATCATCATCGAGACCAGGTTCTTGCCGATATCGTGGATATCGCCCTTCACCGTGCCGATCACCATCTTGCCCATGGGCGGCGCGCCGGTCTCAGCCAGCAGCGGGCGAAGGATTTTCATGCCGCCTTTCATCGCATTGGCAGCCAGCAGCACCTCCGGCACGAACAAGATGCCATCACGGAAATCCACGCCGACGATGGTCATACCGCCGACCAGCGGCTTGGTTAGCACATCATAAGGTGTCCAGCCGCGCTCCAGAAGAATGTTGACGCCCTCTTCGATCTCCTCCTTGAGACCATCGTAGAGATCGTCCTGCATCTGCTTAACCAGTTCGTCATCATCGAGCGAGCTTAGATCCAGATCGTCTTCGTCGGCCATGGCTTATCCACCCATTTTCAATGCACTGAATGCGAGCCTACCTTTCTCAACTAAATTTTCTGCTTAACCCGGCCTTTTTCTGTCGCGACTTTGTCTCTTCGAATTGCGACAAAGCGTTGGTGTCATCTGGATTCTTCGAATTTCCAAGCTGCGGTTATGACCACGAGGTTCTCCGAGTCGACCAGCGTCAGATCACACAACCCGATGATTGCTTATCGGCGCTTCGGCCTTCCCCTCTTGCCAACCCGCATCGACGGCATCATGGTGTCGCCGCTGATCCGTTGTCATCCTCGAAACCAGCCAGCCGTTTTCAAGCTCAGACGATCGCAAGAAAAGCCTTGACCTCGAACCAGCTCATCATTGCCATTTGGGCCGCTTTCGTCATTCTGGCGGGTGTTGTACTAGGCTCGACGCTGCGCATCGACGATGATCTCACGGTGTTTCTGCCGAGCGATGGCTCGGCCGTCGAAGATTTGCTCTTCACGCGTCTGCGCGAGGGGCCTGCCGCGCGGCTGATCCTGGTCGCCCTGGAAGGTGGTAGCCCGGAAGACCGCCAGGCGGCGAGCAAGGCGGCGGCAGCGGAACTCTCGACATGGGATAGGCTGGTCAGCGTCAATAATGGTGAGCAGGCCATCACGCCCGTAAGCTTCGGCTCCCTTTTCGACTATCGTTATCTTCTCTCCAAGGAGACGTTTTTCGGGTCCGACGATCTCGAGGCGGCGCTTGCCATACGCCAACGCCAGCTTGCCTCGCCGTTTGGCAAGGTCTTCGAGAAGGAGGCGACCAACGACCCGACCGGGCAGTTTCACGAGCTTCTCGTCTCCTGGCGCGACGGCACGAAACCGCCGCCAAGGGAAGGTGGCGTCTGGGTGTCGCCAGATAGCAGCCGGGCGCTGCTGCTGTTGGAGACGACTAATCCCGGCTACACGCTCGATCACCAGGCCGAAACGGTTGCTGTCCTGGAAACCGAGCTCGGCGCGATCGCTGCCAACTATGGCGTCGAGCTGATGATGGCGGGCACGCCGATCAGCACTGTTCTCGCGAGAAACTCCGTCGCGCGCGAGATGATCATCGGCACAGCCCTTGCATTGACGATCATTCTGGGTTTCCTCTACTGGGTCTATCGTTCCTTTCGCGTTTTGGCCCTGGGCGCGCTTCCGATCGCAACCGGCATCCTCCTTGGCATGGTGGTCACGGTCCTGGTGTTCGGCTCGATACACCGCATCACCATGGCATTCGGCATTACGCTTTTGGGTGTCGCGATCGACTACCCGCTGCATCTGTTTTCTCATACCCATAAACATGAGCTGCTTCGGGCAACGGCAACACGCATTCTGCCACCGATGCTGCTAGGTGCGCTGACCACGGTTGCGGCTTTCATCGTGCTGGGTACAGGTGGCTTTGCCGGGCTGGTGCAGCTTGCCGTCTTTATCGGCACAGGCCTGGTGGCTGCGGTTGTCACGGCGCTGTGGTTATTGCCCAGCATCGCTGGTGATCAGCGCTTGTTTGCCGGTGCTATGCCGTTGGCGGGCAGGGTTTGGGCGCCGCCCGGCTGGCTGACACCCGTCTTCGTCGGTTTCAGTATCGTGGCGATTGTTCTCTTGATGAGCCGGGGCGATGCTATCTGGGAGCGCGATCTCTCGGCGATCAGCCCGGTTCCCCAATCAGCTAAGCGCCTGGACGGTACGTTGCGCGCGGATTTGGGCGCGCCGGATCTCCGCTACCTCTTCATGATCTCCGGCGAGACCACCGAGGCCATGCTGCAGCGAAGCGAACTCCTCGAACCCAGCCTGATCGAGCTTCGCGAGTCAGGCGCGATCGGCAGCTTCGATGCGATCCATCGTTATATGCCAAGTCAGGCGCGACAGCTCGAACGTCGAGAAAGGCTGCCGTCGCGCGCGGTGTTGGATGCCGATCTCAAGGCTATCCTCGACGAGATGGGGCTCGATCCCTCGCTCTTTTCGCCTTTCCAGGAATCTGTTGATGCCAGTCGGTCCCTGCCGCCACTGACCTTGGACCAGGGACTTCAAATCTTTAAGGATACGCCCCTTTGGCCGAAATTGCTCAACCTCATTGCCGAGCGCGATGATCGCTGGTTCGGTTTCGTACCGCTGAGCGCCGTGCAGGATCTGGCAGCCTTGAAGGCAACAGGAGACCGGAACGACGATGTTGATTTCATCGATTTGAAGGAAATTTCATCAGGCTCGATCGAATCCTTTCGAAATCAGGCACTTATTCGGCTTTTCATCGGCATGGCGGTTATTCTGGTTCTGCTCTTGGCCGTGCGCCGTGAAGTCATGGTGTCAGCGCGCATCCTCTTGGCGATGATTAGCGCTCTTGCGGTGACGGCAGGCGCGTTGTTTCTCCTTGGTGAGAAATTCTCCCTGTTTCACATTCTGGCCAGCCTTGTGGTGATCGGCATCGGTCTCGATTACGGGCTGTTCTTCAGCTGGAAATCGGACCTGATCGAGGAACGCCGACGGGCCTTCCATGGGATTGCGATTTGTGCCGTATCGACCACGATCGTGTTTGCGCTCCTGGCTATGTCGTCCATTTCAGTCCTAAGGATCATCGGCCTGACCGTTGCGCTCGGGACCTGCTTCACTTTTGTGAGCTGTTATCTTCTGGTGGCGCTGCCCAGCCAGAAAAATGCTTGATGGTCGATTGACCGCCATCGCCTTGAATGCGTCCCGCACATGACGTGTCCCGAGCAGCTGAACGGCAAAACCCGCTTTGGCCAGACCGGCATACAAACATTGCGATAACGGACCAGTTTCCAAACCGATCCTGGAAAGCGGTCGATCCAGCCCCGAAATCTAGGCGATCAGCCCAACCGGACCACTGGCAACCGTCGCCTCCCGCACGATCTGACCCATGCCGTCGACAATGCACATGCTCGACTGTTCCCACGAAACGTCAATACCGCAATAAAACTCCAGGGTCGTCCCTCAATGAGGCTTGGAGCAGGCCAGCCTTCCACAACATCATCTTGGGGGATGACCAGACAGACAGGCTATCGAGTCAAGCCCGTTACGCCATCTAATCCTGGGTAAGCCAACGCCTAACCGTTCGCCACCACAGCCTAGTTTCGTATGCGCAAACTCGCTTTTTACGCGAGCAACGCTTTGCCTTAACCCCAAGCTCGCGTAAACAAAGAGAAGGCAGCGCCGTTTGGCCTGTCGGTCTTTCAATGTTGAGATGGCTGGGGCAGGACAGAACATGGATCCACAATCGATCCTAGCGCGTATCGAACAGGACGACATTCAAAACGTTGATTTCCGGTTCACCGATCTGCGCGGACGTTGGCAGCATATCGGCTTTACTGCCGCCAGCATCAACGAGCGCATCCTCGAAGAAGGGGTGATGTTTGATGGATCGGCGATCCCCGGCTGGCGCGATGTGAGCCAGTCCGACATGATGCTGATCCCTGATCTCGCCACGGTTCTCGCCGATCCATTCAGTGCACAGCCCTCCCTCATCCTGATCTCGGATGTCGCCGAGCCCGGAAGCGGCATCGGCTATGATCGCTGCCCCCGTTCGCTCGCCAAACGCGCCGTCACCCAACTAGCGAGCAGCGGCATCGCTGATCAGGCGATGGTGGCGGTCGAGATGGCTTTTTCGATTTTCGACGATGTGCGCAGTGACGCCTCGGCGAATGAAGCCTTTTGGCGGGTCGATGCTGAAGAAGGACGCTACAATGACAAGACTCGCTATGATGTCGGCAATAGCGGCCATCGGTTTTCCAAGACAGCGCCTTTTGCCGTGGCACCCGCCGACCATCTCGCCGACCTGCGTGCCGAGATTGTCACCATGCTGCAGAGCATGGGCCGCCGAACCCAGCAGCAGCACCACAATGCCGCCGCTCATCAAGGCGAGATCAACCTGGCCGCAGCACCACTCCTAGACAGCGCCGATGGCGTTCAGATCTACAAATACATCGTCCAGAACGTTGCCAATGCCTACGGCAAGACCGCGACCTTCATGCCAAAGCCGATGGCCATGGCAGGCGGGCAAGGCTTCGAGATCCAGCAATCCCTCTGGCATGACGAGAAGCCGGTTTTCGCCGGCAATGGCTATGCCGACCTCTCTGATTGCTGTCTCCATTTCATCGGCGGTGTCTTGCACCATGCTCAAGCCCTGAATGCACTAACCAACCCGAGCACCAATAGCTACCGCCGCCTGGCGCCGGGGCAGGGCGCGCCTCGCCATATCGCCTATGCGGCGATGAACCGTTCAGCTGCCATCCGCTTGCCATTCGCCTCCATACCCGAGGACAAGCGGGTGGAAATGCGCTTTCCCGACCCGTCTGCCAATGCTTATCTCGCTTTCGCCGCCTTGCTGATGGCGGGCATCGACGGCATGGCGAAGAAAATCGAGCCCGGCGATCCGATGGACCGCAATCTCTACGATCTGCCGCCTGAGGAAATTCACGAACTGCCAACCCTTTGTCGCTCCCTCGATCAAGCACTCCAAGCCCTCGATCGCGATCGCGATTTTCTGACCACCGGCGACGTCTTTACCGACGATCTGATCGAGGCCTATATCACGTTGAAACGCCAGGAGATCGAAGCGGTCGAGGCGGTGCCCCACCCGGTCGAATTCCAACTCTACTACAGCGTCTAATTTTTTGTGACTTGCCTGAGTACGGTCGATGGCTAGTGTCAGGTCTCTTTTGTGGTGGTGTCGGCTGGCTCGACAAGCCTGGGTGTGCCGGTGTCGTCGATGGCGACCATGGTGAAACGGCCTTCGGTGACCTTGACCTCGTCGTTCACACGGCCACGAATGACATAAGTATCGACTTGCACGGTCAATGATGTCTTGCCAACGCGTGTGACCTTGGCATAACAGCTCACCACATCGCCCACACTGACCGGACGATGGAAGGTCATGCCATCGACCGCCACTGTCGCAACCCGGCCCTTTGCGCGTCTGCCAGCGATAATGCCGGCGGCCAGATCCATCTGGGAGAGAACCCATCCGCCGAAGATGTCGCCATTGGAGTTGGTATCGGCCGGCATCGCGACCGTCCGAATGGCGGGTTCGCCCCGATCATTCAGAGGATTGTCTGTCTCCATCCCAAGCTGCCCCATATCTAGCGTCGTTGAACAAGAAGCCTACTGTATATTGACTTTTTACCCAGTCGATACTCTTGTGTTCACCTTAACATCACGGCGTATGAGCGATTATGCACGATCTCTTTGAAGCGAATACCGAGCCGGATGCGGCGAGTGTCGACTATTCGGCCAAGGATATTGAAGTCCTCGAAGGCCTTGAGCCCGTGCGGCGGCGTCCTGGCATGTTCATCGGTGGCACCGATGAGCGCGCCTTGCACCATCTCGTCGCCGAGCTGCTCGACAACTCGATGGATGAGGCTGTCGCCGGCCATGCCGATTGGATCGAGCTCAAGCTGGATGCCGATGGCGGTGTGACCGTGCGCGATAATGGTCGTGGCATCCCCACCGATCCGCATCCGAAGTTCCCGGGCCAATCCGCCCTCGAAGTGATCCTCACCACCCTGCATTCCGGCGGTAAATTCTCGAACAAGGCTTATGAAACTGCAGGTGGATTACACGGTGTGGGCATCTCCGTAGTCAATGCACTGGCCGAAGAGCTGATCGTCGAAGTCGCGCGCAATAAAACCCTTTGGCGGCAGACTTATGCCAAGGGCAAGCCGATGACCAGTCTTGATAAGGTCGGCAGCGCCGCCAACCGGCGCGGCACCTTGGTAAGATTCAAGCCCGATCCTGAAATTTTTGGCAATTCGCCCCGCTTTAAGCCCTCGATCTTACACCGCATGGCGCGAAGCAAGGCCTATCTGTTCCGGGGTGTGGAAATCCGCTGGCAATGCGACCCAAGCCTCCTGGAAACCGAAAGCGGCATTCCCGAGAAAGATACATTTCATTTTCCCAAGGGGTTGGAAGACTTTCTTCATGCAACCCTGGCCGAGCGCGATTGTGTCACGGATGTAGCGTTCAGCGGCCAGACCGGGCTCGGCAAGGGTAAGAGCCGGGTGGAATGGGCGATCGCCTGGCCGGAAGACGAGGAGCCTTACCAGGGGCTCTATTGCAACACCGTGCCGACCCCGCAAGGTGGCTCCCATGAGCAGGCCATTCGAGGCGCGATGATCCGTGCCCTTAGAAGCTTCGGCGAGTTCACCGGCCAAAACCAAAAAAAGATGGCCCAGGTGACCGCCGACGATCTGTTGAGCAGTGCCTGCATTCTTCTGTCCCTCTTCATCCCGGACCCGCAGTTTCAAGGACAGACCAAGGACAAGCTGCTTGCTCCTGAAGCCGGCAAGCTGGTTGAGCAAGCCCTCAAAGACCGTTTCGACAACTGGCTCTCCACCCAGCCCGAGGCCGGCCGCGCGTTGCTCGATTATGTGATTAACCGCGCGGATGAGCGGCTGGCACGGCGCAAGGCAAAGGACGTCGCGCGAAAAACTGCAACCCGAAAGCTGCGCCTGCCAGGCAAACTTGCAGATTGTTCGGCAGGTGGACGCGAGGGCACGGAGATTTTTCTGGTCGAGGGCGACAGTGCCGGCGGCTCGGCCAAACAGGCGCGTTCCCGCGAGAACCAGGCGATTTTGCCCCTTCGCGGGAAAATCCTGAACGTCGCAAGCGCCACAGCGGATAAACTCAGAGGCAACAAAGAACTCTCCGACCTGCTGACCGCACTTGGCTGCGGCACGGGACGCCATTATCGGGATGAAGATCTCCGCTACGACAAGGTGGTGATCATGACCGATGCTGATGTTGACGGAGCCCATATCGCCGCCCTTCTGATGACCTATTTCTATCGGGAAATGCCCAAGCTGATCGACAATGGTCACCTTTACCTAGCGCAGCCACCCTTGTTTCGCGTCAGTGCCGGCGCTGATGTTCACTACGCCAAGGACGAAGCCGATCGGGATCGGATCATCGCCAAGCACTTCAAAAATCGGAAAGTCGAGATCGGCCGTTTCAAGGGCCTGGGCGAAATGTCGGCCAAGCAGCTCAAAGAAACCACCATGGACCCCAAGACCAGGGTGCTTGAACAGATCCGCATTGATCCCGAAACTGGCCAGATCGTGCGCGACCTAGTTGAAGGATTGATGGGCCGAAAGCCCGAACGCCGGCTTGCCTTCATCCAGGAAAATGCCGAGCTGGTAAAAGACCTCGACGTCTAGGTGGTGGTGTGACCACTTCATTTGGTTTCGACCGTTCTTATGGAATGTGCCAGGAAATCTAGTGTATGCAGGCTTTTTTCGAGCAAGGTTTCGGGTTCGATCGCGTTGTGCGAGATGTCAGGCCTTTTCTCTGTTTGATGGCGCTGTGGTTTCTTGTGGCCTGTGACGATCAGGTGATGGTCGAACAGCCCAATAGTTTTCACAGCGATGTGCGCTCAGTTGCGGTCTTTGCGCGAGGTGAAGGGGATATCTTGCTGGTGGTCGATGGTGCCGAAAGTGTCGGCTCGCCCGAGCCCGTGCAGAATGCGGTTATGGCGGCGATGCAGGGACGGCCCGGTTCGGTCAATCCAAGCTATACACTTAGCCAGGGGACTGCCGGACAGACTGCCTCGATTGTGCGCGTGGTGCTGAATGGCCCGAAAGCTATGACCGGGCGGGCGATCTGCCGGGGCGACGAGGCCGGAACCAGCGAAAGCGGCGATGAAACCCGCGCCGCCCTAGCATTCTGCCAAGGCGAGCGCGCCTTATCCTCGATCAAGGGACGAGCACCCAAAGCTAGCGGCCCGGATGACCCGAAATTCACCGAATTACTCCAAACCGCTGCCCGCGAACTCTTCCCAGCCCCCGATCGCGACTGAAGCCCTGACTCGTCATTTGAGGTCCGCATACCCTCGGATTTCCAAGCTCTTTCTTCGAAGGCCGCAAACCCAATGAGTTGATCACACCACCGCCTACCAATTGAAGGAGGTGGTGGTGTGTCGTTCGCCTATGAGCATGGCATCGGCGATTAGAGTAAGCGGTGTGCCGTCGGCGTCGCTTTGACGCTCATTCAGGAGGTTGGCGAAATGGTCGTAGATGCGGCGGTATTCTTCTTTTGGCGCATCGACAACGGTTGTCTCGTCAATCCAGAGTGTGGCGCCGCCTTGAACGAGCTTAGCTTTCCGGCCGTCCTTGAGATCGATGAGTATCTGCCAGATCTCCTGGCCCTGTTCGCGCCAATCGAATTCGGCGGTCAGTGCCGGGTTTGAAGGATCGGCGCTGGAAAAAATTATGCTGGCGGCGATCGGCGTTTGCTGATTGGCTGGATAGGTCAGTTCAGCCTGATGGACGAAGGGTGAAAACGGCAGGATGCGCACCAGGATCGAGAGCGCATTGATGCCCGGATCGAAAACGCCAAAGCCGCCTGGCTGCCAAACCCAATCCTGCCCCGGATGCCATTTTCGCACATCTTCGCGCCAATGGATCGAAAGTTTGTCGACGCCGATATCGGCGAGCAACGCCTTGGTTGCGTCCACCGCTGGATTGTATTGCGAATGCCAGGTTGCGAAGAGGACGCGGTCAAGCTTTTCAGCTTGGGTCTTGAGATCGGCAAACTCGCTAAGCGTCGCCGCTGGTGGCTTTTCCAAGAGGACGTCCTTGCCGGCATCCAGGGCCTCCCGCGCCAACGCATGGCGGATTCTGGGTGGGGTGTTGATGGTGACCACCTCGATTTCGGGCAGGGCCTTGTAAAGGTCCATCGGCGTTTTGAAGCTGGGGAGGCCATGATGGGAAAGACCTCGCTGACTGACCACGGCTGCAAGCTCGAATTGGTCGCTCGCCTCGATCACCGGCAGATGCTGATCCAACGAAATCTTGCCGAGCCCGATGATCGCGATCTTTCTTTTGGCCATGGTCTGTCCTTATGTCTCGAGCGACTTCGTTCAAGCCCAATCTTGTTGGTATCGGAGAGCCTATGCAAGTGTTCATGCCCAGTTGCTGTATGGCCCTTTCATCGACCGGCAAGCTCGACGATTACCCCTGGATGAAGTGCGCCGCACATGGTTAGATCGGTGTCTAAAACCGGAGGAAAAAGATGAAAATCGCCATGATCGGCGCTGGTGCCATGGGTGGCAGCTATGGGTTGGCGCTGAAGCGTGCTGGCCATGACGTCACTTTGATCGATACCTGGCAGGACCATGTTGACGTGATAGCGCGAGATGGCTTGCATGGTGACGGTGCACTTGGCGATCACCGGGCCAGGTTTGACGTGTTCACATCGCCGCCGGCGGATCTGAATGCCGATCTCGCCATCGTGTTTGTCGACACCAATAACACGGTAGATGGGGCCAAAGCGGCCAAGGCGTCGCTCGGCGAGAACGGTTTTGCCATCACCTCTCAAAATGGCATCGGCAATGTCGAGATCCTGCAGGAGGTCATCGGCAAGGAGTGGGTGCTCGGCGGATCCAGTATGTGCAGCGCTGCGCGTATCGGGCCTGGTCATGTCACCTTGACCCATCTGGGTGAGACCTCGATCGGGGAGGTCGACGGGGTTGAGCGCGAGCGTAGCCAAACACTTGCCAAGACCCTTACGGAAGCTGGTTTACCCACGGCCGTCGTGCCGGATATCACGGCCAAAATCTGGCAGAAATTCATCGTCAATTGCGCCTATAACGCACTTTGCGCCACCACCGGGTTGCGTACGGGTGAGATGATGCATGTGCCCGAAATGAAGACCTTGCAGGCGCATATTCTTGATGAAGTTAGCGCTGTGATCGCTGCAAAGAACATCAAGCTGCCCGATCCAAATATCGTGGCCGACATCAAGGCGAATGGGCATAAAAAGATGAACCAGCCCTCGATGCTGCAGCATGTCATCGCGGGCCGGACGACGGAGATTGGTGCAATCAACGGTGCGCTCATCCGGGAGGCGCAAAAACTCGGTATTCCAACCCCTTATAACGAGGCGCTCGTAGCGCTGCTTAAAGGCCGGGAGCAAAGCCAGATGCGTGCGGTCCATGAGCCCGATTTCGATTACCAGGCCTGGGAGGAGCGGATCGCCGCCGAAGAACAGTGATGACATCATGCAGGCAACCTCAATGAGAAATCATTGAGGAGACCCTCGGGCCTGGCTTATGCTATAGCGCGCTTTGCCGGGGAAGGACTTGGCGCCGCGTAAACCTGGCCGCATACCGTCGAGCCAGGCCATGGCGGTCAAACCCAATGCAGTGGACATTCCACAAATGATGGAGGAGATGGCGGTCACGAGCGTCGTTGGGATGGCTGCCTTTGCCGGCGGGCTGCTGTTTGGCGCTGTGGTGCAGCGGACCCATTTCTGCACGATGGGTGCTATCGCCGATCTGGTGTTGTTTCAGGATTGGCGGCGTATGCGCGCTTGGCTGCTGGCGATGGGCATCGCCATTCTCGGCAGCCAGATCCTGGATTTTTTTGGACATGTCGAGCTTAGCGGCTCTCTTTATCGGGCAAGCGACGTTCTCTGGCTGGGTGCCTTGCTGGGCGGCGGCTTGTTCGGTTTCGGCATGACGCTCACCGGCGGATGCGGCTCGCGCAATGTCGTCCGGTTCGGGGCAGGGAACCTGAAGTCGCTGGTCGTGTTGCTGGTCATGGGGGTTGTCGGCTATATGACGATGAACGGCCTTCTGGCTTTGCCGCGGCTGCAGCTTGAGGCGATTGGCGGCATCGCGAGCACGGATCAGGGGTTGGTTTCTGGGCTCGGTCTCGGTGGTTCGGCGGCTTTGGCGCTGTCGATGATCATCGCTGTCCCTCTGCTGGTCTTTTGCTTTAAGGACAAAAAATTCAGAAAATCCCCAAGAGACATGGCCGCGGGTCTGGTTTTGGGCAGTCTCATCCCTTTCGGCTGGCTGGTTACTGGAATGTTGGGCGCTGATGATTTCGAGCCGGTGCCGCTCGCTTCCTTCTCCTTCGTGGCACCAGTCAGCCGCGGCCTGATTTATTTGATGACCTTTCCTAGCGCCACCATCAGCTTTGGCATTGCTGCCGTCGGCGGCGTCCTGCTCGGCGCCTTTATCGCGGCCCGACTGAGCGGCGATTTTCGCATAGAGGGATTTGCCGGGCTCGACGATCTGGTTCGTCATTTGATCGGGGCAGCGATGATGGGGATCGGGGGCGTGCTCGGGCTTGGCTGCACGATAGGACAGGGGATGACTGGCCTGTCGACCCTTGCCGCCGGTTCTTTTCTGACAGTCGGCGCTATCATCGTCGGCGGCATTTTTGGGGTGCGCTATCTCGAACAGGGTAGCCTCACTGCCGCCGCGCGAACCATGATGCCCGGCCTAGGTGCTGAAAGGTCGGGCGGATGACAAAAGGGGGGCAGGGCAATGGGGTGAAGCCGCTGCTCGACGATTGCTTCGCCCATGATCCGAAACGGATGCCCGCCGCCGATGCCCTTGCCGCCTTGCGCGCCCGTGTCGCGGTCATGGTGGAAAGCGAGCCCGTGCCGCTGCAAGAGGCCTATGGCTGCTTTCTCGCAGAAACTGTCAGTAGCGGGCGCGATGTGCCGAGCTTCGACAATGTTGCCGTCGACGGTTACGCCTTTGCCCATAGCTCCCTTACTGCCGATGCGCCAACAAAGCTGGCCCTCGCCGAGGGCAGGGCCGCCGCTGGACATCCCTTTGAAGGGCGGGTGTCTGCCGGCCAAGCCGCCCGCGTGCTAACCGGGGGCGCCTTACCGGATGGGACAGATACCGCCTTAATGCAGGAAGACATCACGGTCGAAGGCGAGAATGTGCTTATTCCCAAAGGCGTAAGGCGGGGTGCCAATTGCCGCCTTGCCGGCGAAGACATGCGGACGGGGCAAACGGTCCTGCAAGCGGGCCTTCGGTTGCGTCCTCAGGAGGTTGGTGTGGCAGCGACCGTTGGGCGCACATCGCTTCAGGTTTACCAGCCGCTCCGCGTCGCCCTGGTATCAAGCGGCGACGAATTGCGCGAGCCAGGCGAGCCTTTGCCCCATGGCATGACCTATGACAGCAACCGCACCATCCTTCGGGGGCTCCTTGAGGGCCTCGGTGTTTCTGTCTCGGACCAGGGCATCTGGCCGGATCGCGCCGATGTAGTTCAGGCCAACATGACGAGGCTTGCGGGCGATCACCATGTGATCATCACCTCAGGTGGGGCGTCTCGTGGTGATGAAGACCATATGGTGGATGCTATTCGCGCCCTTGGCCGCCTGCATTTTTGGCAGATCGCCGTCAAGCCCGGTCGCCCGCTCGCCTTTGGGCAGCTCCAAGGAAGCAAGGGCGATACGGTCTTCATCGGTCTCCCCGGCAATCCCGTAGCCGCGGTGATTTGTTTTCTGTTATTTGCGCGCCCAATGCTGACGGCCCTTGGTGGGGGCATTTGGCCAACGCCCCGCTCTTTCCTGGTGCCCGCAGACTTTTCCCTGAAGAAGAAGCCGGGCCGGCGCGAATATCTAAGAGCAAAATGGCACCAGGACGCCAAAGGTGCCCAATCCGTCACAAGAATAGAGCGCGAAGGCTCCGGCATCCTGACCTCTCTCACCGAGGCCGATGGCTTGATCGACATCGCTGAGGAAACGATCGTCGTTGCACCGGGCGATCCAGTACCCTTCATACCTTTCAGCGAATTTGGTCTCTGGTAATTTTTTGACCCAGATCTGCGATCCTCATCGGGTCAAAAAAAACAATCGAACCCTAAGGGCGCAGGTTTCCAGACACTTCGAAAGAAATGCCCTTCCGTCAATGTACTCAAACCGGTTCTAAAAGAATCAAGCTTTGACGCCGGCGCCGATGGCGGGCTCGGCCTCGGGATCGAGGGGCCAGCGCGCTTTCGC
Organism: Geminicoccales bacterium; assembly: GCA_050633905.1. GTDB lineage: Bacteria > Pseudomonadota > Alphaproteobacteria > Geminicoccales > Geminicoccaceae > JANQPX01. The sequence continues at coordinate 15,604 of JBOEHJ010000008.1, forward strand.
CTTGATATCGAGCCCGTCCTCCAGACCCTGAGCTAGGCGTTCGATGCCGGCCCAGGCGATCATGACGCCGTTATCGGTACAGAGCCGGGGAGGGGGTACAATCAAGGGCAACTGCTCCGAAGTCGCAAGGGTGTCGAGACGTGCGCGCAGATAGCGATTGGCGGCGACACCGCCCGCGACCACCAGGGCCGTCGGCGGCGTCTTGTCCTCCTTGGCCGTCACGACCGCGCGGCGCGTTCGATCGATCAGGCTGTCGATGGCGGCGGTCTGAAAACTTGCCGTCAGATCATTGAGATGAGGCGGTACAAGGCTGGCCGGACCAAGTTCCTGGATGGCTCGGCGTAACGCTGTTTTCAGACCCGAGAACGAAAAATGACAATTACGCTTGCCGATCATCGGGCGTGGGAAAGTAAAGCGTTTTGGATCGCCTGTCGCCGCTGTCTTCTCGACGATCGGGCCGCCCGGATAGCCGAGATTGAGCATCTTTGCGGCCTTGTCGTAGGCCTCGCCCAGGGCATCATCGAGGGTGGTGCCGAGACGGCGATATTGGCCAACCGCCTTGACCGTCAACAGCTGGCAATGACCGCCCGAAACCAGCAGCAGGAGATAGGGGAAAACGAGTTCAGAATCGGTCAGCCTTGCGGTCAGTGCGTGGGCTTCGAGATGATTGATCCCCAAGAGCGGAACGCGATGGACCGAAGCGAGCGATTTTGCCGTGATCAAGCCGCTGATGAGGCCACCGATCAGTCCTGGGCCGGTCGTAACCGCGATCCCGTCAAGATCGGCCATGTCGAGGTCGGCCTCATCCATCACATCCGCAATTAGACGATCTAGATGTTCGAGATGGGCGCGGGCCGCAATCTCGGGCACCACACCACCATAAGGGGCGTGCTGATCGAGCTGGCTGGTCAAGCGTTCGGCTAGGATATAGCGATCGTCCCGAACCAGCGCGACGCCGGTCTCATCGCAACTGCTTTCAATGCCGAGAACGACTTTCTCGCGGGCTGGACTGGACAAATCTGACATGATGAGACCACATAGCGCGGCCTGTTCGACCTGGCTAGTGGTGCCGCCCCATTGCTAGATTGATTGGCTGGGAACATAACACATTGATTTCAGGTCTAATTGCAGGGTCTTGCGTGACTGGCATGATCGCGTCATACCACGGGCGACAGGACACGCGTCGCTGACCTCTAAGCTTTGCTTCGATAAGGAAGTCTCTCGTCATGAACAAGCCGATCCGCCTTGGCACCAGAGGATCACCGCTGGCCCTCATTCAGGCCGACATGGCGAAAGCGGCCTTGATCGCCGCCCATGATCACCTGAAGGAACCAGGCGCGATCGAGATCGTGGTGATCAGCACGACCGGTGATCAGGTAGTGGACCGGCCGCTTGCGGATATCGGTGGCAAGGGCCTCTTTTGTAAAGAGATTGAGATGGCCCTGTTCGACGGGCGGATCGATTGCGGTGTCCATTCGATGAAGGATATGCCGACCTGGCTACCGGACGGTCTTGTGATCGCCTCGATGATGCAGCGCGCCGATCCGAGGGATGTGCTGATCTCGAGAAAAGCGGACAGCCTGAAAGCTTTGCCGGAAGGGGCGATCGTCGGCACGGCGTCGCTTCGCCGTCAAGCGCAGATCCTGGCAAAGCGTCCCGATCTAAAGGTGATCAATTTTCGCGGCAGCGTCGGGACAAGGCTGAAAAAACTTGATGGCGGTGAGGTCGACGCCACCTTGCTCGCCAAGGCCGGTCTCGACCGTTTGGCGCTCAGAGACGTGCCCCAAGCAGTTCTGTCGCCGGAGGAGATGCTGCCGGCTGTTGGGCAAGGTGTCATCGGGATCGAATGCCGAGGCGATGATAACGATTTATTAGCCTTGCTGGGCGAGATTGACCATGAGCGGACGAGTGCTTGTGTCCATGCCGAACGCGCGATGCTGGATGTCCTTGACGGCTCCTGTCATACGCCCATCGGTGCTTATGCGGTACTCGATGGCGATCACATGCATCTTCGCGGCCTCGTGGCACGGCCTGACGGTTCGACATGTTTTGAGACGGAGCGTTTTGGGGTGATGGTGGATGCAGTCAAGCTAGGACGTGATGCTGGGGAAGACTTGCGTAGCAGAGGCGGTGCCGAGCTTTTTGCCTGAGGATTTTTGTGGCCTTGGCGTAAGTTGATATGACGTTGGCGGGCATGTTTCGATACAACAATGCTGGTCCAGATCACTCGATGGAGATCTTTCGCTGACTGTGCTGCTCACAAGGCCGGAAGCTGATTCACGAGCGCTCAAAGCTGAGATTGAAGCGTTGGGTTATCCCGTCATGATCGAGCCACTTCTATCGATCGAGCCGATTATGCAGCCGAAGCTTGATTTGGCAGGGGTTCAGGCCGTTGTCCTGACGAGCGCGCATGCTGTCTCTGGGCTAACTGAGGACGCTAAGGCTTGCACGATTTATACTGTCGGCGATGCCACGGCCGCTGCGGCTCGAAAAGCTGGTTGTCGCAGTGTTCACGTTGCCGCGGGCAATGCAAAGAAACTTTCGCAAATGCTTGTAGAAAAATGTCGATCTCAGGACGGAACCATCCTACATCTATCTGGAGAGGTTGTCCGAGAGGGTCTTGCAGAATTCTTACAGAAAAGCGGTTTTGATTATCGTCGCCAGCCTGTCTATCGGGCCAAAGCGAGGGCGTGTTTTTCTGACGAGGTTATCGATGCTTGGCGTCGGCGGGCGATCCGGGCTGTTTTGCTGTTTTCACCCCGAACTTCGGTGACCCTGGTTGATTTATTGAGGCGTCATGAGCTGGTGGGATATGTTGACAAGGCAGCGGCGATATGCCTGAGTGAGGAGACTGCCGCGCCCTGTAAAACTGTTGCCTGGAGTAGAATTATTCAGGCAGCGCGACCGACAAGCCATGCGCTTATAGGAGCATTGGTGGGCAGTATCACAATATGCTAGATGATCGAACAACGGCGTTGAGCGGGTCGCGCAGCGCATCCATTTTGCTGTATCAAACTCGAGAAGTGAGACTGTAATGGCGCGCAATCGAGGCAAGCGGCCGGGCACCCCGTCAGGCCCTTCACCCAAACAAGCCGATCAGCCCAAAGCCCAAGGTCAAGCGGCGGGCGATCCTGCTGCCAAACCCCAAGAGCCAAGCAAGTCAGCATCGACCTTGCCGTCGAAAATGGCTGACGAGGCAGCCAAGCGTGCTGGGTCGACACCGTCGGTAGCCTCGGCGGCTGCCGCGAGCAAGAGTGCCTCTATGACGACAAAGGCTGCAACGCAAGTTAGTGTTGGCGCATCTGCATCATCCACAGCCGGCTCGGCGCCAAGCTCAAAACCGACGCAGAAGACCTCGGCCTCCGGCAGCATGCCGGCGTCGGCAGCATCAACAGGGTCAGCATCCTCGAATGGGTCAGGTGGATCGAGCGGCTTTTTCCCGGGCCTACTCGGGGGGCTGCTTGGTGGTGCCGCGGTGGCGCTTGTTGCCGCCTTATTCTGGCCGGACAACAATAACAATGACGTCGTTGAAAACGGTCTCGTTGAACTTCAGTCAGCCACAGCCGATCTGGACAGCCGGTTGTCTGCCACCGAAAGTCAGGCAGGACAGGTTGGTGCGATCACCGAGCGTCTGGCGACCCTTGAGGCAGCCCCTGCTACAGGAGGAGATGCTGATGGAGGTGCCGCCGGAGAAGGGGCCAATGTCGATCTTGCCGATCGTCTTGCCAACCTCGAACAGCAGCTTGCTGATCTTGCCGAGGGCACTTCAGGTGACGATCAAGGCAACGGGGGAGAAACATCCGTCCTAGATGAACGGCTTGTAGCGTTGGAACAGCAAATTGCTGGCCTCTCTGAAAGCTTGGCGTCAACAACCGAAACGCAAAATGAATCGAACGAAGCGCTGACCGCATTGCAAGGGGCTTTGCCGACCCTTGAGGCTTCGCTGAATGAGGCTGGATTAACCCTCGACGCTACAGGACAGCAAACCGCGGCGTTGGGCGAAACCACCGAGCGCCTCGGGGCTGATATGACGGCGTTATCCGAGCGGATTGGCGCAGCCGAGGGCAAGCTCGATGCCATCGGCGGCGAATACCAACGGGCCGCAGCGATGGTGGTCGCCATTGGCGATGTCGATCGGGCGATTTCGAAGGCTGAGCCGTTTGACGCGGCGCTGCAATCACTTAGCGACCTCGGCCAAGACGATCCGGCCGTGAATGAGGTCTTGTCGGTGCTCGAACCGATGGCGGCGACAGGCGTGCCGACAATTGCTGGATTGAAAGCTTCCTTTGGCGAAGTCGGTAGCCAGATCCTGCTGGCCGCAGACGGCGATGCATCCCTCGCTGATCAGGTGAGTGGCAATCTCTTTGGCATCATCAATATGCGTCCCGCAGGCGCTGAAATTGAGGGCGATGACAACCGAGCGATCGTTGCAAGAGCCCAGGCCAAGCTTAGCGCTGATGATCTCGAAGGCGCGATTGGCGATCTTTCGGGCTTAAGCGAGCCAGGCCTTGCAAGTGCCGAAGGTTGGATCGCCGATGCTAAAGCTCGGCTCTCAGCTGAAACAGCGGTCATTGATCTCCGTACCCATGCTCAGAGTCTCCTGGCGATGGGGTCTTGAAGTGAGGCCCCGGCTCGAAGATCGTTGTCCCTTGATCGTTTCTAATGAAATGAGCTGCGCGTTGCGCGCGGTCTAGCAAAGTGAGTAAGCCATGATTCGGCTCATTTTCTTCTTAGTCGTTGCTGTTGCCGTTGCCTGGTTGGCAGTTTGGTTTGCCGATAATCCAGGGCAGGTTCAGATCACGGAACCGTTTTTCGGCAATTCCTTTAGCCCGCCTTTCGGTATCTTCGTCCTTGCCGTCGTGCTTCTTGGCGCGGTGATGACCTTCGCGTTTGAGCTCTATCGCTTGATCGTGACGGCGCCAAAGAAGATCGGCCGCTATCGCAAGCAGAAGCGAAAAGAACAGGGCTACGAAGAATTGGCAGGCGGTATGGTTGCGGCAGCTGCCGGTGATATCGTGATGGCCAAGCAAGCCACTAAGCGGGCTGAAAGGTTGTTGGAAAGGGCGCCGACCACGCTATTGCTTGGCGCAAGATCGGCTCAGCTTGAAGGCAATGACGGCGAAGCGCGCGTGAAGTTCAAGGAGATGCTGAAGCACAAGGATACCGAACTGGTTGGATTGCGCGGTCTGCTCGCACAAGCGATCAAGGATGGTGACCGCGATGAAGCCCTCGCCCTTGCGCAAAAAGCCTATCTTCGCCGTCCCAACGCCTCTTGGGTGTTGAGCACGCTGTTCGAGCTTCAGACTGAATCGAGCCGGTGGTATGAGGCCCTGGGTTCGGTCAACGACATGGCCCGCCAAAAGCTTCTGGACGCGCCGACGGCCAATCGTCATCGCGCTATTCTGCTGCATCTTCAAGCAACGCAGAAGGCAGAAGACGGCCGTGATCATGAAGCGTTCGATTTGGCGAAGAAAGCGCACAAACTGTTGCCGAGCTTAGCCCCCATCGCGGCGAAAGCAGCGGAGCTCGCGGAAAAGGTCGAAAAACACCGACTTGCCAAGAAGATCCTGGAGACGTCTTGGAAGGCTCAGCCGCACCCTGCCTTGGCCAGAGCGCTGACGGCGCTCAATGCCGATCAGTCGCCGGCAGACCGGTTTCGGATGTTTGAGCGATTGCATCAGCTCAATTCGGAAAGCCTTGAGGGTGAGGTCGCCCTTGCCGAGCAGGCGATCGGTGCTGAACAATGGCCGGCTGCGCGTGAAGCTCTGGAGCGGGCGATTGCGATTGGGCCGACGGCGTCCGTTTACCGAATGCTTGCCGAGATCGAGCGGGCGACTGATGGTGGTGCTGAGAAAATACAATCCTGGCTCGCTAAGGCCGTCGACGCACCCCCCGATCCTGCCTGGCTCTGTAAGTCGACAGGCGAGGCCCAGGCTTCATGGTCGCCCTTTGGTCCAGATGGCAAGTTCGATAGCCTGCACTGGGGATCGCCGCCAACGATTGTTCCCATGCTCGGCGAAGATGCGCCGGCAGAACTGATCTTGCCGAATACGACCAGGAACGTGCAGCCCGCGAATCCCAACAATGAATTGTCGGTGGCGCCAGCTCGTCCAAAGCCGATTGACGCCGAAGAAGTTGAGGATAAGGGTGAAAAGCCGGTAGAGGACAAGAAGGTCGATGCCGCCTGAGGAGGCTGACGCCCGCCGGCCAATCTTCCGGCAACTTCTTCTTTAGGAATGGCGCTCGACGAGCGTTGGATCTTGCGTAAGAAGCTGCCGCTCTCGCTTGGCTAACGTCGCTGCGCCCCTAGATCTCTCGCGACGCAGATTGGCCCGCCAGCCGAAATCGAGGCTCACCTTGAGGCCGGGCTTGTTATCTTCAAGAGTCAATCGGGCCCCGTGCAGCTTTGCCACGGCGTTGACCAGGCTCAAACCTAGGCCATTTCCAGGAAGCCTGCGCGTTTCATCAAGGCGGACAAAGCGCTCCAGCACATGCTCGCGCTCACTATCAGGAATGCCTGGCCCCGAATCAGCAACCGTGATGACGGGGCCATCCTTGAGACGCAGATCAATCTTGCCATGGCTAGGCGTATATTTGATTGCGTTGTCGACGAGATTGGCAAGTGTTTGCGAGAGAAGATGGCGATTAGCCTGAATGCTGACATCCTGATGGGCGTCGACGCTGATCGTTTGATCTTTCTCTTCGGCCAAGGGCTGATAGAAGTCGGCGATATCCCGGATCAGACCGGCAAGCGAGATCATTTCGAATTCAGTGCGCTCACTCCCGGCCTCCGCGCGGGCGATATCAAGAAGCGCGTTGAATGTACCGATCATCTTTTCGGCATCCGCCAAGGTCTGCTCGAGAACCGGTCGCATGGTTTTTTGATCCGGATCGCCAAGCAGGGCAACTTCGATGCGGGAGCGTAGTCGGTTCAGCGGTGTTCTTAGATCATGCGCGATATTGTCGGTCACCCTCCGCATGCCATCGAGCAGACGTTCGATCTGATCGAGCATGGCATTGAGATTGGAAGCGAGCTGATCGAATTCATCCCGGGCACCCTTGATCGCAATGCGTTGGCTGAAATCACCCGCCATGATCTGCTCGGTTGTGCGATTGACTGCATCGACGCGATTTAAGAGGCCGCGACTCATCAATAAGCCACCGGCGAGGCCGAGGAGCAGTGTCAGGCCGACGCCCCAGCTCAGCGCCCGTTTGATATTCGCTTGAACCTGCAGCCGGTCCTCGACCTCCCGGCCAACCAGGAGCCGATATTGGCCCGTCAGCCTGAAGCTTTGCGCAATTGCGCGCCTGTTCTCCGAGCGTTCACCATCGGGCTGTACTGTCACCGGGAAGGTCATCCAGCCATCATCGCCGGGCTGAGTGTCGGGCCAGCGATCGATATTGCCGGCAACCCAGCGGCCGCCCGGCTCCGTCAATAAATAGATGCTGGCGCGATGGGGGTGCGCTGCACTTCGCTGTTCGATGACCTGCTTCAATCTCGGCAGGCCCTGGGTTCGGTATTGCTCGGCAAGGCCGGCGATTTCCGCCTGGATGGTCTCTGTGGTTTGCCGCTCCATGAAGCCAGCCGTCGCCACATAAAGGTAGCCGAGCAAGGCAAGTGCGGAGGCGCCGAATAGCCCGAGATAAATCAGCGCCAGGCGAAAGGCGGTGGTGTCAAGAAGACGGGTCGGGAGCACGCAGGCAATATCCGGCGCCGCGGATCGTGTGGATCAGCGGAATGGTGAAGTCACGATCGATCTTCTGGCGAAGACGGCTGATGTGAACGTCAATCACGTTGGTCTGCGGATCGAAATGATAGTCCCAGACTTGTTCCAGCAGCATGGTGCGGGTCATCACCTGACCTGCATGGCGCATCAAGACTTCTAGAAGTTGGAACTCCTTCGCCTGTAGATCGATGGGTTGTCCGCCACGACTGGCCTTGCGGCCAAGTAGGTCCAGCTCCAGATCCTCGACTTTCAATAACGTCGAGGCCGCGGTCGATTGCGGGCGCCGCCCAAGGGTCTCGACCCTCGCCAGCAATTCGGCGAAGGCATAGGGCTTGATCAGATAATCATCGCCGCCGGCTCGAAGGCCTTTGACCCGATCGTCGACCTCACCCAGCGCCGATAGGAACAGAACAGGGGTGGCATCATCGGTCGCCCTTAGATGCTGGACCAGACTTAACCCGTCCAGGCCAGGCAGCATCCGATCAACGATCAGAATATCGAACGTTTCGGCAGCCGCTTTGATCAGCCCGGCTCGACCGTCATCCACAGCTTCCACCGTATGGCCGCTCTCTCTCAGGCCCTTGGCGAGGTAGTCCGCCGATTCTTTGTCATCTTCAATAATGAGGATATGCATGGCTGCCATCTTAAACATCAAGAGACCGGCGACAAGCCGCCGGTCTCTTTATCATCGTGACGCCAGTGGCTGGCATCCGTACAGGTGATCCCAGACCAACTTATCTGCCCTGGGGATCGAGGGAGAGGCTAGGCCTGATCGAGACGAACGGCAACGAAGCGATCGCGATCACCGCGCTTGATCAGAAGAAGAATAGCCTTGTCGCCGCGTTCCTGCGCTGACTTCACCGCATCGGCGACCGTTCCCGGGTCGATGATCGCTTGGTGATCGGCTTCAATGATAATATCTCCTTCGCGAACGCCTTTCTCCGCAGCAGGGCTACCCGGCAGAACGCGGGTCACTAAGGCACCCTCGACATCATCAGGAAGCTCCATGCTTCTTTTCATGTCAGGGTCGAGGGCGGCGAGAGCCAGGCCGATTTTTGGTGCTGCATCATCGTCGGCCTCATTGGGCGTATCGAGGCTTGCCACCTGGTCCTCTGAGGGCATTTGCGCGATTTCGACGTTGAGGACGGTTTCAGCACCATCACGCCAAACCCGAACCTCCGCCTCGCTACCAGGTGTAGTATCGGCGACAGCACGGGTCAGATCGCGCAATGCTTCGATGGGTTTGCCGGCGAAATCCAAGATGATATCACCTTGCTCGATCCCAAACGCGGCGGCAGGGCCATCTTCGGTCACCCGCGCGACCAGAGCACCTTTTGGCTCTTCAAGGCCGAGACCATCGGCAAGATCCTGGTCAAGCCCTTGGATGTGAACGCCAAGCCAGCCGCGCTCGACCATGCCATCGTCTTCAAGATCGGCAACGATCTTTTGGGTAAGATCGGCTGGAATAGCAAAGCCGATCCCGACATTGCCGCCTGTTGGGCTATGGATCGCGGTGTTCACGCCGATCACCTCGCCTTGGAGGTTGAAGGTCGGTCCACCGGAATTGCCGCGATTGATCGGGGCATCGATTTGCAGAAAGTCGTCATAGCGACCAGCACCGATCTCTCGCGCTTTGGCCGAGACGATCCCCGCTGTGACCGTGCCACCTAGGCCAAAGGGGTTGCCGATGGCAATCACGGCATCGCCGACCCTGACATCCTTTGCCTCAGCGAAGCTTGCAACCGGCAACGGCTCATCTGTGGAAACTTTGAGGAGGGCCAGATCAGTGTCCGGGTCGGTGCCGACGATCTCAGCCTCAAAACTGCGACCATCATTCAGTTTGACGGTGACCTGATCCGCTTTCTCGATAACATGGTTGTTGGTGACGATCAGACCGTCTTGATCGATAATGAAGCCGGAGCCGGAGCCGGCGACGGGGCCGCGTCCATGGGGAGCTGGCATGTCGGGACGTCCAGGCGAGCCGGGGCGGCCGAAGAAGCGTTCCATATAACGCCGCATGTCCTCTTCGCTCATGCCACGTTCGCCGAAATCCCTAAAGGATCGGGGGTCCTCCGCAATAGGGTCCGGTTTACGGTCGATCTCCGTGGTGACGGTCACTACGCTTGGCATGATCTCCTCTATGAGATCGGCGTAGCCAGCCCAAGGCGCTGCGGTGAGAGGTGTTGGCGTTTCCGCATGGCTCACGGGCAGGGTATTCATGCCGACCAGTAGGCCGATCATACCGACAGAGGACAAGGCAAGGGCGATGGGCCGCAGGCGACGGCCGTGATTGGTTTTTGTCTGGGCATTCAACGTTTTCATCAATATCTCCGTTCGTCATCCGAGCCGGACCGGCATGATGTCCGATCCGGCTCGGTCGCGAGGGGGGCTCACGAGAAGAGAGATGGAGAGCATCCGTGAACATTGCCTGTCCCGGAGATGAATTCTTTTTCATGCAGTGGGTCGGTTACGTCAGTTCACCAAAAAAGACCACTAGGCGACCTTGGTGGATGCAACGTCTTCGATCTTGCCGCCATGGTCGAGCCAGGCATCACGTACGTGATCGAGATAGTCTCGTCTAAAGTTGCTGGCGGTGAAACGTTCGGCATTTTTTCGGCAGTGTTCGGGATTGATGACATTGCCTTGCTGTTCGAAGCGTTGAACCGTGGCGCGAATGGCCTCAGGCGTTTGCGCTTCGAAAAAGAGACCCGTCGGTTCCGATTGATCGAGGTCACGAACGGTTTCCAGAACGCCGCCTGCTCCATAGGCGATGATGGGCGTGCCGGCGGCTTGAGCTTCGACGGGGGTAATGCCGAAATCTTCTTCGGGTGCGAAGATGAAGGCCCTTGCTTCGCGCATATGCCTTTCCAGCTCGTGAAATGGCTGAGGCGGCAAGATGGTGATGTTCGACGTTGCCCTGGCCTTGGCGGCTTTGAGGCCCGGCCCATCACCGATGACCACAAGCTTTCTGTCGGGCATGCCGACAAAGGCATCGACTATGGTTTCGGTGTGTTTGTAGGGAACGAAGCGGGAAACGGCGAGATAGTGGTCCTTCTTTTCATCAGGCCGCATCTGGAAGCGGTCAACGTCGACCGGCGGATGGATCACTTTGGACGGGCGGCGATAGGTCTTCTGGATGCGTCTGCCGACATAGGCGGAATTGGCGATGAAGCGATCCACACCGTTGACCGTGCGCAGATCCCAGAGGCGAAGTTTATGCAGAAAGTATCGGGTAAGGAGGCCTTTCAGACCCCGGGCAAGGCCGCTTTGGCGAAGATATTCGTGGCTGAGCTCCCAGGCATAACGCATTGGCGTATGCACATAAGCAACATGGACCTGATCGGCGCCAGTGAGCACCCCTTTGGCCACGGCATGGCTGCTGGACAGCACGAGATCATAATCACTGAGATCGAACTGCTCGATCGCGTAGGGGAACAATGGCAGGTATTTTCGAAAGCGCTTTGAGTTGCCGAACGGCAGGCGCTGGATGAACGAGGTGGTGATCCGCTTGCCATCGAGGAAGGCGCGCTCGTCCCCTTCCATGATGTCGACCAGGGTGAAGACATCTGCTTCCGGAAAACAGGTGAGAATTTCGGCGGCAACCCGCTCGGATCCATAGAAGTGATCGAACCACTCATGGACCAGGGCAACCTTGGCGGGCCGGCCAGATGCCGTGAGAAGCCCTGGGGTCTGATCAAACCTGGTCATGATGCCGCTGCCTCAGAAGCCATTTCGAGTTCGAGCCAGCGCTCTTCGGCATCGTCGAGCTGCTGTTGCAGCTTGGCTAATTGGTCGGATTTAGCCTGAAAGCTGCCCGGATCGCGGGCGTAGAGATCGGCATCGTCAAGCTCGCTTTCCAATATCGTCTTTTGGCTCTGCAATTTTTCGATTTCTTTTAAGGTCCGCGTTAGAGCCCGCTCATGCTGTTTGGATTGTCGATCACGTTGGCGGTCCGGTTTTGGATGCTTGGCGCGTTTGTTGGTTCGATCCGGCGCTGAAGATCCAGCGTCCGCAGCCTCGGGGCGTTGCCTCATATAATCGCTATAGCCGCCTGCATATTCGGCAATCCTGCCCTTGCCTTCGAAGACGATCGTGCTGGTCACCAGCCGGTCAAGAAAATCCCGATCATGGCTCACCAGGAGGAGCGTGCCGGCAAAATCGGCGAGCATCTCTAGAAGCAGATCAAGCGTGTCCATATCCAGATCGTTGGTCGGCTCGTCCAGCACCAGGAGATTGGCGGGATGGGCAAGCTGCTTGGCGAGCAGCAATCGGTTCCGCTCGCCGCCGGAGAGAGCTTTGATCGGCGTGCGCAGCTGCTCCGGGCGAAACAGAAAGTCTTTGAGATAGCCGACAACATGCCGCCAGCGGCCCTGCACCTCGACTTGATCACCGCCATCGGGACAAAGTGTCTCCCAAGGTGTGGCGCTCAAATCAAGCCCATCGCGGCGCTGATCAATCAGAGCGACATCCAGCTGTGTGCCAAGGCGGATCGTGCCCTCATCCGGTGGCAAGGACCCGGTCAATAAGCGTATCAGCGTGGTCTTGCCAGCTCCATTGGGGCCGATGATGCCGACCCGATCGCCGCGCATGATGCGGGTGGAAAAACCGTCGATAATCAAATGATCGCCGAAGCTCTTGGTGATTGTTTTGGCTTCAATCACCAAGCGACCGCTCTTATTTGCGATTCCTGTTTCGAGCTTGGCCTGGCCTTCGGGCCTTATCTGTTCGGCGCGCTCCTGGCGCATCGCCTTCAAACGTCGAAGCCGGCCCTGATTGCGCTTTCGTCTGGCAGTGACGCCGAAATGCAGCCATTCCGTCTCAGCTTCGATCGCCTTGGACAGACGATGAAGCTCAGCCTCTTCGTTCTGCAGCACCTCGGCGGACCAGCTGTCGAAGTGATCGAAGCCTTGATCTGAGGCGCGCACCTTGCCGCGATCCAGCCACCAGGTTTTCTGGGAAAGGGCGGATAAGAAACGCCGATCATGGCTGATCATGACGATCGCGCCACGAAAATCCTTCAAATCCTGTTCGAGCTGCTCGATTGCCTTGATGTCGAGATGATTGGTCGGTTCATCCAAAAGGAGGATTTCAGGCTCCTGCACCATCGCCCGCGCCAGCGCCACCCGTCTGGCTTCACCGCCGGAGAACCCGTCGATGCAGCGATCAGGAGCGATTTCGAAGCGTGCCAGCATAGTTTCGGCGAGGTGGTGCGACATCTCATCGTCCGGACCGAGGCCGGAAATCGTTGCCTCGAGGGCTGTTGCACCTGTCGGTAAGTCAGGCTCTTGGGGCAAATAGGCGACGGTCGTTCTCGGCTGTAGAAACCGCTCGCCTGCATCCAGCTCGATGAGATCGGCGATCACCTTCAAAAGTGTCGACTTGCCGGCACCGTTTCGACCAACCAGGCAAATCCGATCATCACGACCGATCGCGAGATCGAGGTCGGCGAAGAGAACCTGACTGCCAATGCGCAGATGCGCGTTGCGTAAGGTGAGGAGAGGTGGGGCCATGCTATCCGACATCGTTCGTGTCGTGCATTCACCCCAGCCCAGATGACCGGGCAAGGCAGCAATCGACACCATCAACATAGGAAGCACCGGCTGCCCATGCAGCCGATGCTTCACTAATTGATCACGTCTCTAGCACGGCAAGGCGTCTTACCCAACAAGCAACAAGGAGACACTCAAGACTTGCAGGGCTCGTGCCTGTCGGCATGGCGTTCCTATACCTTTGTTTTCGCCGGCGTCTGCTTAGACGGTCGACGGGTCGGGCTGGATCAGAATTTCGACTCGCCTGTTGAGCTGGCGACCAGCCTCAGTACCGTTATCAGCACGCGGTTCGCGTTCGCCGCGACCTTCGGTCCCCAAGCTACCCCTCTCGACACCTCTATCCTCCAGTGCATCAACAACCGAGCTGGCTCGCCTGATCGAAAGATCCTGATTGTAGGCATCAGAGCCGGTCGAGTCGGTGTGGCCAACGACCGTCACGCGGTTGCGGTCATATTTGATCAGCACATTGGCAAGCTTGGTCAAACTCTGCTGAAAAGCAGGCTTGATCGCAGCGCTGTTGTAATCGAACGACACCTCGCTATCTAGGGTTAGCTTCAAGAGGTCATCACGCACCCGTTCGATTTCAATCTCATTGGCGGCACGCTCATCGGCAAGCTCTTCTTCGAAGGCCTTTTCCTGGCTATCCAAAGCATAGCCGACGCCGCCGCCGATGGCTGCACCGATGGCAGCACCAGCAACAGTGCCACCCGTACGGCTTCCTTTTCTGTCCAACCGATTGCCCAGGACGCCGCCAGCCACAGCGCCGATCGCGCCGCCGACAGCCGTTCTGTTGACTGACTGCGTGCCATCAGGATTGGTGGTACAACTCACCAGAAAAAGACAGCTAAGTGCGGCGCAGGCTGTTCTGATCATCATGTCGTCTCCGTACAAGGGGGCGATGGCTCCCTTTCATAGTCCGATTCTCAAACACTTGCAGACATAAAAGCACAAGTAAACTGAACACGAGCTTAATTTTGATCTAGCGTAATGGTTGTTATTTTTAATCGTCATACGGGATTTCTATCAAGAAGGTTGATACCGAGAGCTCGTTAGCATTTTTGAACATATCGAACCGAACCATCCCTCATTCCAGCCAACCATGATGTGGGAGAAAGTGATTGATTAGGAGGTAACTGGGCCAGGGACCGCAGCACTTATGCCTTGGGTTCGTTAGACCGCTGCAATCAACCCGTCATCGACTTGTCGAGATCGAGGACTACCCTCGTTACCATCGGTGCTTTTGCTCGAATTCGTTTGTGGTCGGTCATAGCGGACCAACATGGAGACTCTGTTGCCCCAGGTTTTGTTCATCATTACCCTATTCTCTTATTGGACGAGCTCACCGCACCGCTCGGCAGGGCCAACCGCGACCGCGTGATCGATCTGATCCGTAAGGCGAAAGATAGGGGAACAGCGATTATCGATATGTTCAATGAGAAGGATCTGCGGGACGAGGCGACCGGCCGCGAAATCGACAACCAAAGGATGCTGATGCAACAGATGTGGATAGTAGCGTGAGCGGACGGCTGGCCCTTTCAAACGCGCGGATTGTGACGGCTGATGCGGTCGAGGAGGGCGGCCTGATCATCTCGGACGGCGTGATCCAGGAGATTGTACCGAAAGGCCGCGTGATCGACGCTGCGCTCGATGTCGGCGGTGACTTTGTCCTTCCAGGTCTAGTCGAACTACATACAGATAATCTGGAACGCCAATTTCAGCCGCGCCCTGCCGTGCGCTGGCCGCCTGACGCGGCAATGCTTGCCCATGACCAGCAGATGGCATCGGCTGGGATCACCACGGTGTTCGATGCGGTGGCTGTCGGCTTTCACGAGGGCAAGGAGGAGCGCAACGAATTTCTGCAGCGCTCAATTGACGTGCTGGAACAGGCCAACGAGGCAGGCAGCCTCAAGGCCGATCATTATCTTCATCTGCGCTGCGAGGTATCGTCGCCCCATGTTGTCGACATGTTTGAGCCGCTCCGCGATCGAGGTGGCGTGCGCCTGATCTCGTTCATGGACCACACGCCCGGACAGCGCCAATGGCGCGATCTCGACAAATACCGGAACTTTCATCGAAGTGGCGGGCGGCGAAGCGAGGCGGATCTTGATGCGCTGGTGGAAAAGAGGCTAGAGGAGCAAAAGCTCTACGCGGACAAGCATCGCCGCGCCTTGCTCGAACGCCTCGAGGGCATGGATGTCACCCTAGCAAGCCATGACGACACCACGGTCGGTCATATCGAAGAAGCCGTTGCCGAAGGCATCACCATCGCCGAGTTTCCGACGACCGGGGAAGCGGCTGCCGCTGCGCATCGTCACGGGATGACGATCGTGATGGGAGCACCCAATGTCATTCTTGGCGGATCCCATTCCGGTAATGTTTCAGCCCTCGATCTCGCAGGATCAGGTCATCTGGATGCGCTTTCATCTGACTATGTGCCGGTCAGCCTGCTGCATGCGGTGTTTCGACTGGTCGACAGGGTCGGCCTTACCCTTCCTGATGCCGCCGCGAAAGTGACAAAAAGCCCAGCCGCTATGGGAGGCTTTTCGGATCGAGGTGAGATTGCGCCCGGCAAGCGCGCTGATCTGCTGCGGGTGCGCAAGGTCGGTGACACGCCGGCCGTGATGTCGGTCTGGCGCGAAGGCGAGCGTATCGCCTGATCGTTTGAATAGCGGGGAAACAGCGTGGACGAGATGCTTTTGAGTAATGCCGAGATCGTCCTGGCCGATCAGACGATGACCGGCGGTATCAAGATCACGGATGGCAAGATCACTGATATCGAGGAAGGACCGTCATCAGGGATCGATCTGGAGGGCGATTATCTCATCCCTGGCTTGATCGATCTACACACCGACAATCTGGAGCGCCACTATCAGCCCCGAGCCGGTGTATATTGGGATCCCGTCAATGCGGTCATCGCTCATGATGCCCAGGTCATCGGATCCGGCATCACCACCGTTTTTGACAGCCTGACCATCGGGGTCTCCCGTGGCTCGGATCAACGGATGGCGATGATGGGGCCCCTTTGCGAAGCGCTGGCTGTTGCCGACAGTGCTAACATGGTGAAAGCGGATCACCGTCTGCATCTTCGCTGCGAAGTGAACTACCCCCATATCGTTCAGGCGGTCGACGACTATCTGGAACATCCCTTGTTGAGCATGATGTCGCTCATGGATCATGCGCCGGGCGATCGTCAGGTGCCGGATATCGAAGTCTGGCGCCGTTTCCACTTAAAGCTCTTTGATATGAATGAGGCGGCGCTCGATCGTTATCAAGAAGAGCTCATTCAACATTCCAAAACATTGTCACCCCATCATCGGCGAAAGCTCGGCGAGATCGCATTGGCCAAGAAACTGCCCCTTGCAAGCCATGATGATGCCACATCCGCCCATGTCGAAGAGGCCGCTGATCTCGCGGCGGTCATCACCGAATTTCCGACGACAAAGACCGCAGCGACGAGAGCGCGGGAACTCGATCTCAAGGTCTTGATGGGAGCGCCTAACCTGATCCGCGGGCAATCCCATGGCGGCAATGTCGCAGCAGGCGATTTGGCGATGAGCGGCCTCCTTGACATCCTTTCCTCGGATTACATTCCATCAAGCATGCTTCCCGCCGCTTTCAGACTGACAGAACCGCCCTTCGAGATGAACCTAAACGATGCCATCCGCACAGTGACCCTTGAGCCGGCGAAGGCTGCCGGCCTTGATGATCGAGGTGAGATCGCCATCGGCAAACACGCCGATCTGGTACGGGTGAAACTGGTGGAAGGACGCCCCTTGATCGGTGCGGTGTGGCAACGAGGAGTACGGGTCGCATGAGTCGACGTTATGCCATCTATTACGCCCCATCGCCTGGTTCCGATCTTGAAGCATTCGGCCGGCGCTGGCTCGGACGCGACCATATCACGGGGAAACCGATCGAGCAGCCGCCGTTGGATGCTCTCGATGCCGCCGAGCTTGCCGAGGTCACTAAGTCAGCCCGTTACTATGGATTTCACGCGACGCTGAAAGCACCGTTCGAGCTGGCACCGGGGCGCGATGAGAAAGCACTCTATGCGAAAGCTGCTGAATTCGCGGCAGCGCGTGAGCCTTTCGAAGCGCCACCTCTGCAGATTGCGCAAATCTCGAAGTGGATTGCCTTCAGGTTTTCATTTCAATCGGAAGACATGAACCGGTTGGCGGCAGATTGTGTGCGCGCGTTCGAAGAGTTTAGAGCCCCGCTATCTGCGGCCGATATTCAACGCCGTAGAAAAAGCGACCTGACACCGCGTCAGGACGAGCAGATGCTCGCCTTCGGCTATCCTTACATCTTCGATGATTTTCACTTTCACATGACGCTCGCTGGGCCGCTTGCGAACGACCGGCAGGAAAGAGTCCTGGCCGTCATGCAGACGATCGCGCCGCCATTTGGGAATAGGCCGCTTCTTGTCGACGCGATTGCGATCTATGAACAGGCCAGCCGCGACCATCCGTTCATGCAGAGCATTCGCTTTCCTTTTGGCGGGCAGCAATCGAGCTCATAACCTCATATTGAAGCATGGCAACGAAGCGGTCTATCGCACGCTCTAGCCGATGGGCGTTGACCACTTCGCGAACATCGCTGCCGTCAACGTGATAAGCATCGACCCGGTCGAGACGTTTTTCGATGTCATCGATGGTTTCGCGTCCACGCTTGACCAGCCGATCTCGAAGAATGTCCCTCGGTGCCGTGATCAGCATCACCCGAACAGGAGACCATAGACGCCTGGCCTCGTCGATCATTTGCCTCGACACATTGACGATCACCGAACGCCCGCGAGCTAGAGCCTCTTTGACCGCGATCGGTATACCATAACCATGGCCATGGGCATGCCAACTCAACATGAAGGCGCCGCTGTTCTGCAAGCGGTCGAACGCCTCTGGCGTCACGGCTTGATGGGTTTCGCCGCCGGCATCCGCCGGGCGCGTGATGAAGCGGGTTGGAAACCAGAAACTGATGTCATGCTGGAGGAACTGACGGGCCCCATCGATCAGGCTGTCCTTGCCGACGCCGCTCGGCCCAACGATAAGAAAAAGAACGCCAGGCCTTCCCATCTTGATCTCTCCCGCCATGAGGTAATCCGCATCGCCCATTCGATAATCTCCAGGCTATGCACAACGTCGCAACTTTTTTACATCAGAATTATAAGGCAATCGCGCGACAGTAGAAATAGAGCCTTGGGATTCATGGATGCTGGATAGCATCACATGGCCGTTTTTTTTCCGTAAATCGGTACGAAATCCGCGAAATTGTGGTGATGGTACAAAAATTGCCAAAAACCGCGATGTTCACCACCAAGAGGTACGCACGGTTGTCTCCGCGTAAGCTTGGCCGCCCGCGCGAAAATGGGCTAAGACTGATTTGTCATGGTAAATGGGGATCGGACATTGAACGCTAACGCATCCGAGAAGCGGTCCAGCCTTGCGGATCTCGTGAGGGATATCGTCGGTATGGATGATGCCACATCGACCGGTACCCCGAGGCCGGTGCCAAAAGCAGAGGGCGAGGTTGAGCTCGCCTTGGAGGATCTCATCTCCGATGATAACGGCGAAATCGTTTTCTTCAACGATGGCGGTTTTCGTACGCTTTCAATCACCACCGGATCATCGGTGGTGTCCAATGGTCAGGCCAATAGTCATGCCACGGCCGGTGGTGAGGATGTCAGCGGCTTTCAATATGTGACCTTCGACAACGGCACGACGCTCTATTACGAAGAAGGCCTTGATCTCCTTCTGCCACAAAGCTGAAACGTAATACCAGTAAGGGGCGGTAGCGCTTTCTCGCTGCTTCAAGCTTTCGAATTCCCGTAGATCAGCATCAGCCATGCCGCGCAGCAGATCCGTCTAGGGCTGCGTTCTGTTCGGTCTCCTCCGGCGGGCCGATCAGCTTCATGGGATCGGCGAGCCACAGGATTACACGCATATTGCCGTTTTGCACCTCGGTGTCGATTGCATCGTGCAATCGTTGCTGTAGCGATGACATTTGCCCAGTATCCGGGAAGGAAACGCCATCCTCAGACGCCTTGGTCCAGTCCTGAAATGTCTGGTCATGGTGGCGCCAGCGCGAGCAGCCGATCTGCCTCGCCACCTCGCTGATCGTCAAGCCCTGGGCCAGTAATCCTACTGCTCGGCGTCAATCGATAACCGACTTAATGGGCTCAGCCTTGCGTGGCTGCTCACCATTTGAACTCATGGCATCATCTCTCACAATTGATCGGGAAGGAGGTTGGGTGCGGGGCAGAATGTCTTGCTGCGAATATAGGAACTTAATCATAAATCCAAGATCGTCGACGTTTACCTATTGTTAACTCTCAATCGATAAGGTGCGAAAAAACTGGAGGAAGACAGGTCGGGGCAGGGAACTAGAGGATTACTGTCGGTGACGTCTGATCAAAATCGAAGTCAATGCAGGCCCGAAATCGCGATCTTGACCGCTGAACTTGAAACCTTGCGCCAGGAGCTTCGTGAGGTCGAGCGGGCGAGTGGGGCGAAGTCGATGTTTTTTGCGACGATGAGCCATGAGATCAGGGAACCGATGAACGGTGTTCTCGGTATGACCAAGCTGTTGCAAGAGACCCCGCTCAGCGACGAACAAAAAGGCTATGTCGACGCGGTGCATTTCTCGGGTCAGGCCTTACTGACGATTATCAACGACATTCTCGATCTATCACGCATGGAAGCAGGGCAGCTGAAGCTGGATCGGATCGATTTTAATCTGCAGACGGTCGCTGAACGCGTCATCGACATTCTGAGACCGCGTGCTGAAAAGAAAGGCCTCGCCGTCGAACTCGCGCTCGATCCGGACCTACCCAAGAGCTATGTCGGAGATCCAGGGCGCCTTCGTCAACTCCTGATGAACTTGCTTGGCAATGCCTTGAAGTTTACCGAGACGGGTTCTGTACGTCTTGTCATCGATAAACTTCAGGATGAAAGCGATCACGTCACGATCGGCATTCGGGTCGAAGACACCGGGATCGGCATCCCGGATCATGTGTTGCACCAGCTCTTTTCCCCCTATGCACAAGCCGATCCGTCCATTCCAAGGGTGTATGGTGGCAGTGGCCTTGGTCTTTCAATTTGCAAACGCATCGCCTTGTTGATGAATGGTGAGATCGAGGTTGAAAGCGAAGAGGGGACGGGGACGACGTTCATCTTGACGCTGGGGTTTGATAAAGCTGCCGTGGATCGCACTAAGATACCCCCCAGCGGTCAGATCGCCGGTCTGCATCTCCTGGTGGTCGATTCCAATGACGTAACGCGGATGATGCTGGATCAACAGGCCCTAAGTTGGGGGGCGGTAACCCATTTGGTCGGCGATGGTGACGAAGCGCTGGTTACGCTCAAACGTGCTCAAAGCCGGGGAACGCCGATCGACGTTGTACTGATCGACAGCGCGCTACCGGATATGAGTGGTGAGGATTTAGGCAAGGCGATAAGAGCTGATGAGACGCTTCAGCATGCTGCATTGGTGATGATGACGCCGTCGGGCCTGCGGGGTGATGCAGCACGCGTTGCTGACATCGGCTTTGCAGCCTATTTGCCAAAGCCGGTCAAGCCAATGGATCTCTTGAATTGCTTGCTGCGTCTGCGCGATCACGAGCCACGCATGTCAGGCGACTTGATTACCATTCACAGCCTGTCCGAGACGCAGCCGGCCAGCCTCGATATCTTGTTGGCAGATGACAATCCGGTGAACTGCAAAATTGCGATGATCATGCTTGAGAAAGCTGGTCACCGGATCGATGTCGTCAAAGATGGTGCTGATGCGATCGAGGCGCTGAACGAGAAGGCTTACGATCTCATCCTGATGGATGTGCAAATGCCTGGCATGGATGGTCTCGAGGCGACAAGACGTATTCGCGAACGGGCAAGCCAGACTCGACCGCCCGTGCCGATCATCGCGGTCACCGCTAATGCCATGAAAGGTGATGACCAGCGTTGTTATGAAGCCGGCATGAATGATTATATCACCAAGCCCATCGATCGGGCGCGTCTCCTGAGCAAGGTCAATCAATGGGGTTATCAGGAGAATGCTGCCTAAAAGAAAAACTTCTCCAAAAGCGATAATAATGTATATTATTTTCTACCATTAATTGTTTCGAGGCTGCTGCGTTTGTTCTTCGTCCTCCTCTATCTCTCTTTTGGGCTAATTCTCGCGGCAGGGACGATGCTCTTTCCGATCTTGCGTAGCCATATGGATGTGGTCACTAGGCGAAACGGTCTTTCCCCAGGTTATGCCAGGCTTCTTTGGATGATAGGGACGAGCCTTGCCTGGCCCGTTAGCCTCTATGTGTTCCTGAGCGGCAAATTGCTCTGGGCAAACAGCGATCATCAAGACATCATCGGGCCTTCTTCCGCCCAACCGGCACCACCAATCCCGACAACGACCGAGATGCTCGGCAGATCAACTCTAGATCATGGTGACATTGCGTGCGGGCCACAGCCAATAAGGCGCATTGAATCCGGTATCGGGTCGAAATCAGCTCTTACTGTTTGCTCAGCTCGGTTCGAAAGCGCTCGATCGATGCACCGTGATGATTGTATTCCGAGCGGCTGACGGCGATCTCTTCTTCATAATGATCTAGAAATCTCTTGGCAGCTGCTTTTGCCAGCTCGGGCTTGTCGGATGCTATGGCGAGGCGGTGTTCGAGGAACGCGGCGAGCAGGTGGTTCGGCACGATCGCTTTCAAGCGTTCGTTATACTCCTCAGCCTTTTCCACCTCGCCTGCTGCTGCGTAGATCAGCCCTACATGGAACAGCGCGTCGGCATCGAGACTTTCCAACATTTCATAGGCGGAGACCGCCATCGGCGTGAACTGCTCGACCTCGGCCCTGTTGCCCTGCTCGTCAGCCATCATGACGCGATTGAACAATCGATCAGCGGCCTCCCGAGGTGTCATCGACGAGAGGTCCGGCGGCTGATCGGTGGATGTCGCTCTTGATGTTGTGGCGGTGCTCGTTACGGCAGGCTCCGAACGATGTGGATCGATCGCTGATGTAAACAGAAGGGTGAGCGCAACCAGCACGATGATGGCAGACGCCAAAACCGTCATGGTTTGCGGTGTCCACCAGCTGCTGTCGCTTAGGGACTTGCCACAATGCTGACAAAATTGAGCATGGCCTTGATTGGCGCCGCTGCAGGATGGGCAGGCCAGCGAGCGGGGTGACGTTCGATTCGGACTACCAGCGGGCCTCTTGGCCTTACCGCTACGATTGCCACCGCTTCTTGCTGTCGTGCTCATCGCCTGCACTCATCCATGAAGAAAAGAAACAAATTTTGTTCGGCATTGTTAGCCGGTTCCACTTCTTTATGTACAGAACTCATTGTTGAATATTCCCTTGTCTCCGCGTCAGATACCATTTGATTGGATAAAGGCTGGTTCGATCGAGGGAACGGAGAATGACCAAAAAAACTGCCGTCATCGCTGGCGCACTTGGTGTGGTGGGACGGGCGTTGCTCGATTTTCTTGAACATCAGGAAGATTGGAGCATCATCGCTCTTTCAAGACGATCGCCGGATTTTCCGACGTGTGCCCACTTCATTCCAGTCGATCTTGCCGATGCTTCGGATTGTAGGAACAAACTGGAGGGGCTTTCTTCAGTCACTCACGTTTTCTTCACCGCCTACGCGCCGGGCGTATCGCTGGCCGATGAGGCAACACTCAATACCAAGATGCTGACCAACCTGATTGAAACCTTGGAAGAGGAGGGTGGGACATCGCTCCAGCATGTTCATCTGATGCATGGCAGCAAGTGGTATGGCAATCATCTCGGCCCCTACAAGACCCCCGCTCACGAAGATGACCCAGGACATCTTCCACCGAATTTCTATTTCGATCAGCAGACCTGGATTGCCGAGCGACAACGCGGCAAAGGTTGGACATGGTCGGCTTTTCGCCCCCATGGCATTTGCGGCCTTGCAATTGGCAGTTCGATGAATCAGCTGACCGCGATGGCCCTCTATGCAACGATCGCCAAACACCTTGGCCGCCCGCTTCGCTTTCCAGGCACGTCTGGGTTTTTCAATGCTGTTTATCAAATGACCGAAGCCAGCTATCTGGCTGAAGGCGTGGTCTGGACAGCGACCAACGAGGTCTGTGCCAATCAGGCCTTCAATTTCACCAATGGCGATCACCTCCGCTGGTGTCATCTATGGCCAAAGGTCGCCAGCTTTTTCGAGATGGAAGCAGATGGTCTGCAGACGATCTCGCTGCAGACGATGATGGCCGACAAAGAGCCGCTCTGGCGAGACATCCGTGAGCGCTATGGCCTCCGCAACTATACCCTTGCGCAGCTCACTAACTGGGCGTTTGCCGACTTCGTCTTTAGCTGTGACTACGATCAGATGTCGGATCTTACCAAGATCAGAAATGCGGGCTGGACCGGCGCCAATCCATCCGAAGACATGTATCTTCGCTTGCTTCAGGGATTAAGGGATCAGCGGATCATACCTTAACCATCGATCGCGCAAGTGATGTTCAACAGCACCTGCTGGCGCTCGATGAGGACCTTTCGAATGGCCCGCTCCAAGGCGTCCGGGAGTGCCGCTGGGTCATCAATCCGCTCGCCATGTCCGTTGCTTGCCTCGACGATTTTTTCGTAGGCTGGGGACGGGGTGAGGGATGATAGCGGCATGCGGTTGGCGCGGCTAGCATGGCCTTTAGGGTAGACCGCCTTAGTCGATTTTCGAACCGCGTTCCAGACCTCATTGTTGAACACCACGGTCAAGAGTGGAATATCCAGCGCCTCGGCGACCTGATGGCAGGCAACCGGGTTGGCAAACATGTAAGATCCATCGCCGACGGCGGCCACCACCAGGCGTTCAGATGCAGCGAGCTTTGCCCCCAAGGCTGCGGGCAAACCCCAGCCAAGGCCACCCGCCAGGGAGTGACTAAGCAGGCTATCAGGCTGCTTGAATGTCATGATATCAGGCTGAATGCCGAGTTCACTCACGACGATGGCATCATCAGGCATCGCAAGGTTCAGGCAATGGCTGATCCAGGCGGCCGTCATCGGCGATCTTTTGCCAGCTTCGGCCTTTTTCTGTCTGGCTGCTCGTTCTTTCTCGATGCGCTCCAACAAGCTCGATTTTCTCAACTTGACGGTGGCCGCCTTTGGCTTCACAGCGCATAACAGTGTCTGTAATCCCTGTGCTGTGTCTCCTTGGATCGCGAGGGTTGCGGGAAAGCTGCGCATCGGCAGGTCGCTGAAATACGGATCCGGTCCCAACTGAATGATCTTGCAACCATCAGCAGGCTGGTGACGCTCTGGAATCCAGGGGACCATGGAATTCAGCGTCAGGACGACGTCTGCATCCTCGATCCAACCACTGACGTCGAAGCCGGCATGGAGCGGGTGATCGGTCGCCATTCCAAGGCGGGATGACCAAAAATGGACCACTGGTGCCGCCAACTTGTCGGCAATGGCAGCGAGCGGTTCGAAGGTTGTTGCAGACCCGCGACCGATGATGATCAAAGGCCGTTCCGCCGCTGCAAGCATCGCTGCTGCTTCGTCAATGGCTCCCTGATCCGGTATTGGTGGTGCTGGTACGGGCATTCTTGTCACGCTAGCCGCCGCTGGCGGTTCGCACGGCTCGGCTAGAACTTCTCGCGGCAGGCTGAGATAGACCGGCCCTTTCGGCTCGCTCATCGCAACCGCAAGTGCCCGGTCGACAACCGCTTCCACCTGCTTGCCATAGCGGAGTTCGTAATCCCACTTCACCATCTCGCGCAGCATGCCGGCCTGATCAAACATTTCCTGGCCCCAATGGATCGGCAGATCACGCGAGCCGATGCAGCCAGCTTCCGTAATAGGCGTGCGGCCCGAAGTGAAAAAAATCGGGACGTTATCGCGCGCGGCGTTGATCAGCCCCATCAGCGCATTCGCCGTCCCAACATTCACGTGAAACATCACCGCCTGCGGGCGGCCCGTTAACAAGTAATAGCCATGCGCCATGCCGACGGCGACGTTCTCATGGGTGATCGCCACGGCTTCGGGCATGTCGAGGCCGGCAGCCTGGCCACGCGTCAGCCCTTCGATGATTGGTGCAAAATCGGTCCCGGCATTGGCGAAGAGCCAGTCGATCCCGCGCGATTTCAGGAGATGAAGATAGGCCTCCGCGACCGTTTCAGGCAGGGCTCTTTCGGCAGGTCGTTTAGCGGCCATGTCAACAACTCCCGTCTCGGCGGCATCCTTAAGCTAGTGGCGTCATCGAAGCGCTGAAATCACGGCGCGCTTGAGCAAAGTCCTCGATCCGCTTTTCGACCTTACCGTTGATGCTGCTTTCAGGGTAGCGTCCATCGGCACCGCGTTCGCCGGCCGCCACGCCGGTCAAGATTTCGATGCCTTGATCGATCGTTGGTACGGCATAAATGTGAAATTGACCGGCTCTAGCCGCATCAACCACTTTCTTGCTCAACATCAAATTACGCACATTGGCTGGGGGGATCAAAATGCTCTGATCGCCGGTTAGACCACGATGTTCGCAGATCTCGAAGAACCCTTCGATTTTCTCGTTAACCCCGCCGATGGCCTGTATCTCACCATGTTGGCTGACCGAGCCAGTAACGGCGAAGGATTGCTTGATCGGTATGTCGGCTAGGGCAGAAAGCAGGGCATAAAGCTCGGTCGATGAAGCACTATCGCCATCCACGCCGCCATAGGATTGCTCGAACACCAGGGTTGCCGCGAGCGACATCGGGTAATTCTGAGCAAAGCGTGCGGCAAGAAAGCCAGAGAGGATCATCACGCCTTTGGTATGCAGCGGTCCGCCGAGCTCGACCTCGCGCTCGATGTCGACGACACGGCCATTACCCATGCCGACACGGGCGCTGATCCTGGTCGGTTTGCCGAAGCTGTAGCCCCCAAGCTGCAGGACGCTCAAGCCGTTGATCTGTCCGACCTTGGCACCGTCGGTATCGATCAGGATGGTTTCATCGATGATGGTCTCGTATGACCGCTCACGCACGCGCGAAACCCGCCGCTCCTGTTCGGCCAGCGCACGTTCGATGTGATCGGCGTCGATCACCGCATCATCGTCATCTGCCGCCCAAAAGTCGGCCTCGCGGATGAGATCGACAACCGGTCCCATGCGCACCGAAAGCTTGTCGGAGGAGCCCGAGAGCCTGGCGCTGTGGTCGATCACGCGCGCAACCGCGCTTGGATCCAAGGCACGAAGTTCTTCGCGTTTGGCGACCGAGCCCAACAAGCGCGCATAGAGTTGGTCAATGTCATCCTTGCGCGGCAACACTTCTTCGAAGTCGGCGGCGACCTTGAACAGGTCGTTGAAGTCAGGATCGAGGGCAGCGAGCTGGTAATAGAGCTGACGATCGCCGAACAGGACCACCTTGACATTCAAGGGGATCGGCTCGGGCTCAAGCGTGGTGGTGGTCATGGGATTGGCGTCAGCGCCCGGTGCTTCGATCTTGATGCAGCCACTGCGCAACGCCCTTTTCAAGGCATCCCATGAATAGGGCTCGGCCAGGAGTTTTCGCGCTTCCAGCAACAGATAGCCACCATTGGCGCGATGGATGGCTCCCGGTTTGATCAAGGTGAAATCGGTCATCAAGGCGCCCATTTTCGCCCGATGCTCGATCCGCCCGATCAGATTGCCCAGGGTTGGATGATCCTCATAGATGACCGGCGAGCCGGTTCTTTCGACAGCGCAGCCATCCCCATCGATCGTCTCCTCCGGAACATCTGCGGCGTCACCGGTGACGATGTTGATCTCATACTGGCGAAAGCGCCCCTCATCGTTGATCGAAGGCTCTGGCGGCTGAGGCATGCCTGGGACTGACGGCTGTTCAGGCGCCCCTGAGGGCACGAACAATTCGATATGGTCGATCAGGTTCTGCTTAACTGCTTGCAGATAGGCTTTGACGTCGTCGTGGTCCCAAAATGCCTGGCTGACATCGCGAAGGGCTTGTTCGATCGCGACCGTCGCCAGTTGACGATTGTAGTCTCGGATCTTATCACGCCTTTCTTGATTGAGGCGCGGCAGGCCCTCCATGATCGAGGCGAGCTCCTTTTGCAGCTGGCCAATGGTTTCCTGGATTTGCTTTTTCTCGTCGTCGGGCAGGGCTTGAAACGCCTCCTGCGGCATGGCCTCGCCGTCTTTCATCGGCGCCATGGCAAGCCCTTGCTGCGTTTGCACCAGCGCAATGCCGGCAGCCCTAGCTTTTTCACTGAGCGCCTCAAGCGTCGCCTTGTGGGCACCTTCCATCACCTCATCGATCGCCTTTCGGCGGCTCTTATATTCATCGCTCTCGAAGAGGGTCGGGATGGCGCCCTTGAGCGTATCGATCGCCGCGGTCATGCTCTTTTTGAGCGCGCAGCCACGTCCGGCTGGCAGTGCCATGGCGCGCGGTTTATGGCCGATCTCGAAATTGTTGACGTAGACCCACTCCATCGGCATCGGTTCGTCCTGAGCTTTTTGCTCCAGATGTCTTGTGACGGCGACATGCTTGCCGAGGCCGGGTGACCCCAGAACGAAGAGATTGAAGCCCTTTCGCTGGATTTCTGTACCGAAACGGATGGCGTCGACGGCGCGATCCTGGCCTATGAGGCCATCGACCTCGTCGAGATCGCTGGTCGTTGCAAAGGAGAACTTTGCGGGATCACAGCTTGGGCGAAGCTGATCGATGCTAAGCGGTGCGAGTGGCTTTTTGCCAGTTTGTGACATGACGACGCCTACCTGTGGTCTACGAAGATGACCAAGTCGTACCACAGCGGTTTGTCAAAACCAGTGCTTCTTATGATCGGTTGTATTGATCGTTACTCGAACCAATCGATATTCTGTCATCGATTTGAGGAGCGTGAGACGGTATTGACCGAATGATTTGCATCGGTACTGGAGGTGTTGCATGGCGCGAACTCGCATCAAGATTTGTTGCATCGGTTCGGTCGACGAAGCCGAACTTGCTGTCAAGCAGGGCGTTGATGCTTTGGGCCTCGTTGGTCCGATGCCAAGCGGTCCCGGTGTTATCGACAACGGCCTCATCGCTGCGATCGCCGCCAAGGTGCCCCCGCCTGTCGCCACATTCTTGCTGACCAGCGAGACGGTGCCCTCAGCCATCGTTGATCACGCCAGAGCCTGTCGGACCAACACGGTGCAATTGGTCGATCATGTGGCACCCGATGATTACGCATCGATCCGAAAAGAACTGCCTGGGGTCAGGCTGGTTCAGGTCATTCATGTAGAAGGATGGGCCTCGATCGATGAGGCGGTCTCGATGGGGCGAGTTGCTGATGCGCTTCTGTTGGACTCAGGACGCCCCTCGGCGCAAGTTAGAGAGCTTGGCGGGACCGGCCGAACCCACGATTGGTCTCTCAGCCGGGCCATCGTTGAGGCTACAGGATGTCCCATCTTTCTAGCCGGTGGTCTGCGGCCGGAGAATGTCGGTGAGGCGATTGTACAGGTTCGCCCCTATGGTGTTGATCTTTGTACTGGCGTGCGGACTGACGGCCGGCTTGATCCTATAAAACTCAACGCATTTGTCGAAACTGTGGAGAGAGCTGGGCTTACCTGAACCCAAAAGATTCAGGCGCAAAGGGGCGAGTCTGCGGACCAGCGATGGATGTCGATATGGGGTTTGATCGCGAGTTTTTCCCTTGCGTCTTCCCACATGGCACGCCATTCATCAACGCTTCGAAGCACCTGCTCGGGATGGGCTTCGCTGCGCGCCACGAAGTCTGGAAAATGGGCGCGCCCCGTGGGTTCGCCAGTCACATTGTAGCGTAGATCGAACGACCAGCGGAAAGTTTCTGTCTGATTGGTCAGTGAGGCGTGAGGCGTGAGCGGGTGAAAAATCACAGCACCGCCTGATTTGACCGGCAGTGGCAGGGCTCTGTTGAGGTCGATCTGACCATCGGCGATGGCGGTTTGCTTCTTCGGACAATGAGGCTTCATCCCCTCGCGATGAGCGCCCGGAATGACCTGCAGGCATCCATTCTCGACAGTCGCATCGGAGATCGCGCACCAGACCGTGATCATGTTGGTGCTATCCGCCTCCTCAAGGGCAACGCCACGATCTTGATGCCAATCGGTCGACGTGATGTGGGCGCGGATCTCATCCTCCTGCAAATCGGTCGCTGGCGGCTTAATGCGCACATGCTGAATGGGGTTGGAGGTAATCTCCGGGCCGATCAGATCTTCCACCAGATCGAGCAGGCGTCGGTTAGTCACCATCTCGAAAACGGCAGGACCGAAATGCATCGGCGTATCCGCATAGATGCGATCACCGGGAAGCGAAATATCCATCGGCTGAAACCAATCGCATTTTGCGCGGTAAGCGATCAGCAGCTTGTCGTGGAAAGACAGGCCGGTGGGGGGCGTGGTTAAACGACCCTCCTCGAACCAGGCATCGTAAAGACGATCGAGCAAGGTTGTATATTCAGCCTTAAGCGGTTCGATTACTGCCTGTTGATCGAGAACATCCTCGACCACGAGATACCCATTTTGTTCGAAAGAAGCGATTTGATCGGGGCTCAGCATGTTGGACTCCCTGATAAGCCATCAAAAAGCTGTGCATAGAGAAATGATAAACCCTGGCCTCGCGACCGGCAATGAGCAGCTTGCTCAGGCTGGATGGCAGCATGGGCCTGTTGGTAGGCTTTACGTCGAGGCCGGAACAACGTTTTGATCATATCGCTAGAAGCGGTTTGGCGTTGCCGTGCCCAAGACGTAGTAGTCTTCGACGTTCGTGTTGATGTAGACTTGTCGATGACCAGCCCGATAAAGGCACCGACTATTCGCCAGGGAGGCATCGATGAGCAGCATCGACAAAATCTTGAAAGACGCCGTCACCGATCAGGATGTCCCTTTTGTCGTCGCGATGGCAGGCAATCGGGCGGGTGTGACGTATTCTGGCGCTGTGGGTGAGGCAGCTGATGGTCGTGCCGCTGGCGAGGATACAGTGTTCCGCATCTTTTCTATGACCAAGTCGGTCGGGTCCCTGGCCGCGATGATGGCCGTCGACCGAGGTAAGCTCGATGTCGATACCCCTGTTGAGGACATCCTGCCCGACTTTGCCGATCTTCAGGTGCTAGACCGGTTCGACGGCGATAAGCCTATCATGCGTGCCCCGAAGACCAAGGCAACACTTCGTCATCTCGCAACTCATACCAGTGGCCTGGAATACGAATTCTGGAATGCCGACATGCCCCGCTATATGGAGGCAACAGGCCATCCCACAATTCTCTCCGGCACCAGAGAAGCCCTCAACTACCCGTTGATGACCGATCCCGGCACACGCTGGGGTTATGGTCCTGGCATCGACTGGCTCGGTCAGGTGGTGGAGAAAGTTGATGGCAGGCGGATCGATCAATATTGCCGTGAGGAGATTTTTGAACCGCTCGGCATGACCAGCACAGCTTTCGAGGTCAGCGGCGACATGGAATTGCGACTGGCCACAGTTTACGCACGAGGGCCCGATGGAACCTTCGGTCCCTTCGACCTCGCGCCGCCTCCTGAACCGGAAGTCTATGGCATGGGGCATGCCCTTTACTCTACGCCATCCGATTACCTGCGCTTTCTCCGGCTGTTTCTGAATGGCGGTGCACTCAATGGCCAGCGCTTACTCAGCGAGGAGGGCTTGAGGCGCATGCTGGCTGATCACATGAACGGTCTAACCTTCGAGAAGATGGTGACCGTTGTTCCCGAGGTAACGGCCGATTGCGATCCCTTCGCCGACGTTCGTCGAACCCATAGTTTCGGCTTTCTGCGGAACGAGGACGATATCCTGGGGATGAGGGCCGCTGGATCCCAATCCTGGGCAGGGGTCTTGAATACGCATTACTGGTTCGATCCAACGAACGATGTTGCCGCGGTCATCATGACCCAGTCATTGCCATTCGTTGAGCCACGCTACATGCAGCTCTACGAAGCTTATGAAAGAGCTGTCTACGCCGCCTGACACGGTGGCCTGCGCTACTGGCTGGTTTCCGGTACGAGGTTCAAGTCGGTAAAAAGCTTGACCCAATGCAAGAGGCCATTTCCCCCGACAAAGAACCGCATACTCATAGACATCTAGGCTCATTTTTCGAAGGCGGTCCAAACCAACTGAGGTGGCCACGCCACTCACGCCGCTAGTGACCGATATAGGTTGAGGTGATACCGAAGGCGCCGACGCAGATGAGGCTGGCTGCCCAGACGCGATCGAGATTGAACCAAGTTTTCGATAGGAATTTCAGGCCTAGCCAGAGATAGATCACAACAGCCATCAGTCCGCCGGCCATCATCATGGCGAATGTGTGCACGGCTGACACGATCAAGGCGGTGCCGATATTGCCGCGCATCAGGGTTCCCGCTGCCTGATGACCGGCATCGCCATCGTCAATGGCGCAGATGCCCATGAAAATCGGTACCAGCATGAGGCCCGCGCCATGGGCGGTTGCCGCGACGAATGACCAGAGCCCTAGGCGGGTTGGGTGGATGCGTGCGAGCATCTTTGGGTGTCTTGGATTGATCAGGAGATAGAGGCCCATCAAGGCGACAAGGACGCTGGCGGCGATGCGGATTTCTTGTTCCCAGAATACCAGCTGGATCATGAGCGAGAAGGGCAGAAGGATGGCGAGCATGGCGAGGAAATGGCCGAAGGCAAGCGCGGTAAGCGCTTTGGCAAGCGCGCTTGCCTTTTGCTCCATCAACGCCGCCGAGACGGCAAGCGGCCATCCCATACCAGGATTTATGCCGTGATAGAGGCCAGAGAGAATGACGGCCCCCCAAAGGGCCGTCATCGACGTCATACTCTCCATGTGCTCACACGGATGGGTAGCAGAAACTGTCTGTCGAGCAGTCGCCTCCCTCCAGCCTTATCTGATGCGCGCGGTAGCCTTTGGGGAAGTCGACGTAAAAATCCTTGTCGAGTGTCAGGCCGCCCTTTTCGCCGACATGAGCCATGACCATCTGGCCACCTTCGTCATTCGGATAGAATTGGCTGTCCCAAGTCGAATAGAGTGAATTCGTCCAGTAGACCCGCTTTCCGTCCCGGCTGATCTCAACCATCTGCGGCCCGAAGGCAAAGTCCTTGCCATTGGGATGTTTGGTGTCCTTGACGATGCCGCCAAGCTCGACCTTGCCGGCGAGTTTGGGGTTCATCGGATCGCTCACGTCATATTGATGCATTTCCCCCGTCCCCCAGCAGGCGACGTAAAGGAAACGGTCGTCGAGGCTCAGGTCGATGTCGGTTACCAGCGGTGGCACCGCTTCGAACCCTTTGAGGAGATCGGGCAGATCATCAGCTTTAGCCGGCTGCGGATCGATGGTGATCGTCTTCTTGGACTGCCATTTGCCGTCATCATCAAGCCACCATGTGAAGATTGAACCCTGCAGGTTGGTGGTGTCGACGACCACGCCGCAAAAACCGTAGGACTTGGTCGGATCATGGGCCGGGCGGATTTCGAGCGCCATTTGATGATTGGCGCCGAGGTCGATCGTCTGCACGTTCTGACGAGCGCGTAAATTCCAAAAATGGATCGAATGGCCGTATTTGTTGCTCAACAGGTCCTCCGCAACGATCCCGTTTTCGTATTGCGGCGGCAGGCCCCATTCGGAGCTGACCATGTAGTCGCGCGGCAGGTTCCACCAGAAATCGTAATGTTTGTCCTGCGAGCCACGGTCCATCTCGTAGCGACCGATGATCTCGAAGGTCTCGCAGTCCATGATGAAGATACCGGGAGGCCCGTCAGTGCCGTCCTTGCCGCCGCCGCCGAGGGTCGAGACGTAGATGCCCTCGGGTCCGCAATGGATCGTATGTGGCCGCGAATACCCGGTCTTGGCAAAAACTTCCTCCGGCTCGATCACCTTGTGGATCTTGGCATCCAGCGGATCTTTGACGTCGATGACGTAGATCCGGGATGAGCGGATGCCGGGTACGATCAGGTAGCGTCGCTCCAGAAAGGCATGGCCGGACATCGGTGAGAGCGCCGATGAGCAGGCGTTCCAGCCGAAATGGTGAAACTCGTCGCCCTTATGGGGAACGATGATCTTGTTGACGATCTGCCCAAAGGTCTTGGAATCGGGCTTGAGATCAACCACCGCAATCCCATCAGACTTTGAACCGTCTGGGCTCAGCATGACCGTGAAGCCGTAATTTTCGACGGGTGCCTGCATGGCAAGTTTTGCCGAAGCGTGGAATGTCGGATCTGGTCGCATGTTCATCGTTTTTTCTCCCTGGATATCAGCCGCACTTGCTGTGACGGCTAGTTTCTTGACTGATCTATTCAATTTTTTGAAGAGGTCCGTTCAGGCCTCCTCAAGGCGGCAGAGTTGGATGTTTTTACCGATCCTTTTTGCCAATTGGGTCAACTTTAACCCAACGTCGTTCCTAAGACTGTCGCAAAAGCGGCGAATGGGCCCAACCGCGCCGACGCTGAACATCGCCGTGTCACCGCCAATCGAAATGGGCGCTGCCACGCTTGCCACACCCTGATCGATTTCCTCATTACATTCGGCGAAGCCGCGCGCGCGTATCAGCGCAAACTCGGCGCGGAGCTCGGACTCAGTGGTTTTGGTCGATGGCGTGAAGCGCTCCAGTACGTCTTGCATGATACCGTCTTGAAAGGCAGGCCCGGCAAAGGCAGCAATCGCTTTTGAGCAGGAGCAGGCATGAAGGGGACGCTCTCCCAAGCCCGGATAGATAAATGCCCGGCTGGGATCATTAGGGGTGTCGATGTGGATGATCTCGACTTTTCGGCCTCGACGTCGCGCTAGAAAGACGGCTTCATTGAAATCGGCCGCAGCAGACTTCAAGAGAGGTTCCGCTGCCCGTTGGATATCGCCATCGGATTTTCCGAGCAGTGCGATGCTCATCAACCGCTCCCCGACAACGAACTTGCCGTCATCGGCCGGCGACGTGATCAGACGGTGGTCTCTTAGCGTCTGGATATGGCGATAGCAGGTCGGCTTCGGCAATCCGGTCACCCGTTGCACCTCAGCCGCCGAAACAGGACGCCCCGCAATCGCGAGGGTCTCGAGGATCATGATCAGCCGATCGAGAGTCATCTTGGTAAAGCTTACTAAAAATGAGACGAAGTCTCAATATATGAGACAACAATTGCTGTTCGTGCAATAGATTTTTTCAACAAGGGGAATCGGTGAAGGCGGCTACGATGCCAGGGAGCCATACCCACCGGTGATCAGCAATATAGGGGTGAGCATTGATAACCGACGATAGCATTTTACCGCCATCTATGGGTTATTCCATTAGCCGTAGTCTATAGTGTCCGGCAGCTGTCCAAAAATCAAATGCGAACGATCTTGCCAGGGTTCATGATGTTTTGTGGGTCTAATGATTTTTTGAGGGCGCGCATGGCGTTTAAGGCTTCGCCGTGCTCTGCTTCGAGATAGTGCATCTTACCCATGCCGACGCCGTGTTCACCTGTGCAGGTGCCGCCAAGGGCAAGCGCCTGTTTGACCATTCTTTCGCTCAGCGCCTTGGCGCGCTTGAGCTCGTTTGGATCATCCATATCCACCATGATCGAGAGATGGAAATTGCCATCGCCAGCATGGCCCACAAGGGGTGAAATCAGCTTGCTTTCCTCGAGGTCCTTTTGCATGGCCGTGATGCATTCTGCGAGATTAGAGATCGGCACACAGACATCGGTAACCACCGCCGATCTTCCGGGCCAGGTTGCGAGCACTGCATAAAAAGCGTTATGGCGCGCTTCCCATAGCTGGTTGCGATCCTCCGCCTTGGTCGCCCATTGAAAGTTGTCGCCGCCGAATTCGGCCGCGATCTCACCCACTGTGGTCGCCTGTTCCTCGACGCTTGCATCGCTGCCGTGAAACTCGAAAAACAGTGTCGGGGCTTCTTTGTATCCCTCGAGCTTGGAGTAGCCGATACAGGCCTTCATCTGTAAGGCATCCAGCAGTTCCATGCGAGCAACGGGAACGCCCATCTGAATGGTCTGAATGACGGTCTTAACCGCATCGTCAACGGTCGGAAAGGCGCAAACTGCCGATGAAATCGCCTCAGGTACGCCATAAAGCCGAAGCCCAATCTCAGTGATGACACCAAGTGTCCCCTCGGAGCCGACGAACAAGCGGGTCAAATCGTAGCCGGCCGAGGATTTTCGCGAACGGCCGCCGGTTTTGATGACGCTGCCATCGGCCATCACCACCGTCAGGCCGAGAACGTTTTCGCGCATGGTACCGTAGCGGACGGCATTCGTGCCAGATGCGCGCGTGGCAGCCATGCCGCCGATGCTTGCGTCAGCCCCAGGATCGACCGGGAAGAACAAACCGGTGTCGCGGAGATGGCTGTTCAGTTGCTTTCGGGTCACGCCCGCTTGGACACGGCAGTCCAGATCGTCGGAATTGACCTCGATCACCTGGTTCATCGTCGAAAGATCGAGGGTGATGCCGCCGCGAAGAGCCGTGATATGACCCTCAAGGGATGTACCGGTTCCATAGGGAATAACGGGCACGTCATGGGTGCAGCATAGCTTGACGATTTGCTGAACTTCGTCCGTCGATTGGGCGAAGACCACGGCATCCGGCGGTGAGCCCTGATGATAGGTCTGATCGTTGCCATGCTGCTCGCGTATTGGAAGTGAGGTGGACATCCGTTCCCCCACCAAGGCATGGATCGGCGCCAATACGGCCTCAGCGTTCCCTGTAACACTCTGCTTGGCAACTAGGCTCACCGGCCGTCCCTCCCTCGTGCTTTTGGCGCAAATAGTTCCCACAAATCTAGGCCGAATGGCCAGGAACACCAAGGGGTCCGAGGTCCACAAGCGTTAGTGATGTAGGTTGATATGGCCCGATAATCCGCCGGATTAGCGGTGTTGATAGGCAATTGGTGCCGAGCCAGGCTCGATCGGTGCTACCAGGCCTTCGCCGGGGGCGTTGCCTTTTTGCGTGACGTGTACTTATGGTACGAGCCTCCTATCGGAACTCTGTGTCCGTCATCAATCGACTGGAAGATCATGGCCGGGCGAAAGCCGCTCGATCGGCAAACCCTCTCTGTGAGGGCATTGGATGTGGCAGAAGCCATCATCGCCGCGCGCGGCCTGAATGCTCTCAATGCCCGTGAAGTCGCGGCCAGCGTTGGTTGCTCGGTTGGCAGCCTTTACAATATCTTTGGCAGTCTCGATCGTCTGATCCGCTTCGTCAACACGCGGACGCTTGATCGACTATATGAGGCCATGAAGGCGGCCGCGACCAAGGACAAACCTGTCGATCAAATGGTGGCGATCTGCTGCGCCTATATCGAATTCGCGATTGCACAGCCTTTGCTTTGGCGAGCGGTTTTCGACCATCGAATGCTTGAAGGGAAACCAAGGCTCGAATGGTATGGTGACAGCATCGAGCGCATGTCGACCCTGGCCATCACCGTTCTGAGCCCGCTCTTCAAACCGGACGAACTTTGGGCCGCCAAACATGTGGCAACGATTCTCTGGTCAGGCGTGCATGGTATCTGCTCTCTGGCCCAGGCTGACAACCTTCCTTACGTCACCCAAGAAGATCCCCTGATCCTGGCGGAAGACCTGGTGAGGGGCTATCTCGCGGGGGTGACGCAAAGCGATCCAACAACGTTGTTTGCTCGCAATTTATGAACAATGTTCATTTTTAGTTTGACACAAATTGAACAGAACGTGATGATCAAATTATGAACGGCGTTCATTAATCCGGAAGTTCACTTGGCGTTGTATCCTGTCATCTTAGCCGCTTGGTCGTCACCTCTTAGGCGGGACCGGCTGTGATGAACATCAGGCCTACGCGATGAGATAGAAAGACAAACGCGCCGAGGCTTTCTGTCCGGGTAATGCCGTGTTGGTTTTTTGACGAAGTGATCACGTCGGCCGGTCAGTTCGATGAAGCCTGAAGCCATTATTAATTGGGGGACATTTTCGTTCATGAGCGACATCTATGTTGCGACCGATATTGAAAGCAACGGACCAAGCCCTGGCCATCACTCCATGTTGAGTTTCGGTTCCGTTGCCTTTACCCCCGATAAGTCGATCCTCTCGACATTCACGCGAAATTTGGATGTCCTGCCCGGTGCGGGTGAATATCCGCCGACCATGTCCTGGTGGCGAACGCAATCGGATGCATGGCGGGCTTGCCGGGAGAATGCGGTGCCGCCGCGGAACGCCATGATCGACTATGTCGCCTGGCTGAAGAAATTGCCTGGTCGACCGATTTTCGTCGCCCATCCCGTGGCCTTCGATTATCCCTTTATCGCCTGGTATCTTTGGGAATTCGCCGGAGAGGACCCATTTCAGCGGCAATCGCTCGATCTCGCCTCTTTTGCCGCTGCCATCATGAAATGTCCTGTCACCAAGGCGAAGGCCAGCAGCATGCCAAAAGACTGGTTCGATAAGGATTTCACTCATAATCACCAGGCATTGGACGATGCGATGGGTTACGCGAAACTCGCCTGCAACATGATGGCGATCAGCCAACGTGAGCCGAGCATGCTCGGCTAGAGCGTTTTTCGACCAAATGACGCCAGCCCACTCGCTTCCCAACAACCACCCGCTCACGAATCTTTGTTGTCGCGTGTGCAGAAATCGCCTGTGTGGTGATCAAGGTCACAGTTTAAGTGCTGAGAAAGACCTATATTAACATTATGCCAAGACCGAGAATCGATTGATGGCAGTGGTGATTAGGTCCGATTCTCTCGAGTGACAAGCGCCGTACAGACGAAGACGCGCAAGACTAGGTCGATTGAAACGCTAAATGAGTGCCCACATTGAACGGCTGGCGACAAGTCCTCCAACGTCCTCGGGGGATAGAGGCCAGCCAAATTCTTTTCTAGCTGCAGATACAGCAGCCTTTAGCGTCTCGTAGCCGGCGATTGAGACAAGGCCAACAGGCCTAGAGAATACTTGATGTTGCAGATATGTCGCTGGCGCTAACGATTTGTTAACCATCGGATAATCATGATGCTCAAGGTCGACGGCTTGGCTTGACGTCACCGCTGCATGGGCATAATCAGCGCATCTTCGTCTGTGGTGACGAGAAGTCGTTGTCTTGTTTTGGAATGGTCAATGTCATGGTAACGCGAGATCAGAAATCTGAATGGACCAGTCTCACGACTGCATCGCAAGCGTCGCTTGAGTATCGCACCGGATTTCCGGGCTTGGGTGGTCGTCCGAGCCAGCATCCGGCCTGGTCTGGCGCCACCGATCGACGGGCGTTGGGCGTGATGCTCGATGGCGCGTCTCGTGCTGATGAGGAATTCGGGCGCCATCAGCAGAGCAAAGAACGCGTGTCCTCCTGATCTGGTCATCGCGAGCTTATCGGGTAACTGGGTGTTCGTTCGCCATATCTCTTTAGATTTATTGATCACCTGATTCTTATCACAGTTTTGTCAACAAACTTATCCTGAATTTTGTGGATAACTCCCGGTGGGCCCTGCGAACTCATGGAAAACCTGACCTTTCTCTTGCCGTTGTTGCGGTCCTCTTGTTTAAGACTGGCGCTGACCCTGCCACGGAGAGACTATTCATGACCAAGCTGGTGCTTATTCGTCACGGCCAAAGTGTCTGGAACAAGGCCAACCTGTTCACCGGTTGGACAGATGTCGATCTGTCCGAACAAGGTGTTTCCGAAGCGACGGCGTCCGGGGAACGACTGAAGAAGGCCGGATACGACTTCGATGTCTGTCATACCTCTCTCCTTATCCGTGCCATCAAAACCTTGAACATCGTATTGGAAGGCATGGACCGCCTCTGGCTCCCCGTTCACAAGAGCTGGCGCCTGAATGAGCGGCACTATGGCGCGTTGCAGGGGCTGAATAAGGCTGAAACCGCAGCGAAGTATGGCGACGAGCAAGTTCATATTTGGCGTCGGAGCTACACGACGCCACCGCCATTATTGGAAGCCGGCGATGAGCGCCATCCGGGGGCTGATCCGCGTTACGCGTCCCTTGATGCGAGCGATATTCCGAGTGCCGAATGTCTGAAGGACACCGTGGACCGGGTGCTACCTTATTGGCATAGCAATATCGCACCCGCGATCCAACGCGGCGAACGCGTGATCATCGCGGCTCACGGCAACAGTCTTCGTGGTTTGGTCAAATATCTCGATAATGTCAGCGATGACGACATCCTGTCCGTTGAGATTCCAACAGGCGTCCCGTTGGTCTATGAACTGGATGATGCCCTAAAACCGACCAAGAGCTACTACCTCGAGGCTTGATGGCGTTAGCGCGAGCGCCGTATTCCGCATCTTCGCTCTTGAACCGTCCCCCTGCGACAAGCTCAGCGAAAGATGACCGTATCGAGAACGATATTCTGCAGGCGCAACCCGGCCTCATCGAGGATTAGGTTGGCCATCGCTGAGTAGGTTTGCGGTTGCCTATCCCGTCTCTCGATCGATAGGCTTATGTGCGCTATCTTCTTCCCAAAGAAAGCAGGTCACGAAGGTCTATTGATCCGTTGGGCTCACCAATCCAGCGCTTGTCCGCGCGGCTTGACCGCTATTCTTTGGAAAGGGACGGTCCAACATGAACCTTAATGCTGATTTTACCAAGCGGGTGGTCATGCATGGCGATGAGCTGCCATGGCAGGCCTCGCCTATGGCTGGAGTCAGCCGCCGAATGTTGGATCGCGTGGGTGATGAGGTTGCCCGCGCCACCACCATCGTGCGCTATGATCCCGGCAGCAAGTTTTCCCCCCATATCCATACTGGTGGTGAAGAATTCATCGTGCTCGACGGTGTCTTCCAGGACGAGCATGGCGATTATCCCAAAGGATCCTACATCCGCAACCCGCCGCAATCACGGCACACGCCAGGCTCCGAGTCTGGCTGTGTGATCATGGTGAAGCTCTGGCAGTTCGATCTGGACGACCGTACGCATGTACGCGTCGACATGAACAAGATGGGCAAGGTTGTTGACCCACAGCGTTCAAGCGTCGCGGTGACGCCGCTTTTTAAAGACCAGCGCGAAGACGTGCGGCTGGAGCGATGGGATGCGGGGGCCGAGGTTGCGGTTGATACCGAAGGTGGGGCGGAAATCTTTGTTCTCGATGGGAGCTTTCAAGATGGGGGCGATCGCTTTCGAACACATTCCTGGCTGCGTGTGCCGATCAGCAGCAAGGTCTCGGTCAAAGCAGGCCGCGAAGGCGCGATGGTCTGGATCAAATCGGGCCATCTGCGCTTTGTCGATCCGACAATGTCGACTTGATTCCTTCGGCGGCCAGTGGACGCAGCATTTCGTTCAAAAAAACATTGGCGTACTGGCAAAACTCGGCCAGCATGGAGATAGAAAAACAATCCCGTTTAAAGCTAGGAGGCTTTCGTCGTGAAAACACTGAGTGCTTTGTTGAGCGTGGCGTTATCCACGGTTGCTGTGACCCCGCTGCTCGCCGCCGAGAAGTGGGATATGCCTATGGCCTATGCGGATAGCAATTTTCACACAGAAAATGGTAAGGCCTTCGCCGAATGCGTCGCCGACGCGTCTGCTGGCGAGCTCGAAATTGTGGTCCATGGCGGCGGCTCGCTGTTCAAGGGTAATGAGATCAAGAGGGCTGTTCAGACTGGACAGGCCCCGATCGGCGAGCGTTTGTTGTCGGCGCATCAGAATGAAGACGCCATGTTCGGTTTCGACAGCATCCCCTTCCTGGCATCGGGTTATGAGGAAAGTGACAAGCTCTGGGGGGTCGCCAAGGACAGCATCACCGAGATTCTTGATGGACAGAATTTGGTGCTGCTCTACACCGTCCCCTGGCCGCCTCAGGGCATCTACGCCAATAAGGAACTTGCATCGACCGCCGATATGAAGGGGGTCAAGTTCCGCTCCTACAATTCGGCAACTGCGCGTATGGCAGAGTTGATGGAGGCGGTTCCGGTGCAGATCGAAGCGGCCGAGCTTAGCCAGGCATTGGCGACCGGCGTGGCCGAGAGTTTCATTTCATCAGGGGCCACCGGTTATGACCGCAAGGTTTGGGAGCATCTCTCTCATTGGTACGAGGTGAATGCTTGGTTGCCGCGAAACTATATCATGGTCAACAAGGATAGCTGGGACAGCTTGCCCGAGGGCAGCCAGACTGCGCTTAGGGATTGCGCGACCAAGGCAGAGGCTGATGGGACGACGAAGTCCATCGAGCTGAATGACTGGTACAAAGAACAGCTCACCTCCAACGGTATGACCGTGCAGAAGGCAGAAGGTCAGTTGCGCGATGATATGATCGCGATTGGCGAGACCATGACGGCCGAATGGCTCGAGGCCACAGGCGATTCCGGCCAGGCGATCGTCGATGGGTTCAAGGGTCAGTAACCAAGGATGATGGGCATCGTCGAAAAGCGAGAGCGTTTCTCGAAACGCTCTCGCATTCGATCCGTTCAGTGATCACAACATGAACGGTTTCATCAGGCTCGGGCGTTTTCTTCGGCCATGGCTGGATCGTCTCTACGATCTGTCCGGCGCTGTCGCTGCCTTGTTTCTGATCGCGATCTTGACGATCATCTGTCTGCAAATGGCGGCGCGCTGGAGCGGTCAGCAATTCCCGGGGTCGACCGATTATGCGGGTTATTGTATGGCGGCGGCGTCCTTCTTCGCCATGGCTCATGCTTTCAATCATGGCGCTCATATCCGGGTTTCCCTTTTCCTCAGCCGGCTTGGCCGTTGGCGTCGGGCGGGCGAACTTTGGTGTTTGGGGGTAGCCGCCATTCTTGCTTGCTTCTTCGCGATTTACGCGGTGAAAGCGATCCAGGTTTCGATCAAGCTGAACGACATTTCCCAAGGTCAGGATGCTACACCGCTTTGGATACCGCAAATCTCGATGGCGTTCGGCACCTGCCTGTTCGCGGTCTGCCTGATCGATCGGTTTTTGCGGGTCCTGTTCGGTGGTAGTTACCAGCTCGGCGAGTCCAACCTGGACCCGGGACGCTCAGATGCTGATTGATCCCCTCATCTTTTGTTACAAAAAATAACATGGAACACTTTTATCTGACCGGCATTTTCCTTTTCGTGTTGTTCTTCCTCTTAGGAACGGGCGTCTGGGTGGGGCTTGCTTTGCTCGGCGTTGCCTGGATCGGTATGGAGCTCTTTACGTCGCGCCCGGCTGGTGATGCGATGATCACCACCATCTGGACGGCGTCCTCCTCCTGGGCGCTGACGGCCCTGCCGCTTTTCATCTGGATGGGCGAGATCCTTTTTCGAACAAGGCTGTCCGAAGATATGTTCAAGGGGCTTTCGCCCTGGCTTGCTAATTTGCCGGGACGGTTGCTGCATACCAACATCGTCGGTTGCACGGTGTTCGCGGCAGTCTCCGGAAGCTCGGCTGCCACCGTCACCACGGTAGGTAAGATGTCGATCCCGGAGCTCAGGCGACGAAAATATCCGGAACGGCTGATCGTCGGCACGCTCGCGGGTGCGGGCACCCTTGGCCTGATGATACCGCCTTCTCTGACCCTGATCGTCTATGGCGTGACCATTAACGAGTCGATCTCCAAGCTGTTCATGGCCGGTATCCTGCCCGGCCTGACACTCGGCGCCTTGTTCATGGGGTATATCGCCTTTTGGTCCTTCACGCGCCCAGATGAAGTGCCGGCGGCGGAGGCAAGGCTCAGCTTCGGCGAAAAGGTCAGGCAAAGCCGTTTTCTAATTCCTGTCCTTTGTCTGATACTGACCGTCCTGGGCTCGATCTATCTGGGATTTGCGACGGCAACTGAAGCGGCGGCGTTCGGCGTGATCGGGGCACTCGTTCTGGCTGCTGTTCAGGGCTCCTTGAACAGGGAGACCTTCGTCACCAGCCTGATGGGAGCCACTCGAACTTCCTGCATGATCGCCCTCATTTTGGCGGGTGCCGCTTTCCTTGCCCTTGCCATGGGCTTTACCGGCTTGCCGCGCGCGCTGGCCGGCTGGATTGCCTCGATGGAACTCAGTCCCATCGCGTTGATCGTGGCGCTAACCTTTTTTTACATCATCCTCGGCTGTTTTCTTGATGGGATCAGCTCGGTGGTGCTGACCATGGCCGTGGTCGAGCCGATGATCCGGGCTGCTGGCATCGATCTGATCTGGTTTGGCATCTTCATCGTCGTGGTGGTGGAAATGGCGCAGATCACGCCGCCTATCGGCTTCAACCTCTTCGTGCTCCAGGGCATGACTGGCCACGAGATCAGCTATATCGCCAAGACAGCCCTGCCGTTCTTCTTGATCATGTGTCTGATGGTGGTCATCCTGGTGGTGTTTCCCGACCTTGCGACCTTCCTCCCGGAAACCATGCGTCAAGCGCCAGGCGGTTAGTTTTGGTGTGACCACCCCATTTAGTTTTTGACGCCTTCGAAGAAAGTGCCAGGAAGTACCGAGACGGTATGCGTTTCCTTGTCGGGACGGGGGCATTCAGGAAGAGCGCAGCTGGATCTTTTGAATACTTCGGTGCATGGGGCGGAAAGATGGTTGTCCCATTGCCGAACGCCTTGGTCGGTAACCACATCAGATCCAAAAAAACTGCCTCGACGATGTTGATGAATTGACAACACTAGCCGGAGTGCCCGATGACCAGGCTTTCCTACATCGAACGTGGCCAGGCCGATCCTGCCTTGCATCCCATCTATGACGCAGCGGAAGGCTATGGCTGCTTTGCTAATCAAATCAGGACAATGGCCCATTGTCCTCCGGTGCTCACCCATGTGATGTCGCTCCTGGTTGAGCTTCGTCAAACCGGTCAGCTGATCGCACGGCATGTGGAACTCTTGAATGTCACGGTTGCGCTCGCCAATGCCTGTGACTATTGCATTGCTCATCATGCGCCAGCACTTAAGGTCCAGGGGATGAGTGATGCCGGCGTGGCGGGCCTGCTTGATGTTGCTGATCATCCAGAACTTGACGATCTCGACCGATTGGTGGTTGCTTATGCCTTGCTAATCAATAACGAACCCCATCGCATCACCGATAGTTTTTTTGATCAACTCCGAGCCTCATTCAGCGAAGCGCAGATCGCCGAGCTGACATGGCGTATTGGCTTGGCGGGCGCGTTCAACCGGATCAATCATGCGCTTGACATTGAAATCGAGTCAGATGTTGTTCAGATGGATCATGCTACATAGATAGCGATCACGGCATATTTGATGAAAGTCCGGGAAATTCTTTTTGAATCAAGCGTTTCAGAAGGTCACTAGGGAAGAAGCTTCTGCGATCAACCTGCAGGCCAACCCTTTCTATCAACCGGGGTGCTTTATCGATGAAGAGCGATGCTCGAACCATTCTTATTCGATCTTTCCTTGCCTCAATGCTGTTGCTTACAACGGGACTTTGGCCATCGGCGGCCTCGGCGGAACCGACGGAGCGGATGGAACTGAAAATGGTCATGTATATGGCCGGCCTGACGGCAGGCACGATGAAGCTTTCGGTGGATTTCAACGAT
Organism: Geminicoccales bacterium; assembly: GCA_050633905.1. Classification (GTDB taxonomy): domain Bacteria; phylum Pseudomonadota; class Alphaproteobacteria; order Geminicoccales; family Geminicoccaceae; genus JANQPX01. The sequence continues at coordinate 60,211 of JBOEHJ010000008.1, forward strand.
GTCGATGTTACCAGTTCGCTCAAGCTGAAGAGTAAAGGCGTCGTCAAGATGATGACGGGTTACAAGGGTCGTTCGCAAGCCCGGACCACGCTGCTGGAGAATGGCTGGCCTGTGCCAGTCACCTATGATGCTGCCTATGAGACCAGAAAATACGATCGTAAGATCGAAATTCGCTATAGCCCGGATCAAGGCGACATCGACGATCTCCGGATATGGAAGCGCGGTGAACTGCGTAACAGCAAGGTTCCAGATACTTTATGGCAATCGACCATCGATCCGCTCACCGCGGTCTTACATTTTCGTCACTGGGTCCTGGCCATGCGTGACGATCCATCCGCAAAGAAACGGCAGATGTTCGAGATCTTCGACGGTCGGCGCCGCTATCGGTTGAATGCCGAGGTGATCGAGCGTGACATCATCAACTTTGGTGGTGAAGAGCAACCGGCATACAGGATCAAAATCATCTTGGAGCCGCTTGCTGGTTTCAGCTCGAAGGACCTGCTGGCCAACTGGTCCAGCGAGGATGGCAGTCGTTGGATTGAATTGGTGATCACCGATAACAATAATCCGGTTCCACTCTCGCTCAACACCAAAGGCGGAACACTGAAGACGAGCATTTTGCTCGAGAGTATTTGCGACCGTGACAACAACTGCACAGCTTTCGACAGCTAGTGGTACGACCACATCTTAGACTTGGCTATGCGAGGCATACGGAACGCCTTGCAACGGCCTGCCAGGCCAGTTTGAGCCGGTTTTACCCCGATAGTCACTACTTAGGCGGGTACGAAAATTCAAACATATTAGTTAAGGGTTGATTTCGTTATGGTTGAAGAACCATAAAATCCTTTATTTAGTCGCGCTAGCAGTCTACGTTTTCGACCAGAACATTGAGGGATCATCCATGCTGCTGCGGCAGCCATCGGTATCTTTTGGACGACTTGATGAACAATCTGCAACATGCTCGTTCTCCCGAGGAACAGCAGGGTGGTGAGCAACGCTTTGTGAGCAATAAGTTACCGGATAGTTTTGCCGCACTCGCTGCAGAACTCTGGGTGGCGTCCTCGGCTCGCGGCGGCAGGATGAGTTCGGCGCTTGGAAGCGTTCTCGGTTGGCGCTTGGAAGAGGCCGAGGAAATTCTCGACAGTGAGCTTCGTCAGATCAAGCGCCGCCTTTCCCGGGTGGGTGAGGTGGAAGAAGCCGCCGGCATGGTCTTTCGTTACATCCGCGCCGCGCAGGAAGGTGCATCGCAAATCAATCTTAGGATTATGGCCAAGGTCATCCGGGGATTGGCATCGAAGGCCAGGTCGAAGGCGTCTGATTTCCTTCGTTTCGCTGATGCCGTTGCGTCGTTGAGTGTCGATGAGATCTGCGTGATCAGCTCGCTCCTGGAGAAGACGAACGAGTTGGATGAGCTTGGGCTGGTCAGCGACCGGGATGGCAAAGCTTGGTCCCTGATGGTGGATGATCTGGTGCCGGATACATTTGATGATCAGCAGACGGTTGCCGAGACCTTGCTGACCGCGAGCCGGACTGGCCTGGTCACCAAGGCAGCCCCTTTCAAGCTTGGCCCCTTTTCCACCACACCTTTGCTTCATGAATTGGCCGAACTGGCATCGCTTGATCGGGCCATCATGGAAGAAGGCGTCGAGTTCTAGTCTTCAACGGATGTCAGGTCGACCCAATCGGCTTGGCGTTCTCACTTAGCACCGAAATCTGACGATCAGCCCTCTTGGAGCCGTGCTACGGCATCTTTTGCCGTCATGCCAGCTTTGATGCCCGCCATCTTTGCTTGATTGTTCAGTCTCGAGATGATGCCATCCTCATAGGTCGAGCGACCCTCGCCGATCCGGGCACTCATGGTATGGACGGCAATGCCGACAATGCCCCGTTGATCGAGAGCGGCAAGGCGTCCGAGGCCGGCGTCCTCGATGCCGATGCCGGCATCATTGAAGAAAGCGGCTAGCGCATCGACCTTGAGGGCACCTTCCGGCTTGCCCCCCATCAGACCGCCATGAGAGCCGGTAAGCACGATCTGGCCGATATCTCCGTCGTTCACCAAGGTAACGGAATCCAGACAAATAACGCGCGGCTTGTCGTCATCATGGCTGATCACGATGCGCGCCTCGGCATAGGCTGGGACCGTCCAGTCCAGATGAGGGGCCGCGCGCAAATGTTCGGCTGCCGCCATGACAGATTGGCCGGAGGCGCAGCCGAGATCCTCAGCGATGCGGTTCACATGGCTGATGCGGCCACGGGTTGCCATATCCTTCGCGTCACCGATGCGCGCGCTGTCATGGTGGCAAGTCGCCGCCGCCATGCCGAGTTTTTCGCAATAAGATAGGCAGGCCAGTCCGGCTTGGTCGAGACCGACGCCGGCATCGTTCAAGATCACCGCGCGAAGGCCGGCGTCAGCTGCACGATAGCCTGGATAGGCGCCGCCATGAGAACCGCAGATCACCACCTGGCCGCGATGCTCCTCGTAAAGCTTGGTGGCACTATCCGCTTCGATGATTGTCACAATCGACATGCTTATTCTCCCCGACCTGACCTTAACAACAAGCTATGGCAGCGTCCAAGCAGGGCGATTTGGGGGGAGCCTGTCGACGCTGACGCCGATCAACTCGATCGTCTGGAACGTTGTCTGATCATGGGAAACCTGCCCACTCCCCCTTGGCGCCAACTGATAGGGTGTTGTCCTGCGGGTGGTGAAGCGGAGGAGCAGGCCGGCGAAGACGTCGCTTGGTCGAAAAAGCTCTCGTTAACTGTCCTTTTCATCCCGACGCCGATAGGTCGAGGCGGGGTAGTTTCCCTGCGCTGGAATGCTGAGGATGTCACCGTCGATCTCAGCAATGCTGAAATGTGTGTCGAGCGCATTCAAATCCATCGGGAGCGTCAGCGTTGTCGCGGGGCAGGCGCGTCTGGTCGCGGAAATTTCGCCTGGACGATCGATCGGGCCGAAGAAACTGTTACATCCATCAAAACCTTCGATGGTTGAGCCGGCGATCGTGAAGGATGGAAGATTGTCCTCGGATACCGCGTCCACATGGACGGAATCGACCGTCTCAAGCTGCCAGGTTCCTTCGACGGTGGCTTCCTGGGCAGCACAGGCCGTGATGGCCAACCAAGGGATGATCAAGGTGAGCAATCTCTTGCTGATCAACGAAGATAGACGTCGCGTTGTCCCAGCATAGGCTGTTTGTCGTTGGTGGGATAACCACATCATGGATTACCTCGGTTAGTGTTGTTCGCAAAATTGTTACAAGGATGCGTAGCCGGTCTTGGTGTTGGATCGTGGGGCTGCGAGTGTGTACGGCTCTCACCGGACATGCCACTTGCTGTGAACTAGTCGCAATAACCCGCTGATGCCAGGGTGCCGCCCTCAGGGGCAGGGCCGCTGCACAGTGAGTTGATCAGCGAACCGATATTACCGGCGCCGAAGCCACCGTAATCCGGCTCTGGATACTGGGTGTTTTGTCCGAATTGTGAGGAGAAGTTGTCCTTTGGAGTATTCGGATCGGCCGTACCCCAGGAGGTCACGCCGACGACGGCCATGATAGCCTGCTCGCCTTCCACGGCACCGCCTGAAAGAACGGCATTGCGTCCCGAGAAGTTGACCGTCCACGGTCCGCCGCTCGCACCGCCGGTAAGGTTGCTACCCTGCCAGAGTTGCGGGATCTCGGCGGTGGTGGCGTCGCCACAAAAGGTCGTGGTGAAGGTCGGCCCATCGGTGCGCTGCATGATCGCCCCGCCATCCATCAGGCCGGGATAACCGAGCGTCGAGATTGCTGCTGTGTTGAGGTCACCGGTCCTGGGCGATGAGACAAAGCCAAGATTGTTCCAACCATAGTTCAACATGCCGACGATATCGCCGATCAGCTGCCCCTCTGCATTCCTCGGAACCGCCATGACGGCGAGGTCATTTTCCCGCGCCGCACCACAGCCTGGATCTGTGCCATCCGACCAACTCTGAGGCCGGGAGACCGCGAAGGGTACGAAGGTGCCATAGGGTGCGATCTGCTCCTCGGTGGCATCCGCAGCACCGTAATGCCCGGGTAGGAAGACGAAGTTGGTGAAGATGGTATCGCCGCTGCCGAAGTCTTGAATGCAATGGGCTGCGGTGACGATGACACCGCGCAGAATGACGCTGGCCGAACAATGGGATGACCCCGCGCCGACCTGGAAGAACAACTTGCCCACGGCGCGGTAGGGATAGGTGGTGCTGAGGTAATTGTCGACGGTCGCTTCCGGTGCTGATTGATTGCCAACCTGCACGCGCGTGGTTGTGTAGGGAATGCCGAATGTCCCAAAGGCGCGCGCCTGGTAAGTCTGCTCGGCTGGGCCATCCCCAGTCTTTGCACCCGGGGCGTAGATACCGTCGCTCGTCGAGGCAAAGGCGTTGCTGGTATCTTGTGCTGCCAGCGGATTGACGTGGGCTCGCGCACGTTGGGCAATGGCGTTGATGTTCGAAAGCTGCCGCGGCTGTTTGAGGCTGGCAACATTGTTCTGGGCGTCGGCATCTTGGCCGAAAATAACGCCACCGCTGGTGCCGCTTAGCGCTAGCGCGATGGCTGACGCTCCGACGATTTGTTTTAATCGGGCCATAATCAATAGTCTCCTGAAGTCATCACGAGTTAATTGCAAGGAGACCTGCGAACACTGCATCAAGATGAAATAATTGATCTCGATACTTGGCTGCGGTCCGTCGGAATGACATTCCGCATTAGGGCGTCTAAAATTAAAATTTCATGTGCGCTAGATCACTTTTCAACAAAGAGGCATAGCGTTCTGGCTAAGCGAGTCAGGTGACGTCATCGATGTCAGATCGGCTTGGTGGCTCTGATTATTCGGCTGCCGTCGCCTTGGCTCCCCTGAGGGCTTCGCCCGGTTCAGGATATGGCCAGAGCTGGTCCATCGGGATCGTTTTGCCGGTGTCAGTCTGGATGCGCACATGATAGCGCTTTAGCCGCCTCGGTTCGTGCACACCGCAGGAATGGGCGATGACGCCAACTTCCTTTTCCATGTTTTTTGCATAGCTGGCAACTCGGAACTGCTTTTCCTTTGGCACCAGGCCGCGTTGCAGGTCCTTAACATGGGTGGTGATCCCCGTCGGGCAGGTGTTTTTGTTACATTGCAATGCCTGAATGCAGCCCAAGGCGAACATGAAGCCGCGGGCGGAGACGACGAAATCGGCGCCGGTGCAAAGGGCCCAGGCGACCTCAGTCGGCGTGATCATCTTGCCGGAGCAGATCACCTTGACCCGATCACGCAGATCGTAGCGGATGAGTTGATCAACCACCATCGGCAGGGTCTCGGCGACTGGCAGGCCCATATTATCGATCAAGCTCTGCGGCGCAGCCCCGGTGCCGCCATCGGCGCTATCGATGGTGATGAAGTCGGGGGCACTCTCGATCCCGCGGCGATGGATCTCCTCGAACAGCTTGTCGAGCCAGCCGACACCGGAGATCACCGTCTTGAAGCCCGTGGGCTTGCCCGTTGTTGTTCGCACGCGGTCGATGAAGTCGAGCAGCTCGCCCGGATTGTCGATCTCGACATGGCGGTTCGGACTGATGCTGTCCTTGCCGAGTGGAATGCCGCGCGTTCGAGCAATTTCCTCCGTCACCTTGTTGCCGGGGAGAATCCCCCCTTTGCCGGGTTTTGCGCCTTGGCTGAGCTTGATCTCGAACATCTTGACCTGCTCGTGAGCGGCAATCTTGGCAAGGGTGTCTTCGCAGAACGTACCGTCTTCCTTGCGGCAGCCATACTTTGCGGTGCCGATCTGAAAAACGATGTCACAGTCGCCTTCCAAATGAAATTCGGACATCGCCCCTTCGCCGGTATTGTACCAGCAGCCAGCGAGCTTCGCGCCGCGTGAAAGGGATTTCACCGCCACTCTCGAAAGGGCGCCATAGGACATGCCGGAGATATTGAACAACCGGTTCTGCGTGTAGGGCATGGCGCAATGGGGGCCTACGGTAACGGGGGTGGGTTCCTCGGCATCCTCATCGAGGGTGGGAAAGGGGCAGGCGACGAAAAGCGGCGTACCGACTGGCCGAAGATCCCTCGTTGATCCGAACGCCGCGGTGTTGTCGACATTCTTGGCGGCGCGATAGGCCCAGGAGCGCTGTGCCCGGTTGAACGGCATCTCTTCCCGGTCCATGGCGAAGAAATACTGGCGGAAAAACTCGCCCATATGCTCGAAGAAATACCGAAGGCGGCCAATCACCGGATAGTTGCGCCGAATCGCACTGTCCTTCTGCGTACGGTCGATCACATAAAGAACAAGGACAGCAAGAATGCCGATACCGATGGCGACGACCAACAATGTTGCCATCACATTCAGCGTTGTGAGGACAAATCCCGGTAACATCTCGAACATGACGATCTTTCTGACAGTGCCTTTTGCTTTAGCGCTATCGAGAGCATAGCCCGTTTCTGAAGCAAAGGCGCCCACAAAACGAGCAGCCTGATATGAATGCGGAAACGCGTCAGTGGTCTGTTCACTTCGAATAATTCCCGAAGCCTTGCCAAAAATGGCGGTATATCCCTGGACGTCTTAGTGCGTTGTTCGAAAGCGGTGGACGCTCAATGATGTGGTCATGCCACGAGGCGACTCTGGTAGCCTTTTTCCTTTAAGGCGGCCGCCACGCGCTCGATCTGCTCCTCGCCGCGCATCTGTAAAACCAGCTGGACCAGGGTGGCGCGCACTGATGATCCGCCGAAGGTACGCTGGTGCTGGATCTCGACAATATTGCTGTCCAGCTCGCCCAGCATCTGAGTGAGCTCGGCAAGCGCGCCCGGCATATCGCGGATCTCAACATCGAGGCGGACGAGGCGATGGCTGCGCACGAGACCGCGCTGCAGGATCGAGGATAGGATCATCATGTCGATATTGCCGCCGGAAAGCAGCACGGCGACGCGCTTTCCCTGGAAGAGCGACGGATGGGCGAACAACGCTGCAAGCCCTGCGGCACCAGCACCCTCGACCACGGTTTTCTCGATCTCCAGCAGATCAAAAACCGCCTGTTCGATCTGTTCCTCGCTGACCTTTAGCATCCGATCGACGTTCTCTTGGATCAACGGCCAGGTCAGGCTGCCCGGCGACTTGACTGCGATGCCTTCGGCCACCGTGCCGGGTTCCATCTCGGTGTTGGGCAGGTCGTAAAAGGACTGAACGACAGCGGCATAACGTTCGACCTGAACACCCACCACCTCAATGGAAGGGGCCAACCCCTTGATCGCAACGGCCGCACCGCTGATCAGGCCGCCGCCGCCGACAGGGATGACGATGCTGTCGATCTCATTGAGGGCATCGATAACCTCAAGCCCGACCGTACCCTGGCCGGCAATGATCCGGGGATCGTTGAAGGGATGTACCAGTGTCAGGCCACGTTCCGCCGCCAGTTGCTCGGTGAAGCTGCGGGTCTCNNCGAACTGATTGCCGTGCAGCAGAACCTCCGCCCCGAAAACCCGCGTCTGTTCCACCTTGGCATTGGGGGTTGAACGCGGCATGACGATGGTGGTGGGCACGCTGAGACGGCTGCCGTGACAGGCAAGGGCTTGGGCATGATTGCCAGCCGACATGGCAATCACGCCTGCCGACCGCTCTTCGGTTGAAAGCTGCATTAGGCAATTGAGGGCGCCCCGCTCTTTAAAGGACGAGGTGAATTGCAGGTTTTCGAATTTGAAGAATACCTCGCAGCCGGTGAGCGTTGAAAAAATCGCCGAGCGCGTGCAGGGCGTATCGACGATGCAACCTTTCAAGCGCGCGGCAGCGGCATGAATGGTCTCGAGCGTGACGGCGGCATCGCTTGGCATCGTCGAAATCCTCGAACCGTTGAGCGGCGCAGTCTATCGACTTGGCCAGGAGGTTTTTTGCAAGAAGAAAAGCCCGATAACTTGGGACCGATACCACATTCCCAAAGTTTAGGCTTGCCACAATGCGCTAAAAACCCAGGAAAGATGGGGATCTTGGGCTCGTTTAGTTCTTTCAACGGGCCGCGTTATGATATTTTTAGTCCACGGCATTTTAGGAATTTAATCTAGTTCTAAGATCACATCCTTTGTGCAACGCGTCTATTGTTCAATTAGCAGCCGGACTGAACCACAGGTATATCTTTTCTGATCGTAATCGTTTCTTCCCCAGGCAAATGCTCCACGTTTCGGACTGCGGGCAGGATTTCGGCGACTAAGGGGCGTTGCTCATTTGTCTTGACACGCCAGGCTGCCCACATGTCTTCCGACCAGGGTTGGACGATGACCGTTAATGTCCGCAAGTTAAGGTTTCGTTAGCTCTGGGCGGAAAAACGCCTGAACAATTGTTGCCAAAGCCTAGCGCATTTCTGCAGAAGGTTTACGCAGCGCTACCCCTCTCCCCCGCAGGATCACACACCTATCGGGCGGCCCCGCGAGGGAAAGGATTGTTCTACCTGGCTGGGCAATGCTCTAGGCGTTCCAACGACCGTTGATGCTGACGATCGCGCCGGTTACCCGGTCGGTCTCTTTGGCCCGATGTGATAGAGCACGATCTTGGTCATGCTTCGTAGGAAGCATAACGCACCGACCATCTTTTTTTCCGTCCTTTACCGTGATCTCGGGACCGATGATGGCCCTTTTTAAACGCCGGTTTAGCGGCGATTGCTGTTGAGCAAGATGCGTAGGAGCCCCAATCGGTGGAGGTAATAGAGGAGGGTGAGGAGGGAGGTGATGGCTGCTGCCAGATAGGTTAGGAAGGCGGCATTCAGCACTTTGCTTGCACCCTCAGCTTCCTGGTCGGTGACAATACCCGCGTTGATCATTGCCGTTTTGGCTCTTGCGCTTGCATCCCATTCGACAGGGAGAGTGACGATGGCAAACACCAAGGCTGCTGCGAACAGGGCGACCCCGAGAATGACAACTGGTGTGCCAAGTGCTGGTGCAGCTGCCATCAGCATTGAGCCCACCATCAAGACAGGCATGGACATTTTGCTCGCTATGTTGGTCACAGGCACAAGCTTGGAGCGGAGCTGCAGAAACTTATAGCCAGTGGCATGTTGCAAAGCGTGCCCGGCTTCGTGGCAGGCAACGCCAATCGCGGAGATCGACCGCTCATGATAAACGGGTTCCGATAGGCGCAAGGTTCGATCGCGGGGGTCGTAATGGTCACTAAGTCGACCATTGATTGGCTCGATGGTGCAATTGGTAACGCCTTGGCGCTCTAGCATCACCTTGGCAGCTTCTGCCCCGGTCATGTTGCTGACCACGCCGACGGTCTCATATTTCTTGAAGGTTCTCTTCACCATCATCGAGGCCAGTCCTGAGAGAACCATGCCAGGCAGCAAAACCAGCAGCATGTAGCTCATATCGAACCCATAACCACCCATCATCGAAGCATCCTCCATCTCATCAGTCTAAAGCGCCAAATTCTCTCGGTCCTGATGGCTCAAAGCAGCGCCATTGTTTAGCGCCATCTTTTCAAGACCTCGATCTTTAACAAGTGCATTGTCATCATGACATGCACCGGACAGCTGCAACGAATATAGGCACGCTGAAGCTGCATCGCCAAAAAAACCAGCCAAATGAGACCCTTCTTGCAGCAAAAGCCTTTTTTCACACGGGATCATAAAGGCTATCCAGCCCACATAGGATGTCATGTAAGTTGATGGCAGGCGTCGGCAGAAAGATGCCCTCGTCAGTGGGGCGGTTCGCCTCTCTTTCCCAATTGGATATCGGTGTTGACCAGAAGACCAGCCTTGGCCTATCAGAATTGAGGCTTACCAATCGAGTTTCGCTAGGGAACCGACGCTTCGATAAGAATCGTCTGGTGATGTATAATCTCGCTGGCTTTGCATGAACTCCTGCAAAAATGACTTGATCGGTCTGTTTGTGTCGATGCACGAGCCGGATCCTTGTCTGTCTTACGCTATGTCTTTTAAAGAAGGTGAAGACGACAGGTGACAGAAACCCGCCTCAATGACGTGCCGAGCTGGATCTATCTTCTGCGCGAATTTTACGAGATCTACCGGTATCTTCCCTCCGGTGGCAGCTCCCTCATCAGAGCACATCAACGCATGGTGCGCGAAGCGATCAGCCGCGTGATGAGCTCGAATGCAGCGCTGGAACGATGCGCGGCACAGGATAAACCTGTTACTGCGCATTTTCGGCGTGCTTTGGATGAAGGCCGGCGCGAGCGTCATGCTGATATGATCAGGTCGATTGACGCGATCAACGACCATCTTGTCTGGCAATATGGCTATGAAAGGGTCCCACGCGGGCTCAAGAACAAATATGCTTATGCTGAGCTTTGCGGTCCTTATGGGCCTGTTATTTCAGGGGAAGTCATACTTGGGCTGGTCCTGTTCGCGCCGGCTTGCACCTATCCCACTCATGCCCATGACGGGATCACCGAGAGCTACATCTGTCTTTCCGGTGCGGTTTCGGAAAATCATCAAGGCGTCTATGCGCCCGGATCGATGATTTTCAACCCGCCCAATCAACACCATCGGATTACAGTTTCAGACCGTGAACCGGCGCTGATGGCCTATGCGTGGATTGGTCCGCCCGAGAAATTGTTGAATCAGAAGATGGTGTTCAGCCGCCGTTGAGTGTTTTGGGGACTGCACCAGCGGGCTGGTTCGATCTGATCAGAAATGCTCCGGGCTGATTTTGGTTATGGGACGAAGACGCAACAACATAGACCTAGGATTGGATCACGGCGTTAACGAAATAATAGGGAGTGGCAATATACAACTTGGGTAGATTTCCCTTCTTATTGGGCCGTGAAAAATGCTCCGAGTTTTTAATGATCTAAGAATCGCGACAAAAATTTACTTTGTCGCCGGTATCTTTTTAGGTGCATTGGCAACGATTTCACTAGTTGCCATTGTATTGTTGACACGCCTCGAGGCGGAGATCATGGAAGTAGCGGAGGAAGATATTCCGCTGATCGAGGCGCTGACCGAAGTCAATATCGCTGCGTTGGAGCAAGCGGTTCTCGTTGAGAGAATCCTCCCTGATTTGCTATCGGACGATGACCGTGCCGCGATCGAAAGGGCGTTCAAGAAGCGTGAGGTTCATGTCGATGAGGCCATGTTGCAGGCGCGAGAGATTGCCAAGGAAGGTGTTGAGCGCGCCATCAATGCCGAATCGAAAGCGGAGTTCGAGAAGCTCTCAAAGTCGATTGAAATCCTCGGTGAAACGTATTCGACTTACAAAGACCAAGCCGAGCAGCTCATCGTCGATATCCGTCAAGGTAAGCCGCTGGACAAGCAGGAGGTTGTTAGCCTCGAGACGCTTCAGCACGAATTAGATGATGGGTTCATTGAAGCTCTAAGAGAAATCGAAAGGTTCACTGCTCGATCTGCTCTTCACGCCGAGCAGGCCGGTGCCTTGACCCTGAAACTGGTTCTTGCTTCATCGTTGATCGGTACTGTTCTTGGGCTGGTCGGCATCTGGCTCCTTGTTCGAGGGCTCGCCAAACCCGTGATGCAGGTCAGGGAGACGATTGTCGATCTGGCGAACGGACTTGAAACCGACATTCCTTGTCTTGGGCAGCAGGATGAAATTGGCGATCTCGCCCGATCCCTTGATGTCGTCTACCAAAAGGGGTTGGAATCCGCCCGCCTTCGCGCAGCCCTTGATGGTGCAAGCACCATGGTCATGGTGACCAATCGTCGTAACGAGATCATCTACGTAAACCCTGCGCTGCAGAACCATCTCGCCTCATTCGAGGCCGACATTCGAAAAGAGCTGCCGCAGTTTACGTCACAGAATATTGTTGGCGGAAGTATCGATGCATTTCATAAGAACCCATCTCATCAGCGGAGTCTTCTCGACGGCCTTGTGGCAGCCCGTTCCTTCACCTTCACTTTGGGAGGGCGACATATCGAATTGTCCGTTAGCCCTGTTTTAGGGCAGGGCAATAATGTGCTGGGTGCTGTCGCCGAATGGCGGGACGCTACTCAGGACGAAATGATGCGGACGGAAATGGACGAGGTCATTTCTGCGGCGAGTTCTGGTGATTTTTCGAGGAAGATGGATGTTTCTCTGATCGAAGGCAGTTATCGCGATTTGGCCGACGGAATGAACAGACTGGTCACGGTTGTTGATCATGCGACGACCGATATTGGGAGAATGCTCGAAGCGACGGCTAAAGGAGAGTTGGATCAGCGTATTGACACTGACTATCAAGGCAGGTTCGGTGAGTTGAAGGACAACGCCAATCGAACGTCGGCGCAACTTACCGAGATTGTCGAGCAGGTTCAGACAGTCATGAGTGAGGTCAGCGCGGCAGCTGGTGAGATCGCAAGTGGCACAAGTGATCTCTCCGACCGTACGGAACAGGCATCTGCGAATATCGAGGAAACAGCCGCCTCGACAGAGCAGATGTCCGCAACGGTCAAGCAAAATGCTGAGAACGCGAAGAACGCCAATCAGCTTGCCGATAGTGCCAATCAAGTTGCCAGTCAGGGTGGTGAGGTCGTTGAAAGGGCAGTTGTTGCCATGAGCGGTATCGAGCAATCTGCCCAAAAGATTACGGACATCATCAGCGTGATCGACGAGATTGCTTTTCAGACCAATCTTTTGGCGTTGAACGCTAGTGTCGAAGCGGCCCGTGCCGGCGAAGCGGGTAAAGGATTTGCCGTGGTGGCTCAGGAAGTTCGTCAATTGGCCCAGCGTTCTGCACAGGCGGCAACCGATATCAAGATCTTGATTCAAGACAGTAATGGTCAGGTGAAGGACGGTGTCGAGTTGGTCAATCAAGCGGGTGGCGCCCTGGGGCAGATCGTCGGCTCCATCGCCGAAGTTGCCTCAATCGTTCGGGAGATATCGAGTGCTTCGCAAGAGCAAGCCTCGGGCATCCACGAGATCAATAGCTCCATTTCCAGCATGGATGAGATGACCCAGCAGAATTCAGCCATGGTGGAAGAGAGCACCGCAGCTGCGCGTGCGCTAAGCAATCAGGCGGAAAAACTCTCGGAACTCATGGCGTTCTTTAAGCTTGGCGCGTCTGCAACAGCCCAAGAACAACCGTCGTCACGAAGTAAGCCATTGCCAAGGGCAGGGGCGGTGCAGGCTCCCCTGAAATCAGAGGCGAGTCATGCAGCTATGGCACTCACAGCAGACGACAGTAGTTGGGCGGAGTTTTAGTCGCTGCCGAACGCCAAAAGGCCCTATATCGTCGGCAGGGTGAACGTTGGGCACGAAAGAAGGCGGTTTGACTTGGCCCGATAATACTTCAGCCTAATTGGGGGAAGGATGAGGTGGGTAATTTGGGATACGTTCATCATCAAACGACCCTGCTTTCCAGAGGGTGTGTCGGCAGTCGACCTTAGTGGCGAAGGGCAGGTAGTCTTAGCCTGCGCTAAATAAAGGTAGGGCTGCCCCTTTTGTTGTGGTTGGCTTCGAGGCACTTGCATTGGCATAGCTTAGTGCATCGAAACGCTCGACCAAAGGGGTGGTGATGTCGTCGATCACTTGGCGTTCGGCGTCGGTGAAGTCGGGTTGGTAATAGGTTGGATGTTGGACTCGGCTTGCCAGATTGTCGAGCAAGGCCTCGCTGAGGCCGAGTTGGCAGTGATTGAAGAGCGTTTTGATCGTCTCGGCCGGTTGGTCGCAAAGACGTTCGTAGCGGACGATCAGCGTTGCATCGCGTAGCGTCTCATTGGCACTGAGCTGGTCGGCGATCTTGCCATGCAAGTAGGCCCAGTAGCGGGCCTGGCCTTCGATTTCCTTCCCCTGGCGCCAAAGCTCTTGTATCGCCTCGATGGCGCTGCCATCGCCATTGGCGTTGATGGCGCGGCGGTCCGGGCCAAATTCGAAATGGCCGACCCGGCGCATATGGGCCTGGGCTTTGGGGTTACCTTCGAGCTGCTTGCAGAACAGACGATGCTGCTTGATGAGGGATGCGATATGCCAGGCAGGCGCTCTGAGCGGGAGGACGAAGCGGGCGTCGGGGAAGATTTTTTGCAGATAGGCGAGGCGGGTCAGGTTGTAATTGCCCTTAGAGAGGTAGCGTTTGCCGTGGCGCACTGCGAGCAGCTTTTGGATGTGATCCCGATAAAATTGTTCGAAGGCGGGGTTAGAAGTCTTTGCATCAAGCAATGCGCTGGTTTTCGGGTCGTGGAGGTTTGAAAAAAACGCCGTCCAGATCGTCTCTTCGAAGGCTTCCGGGCTATTCTCGGTGATCTTGATGCCGTCTTTGTGGGCGCGTTCCGCTGGCGTCGCCTCCTTTTTCGGCATGAAACTTAAAAATTTATTCCACCAGTAGGGCGTGAAAACCGGCGGGAAGTCTTTGTAGCGATGGGTGGCCGTATCCTCGTGCTCGGCAAGCGCTTCTAACAAAAAAGTACTGCCCGAGCGGGCAAGGCCGGCGACATAGATCGGGGTTTTGATGGGTGCCTTAGCAAGCTCGTCTTTCAAGATCTTGGTTTCGAGATTGCCGGCCTTGATCCAGAAATTCGAATGGCGCTCAATATGGCCACCCAGCCGGTCGACCCACCAATCGACTTCGAACTCTTTTTGTGGGGATCCCATAACTTATTCGATCCGAAGGGCCATCTTGATGGCAAGAGAACCGAGCACCAGGATCGTGAAAAAGAGCACGTACCAGGGACGAAGCCAGGTAGGGCCGACGCTCAAATACTCTTTTTCGGGTAAGTCGATGGCGATTACCTCGATTGCCCCCTCGCTCGGGAGATAGCCGAGCGGATTACCGAACAAGCGGTTCCACCACTGCCTTTTGTGGATCGTCGGTACTGGTGCTGAAAGGGCAATATCGCTGATCAAAGCACCGCTGCCATCGGTAATCACTAGCCTTGGATAATTGGTGGACGATGCCCCTGGCGTTTCTTTGACTTCAGCAGAGACCGGCGTATCGGGTGTTGCCTGCACGTTGATCGCGCTTTGGCCATCCGGCAGGGCATAGCCATAGGCGGTGCTGAGCCATACGATCAGGGCCAGGACTGGGATGGAGGCCAAAAGCGCCGGCAGCGTGGTCAGGCCGAGCTGGCGAAAGGACAGTCCGAGCATCGAGCGCATCATCGGCCAGGCTTCTTCAAACGCGCCGTCATGGGCGTTCAGGTCCTGGCGCGCTTTCAACGCCCGGACCTTGATGTCCGCGATTTTTCCCTGGGACGAAAAGGCCCAATAGAGCCCCATGGACAGAACGGCCGCCACCAAGCCCCAGACAACAAGGCGAAGGCTGGGTGAGGCAACGGCGCTCATCATCTGGTCCAGCCAGGTAAAAACCGGTGCGGGAAGGTCGAACACGCCCATGTTCAGGACTTAGCCAGCTGGCTTGTCTTGGGCGTCGGCCTCGGTGCTGGCATTGTTGGCGCTGCTCTTTTTCAACATGCGGCGGATCGGCCAGAGCAGGAGAAAGCTAAGGGCCGCCAACACGGCGATCACAAGGCCCCAAAACGCGCCGAGCATGCTGAGACCGGCACCCGGTCCGATATAGGCAAAGGCGTCCTGACCGAGGCCGAGGGCGAAGATCAGGGCGAAGGCAAATACGGAAAAGTTCTTCATAACGCTTCCTTTCGTTGAAGCCATGGCGTCGATCGATCTCTGTGATCTCGCCTTGTGACAAAAGAATCAGTTTGGTGTGGCAAAGGATTGCAGGAACTCAGGATCGAGGCTGCCGGGGTCGATCCGCTCACCCGATGAGACGATCGGGATATACTCATCATTCTCGCCGCCGCGCACAGGATTGACGAATTCCCAGACGATCTCATTGTCAGGGGTCACTTCAAAAAGCCGCCCGCCATCGCTTTCGGTAATCAAGGTATTGCCGTTCGGCAGGCGGGACTGGATTGAGCGCAGCACGCTTTCAAACGGATGATCTTCGGTGCCTGAGTACTTCCAGACGATGCCGTCGGTCTTGGGATCGAATTCGATCACGCGGGCCGTACCATGCTCGCCGAATTCGCCGCGATTGTCGAACAGGAGGATGTTGCCGTCCTCGGTGATATCGGGATCATGCTGACCGGCCCAAGAGCCTTGGGTGGCCCAATTGAAGACTTCGTTCTCCATGTCGACGACGGCGATTGCGCCGGTGGTGAGTTCGCGCATGGAAATCAGGACGTCGCCTTGCTTGCCGAAGGGAAAGACGGCGGCATCGGCTTCTTCGATCACATCGATCGCATTGGTGTGCAGATAATCGCCGCTCTGTTCTGAATACCAGGGGATGCGGGTCAGCATGCGGCCATAGGTACTGTCCACCAGGGCACGGGTGACATCCACCTTTTGGATTTCCTCGCCTTCGGGCGAGAGCACGACGATGAAATCGTCGACGCGCGGCGGCTTCAGCTGGGTCCATTCCTCGATGGGTTCATGGCTGATCTCGTGGGTCAGCGTATAGATCTTGCCGTCCGAGCCGACGTCAAAGTCGTGATGCACCTGTCCCAAATAACTCCAGACCAGCTCACTGTCCTTGGTCATGCGCGCCATGCCATAGCCCCAGGGCGTATCACCTGATGCGATGTAGAGCGCCAGCAGATCGCCGTTCGGGTAAAGAAAAACGCGGCGGTAGTAGATGTACTCGTCGCCGAGCGGGTTTTTCACTGGCGAGGTCTCGTTCCAGATGGCGCTGAAGGGGAGGTCCCATTGGTGCACCACATCGCCGTTCATCGAGATCAGGAAGGCGCGCTGATCGTGACCTGAGGTGTAGAGGGTGAGCCCATCCTCCGCTTTTGCAGGATCAAAGATCGTGACGCCGCGCTCATCGGTGCGCGCTTTTTGATGAAAGCGCGAAAAATAGGGATGGCGATAATTTGTCTGCTGATCGACCAGGGCCTGGCCTGCCTTATAGGCATTGCTCAGGAAGGCGGCAGGACCGGCCTCGGCAAACATCACATAGCTGCCTGCGAGAAACGCCAAAAAGGCGACCGCGATGGTCGGGAGTGCAAAATTCAAAATTTTCATGTCTTCGCTTACTGTCAGCCGGTCGCTCAATGCGTTTCGTTGGATCGCCCGCGAAAGCAGCTCGGGTCTCGTTGTTGATCGTTGTTTTAGGTGGAAAACATTCGCAAGAGTGCAATGCCTTCAGCCCTTACAACGGGGTTAACGGCCAAAGAGAATGGTTTGTTCCAAAGGCTGTGACTTATTTGCACCGATAGCGTTTTTTCTCGTCCGCAGAGGCGGGGCGATGCAACCACGTCATTGGGTTACCGGTGTTGTCGTCAACATCAGTGGTGTGTGGCCAGAATAGGCAAGGTTGAAAAGCGCGCCCATATCAATTGATCTAGGGAATAACCGCTTTTTCGATCATCGCTCTCGCCAGCAGCGTTTTTCAATTTACACCCGGCGTTTCTTCTTAACCTAATATCAACCTCGCCTTGATAGACGTTTTGGTGGTCCATACGATCCTGGGAGTCTGCCCGCCCGGCAAAAAAGGTAGGTAAGGTCTCGGATTACTAGGATTGCATGGACCAGAATGCCATGATGACAAGCCTTCTCCAACAAAGCGTTAGCGGTGATCATTCAATTAAGCGGCGAGGGCGCACCAGACGGGTGTGTGGTCTGAGGGGGATTTCTCTCGCCTTGGCTGGTCGTCGATCTCCACCGTTTCGAGCCGATCGAGGGCTTCGGGCGAAAGAAGGAGGTGATCGATGCGTAGGCCGTTGCCGAGCTGAAAGCCGCGCGCCTGGTAATGCCACCAGCTGAACGTTATTTTGTCTGGTGCCACTGCGCGGTAAGCGTCATAGAGGCCGATATGGATGAGAGTCCGCCATTTCTCGCGCTCTAACGGATGGTAGCAGATGGTGCCCTCAAGCTCCTTGGCATCATAGACGTCGTTCGGGGTCGGGGCGACATTGTAATCACCACCGATGACCAGCGGGCGGTAGTCTTTCATCAATTGCTCGGCATGCGCGCGCAGGCGATCGAAAAACGCCAGTTTGAACATGAAGCGGTCGCTGTCGACTTCTGTGCCGTTGGGCACATAGACAGAGGCGACCCGAACGCCGTTCACGGTCGCCTCGATATAGCGCGCTTCATTGTCGGCCACATCGCCCGGCAGGCGGGTGATCACATCTTCGGGTGGGCTCTTGGAAAGGATCGCAACGCCGTTCAGTGATGGCTCGCCGATCAGCGCGATATGATAGCCACGCTCCTCGAACGATTCGCTTGGGAATTTTTCCGGCAGGCATTTGGTCTCCTGCAACAGCAGAACGTCGGGCTTGGCCTTATCCAGCCAGTCGGTCACGATCGGTAGCCGCGCCCGAATCGAGTTCACATTCCAGGTCGCAATTTTCATTATTTTTCCACAAAAGCCCCGAAAGCCTGGCACTGCCATATAACCACTGATGCGCGTCGCATCAGATGGCGAAGGAATTGCCACAGCCGCAGGAGGAGGCTGCATTGGGGTTGTTGACCCTGAAATAGGAGCCGGTCAAGTCCTCGATATAGTCGACCTCGCAACCCATCATATACATGAGCGACATGCCATCGATCACTACGGTCGCGCCTTCGCGTTCTACCGCGATATCGCCATCCTGATCAGTGGCATCGAGGTCGAAACCGTATTGAAAGCCGGAACAGCCGCCGCCTGATACCGAAATCCTGAGTTTCTGATCGGTACTAGCTTCTGACGCTATAATTTCGCTAATGCGTTTTGCCGCCCTTTCCGTTACGTTGAAGGGACCGGCGTTTGCCTGATTGTTTGACATCATTCCTGCCTTTACCTTCGCCCCGCAAAACCGATAAGTTCCGCTCGAACGCGTTTTGCGGCCTCCGACGTCCTTGCCACCAGAATGTAAGCGCCAACATGGCCTTGTCAAACCAAAGAACCGAGATTGCCCAACTGGAAACGCCTGCTCTTCTGGCCTGTGCTTGCCGTCCCAAGGCAAGCCGCGGTCGCCGGGTCGCCGAGGATGAAGGGGCGCTTCGATCAGCATTTCAGCGGGATCGCGATCGGATTTTGCACAGTGCTGCCTTTCGCAGGCTGCAATATAAGACCCAAGTTTTCGTCAATCATGAGGGCGATCATTTCCGAACGAGGCTGACCCATTCCCTCGAGGTCGCGCAGATCGGCCGCACGGCGGCGCGGTATCTGGGCCTGAATGAAGATCTCGCCGAGACGGTGGCGCTCGCGCACGATCTCGGTCACAGCCCCTTTGGTCATGCCGGCGAACGGGCGCTGAATGACGCGCTCAAGGATTATGGCGGCTTTGATCATAATGCCCAGGCGCTCAGGGTCGTGACGGTTCTGGAAAGTCGTTATGCGAGCTTCGATGGGCTGAACCTCACCTGGGATACCCTGGAGGGGGTGGTCAAGCACAACGGCCCGCTGGTCGACCGGGTTGAACCCTATATCGCCCAATATTCGTCCGAACACGACCTGGAACTCGCTACCCAGCCGAGTGCCGAAGCGCAGATCGCGGCCCTAGCCGACGATATCGCTTATACCAATCATGATCTGGACGATGGGCTGCGCGCTGGTTTGTTCACGCCATTTGATCTTCGGGATCTCCCGCTCATCGGAGAGATTTTTCATGATGTCGACCAGCGTTATCCCGGTATCGATCTGTCCCGGCTTATTCATGAGTCGGTGCGCCGTTTGATCCATCTGATGGTGTCCGATCTAATCAGCGAGACCGAGCGGCGTCTTGCAACCGCCAAACCGCAATCGGTCGACGATATCCGAGGTCTCGATCATCCCGTGGTCGCGTTCTCGGAGGCTGTCGCCGAGCCGCTTCAAGTGATCAGGCGCTTCTTGCGCGCCAATATGTATAACCACTACAAAGTGATGCGCATGACGCGAAAGGCGCGCTTTGTGGTGACCGAGCTGTTCGAGGAGTTGTTCGACAATCCTGATTGTTTATCGCCGGAATGGCAGTCCTTGGCCACGACGGGTGGCGAATTCGGTCGGGCCGAAGTGATCAGGGACTATATCGCTGGCATGACCGATCGCTATGCGCTCGACGAGCATGACCGTTTGTTCAAATTTACGAAACGTGACACATGAACCTGTATGAAGAACTTCGCCAAGACGTTTTGCGCGCGATCGCTGATCGCCAGGCCAAGGGCGATTTGCCGAATGACTTGAGTGTTGACCGGGTGACGGCGGAACCGCCGCGCGATCCCAGCCATGGCGATATTTCCACCAATGCCGCCTTGCTGCTAGCCAAGCAGGCCAAGATGCCGCCGCTTGCAATCGCCGAGCTGCTGGTTGCCGATCTTGGGGCACTGGATAAGGTCGCTACTGCCGAGATTGCGAAGCCTGGGTTCGTCAACCTCCGCTTGGAGGACGATGTCTGGCGTGATCAGGTTAGGGTTGCCTTGACGACGGACGAGGATTACGGGCTTACCGATATCGGCAAGGGCCAGGTGGTCAATGTCGAATATTGTTCGGCCAATCCCACTGGACCACTGCATATTGGTCATGGCCGCGGCACGGTATTTGGCGATGCGCTGGCCAATCTCCTAGAGAAAATGGGCTTTGCCGTTACAAGGGAATACTACATCAATGATGGCGGTATTCAGATCGACCATCTCGCCCGCTCAGTCTATCACCGCTATCTCGAAGCGCTTGAGGCAGCGCCGGAGGAGCAGCCTGAAGGTTTCTATCCCGGCGACTATCTGATCCCCCTTGGCCATAAGATCGCCGAGGACGATAAGGATCGCTGGCAATACGCCGCCGAGCTCGATTGGATGCCGGTTTTCCGCTCACGCGCTATCACCGCGATGATGGCGATGATCCGTGATGATCTCGAAGCGCTTGGCGTCGTCCATGATGTCTTCACCTCTGAAGCCGCGTTGGTCGACGAGGGCAAGGTCGACGAGGCCTTCGCCTTGCTCGAAGAGATGGGCCTGATCTACGAAGGCACCCTACCGCCGCCTAAGGGCAAGCCGGTGGAGGATTGGGAACCGGTATCCTTGATGCTGTTCCGGGCGACTGACTATGGCGACGATATCGATCGTCCATTGAAGAATTCCAGCGGTGATCTAACCTATTTTGGTAAGGATCTCGCCTATCACCTTGATAAATATCGCCGTAGCGCTCATCAGATGATTAACATTTGGGGCGCCGATCATGGGGGGTACGTCAAGCGCATGCAGGCGGCCGTCAAAGCGCTGAGCCAAGGGGGAGGGACCCTGGACGTCAAGCTCTGCCAGCTGGTCAATCTCCTCGATGGCGGTCAGCCGATCAGGATGTCCAAGCGCGCTGGACGGATCGTAACCTTGCGCGATGTCATCGATGAGGTCGGCAAGGATGTGGTGCGCTTCATCATGTTGACCAGGAAAAACGACGCGCCCTTGGATTTCGATTTGGCCGAGGTGACGGAGAAATCCCGGGAAAATCCGGTCTTTTACGTGCAGTACGCCCATGCCCGCATTCGTTCCGTTGAGCGGCATGCGGTGGAGGCCGATCTGCCGATTGATCCGGTTCGGCTGCTGGACGCGGATCTTGGTCTTTTGCGCGATGCCCATGAACTGGCCTTGATCAAACAACTTGCCCAATATCCGAGAGTGCTGGCCTCAGCAGCTGTTCAGCATGAGCCACACCGTGTGGCCTTTTATCTCGGTGACCTCGCTGCAAGCTTCCATGCGCTTTGGAATCAGGGTAAAGAACAGCCGGAATTGCGGTTTTTGGTATCGGATGATGCTGATGTGACCAAAGCGCGCCTCGCTCTGATCGGCGCGGTGCGCATCGGCATTGCTTCAGGCCTTAAGATGATGGGGGTCGACCCAGTTGAGGAGATGACCTGATTGCTCGCCAGCGCCTGCGTGTTGGACTGGGAGCAGATGTTGTTTCGCGGATACGAATGATCGCCGATTGTCGGTAAGTTAAAGGTGGAGCATAGCGTTAATGGGCAGGCCTTTGCCCCTCACAACCCTCATCGTTCTCGCCGTTTTTGCGGTGACGGGCGGGATCGTTTGGCTTGCTTATGGCGAGACCGGTCACCTTCAGGGTGAACCGCCATTGATTCAGGCCTCGCCGACCCCGCTCAAGCGTGCGCCGGATGATCCGGGTGGGCGAGAAGTCGCAGCACTCGGCGGCGTCGGTGAGCTGTTGGCCGATGATGCCGATGCGCTGGCCAGCGAACAATTGATGCCAGGACCAGAGCAACCGCTAAGCCCAGCCGAAGCGGCGATGGCCAGCCTGACGCGGGGCGATCCATCGGCCGATGTTGGTGCTGCGCCGGACCCCGTGCAACGTGATCAGGCCTCGGCGGCCATCAAGCAGCTTGTTGACGAGCTTCGATCCGATGGCATCGTTAGCCCTGCCGGCGCTGGCGGTCCTGCCGGCACGGCGAATGATTGGCAACCATCGCCATCGCGGCCGAACAGCCGTGATCAAGCCCAGAGCAGCGGTATCTTGCAGCAGCCTGGCGATGGCGGGGATCGTGCGTCCGATGATGCAGATGGCTCCTTGACCCAACAGCCGGCTGGCTTTCAGGTCGCGACCACCGGTGAGGTGGCCGAGATTGGCGATGCTGCGCGTTTTCAAGGATCACCAGGCGGTCGGTTCCGGGTGCAGCTCGCCGCCGTGCGCGAGGAAGACGATGCCAGGCGTGCCTGGTCTCAGTTTCAAGAGCAGCTTGGCACGACCGTCGCCGGTCTTGAGCCCTTCATAGAACGGGCGGAAACTGGCAATGGTATCTTTTATCGTGTTCAGATCGGCTCCTTTGCCGAAGGCGGTGAGGCGGAGCAGCTTTGCCTCGAGTTGAAGAAGCAGGAAACGAGCTGCTTTGTCATCTCGAAATAGAGTAGCCATGGCCAAGGCAGCGATCGTCGGGGTTGCCGGCCTGACCCTGGAGGCAGCGGAACGCCAGCTTTTTTCGGAGAACGGGCCCCTCGGTTTCATTCTTTTCGCTCGAAATTGTGATCATCCGGATCAGGTTCGAGCGTTGGTTGACTCACTTCGAGCTTTGATCGACGATTCGGATTGCCCGATCCTCATCGATCAGGAGGGCGGGCGCGTCACCCGGTTGAAACCGCCGGCCTGGCCAGCGATGCCTGCCCTTCGACCGATTGGAAGGCTGGGCAAAGTTGATCTTGAGACGGCGAAGCAAGCCGCTTGGCTCCATGCCCGATTGATCGCTTCCGATCTCGAACCCCTCGGCATCACGGTGAATTGCGCTCCGGTGCTCGATCTCGGCCTAAGCGGCCAAACCGAGGCAATCGGGAATCGCGCCATTTCGGATGATCCGTCGGTGGTGGCGGTTTTGGGCGAAGCGATGATCCAGGGTTATCTCGATGGCGGTATTCTTCCAGTGATCAAGCATCTGCCCGGACATGGCCGCGCCAGGATCGACAGCCATCTGGATTTGCCCAAGGTCGAGGCTTCTCGCGGACTGCTGAAAGAGCAGGATTGGCGACCGTTTTGTGCTTGTGCTACGGCACCATTTGGGATGACCGCGCATATTCTTTTCCAGGCTCTCGATGGGGCGGCGCCGGCCACCCAGTCCCGAACAATCATCGATGAGGTGATCCGTGGCGAGATTGGTTTTGATGGGGTCCTCTTGAGCGATGATTTGAGCATGGAGGCGCTTGGTGGCTCGCTCCATGATCGCGCGGCGGCGGCGATCGCAGCAGGCTGCGATGTTGCCCTTCATTGCAATGGTGATCTTGAGGAGATGAGCCAGGTCTTGGCAGCAGCAGGGGAGCTTGCAGGTGAGGCGCAGCTTCGCGTTGAGCGCGCGAGGGAAAGGCGATCAGCGCCCCTTGCTTTCGATCGGGAAGCGGGACGGCAACGTTTGGATGAGCTTTTGGCGCCGTTTCTCAACGCCGACATGCGGGTCGCCTGACCATGGACTTGGATATCGTCGAAATCGGCCAGGTGCTCTCAGTCTGGTTTCTGCCGGTCATCATCGCGATTACCCTGCATGAAGCGGCCCATGCCTGGATGGCGGAGCGCTGCGGCGACAGTACCGCGCGGATGCTTGGTCGCGTCACCTTCAACCCGATCAAGCATATCGATCCGATCGGTACAATTTTGCTTCCGGGGATCTTGGTGCTGGTCGGCTCGCCGTTTCTTTTCGGGTTCGCCAAGCCTGTTCCGGTTAATTTCAGCCGCTTGAACAACCCGAAACGGGACATGATCTGGGTGGCGATTGCCGGGCCAGCAATCAATGTGATCCTCGCCTTCATCTCGGCGCTTGCCCTTCATGCCACCGGCTATCTGCCGGTGGATGTCGGGATCTGGGTCTGGAGTAATCTTGAAAACTCGATCCTGATCAACGTGGTGCTCGCGGTGTTCAACATGTTCCCCTTACCGCCGCTGGATGGTGGCCGTGTGGTGACCGGACTTCTGCCCGATCGTCTTGCCTGGCATTTTGCCCAAACTGAGCGCTATGGGCTGTTCATCCTGATCGGGATGTTGTTTGTCGCACCCTATTTTGCCGAGTTGATGGGCTTGCAGTTCAACCCCATCTTGAGCATCTTGAGGCCCCCTATCGAAGCACTCCATAGCCTGATTATCACGCTTGCAGGTTGGCCAAGTGCCTAGAGCAAGGCTGATCTGATCGATCTGTTTGGGGCGATGCAGCTTGAGTTGTTCGAGACGCATTGACAAGAAAAGCTGGTATACCCCTGAATTACAGGCGCCTTCATCGAAAGCGGCGGATGTCAAATGATGTGGACATTCCACGAGTTCCTGACGGGTTGGGATGGATGAGCGAGTCGACGGCATCATCGAACAACAAACTCACCCTGGTGGATGATAGGGGGGAGTCGCCTTGCGCGCCGGTGCAGGCCGAGTTCGTCTTTGTCGTCGACCTCGATGGTTTTGAGGGGCCTGTCGATCTTCTCCTGACCCTGGCGCGTCACCAAAAAGTCGATCTCGCCAAAATTTCAGTCCTCGCTCTCGCCGAGCAATATCTGGCCTATATCCAGCAGGCGCGTGATCTGAAGCTGGAGATTGCTGCCGATTATCTGGTGACGGCCGCTTGGCTCACTTATCTGAAATCCCGCCTCCTCCTGCCGCCGCCCCATGATGACGACGAGCCCAGCGGCGAGGAACTGGCCGAGGCGCTGACCGCAAGGCTGCAAAAGCTGGATGCTATTAGGCGCGCCGCCGATATTCTTTTTACCCGGCCGCGCCTTGGCCATGACCGCTTTCCGCGAGGCGAGCCGGAAGGCCTGCGCATCCTGAAAAAAAGCCGGTATCGCTTGAGCTTGCATGATTTGCTTCAAGCCTACCTTGACCAGCGCGCACGTGGCACCAAGCCGGATTACCGGATCGCGACGCCTAAGGTTATGCGCATCGAGGATGCGATCAAGCGGATCACCTCGTTTCTGGGCGGGCCTGATTGGCATAATCTCTTGGCCTTCATGCCGACGGAAGTCGTTGATGATCGTTTCAGGCGCTCAACCATTGCCGCTCATATCGGCGCCAGCCTGGAAATGGCGCGTGATGGCCTCGTGGACCTCAGGCAGGCAGCCCCCTTCGGTCCGATCTATGTTCGGCGCAAGAAACTCGGTTCGGAAAAATCATGACAGCAACCATGACCCTGGGAAAACGGATTGCGGAAGCCGTGTTGTTTGCCGCCGAAGAGCCGCTTGATCTTGTGACCATCCAGGCGCATCTGCCGGGCGACCTTCATGCGCGCGACGTGATCGATGCGTTGCAAAAGGATTATGTCGAGCGCGGTGTCCGCCTGGAAAGCCATGGCGGTCGCTACGCGTTTAGGACGTCACCGGATATCGGGCCTTATCTGCAGCGCGAGACCGTGCAAAGCCGCCGTTTGTCCAGAGCTGCCCTCGAAACGCTAGCGATCATCGCTTATCACCAGCCGATCACCCGCGCTGAAATCGAGGAAGTTCGAGGCGTCAGCACCAATAAGGGCACCCTCGATCTCTTAATCGAGACGGGCTGGGTGCAGCCGAAGGGGCGACGGGATACACCGGGGCGGCCGGTAACCTGGGTCACCACCACGGATTTTCTCGATCATCTGGATCTTACCGTCCTCGATGATCTGCCGCGCATTGAGGAATTGATGCAGGTCGGTCTGATGGGCAGCCCGAATGTCGGCGAGGCGCCCTCAGGGGAGGATGATCGCTCCGATCATGACGACGATCAGCCGGATGATGAATTCTTGGAACATGACGCGCTTTCGGAACGTGATGACGTTGAGGCGATCGATGACGAAACTAGTGAAAGCCCAGCATCGGATAAGGTTTCCGGCGAGGATGATGCCTCCTTAAAAACGGCGCCAACACCTTTAGAGCCAGTTCGATAGTCTGATCGATCGAGTTGAGAATGGCGTGAGCACCCTATGAAGACGACCACGAGCTGGGTTCCATGGCTTGACCTTCGATCGCCGACGCCATAATTCCGGTAAAAGCGAGCACCTGGAAAAATCGGCAGAAACAGCAAAGCATGGCGACAGCCGCTCTCGACATGGATCAAGCCAAAGGCCTCACGGTCGACCATCTCCGTCATGCTTTCGATAACCGCATGGTCGTTGAGGATGTCGCGTTTCAGCTTGGCCCGAGTGAAGTGCATTGCCTGGTGGGACCGTCTGGCTGCGGCAAGACCACGATCCTGCGCCTGATCGCCGGTTTGGAGGCCGTGCAGGGTGGGCGTGTTGTCATTGATGGCGAGGTGATGGCCGAGCGCGGCTACGGCATGCCACCGGAAGCGCGGCGGATCGGCCTCATGTTTCAAGATTTCGCGCTGTTTCCCCATCTGCGCATTGTTGACAATGTCAGCTTCGGGCTGAGCTCTATGGAGGCGAAGGGTAGGCGCAAGCGTGCGCTCGATCTCCTGGCCCAGCTGGATCTCGCCGGCCACGCCAATGCCTATCCGCATATGCTCTCCGGCGGTGAGCAGCAGCGGGTGGCCCTTGCGCGCGCTTTGGCGCCGAGGCCGAGATTGATGCTTTTGGATGAGCCCTTTTCCAGCCTGGATGCCACACTTCGGGAACAAGTGCGCGACGATACGATCGCGCTGTTGCGCGATGAGGGAACGCCGGTTTTGATGGTGACTCATGATGCCGAGGAGGCGGTTCGGGTCGCCGATCGCATTCATGTGATGCTGGAGGGCAAGATCCTGCAATCCGGCACGCCCGCCAATCTTTACAGCCATCCCGCAAGCCCCTTTGTCGCTGGCTTTTTCGGCGCCCCCAATCGCTTCAAGGGCTGGGTTCTGGCAGGTGAGGTCTCGACCCCGCTCGGGCCGTTGCCGGTCGACAATCAGGTCGATGGGACGGCCGTTGATGTTCTGATCAGGCCGGAAGCGCTCCGTCCCATCAAATCCTTGGGCGGGAGTCAGCTCTGCTTCGAGGTTCACAGGATCAGGGATCTTGGCACGAATCGGGTGTTGGAGCTGAAATTGCCGGATGGTCCACTCCTCACGGTGCGCATGACTAGCTATGCCGATTTTGAAGCGGGAGACACGGTAACGGTCGATGTTGACCCTGCTCAGGTCCATATTTATCCCGCAGGACTGGAAAGATAGCGTATTCTAGTAGCTTCGGTGGGGTCCTGCCGTTGCGCCGGCTCCGGTTTTTTGCGACACTTCACAAAATTGTCTCGGGAGAGCGCCACGGTTCGCCGATGGCAAATGGAGGAAAAGTTAGATGAGTATTGGCATTTGGCAGGTTGTCTTGATCCTGCTGATCGTCCTTATCCTGTTCGGCGCCGGTAAATTGCCGAAGGTGATGGGCGACGTCGCCAAGGGCGTGAAGAATTTCAAGTCCGGTCTTAAGGACGAGGATGAGCCAGAAGGCGTCGACAAGGCGTTGGCTTCGGATGCGACCCCGAAGAGCAGCGAAACGACGTTGAAGCAGGACGAGGCAGCCAAGAGCTGATTTTGCCCGGCACCATTGCTTAGGGGACGCCTGCTTTGTTCGACATCGGCTGGTCCGAGATGGCCATCATCATGCTTGCGGCCCTTATCATCATTGGGCCAAAGGATCTGCCGCGTGTAGCGCGCACCGTCGGTCAATGGGTGCGCAAAGGTAGATCCATGGCCCGTGAGTTCCAGAACTCGCTGGAAGACATCGCACGCGAGACCGAGCTTGAGGACGTCAAGAAAGAGATTGAGAAGGTCGGAAAGACGGATTTCAAGAAGTCTGTCGAGAACACTCTTGATCCCAAAGGTGAGCTTACCAAGGCATTTGACACATCGGATGCCGGTGACAAGCTCAAATCCTCGTCGGCCGATGATGCCGGCAAGGAAACGCCAAAGGCCGCTATCACCAACGGTCATGCTAATGGCAAGGCAGCGCCTTCCGCCGAGGTCAAAGATGGCACGCTGTCACCGGTGAAAGCCGCTTCGGTTAAGGCGCCCCTTGCGAAATCGTCTGGTACTAAAGCGACGGCCAAGGGATCGACCAAAACCGCGGCCACCACCAAAAAAACACCGGTCAGAAAATCGGCTGCGGCGAAAAAGCCGGTGTCGGCGGCGAAGAAATCCGCTAAGCCAGCCACAACGGCGAAAAGTCCTGGAACGAAGCGTCGTACGGCGAAACCTGGTGCCAATACCTCTCCGAGCGACGAAGGGGGCAGCACCGATCAGGCAACGGTAGCGGCCAAACCGAGCTAAACGATGGCATTGATCAAGGATATTGACGATCAGCAGATGCCGCTCCTGGATCACCTCCTGGAGCTGCGCAATCGGCTGATGTATGCGTCCGGCGCCATTCTGCTTGGCTTTCTGGTCTGTTACTTCTTCGCAGAGAACATTTACGCATTTCTGGTGCAGCCGCTCGCCGATGTCTATGAGGGCCAAACCGGGCGGCGGATGATCTATACCAGCCTGACCGAGGCGTTCTTCACCTACCTCAAGGTCGCGTTCTGGGCGGGTACGTTCATCACCTTTCCTTTCGTTGCAACGCAGCTTTGGCTTTTCATCGCGCCGGGGCTCTATCGCAACGAGAAGGGCGCTTTTCTGCCATTCCTGGTTGCCACACCCGTTTTGTTCTTTCTGGGTGGTGCCATGGTCTATTATTTTATTTTTCCCTTGGCCTGGCGCTTTTTTCTGAGTTTTGAGACAGGCGGTGGCGATGGCGGGTTGCCGATCGAGCTGGAAGCCCGGGTCGGCGAATATCTCGGTCTCGTCATGAAGTTGATCTTCGCCTTCGGGCTGAGCTTCCAGCTACCAGTGGCGCTCACGCTCATGGGCCGTGTCGGTCTGGTCTCCTCTGAAGGTCTCGCGAAAAACCGAAAATTCGCCTATGTCGGCGTTTTCGTGGTCGCCGCGGTCATCACCCCGCCCGATATCATCAGTCAGGTCGGCTTAGGCATTCCCATCATCTTCCTCTATGAGATCTCGATCTGGATGGTGCGCATGGTCGAGAAGAAGCGTGCTGAGCAGGAGGCGGCGGCGGATGAGGACGGCACGGATGTGCAAAAAACCTAGTGGCATGGCCACCTCATTGACTTGGGCCGATGTGGCCAGGATCCGCGGTATACGACCAAGTTTTTAAGGTCAGTGGTGGGTTTCATCTGTCGAAGATATGCTGCGATTGCATTGGTAGGTGAGGTTTGCTTGGTACTAGCCGACCCACCCGTGGTGTCCCAACATATTGGGTAGTTAGGCGTGGAAGAGGGCTGGTTTAACGCTCCGCAAAATAGTTTCCAGCCTCCGTTTTCCAGACGGAAAAGCAAAACCAGGAACACGCCGAGGCGCTCTCCAAAAAAAGACAGTTTTTAGCTGTCGCTCTCGAACCTATCGGCTTTAGCCGGTGGTTGTTCAGTTGCCCCGTAAACGCGCGCATGTCCTGGGCGCAACGTTCGATCGATCTGGATGTTAAGTCTCTGTTAGCGAAATCCTGATGAGAACGTTCCCGGTCCATGTGATCTTGTGGGGTAAAGGCCTGGTTAACCCGACGTAAGACCCGATGGTGCTTACCATTTCGCAATAACCCGGCCTTCTGAGTTGTCTACTCCCTAGCGAAGCGTCTATACCTCCGTTTGACGTTTTGTCGTCAACTGGCTGTCAACCTTCAGATTGTGTGAAAAAATCGTGCTCGACCTCAAATGGTTGCGTGACCACCCCGATGCGCTCGACCAGGCGCTTCAGCGTCGAAATGCGCCCCCGATCGCCCAAAAGATATTGAGACTGGATGAAGCTGTTCGCGCACTTCAGACGGTTAACCAGGAGAAGCAGGCAAAGCGCAACCAGCTCTCCAAGGAAATCGGCAAGATCAAGGCATCCGGCGGTGATGCGGCTTCAGTGATGGCTGAAGTCGGCGCACTTAAGATGGCTGTGCAGGCGGGCGAAGACGAACTTCGCGGTCAGATGGCGGCGCTTGATGGCATCCTGGCCGGCATCCCGAATGTACTCGCCGACGATGTCCCCGACGGTGCCGATGAGACCTCTAATGTCGAGGTCCGTCGCTGGGGCTCCCAGCGGAATTTTTCGTTTACGCCGAAGGAGCATGACGATCTCGGCGAGAAGCTCGGCATGGATTTCGGCCGTGCTGCCAAGATGTCCGGCTCGCGCTTCGTTGCGATGTTTGGCGATCTTCCACGGCTAGAGCGGGCGATCGCGTCCTTGATGCTGGATATTCAGACCAAGGAGAACGGTTATCGTGAGGTCTCGGTGCCGCTCCTGGTGCGCGACAATGCCCTCTACGGCACGGGCCAGCTGCCGAAATTCGAAGAAGATCTGTTCAAGACAACCTCGGATCATTTTTTGATCCCGACCGCAGAGGTGGCGCTGACCAATTTGGTTGCCGACGAAATTCTTGATGCAGAGAACCTGCCTCTTCGCTACACCGCCTACACGCCTTGTTTCCGTTCCGAAGCCGGTGCTGCCGGCAAAGACACAAAAGGAATGATCCGCCAGCATCAATTCACCAAGGTGGAGTTGGTCAGCATCACCCGATCCGAGCAATCCGCAGAAGAGCACGAGCGCATGGTGTCCTGCGCGGAAGCCGTGCTGCAGCGACTTGAGTTGCCCTATCGAGTGATGGTGCTAGCAGCAGGCGATACCGGTTTCGGTGCCCGGAAAACTTATGATCTTGAGGTCTGGCTGCCGGGCCAGGGACGTTATCGCGAAATCTCAAGCTGCTCCAATTGCGGTGATTTCCAAGCGCGCCGTATGAAAGCTCGCCACCGTGAGAAGGGTGGGAAGGGGACAGAGTTTGTTCATACGTTGAATGGCTCCGGTCTGGCGGTTGGCCGGACGCTGATCGCGGTTCTCGAAAATTACCAGGAGGAAGATGGCAGCGTGACCGTGCCACAGGCTCTGCGCCCCTATCTCGACGATCAAGAGCGTCTCTTGCCCCATGACTGAACCAACCCGACTTGTAACAAAAGAACTTACCCGGTCGACCAGGATTTTGGTGACCAATGATGATGGTGTGAATGCGCCCGGGCTTCGGGTGTTGGAGCGTATTGCCAAGACGTTGAGTGATGATGTCTGGGTGGTGGCGCCTGAGACCAATCAGAGCGGGGCGTCCCATTCACTGACCTTGCAGCGCCCGCTTCGCGTTCGTAGCTATGATCTCGATCCGAACTGGCATGCCGTCGATGGCACGCCGACCGATTGTGTCCTGCTCGCCAAGCGTTCGATCATCAAGGAGAAGCCGATCGATCTGGTGCTCTCAGGTGTCAATTGGGGTGCTAATCTCGCGGAAGATGTCACCTATTCCGGCACGGTCGCCGGCGCGATGGAAGGCACGCTCTTCGGGATCAAGTCCTTTGCTTTTAGTCAGGTCCATCGCGGGCGGGGTAAGATCAAGTGGCCAACGGTGGAGCGATTTGCCCCGGACCTGATCCGCAAAATCTACCCGACGGACTGGGCTGATGATCTCTTGTTCAATATCAATTTCCCGGATTGCGAACCGGACGAGGTTGTGGGTCATCAGGTGACGTTCCAGGGGCGGCGCGAAGGCGAGGGCGAACCTTTGGTGGAACGCTTTGATCCGCGCGGGCATCCTTATGTCTGGATCGGCTTGCAGAGTTTCGGCAAATCCTTCGAGCCGGGCAGTGACCTACAGGCGATCATCGACAACAAGGTTTCGGTGACGCCGATCCATATGAATTTAACCCATCGTGAAAGCTTCGAAGGTCTGCGCCGGATCTTGGATTAGGTGGCATGGCCACATCAGTTGGTTTCGGATCGGGTGAACAGGTGATGTTTTTCAATCCAGGCTTAGCAGCGCCAAAGCCTGGCTCGTGAATTTCCCGATGAGGTTTACGCGCTTCTCTCTCCCGCCCAACCACCCG
>JBOEHJ010000009.1:0-66375 GCA_050633905.1 Geminicoccales bacterium
GGCTTGGTTCCCCTTGGTGCCAATTCCTGCCTTTAGAGGCAGCGTCAGAAATGGTCACATTCTGATACCGGAGACGCGAGGTACTTTCGCATCTGATCGAGAAATCGGTCAGCCAGGGGATTCGGTTTCGCTCGCTTGGAGCGGTAGACATTGATACAGCCGGCTAGCGGCATGGTCATCTTTGAAACTTGCACGAGGCGTCCGGTATCCAGCCGCTGCTTCACGGACCGCCCCCAACCGAGTGCGATCCCCTCACCCCGCTCCGCGACGTCAAGACATACATTTTGGGAGCTGAATATCAGCCCCTCATTTGGAACCGGCACTTTGACGCCAGACATTGCGAGAAACGTTTTCCAGTTGGTCCAGTTGCGACCCGATTCTGCAAAATGCAACAGCCGTTGCTTAGCAAGCTCAACCGCATCGATAGAGGCCGACAATTGCGCGGCTAATTCTGGTGCGCAGACCGGAAAAATCACGTCGTCCGCGATCGGTTCGATGTCAAACGCATGCTCTGCCCTTCGACCGTATTGTAGGCCGAAGTCGAACGCCTCGCGTGCCATCTCGATCGCCTCGGATGTCGCGAGCACGCGCAACTGAAGGCCCGGATTTTGCCGCTGAAAATCACCGACGATCGGGGTGACGAGTGCGTTGGCGAGCGCCAGATCGGAAAAGATCGTAAGGGTATCGATTCCCGCCCCGCGGTCACGCAAACGGTCGGCCGTCGTCGCAAGTTCACCGAGTGACTGCCGCACGCTCATGGCAAGCGTCTCACCGTCAGTGGTCGGTTCAACGTCGTACCGGCGGCGCTCGAAAAGCTGCACGCCGAGATCCTGTTCAAGTTCCCGTACCCGCCGGCTGACACTCGCTTGCGATAGCGCCAGTTCGTCTGCCGCACGCGTGAAGCTACGGTGCCGAAACGCGGCTTCGAAAGCGACGAGCGCGTTGAGCGGCGGAAGGCGACGGGAATATTCAGTCATTCGAAAATCAGATATCTACTTTCAGAAAACGCACTTCTGAAAGGTATTAATCAGGCATATCCTGTTGAAGTTCAAGTATCTCATTTGCGATGAACACTGCATGGCGGAAGGGACGACATGGCAAACATTATGCAAACTGGCTTCGATACCCGCCCCATCGAGATGCATCCGATGTGGCAGGTAGCGTTCCTCGCACCTGACGACGACGTGGATCGCATCTTCGACGCCGTCGCCGAGATTGCACCGTTGGTGTACGGCGCGACCGATCGCAACGGCTATCGCATATGCGGCGGTATCGAATACTATCGTCCGACCGAGGAAGCCCCCACCGGTGCCGACGATCCACGTCAGCGTCCCGACGTCAATCAAATGCGCTTCTTCATTCCGCGCGACACCGGATTGCTGAACGGGGTAATCGAGGCAATCTACAAGGTCCATTCCTACTACGAACCGCCCATCACCGTGATTGACGTGCTCCGCAGCCAGACCAAAGGGCTGGACGATTCCGAGAACCCTCATCGCTGGTGGAACAAGGACGGCGATTGGAAAAAGGATCGCTAAGACCGTTCCTGATAACAAGCTGTCGGGAGGCCTTTGCCGGTATCACCTACACGCTTCTGAGACAGTCGTGATGAGATTCGAGGACATCGTTGACGCTTATTCTATCGCAAGGATCGGGTCGCTGCGTCTCGCTGACGACGGCATCTTGGGTCGAACCATCCTTGGAAGGATTGGACGATGAGCGACTTTCGCCGCTTCTACAAACATGGCTCGGAACACTTTGTACATCTCGACGAGCTCGATCGCACAGCGAGCATATCTCGGACAAGCTCTGCTCGATCATGGAGCAGTTTCATCACCACGAGACATAGCTTGGCTCAATATCTGATGGTATGGGCAAATCGGATCGAACCGACAAATCTCCAATACACCGATAAGGCTAGGAACACTGCCCAAATAGCCGGACAGCGTTAAACGGACCTGGGTGAGGGATATTACAGATCGGCTCGAGGTTCTCGTTTCAGTAGCGTTATGCCCGGGCTAGGTTGGCCGCTGGCGCCTGCTTTGGGTCAGCAGTGAGCCTCCGCGAGCGCCAGCGAAGGGCAGCTTTCGAGGGCATACCCGCCACAATGCTCGCAGCAGGTCTGTGCCACAACCATTCATCGGCCACATGCTTTTGGCAACTTGTTAGTAATGCTAACCTCAGACGATGGCGGATCAGGGGGTGGCTGAGGGCGATCCGGCACGGAGCATAGGTTTTGACATTTGAGTTTCTGACGCCGGATCTTGCGACAGCGATGGCGATTGCTGTCGTTGCCGGGCTGATGCGTGGATTCGCAGGCGTAGGTTCGGGCATGCTGATGGCGCCCTTCTTCGCTGTCATTTTCGGCTCGGTGCAGACGGTGGCAATCATCATCATCATGGAGATCGTGGTGACTGCCCAGCTGCTGCCAAGCGTCCATCGGCACATCGACTGGCCCGTGGTGGGCGTCATGGGAGCGATGGCCACCGTTTTCATGCCGTTGGGAACCTGGCTGTTGGTCTCGCTGGAGCCGGCGTTGATCGCTCGGGGCATTGCCGCTGTGGTACTGGTTTTCTCCATCATACTGTTGAGTGGTTGGCGCTATCATGGCCCCAAGCACCTGCCGGCTACGCTAGGCGTTGGGGCTTTGTCGGGCACCCTCATGGCCTCGACCAGCCTGGGCAATCCGCCGGTCATGGTCTATCTGCTTTCCAGCCAGGATAGGGCCGAAGTTAACCGCGCCAACTTCACTGGCTATTTTGCCATCACGCTGCTGACCCTGATCGCCTGGATGTTGTTTCGAGGTCTGATCGGTTGGGAGCCCGTTCAGCTCGCAGTCATCCTACTGATCCCGTTCATGATCGCCGCTTGGATCGGCAGCAAACTGTTCCGCAAATCCAGCGAATTGCTCTACCGGCGTATCGCCCTTAGCTTGTTGCTCTTTGCCGGCCTCTATGGGCTCTTTCGCTTTTGATCAACGGTTTTCTACTGGGTGTTGAAGTGGTCGCCTTGAGTCGGTAGCGATGGGCAGCGAATGGGCGCTTTCGGTGATATTTCTGCCGTAACGCTCGTGGCATAGGCGCCATCAGGGGCCGGCATGCGTTCGCTGCCGATAGCGTATGATGAGAATGGATCGGAGACTCCAGCCGGCCAACCACTGTGCATCGTCGCATCTCATCGCCTGTTCCTAATTCATGCATGATGAGCCAAAATTAAGAATTCGCGCATTCAGGTCAGCCAGCTTCACAGGCAATGACGTGAAATCGCCAGATGATTCTCTTGGGCATCGATGGAGCCATGAAAAGTATGACGGGATCGGACCAAACCGAAGTCATTGCAGAGATTTGTGTCGATTCCGTCGAAGGTATAAGAGCGGCCAAGGCCGCCGGTGCAGCACGTGTCGAGCTCTGTTCCGCCTTGCTGGAAGGTGGACTGACCCCCACTTTTGGCATGACGAAGCAGGCGAAGGCTGTCGCTGATACCGTTGGCGTGCATGTTATGGTAAGGCCGCGAGGTGGCGATTTTCTCTATTCCGATGATGAATTCGCCGCCATGAAGGACGACATAGCGGCGCTCAGGGAACTCAGCGTCGAGGGATTTGTGTTTGGCCTGCTGACTTCCGAGGGAAGCGTCGATGTTGGGCGAACCGCTGAACTCATAACCCTTTGTCGACCGTCTAAGGTCACGTTTCACCGTGCCTTTGATATGGCCAAAGACCCGTTCGCGTCACTGGACGCCCTTGTCGATCTTGGCGTGGACAGACTTCTTACATCCGGTCAGGCACCGGGGGTTCTGGAAGGGGCTCCCTTGATCCGAGAACTGATCAAGCGCGCTGCCGATCGCATCGTGATTATGCCTGGCGGCGACATCAGTGCCCGCAATGTTACCCGAATCGTTCAGGAAACGGGCGCAATAGAGATCCACTTCGCAGCGCTCGAGGCCCAGCCCGGGCCGATGCGCCATCGCAATCCTCATGTCTTCATGGGTGGCACGCTTCGCCCGCCGGAATATGATCGCACGGTCACCACGGTGGATGGAATCTCGAGCGTTCTGAGAGCCATCAGAACCGGCGAATGAGATATCGGTCAAACCCTCGAGCTGTCCGCTTTCCCTCAGTTTTCTTCCGGAGGCTCGCTTCCTCTTCGTGCCAAGATCCATCATACCATGGTTGCAGTGGCGGAATTGCCCGACCTCAAGACTCCTCTCAGGCGTTAGGACGCAAGGTACGCGCCTTGTCGAGTAACCAGTCGGAAACCGCCTAGCGCCGAAAAACCGTAATGAAGCTCAACGCCGCGGCGCCGAAGGAGAACGCGGCAGCGAGGCCGAACATGTGAGGCCACGAAAATCCCGCCGCAATGCCGGCAAGCACCGCGCCCAGTGCGCCGATGCCGTCCATAAGCACGAAGGCGAGACCCAGCGTCGCCCCCTCGCTGTGGCCGGTGTGATCGACCGCGCCCGCGAGAATGGCGGCGCGGATAGCGTACAGTGCGGCGAACGCAACCATCATCGCGGCAATCATGATCCAGAGCGAAGGCTGGAAAACCAACAACGTACTGGCGAGTGTGGCCATGAGATTGCCAATCATCACGATCGGCCGACGTCCGGTGATGTCGGAGATCTTACCGACATAGGGTTGCGCCAGTGCACCGACGATCAGCATGCTCGAGAAAGCGATTCCGGCTGCCTCTGGCCCAAAGCTGTGCCGGTCCACGAGATAGAGCGGGATCATGCTGAGAAGCGCCATCAGCGCCATATTATAGAGGCATATCATCACGCCCATGCGGAGGCCGTTGCCTTGCCGCCACATGTTCAGGAGGCTAAGCATGTCCCGCTTGCTGACTGACTTCTTCTCAACACGCGGAACCGCGCGCGCCACCCAAAAGAAGCAGATGCCCATGAACGCAGCGGGAAGCGCCGAGAGTGCCAGCGCCTCGCGCCAGTCGACGTACGCGAGGAGAAAGCCGACGGCGAGCGGCGACAGTATCTCGGCCAGTGATCCACCGATGGCATGAATGCCGAGCACGTGAGCGCGCTGTCCCTTGCTTTCGCGCGTAAGCACGCCCGTGGCAATCGGGTGCCACGCCGCATCGCCCATGCCGGCAACGGCGAGCAGCAGCGCAAGGCTCCAGAATCCCGGTGCCATGGAAGCCAGCAGGTAACCGACGGCGACCCACCAGAACGTGGCAACCAGCAGCCGGCCCCGGTTCGAGACGTGATCGGTGAGGATGCCAGCAGGAAGATAGGCAAGCGCACTGCCAACGTTGCAGATCGTGAACAGCAAGCCGACTTCGGCCGGCGAAAGCTCCATAACGATGCCGACCGACGGCACGATCAGCCATAGCGAGCAAACCGACCAGTCATTGGCGAAATGGCCCAGCGTGAACCATGTCAGAAGGGTGCGATTTTTCATGGCGGTCGCAAGCTCTGATCTAGAATTGCGGACTTGATGTCCAAAATGTTTGAGCACCCTAGGTCAGAACGATATGCCTTTCAGTCGACGCTAAGTCGATTTGCATCTAGAAATCGTCAAAGATCATGACCAACCAGAAAAATCATCCCGTGAGCGATTCCAGCAAAACGAGCTTGCCGCGCTATCTGGGGGAGTCAATCGGGCCGACATCCGGCGAGAGCTACGATTGGCACGCCCATGATTTCGGGCAGCTCATCTGTGCTGCTTCGGGGTCCATCTACGTCGGCACGCCGGGCCGCGTCCTGTTGCTTAGCCCAGCAATGGTGTTGTGGATTCCGCCGGGCGTTGAGCACTGGATGCGATACGGATCAAACAACGAGATGTACTACGTTGACGTGAGCCAGGACGAAGCCGATGAAATCGGCGCAGTATGCCGCATCATGACAATGACGCCGTTACTGAGCGCCCTGATAGCCGGCACCATGCCCGACCACGGATCGTGCCGCGCGAACGATCACAGCGATTCGCTTCACGATCTCCTGCGTCATGAACTTGTCGCTGCCCCGGACGTGTCGCTCTCGATCGTTATGCCACAGGACCGTCGTATTCGCCGATTTGCCGAATCAGCGCTTGACGATCCGGGCGACATAGAATCGATCGACTCCTGGCTTGCTGATGCTCCGGCCAGTCGCAAGACCATCGAACGATTGTTTGTCACCGAGACGGGCATGCCGCCTCTAAAGTGGTTGCGACACGCTCGTATCCTTCACGCCATCTCGAGGCTTGCTGCCGGAGAAAAGGTCAGTTCGGTCGCATTCGCTATGGGCTACGCGTCTTCAAGCGCGTTCAGCTACATGTTTCGTCGCGCCCTTGGGCGTAGCCCGAGCGATTTTTCCACCTGAGCCTCGGCGTCATCATTGCTGTCAAAATCTAGGTCGACTTCCGCTTGGGGTATAACTGAGACGGTAGCGGCGCTCGGTAATGCCGGCATCCACCCGAAACCGGCCATACCGGCGAGGAAGCGGACAATGACGACATTTCGCTGATGTCCGCGTAGTCTTGTTCCTGAAAGGAATCTCCCATGGACTTTGGCCTCACATTCGCGCTCATCAGCGCCACCGCGATTCTCGTCGCCATTCCCGGCCCGAATGTCGCCCTGATCGTCGCGAACACGCTTGCCTACGGCATTCGCTTCGGCGCGATGACGGTCCTTGGCACGACCATCGGTGTGGCCTTGCAACTCACGGTCGTCGTTCTTGGGCTTGCAGCACTCTTGGCCTTTGCGGCTTCCGCCTTCCTTTGGCTGAAATGGATTGGCGTGGCCTACTTGATCTATCTCGGCGTCAGCGCATGGCGGCAGCGCATCACGAACCTTGAAGAGCGTGAGGCAAGTGGCAAACCGCTTAGAACGCTCTTCTGGCAAGGGCTCCTACTAGCCACGATCAATCCGAAAACACTGATCTTCAACGCGGCCTTTTTGCCCCAGTTCGTGGTTCCCGGATCGGGTTCCTCAGCCCTGCTAATCGCCGCTGCGATCTACCTCGCGGTGATCTTCCTGGGCGATCTCGTCTGGGCTGCATCCGCCCAAACGGCGCGGCCGGTCATCGCCAAGCTAGGGCGGTTTCGCCACAAGCTGACAGGCGTTCTTTTTTTCGGATCGGGCGTCGGGCTCGCTCTGGCGAGAATTGATCGTTAGCGAAGAAATTTGCGATAGCAGCCAGTCGCTGCACCCGGTCGATTTAGCAAGAAGGGCTCCTTTTCTCCTGCAAGCACGATCAGAGCTTGTGGCGAGGGGTCATCTTCACCCGCTAGCCGCTGGATCACCAAGGCGTGCAAACCGCTGATAAGCGGCCAATCGGGCACGTGATTCGCAGTTGTGTCCGCTTTGCCCAGCAACGTTGGGCATCCGGCGCCGGCGGCCGTACCGGGTAGGCTCGACTTGCTGACGTGCCAAATCACGACGGTACGGCCTACACTCGATCCAAGATTGGCCAATTCGGCTTGGCTTGTGCGGCTTCAAGTGCTGCACCAATGCGCAGCGCCATTGCCTCGTTGCCGCCTCGCACGGCAATTTGTAGGCTTGTCGGCATGCCTGCGGGCGTGAGACCTGTCGGGAGCGCGAGGGCGCACATACCGAGATAGTTGGTGGGACGAGTGAAATGACCAGGTGACCCCAGTGGATCAGCTTCGGCGACCGGTCCTGCCACCGCCGTTATGGTAGGGGTGAGTATAGCATCAAAGCCTCGCATCGCCGTGTAATACTCCTCCTGAGCGCGGCGTCGATCTTGCAGAATATGAATGTAGTCGGAAGCGGTGAGCTCTTTACCACCAAGCATGCGCGTTCGAACATCCTCGTCCATCGGTTTGGACAGATCCTCATACATATCGCCGTGATGGGCGTAACCCTCAGCTGCAATCAGCTTGCCATTAGCGTCGGCGATGTCGCCGTAATCTCTGGGGGCCTTAAAGATACTGATCTGGGCGCCAAGTTCTCGCAGCAAATTCAACGCGTTGTCATAGGCGATCAGTATATCCGAATCGCAAGCCGCTCGTGATTCAGGTTCCATGCTCCCGAGACGAAGGCCGGCTATTCCCTGCTCAAGAGCCGCATAAAGGCCTTCGCCGGCGGCTCGGTCGCGGTCCATTGCCCAGCCCTCTTGCCCGTCCATCACCCCGAACATCAAGATCGCGTCTTCGACCGAACGGGCAATCGGCCCAGGCGTGTCAAGCGTGTGAGAGAGTGGGATAATCCCGTCTGTAGGCAGCCGACCTTCGGTCACTTTCAAGCCTGTCAAACCGCAGAAGGCGGCCGGTATGCGCACCGATCCGCCCGTGTCAGTACCGACGGCGCAGAGTGCCATGTCCGCGGCGAGCGCTGCAGCGGAGCCAGCGGATGAGCCGCCTGGGACACGATGAGTTTTGAGGTCCCACGGGTTCCAAGGGGTGCCCATGTGCTGGTTCGTGCCCCATCCACCGAAGGCGCATTCCACCGTCTTGGTTTTACCGAGCACGATTCCTCCAGCCGCCAGGAGGCGCCTAGTCAATGTTCCGGTAGCAGGCGATACTCGGTCTTTCATCGCCAGCG
The DNA here is from genome assembly GCA_050633905.1 of Geminicoccales bacterium. Classification (GTDB taxonomy): domain Bacteria; phylum Pseudomonadota; class Alphaproteobacteria; order Geminicoccales; family Geminicoccaceae; genus JANQPX01. The sequence continues at coordinate 8,496 of JBOEHJ010000009.1, forward strand.
AGCCGCCGGTTGTCACCCGCCCCTCGAGATCGCAGATGTCTTTCAGACCGAACGGGATTCCATGGAATGGGCCAATCCGATGTCCTGAAGCGATCGCCTTGTCCGCAGCCTCTGCTGCAGCCCGGGCTTCCTTGGCATAGACGATCTGAAAGGCGCCAATCTTAGAATCCAAACGAGCAATTCGATCGAGATAAGCCTCGACGACTGCGCTAGGCTTCAGGACTCCTGCTTGAAACGCGTCGGCAACAGCGGCCAGTGAGAGATATGGGGTGGCTGGGTCATTCGTCATCGAGGGCTCCGCCGATTTGGTGGGCACGTCATTACTGGATCATGACATGGATGGTAGCATTTCTTGTTTGCCAGGGGCCACTTTGCGGATCAGTTCCAAGATCCGTCGGCCATAGCAAAGGTCGGATTCCAGCTTTGCTGCGAGATGGTTTATGTGCTGCACGCTCGTGAGATAGGGCTGGAGGGCGGTCATTTGATCGTTCAGCCACGAGCGACAGGCGGTCATCGACGCTGGCCGATTGCATCGGCAATGTCTGCAGTGACATCGGGCTGTTTTATTGCTTCGGCCAACCGTCGTTCCCATGACCGAGATTGGTTTGCCGGGGGAGCTGGATTGTGGCACCCAACACGGAGACTCTCACTGTGGCAGCTGTCAATGGTTCAAGTGTCTGTCTTGGCTATCTTATCGCATTTTCTCGCTGTAGGATCTGTTTCTTGAGAGTCTCAGGCAAGGATGCGTGAGACGAAGCTGTTTTCAGTTTTCATGGAACCCGGTTCGCTAGCTTACTTAATCATCGATGCGCTGGGCTTTGCTCAGTGCCTGCTTTTCATGGTGTTCCTCGCTGGCTTGCATCGGCAGGGCAATCCTGCGAACCGTTTTCTGATCGCGTTTCTTGCCATTTATGCGGTCAACTATCTAACGGGCTTTTTCGAGAGTCTGGATTTCGACTACGAGGCCCCATTTCTGTTTCTTCTGGACGATTCCTTTGACCTCCTGTTGGGGCCGCTCGTCTATTTTTATGTCGACGAGATGATCAATGGCCCATGGCCGAGGAATGGCTGGCCGCGCTGGCGGCATCTGGTTCTGCCTTTTGTCGCGGCCAATCTTCTGTTCCTGCCGGCCTATCTCATGCCGGACGATGCGGCGATCGCCTTGTTCATTGATAACAATGATCTTGAACCAGACGATCTGGAGAAACTTGGGGTTAGTGTCGGGCATACGCTCGCCGCCATTATTGGCGCGCTCTTCGCGATCCTGCTCTTCCTAGCCCAGGTGACGATCTATTTGATCGTTGCCACACGCTTGCTTCGACGCCACAACCGCCACATCCAGCAGATCTACTCCAACGTCGACAAGAAGAATTTGAACTGGCTTCGAATTCTGCTGACACTGCTGACGATCAGCTGGTTGACCTATGCACCATCAGCCTTTGCCGAACTACTTTTCGATATTCCCGACTGGATCTGGATAGCTGTCGCCGTTCTTGAACTGACCATCATCTATGGCCTAGGCGTATCGGCCATGAGGCAGCCAACCGTCTTTACGCGGCAAGAAGACCTGACACTCGTGAAGACGCTGGGTGACGCAGCCGAGGAGGCCCCTGGCGGCGACACGGCCAAATATGCAAGGTCGGCCCTCGAGCAGACCGATCGTGAACGGATCCTGGCAAAGCTCACAGCGGCGATGCGCGATGATCGGCTCTATCTGGACGCCAATCTGACCTTGGCAAACCTGTCCCGCCATACCAGCGTGTCCGCAAACTACATATCGCAAGTCATCAACCAGGAGCTTGACTGCAATTTCTTTGATTTCGTCAATCGGTACCGCATCGAGGCTGTGAAACAAAAACTGATGGAGCGAGAGGATACATCGGTTCTGGAGATCGCGCTCGATGCAGGTTTCAATTCCAAATCAACGTTCAACGCCGCCTTCAAGCGGTTCGCAGGGATGACGCCGACCCAATTCCGCAGCGTCCAACGAACGAACGGCGAGTCCGAATCGATCCTCGAACGTCCTTCCCTATAAGCTCGGACGACCAATACGGCCTTTCCCGATCATGCTTCACGTCACGGCTAGGGCGTCATTACGACTGCCGTTGCCGGATGATCTCAACCGTTGGAGCATTGATCATGACACGCTTAAATCTAGCCGTCGCGATGGCGGCCATCCTCGGCCTTGTGGCATGCAGCAATAGTGCTGCACGCTATGAACCCATCGTCGATGGCCCAAAAGATACAACCTATTCGCTCGACCTTTCGACCTGCCAAAACCTGGCAACGGAACGTTCGTATCTTAATGGCGATGTGCGCAGCAACGCTCTGCTTTCGGGAGGCGTCGGCACGCTTCTCGGCGCTACTGAAGACGGCCTAGGCGGCGCGATCGCTGGCGGCCTGATCGGCAGCGCTCTTGGCGCAGGCGCCACCGCCTGGCAAGCACGCGACGAGCGCAAATCCATCGTCGTCGACTGCATGCGCCGCCGCGGTCATCAGATCGTCGGCTAGAGCAGGCTCATTGCTGAGTTCCCCATGAAGGCGCAGCCACGCCACTTCCTCACTTACGACGGAACACTTGTCCAATGAAACCCAATCCTACCGATCGTCTATATTACGCCGTGATGTCGTCACTCCTGGCCCTTTGTCTCTGTTCCGGAAACAGCGCGGCGCAGGACCAAAGCCACAACGCAAAGCCGGACCAAGACATATCCTGTGCGTCCGTCGGCCTAGGTGAAGATCATATCAACCATGAACAATATCAGAGCATCCTCGATGCCTATGCCTCGGTCGGTTTTCCCGGTATCACGGCGGCGATCTTTACCCCGAATGAGGGTTTATGGATCGGTGCCTCAGGCTTCGCGGATCTCGAGAACAAGGTGCCAATGGTTCCTTGCAACGTGCTATTTTCAGGAAGTGTGGCAAAGATGTACACGGTGGTGGGCGCCCTTCACCTGACAGAAAACCGCGCCTTTCGCCTGCGCGATCGGATCGCTCGCTTTCTCCCGGATGAGATCGTTGAGAATCTTCCAAACGCCCAACAGGCAACGATCACGCAACTGATGAACCATACCGCCGGCATGCCGGATCACGATGACGAGGAGGGGCTGGAAGCCTATGTGCGCGCCAATGAAGGCCGCCTGCCGTCTGCAGAAGAACAGCTTGCCTTTCTCTACGACAACGAACCGCTCTTCAAGCCTGGAACATCAGCAGCCTATTCAAGCGCGCATACCCTAGCGCTTTCATTGGTGATGGATCATGCGATCGAAGGTGATCATGCCGACGTCGTAAGTTCGGCGATCATCAACAAGCTGGGCCTCAAGGAAACCTTCTACAAGAACGAACCCAACTATCCCAGGCCTGACCGTCTGGTGAAAGGCTATTTCCTTGAAGACGACGATGTGCCGCTCGAGGTCACCGACTATGCCGTCAACTATGCCGATGGCAGCCGGGGCGATGCCGGCATCATTGCCTCCGCACATGACTATTTTCACTTCATCAAAGGAGTCGTCGAAGGCAGGGTTCTCCACCCGAGGACTGTCCGACGAATCGTGGCACATCCCCGTTATGTGTTTGATGACGGTACATTTGCCCTGGGCTTCGGCTTGGGCGTCTTCACCATCAAAAAGGACGATAAGCTTGTCAAAGTTGGCCATAGCGGTTCAACGCTAGGTGGGACGTCTCATGTCTACTACTACCCGACAACCGGCAGCTATATTGTGCTTCTCACCAATATGCTGTTCGAAGACAACGAGGAGTTGCTGAGGCTCTGGGGGAGCGAACTTTTGGTCGGAACGAGCAATCAATCCATCATGTCAGAGCTTGAGAACTTGGTTCTCAACTAGACCGTGTTGCGGTGCATGCCGTTCTGTGCTCGAAAACGGTCTACTCAGAGGTGAAGAGGGCAGTGACTTCGCTGCCCTCTTTGATCCTCGCGCGATACCTGGTCTCGTTGCGCTTTAGGGGAGCTTTGCCACTAACTTTGTGACCGCTTTGGGCCCAGGGTGTGTCAAAAAGAGTTTCTGGTTGTCGACTAGGCTTAGGCTCTCAAGTCGTGCTCCCATGTTTGGAGCAGGTCGCTCTGGGCATTTTTGGAGCGGATAACGACCATGCCGCTGGAGAATTACCGAGATTACCGAATCGAAGCCATGATGGACCGTAAGAACGCCGTCAAAGCCTCTTCATAGGCCCGGATGGCCTCCAAGAGCGGTCTAATGCCCATGATCTTGATCATCCGTTTCATATTGTAGGCGAGCACGTGCAGGTTCATCTCGGCGCTCACCCGTTCGATCGTTCGGGTGAGAAAGTGTGTTGCGCCCACCGTCACTTCGAAGGTGTTCAGAGGTGATTAATACTTGGGACTAAACCTGGCTGATTGATGTATAGATCAACGGTCGATCTCGACCGATTTAACTTTGCTGCCGTGACGTGCCCGAGCGCCTGTAGATGCTCATCATCACGCCATTCGAGGTAGTTTTCGTTTTTATGAGCGTCAAATCTGTCGGTACGGTCTCCTGGCCAAACAAGCGTTTCCCAGGGCCAACCACGAGAGGAAAGGTCCATAATCGGAACTCATCGATAAGCTCATGGGAAAGGAGGGTCTGGATCAGCTGCCAGCTGCCGTGAACTTGTAGCAAGGGACCATCTTGATCCTTGAGTCGAGAGACCTCCGCCGCGATGTCTCCTGTGATGCGTATGGAGTTTTTCCACTCGAGCTTGCTCAAGGTAGATGTCGCAACGAATTTGGTTGCGTTGTTGAGTTTGTCGGCAGCTGGGTCGTTGTCGACCTGTGGCCAATAGGCTGCGAAGCTCTCATAGGTCTTTCGGCCAAGTAGAAGGTCATAGGGAGCCGCCATCGCCTCCTCCATGACCTGCGCCATCACCTCGCCCCAAGAGTTGACAGACCAGCCGCCGTGGATGAAACCACCCGAAGGATCTTCCTCGGGGTGGCCGGGCGCCTGCATGACGCCGTCGAGGGTCAAGAAAGTCAACACAGCGAGATTTCTCATTATGGCTACTCCTCTTTCAGGGTTGGAAAGCACATCGCTCGCTGTGCCAAGTTTTTGACCTCGCCGACGAACTTCGATGGGTCGCCCTTCTCCAAACCGATCCGAAGCCCCATGCCGAAATGAGCAACGATGAAGCCTTGGGCTTGCCATGTGGTGGCCAAAATCCAGTCATCTAACAGCCTGCGTCACTACCCCGTTCCCAAAGGTGAATCGCGCGTACGATGAATTTGTCGATCTGTGTCTTGGAGATGTCGTCCGATCGCCGAAATCGAATGCAACTCTTGCCTCTGTTGAGTCCGGCTAACAAATTGCCATCTGGGTCAATTTTTGACGCGTTCCCGACGTAGAGGCTGACATAGTTCTTTTGTGCATTGAGGTGGAAGACAGCAGTGCCCGTATCTCCGTAACACAGCATTTTGTAGTGAATTCTCTCGACGAGAGCGGGGCCATTTTCCTTAATTATCTGCCTCAATTCTAGCAATTTACGCCGTCGCCAATCGTCCTCTAGTTGATCGATATACTCGCCCGGTGTTTCTGCTGTATAGAGCATGCCTAGACCCCAACATCGACATTTTAGCCCCTGATATTGTCGCCGCCGTCATCGAGCTTTTCGGGTCGGCACCAATAATGGAATTGTGGTGTCCAATCTGACACGCCCAAACCGGCCAGACCGAGAAAATGCCAGACCGGAGAATAGAGATCGCCCGGACCGAATGCCGTGCGACCGCGACGCACGATCTTGCCATCCTTGCGTTGATAAACGGCTGCACCCGGATAATTGGCATGTTCCCCCATGGCGCACTGTTCGGCCATATAACGACCACCACCATGGGACGCCATCCTAAACGTCCAACCGCGATCGAGAGCCATGTGCCTCTGGATCTCAGGCGAATCTTTCGATACGAGCGCGACGGCCATCGCATCTTCCAAGTGCTTCAACACGCCATTGATCCCGTCCGCCCATAGCGTGCAATAACGGCAGCCCTGGCCCATATTGTGGATCACGAGCAGACGGTCCCGGTTTGCGAAGAGCCCAGAGAGGCCAATTTCGTCACCAAGCGTCTGGAAGGTATAGTCAGCAACCTCCACGTTGCCTTCGTTTCGACGTAACGCTGCAAGCTGTTGCGTCATCTCCATGATTTCGAATTCGAGCTTCTCGGCTTCCGTCATGTTGTACGACCTCCATGTTATGCGACGTTTCTATTACTACTCGACGAGCTGCTTGAGCCTTCCAATCGCATCGTCCCACTGCTTTGATGCCCGATCGAGATACTGCCCAGCCGCCGTCAACGTGCCTGACCGAACAACAAATCGTGTTTCTCGCCCCACGCGCTCTCTCGTGACAAGACGACCTTGCTCCAAGACTGCTAGGTGCTTCCTCACCCCTTGTCGAGAAAGTCCCGTACCATGCGTTAGTTGAGCGATCGACTGCGGTTGTCCGTTGCAGAGGCGAGATAACAGGTTTAGGCGGGTGACATCGCCAAGCGCCGCAAATAAAGGCGCGGCACTGACTGGCGTGAGTTCACGAGGATGATGCGACATGGGTGGCGATACCGTTAGCTTGCAGGTCCCAGCCTTCAGTATTGTCACGGAAAACCTCGAGGCGGCGGGGATCGGGGATTGATTCGAAACCACTCTCTGTAATGGTCAAGCGTGTCCCATCAGATATCGGCTCGAGCCGAAACTCGACCAGTGTCGTCGGCTGCTCGGAAATATCGACGCCCGAACTCTCATCAAAATCATGCCACCTGAATGAGAACAACCGCTCATGCTCCATGCGCTCTACGACAGCGAGCCAGGGATAGTGCTCATAGCCTGGACAGGTCATCTTGCCGGTTGAGACAGCTCCAGGCTTGAAGGGGCCGTCCAACTTGACGCGGAACCACTGCCCAAACTCGGTATGGTCAGCAAGTGCGCGCCACACCCGAGATACTGTTGCTTTCAATTCTATTGTCTTGATGATGCGATTAGCCATAAGGGCAACCTCCTGGTTGCTCTTTGGTTTAGCATTTCCAGAGGAAACCGCAACCATTTTGTTGCTCTTTGGTCAAGGCAGTTAATGGCACGATTCAGCCTCAACCATGCGTTTTGCGATCGGCAACAGGGCAAGCGAGAATAATGTCGACGCTTCAAAATTTACTTTTCCCGGTGTATCATGACGCCATGACTGAGAGAGACCCAGAAAACGCCACTATCTCCGACGTGTTCCGCCTCGTGCACGACATGCGGGCAGAGATGCGTGAGGGCTTCAAGGCCGCCTCAGAAGAGCGCCAGGCCATACGCGACGTCGTCGACAACGACTTCGCCGGCCAAGGCCAGGTCATGCAGCTCGAAGGCAAGCTCGCAGAAGTCCAGAAGACGCTGCGGCAGCATGGCAAGAAAATCGACGCACTGACCAAAGAGCGGGCTTAGTCCTCGACGACCTTTCGCACAATCAGCCTACGTCATCGGCTGCCCCGGCATCCGCGAGGAAGGACTTGCGGATCCGGAGCACGGTCAAACTGACAAGCACGGATCTGAGATTCCGATATGCACCAGATGCGCGCTTGAGGCATACGCGAATTATGTTTTGTCGCTTCGATTAATTATTATTTTGCATGGGGCTAGGGAGTTTTAGCTCAACACTGGAGCCGTGCTTGCCTTGATGAGGCCGCCGTTTCGGTTTACTGGCGGTAAGCTGCAGGAAGGCTCGTTCGGGCTTCTGCCAACACCGGCCACGAGGGCTAAATCAGAGTTGGGCCCAAACGGTGTTCGACGGCTATCGTCAGAACTCGTTCCAGCCATCGTCGCTGGCAGCTGCCATGGAGGGCAAACTCGGTGGCTCGGCCTTTGGTGCGGGAGGGGCAGATCTTGACGCTGTCGGCAGCCTCGTCGCAGATGATGGGTGAAGGGCCGATGTGGCGATGCCATCGAGCTTGAAGAAGGCCATGAGCTTGCCAAGCTTGCTGGCCTCGTCGCTCATGGCGCGCGCCGCCGCCGTGCTCTCCTCGACCAAGGCCGAGTTCTGCTGGGTCATCTGGTCCATGCTGTTGATCGAGCTATTGATCTCCTGCACCCCGGAGGCCTGCTCCTGGGAGGCACTGGAAATGTCTCGGACGATACCGGTGACCTTGCCGATGGAGTCGACAATGTCACCCAAAGCCTCACCTGCCTGATTGACCAGCTGCGCGCCGTCCTTGACCTGCCCGTTGCTGTCCTGGATCAGGATCTTGATGTCGGAGGCTGCCTGGGCCGAGCGTTGGGCCAGCTGGCGGACCTCCTGGGCGACCACAGCAAAACCCTTGCCCGCCTCACCGGCGCGCGCCGCCTCGACGCTGGCATTGAGTGCCAGCAGGTTGGTTTGGAAGGCAATCTCGTCGATGACACCGATGATGTCGGTAATCTTCTGCGCCGACTCCTCGATGCCACTCATCGCGCTCACAGCTTGATTGACCACTGCACCGCCCTTGCTGGCGGTTTGATTAGCTATTTCGGCAAGTTGGCTAGCGTTCTTAGCACTTTCAGCATTCTGCTTGACAGTAGCTGACATTTGCTCGGTCGCGGCGGCTGTCTCTTCAAGATTCGAGGCGGCTTGCTCAGTACGCTCCGCCAGATCGCTGGTACCGCTGGAGATCTCAGCGGCCGCATCTTTGACCTCGTTGGTCGACGTCTGGACCTGGTCCACGATTCTTGCCAACTGGCTAGCCGTACGGTTGGCGCTATCCTTCAGTTCGCCAAGCGAGCCTTGATAGTCTGCTGTAATCTGCTTTGTGAGATCCCCCTCCGCCATGCTGGCGAACATTTTCGCAAGATCCAGGGTAGCCCCCTCCACTAGCTGGTTCAGTTGGTTGATGCCACTCGCCAGCTTGGCCATCGTGCCTTGCATGCTGGCAGCGTCGATACGCTTGGAGAAGTCACCTTCATTAGCAGCTGCCAACACCTGATCGATGGAACCTTGTAGTCGCAGTTCTTCGGTAAGATCGCGCCATTCGACCACGGCACCGAGGCGTTGGCCATCGGTGTCGGTAACAGGGTTTGTTATGAAAGCAAAGTCATAGCCGCCCACTTTGAGCTGGGCATTATGAGTACCATCGATCTGCGCGGGCATGCCGCTTTGATGCCCGAGGTTCTTGATGAAAGCATCGAGTTTGGTGCCGATCATCCCGTCCGCGCGGAATGACGGCGTATCTCTCTTGATATCAGCTTCCGCTGCGCGAAACATATCAAGCAGGCGGCTGTTGGCATAGGCGATGTCATCACGCATATCGGTCACCATCACCGGCACGTCTGCTGTATCCAAAGCAAGTTTGATCCTTGTTGCTGCGGTCCCTTGTTTGGCGAACGAGCCAAATGCCCTGGCCAGATCACCAATCTCATCAACACGCTCCGTCCCAGGAACACTCTCTGTCTTACCGGAAACCAGATCGTCAACTGCTGCCTTCATAGCACTTAGCGGATGGGTCACCGTACGGCTGACAATCGTTCCGGCAAGCCCACATAGGCCTACGAAGAGCAAACCTGTCACCAAGAAACGATTGCGAAGATCGTTGACTGGCGCATCCAGTTCGGCGGCAGTGACCTCAACCGCCAAAGCCCATCGGATGCCAGCGAATTCGAGAGGTTGATACGCCGTCACGGCGGCCTCACCCGAAATCCCTACTCCTTCGTAGATGCCAACCTTACCAGCGAGAGCTTGCTCGATGGCCGGGTTTTCGACCTTTTGTTTGAGGATTAATGATTCCGTTGTGAATCGGGAGTCGCTCCGCCGAAGATGGTCGTTGCCAACAATGAAGATTTCGCCGGTTTTGCCAAGGCCGGATGCTGCCTGCATGACCTCATTCAACCGATCAATCGGCATCTGAAACACAAGGGCGCCGATAAATTGACCACGTTCATCCAGCACAGGCGTGGAAATGAAGCTTGCCGGGACATCGTTGCTTGGCTTGTAGGGGCTAAAGTCGAAAAAAGTCTGATGAGCTACGGTTGGGTTATCACGCGCTGCTCTAAAGGCGTTGCCGAGGTCGGTATTGCTCCAGCGGTCATGCAGTAGGTTGGTTGCGTAGTCCAGCTCTTTAAAGACGGTATAAACGAGGTTGCCGTCGGAATCGAAAAGGAAAACATCATAATAGCCGCGCTCGCGCAGGAACTCCCGAAACCATGGATGATAGTCAGCATGGAAATGGCTATAGGCCGATCCGTCGGCGGCGGCATCTAGGTTTTCTTTCTGCCCGGTCGGGTGGGGNNTTTTCTTCGATATAGAGCCGCTGCAATATGCTGGTCGGATCACTCCCAAGTTGCTGCCAGGCGTCGGCGAAATCCTGGATTGCCTGTCCGGTGGTCGGGTTGCTGGCGACGAATCGCAGGTCCTGTTGAATGCTGGCGAGATACCCCTGCAATTCAATCCCCCGGCCTTCCAGGATGGACTGCAGGCGATTGCTGTTCGATGTCTTCAACGCCGTAGCGCTGGTAACATAGCCGACAAGCGCGATTCCGATGGCCATGCACATGCTCACGCCAACAATCGCTAACGGAAGTTTCCTTGCCAATTTCAGCCTGGAAAGACCCAAGATTCCCTGCAAATCACTATCTCCATTCGAGCGTCGCTCAGGTGGAAGGGCGATTTCCAGCAACTAGGCTTAATACGCTCTGCCCAATATAAATTAGGCAAAACCATAGATCCCAAAACTCAATTTTGGATTAAGATGATTGCTGTAGTTGCCGGCGGCGTCGAATGCCTGATTTGGGTCAGACGCGGAATCTAGCGCTGTGCTCGAGCTGTCCACAATGAGTTCTCAAGCTGTCGCACTGGCCGGAACGCACTCCGAATGACCGCTCTCGCGCACATTTCATCCATATGCTTAGTGACCGGGTCATGCCACAAGCCGACACCCTCATCCTTGCTTTATCCATCGTAGCCCATCAAGCTTGTTGTGTAATGAAAGACACGTCAGGAACGACGGTCGAAGACAACGAAGGGGGGAAGGCGTTGCAAAAAGACAAACGGCTTTGGTACATTATTGGCGCTGTGATCGTCATCTTGGTGATCGGCTATGCTGCGGGATGGTTTGGTGGCGGGGCCGAGCCGGAGCCAGCGCCGCAAGAGCAAGGTGCCGACGAAAAGGAATCTCCGGCGCAATAGCTCGCGATTCGTCCAAGGATAGCTGCGGTCAAGGACATTCTGAGACCATCTTGCGGCTCTGCTAAGGCCCGCTGCTCTTCGGTATGCAGGAACGACCGCTTCTTCCGGACCGTGCCAACTCGCCACCACAATGAGCAGGCATCAGCCTGGAACCCGCTAGTCAATCGGAATTGAATCGCCGATCCCGCGAGCAAACGAATCAAACTCCGCCAACGTCATGAAACCCATGTCGGCCAGCGACCAAGTTGTCGCTGGCCGCTTACAAATCATGATTTGGTAGTGGACAATACCATGGTGGCGTACGCAGATGATCTTGATTTCGAGCATTGGCCACCCGACTTCAGTTTGGCATGCTTGATCCCATCTGTTGTAAGATGTCGACGTGCTTCAGGAGCGCCCGGCCGCTGTGCATGCCACTAGATTAGCCATATGTGCACGGACGGTTCTTATAAGGGGCTTAACGCCGGAATGTCGGTCGCTGAGTGACCCCATGGTCGAACAGGAGAGGCCGTTTGGATAAAGAATGTCGGTAGGGACCGACCTTTTTCAGGGGGAAGTGAGACTAATGCCCACCTACGTTTAACGCTGTGAACCGTGTGGCGAGACCTTTGAGCGGATCGAGACTATGGTCGAACATGAGACTGCCAAACCGCCATGTCGTCATTGCCATAGCAAGGAGGTCAAACGCGTGCCGGCACCCTTTATGGCGATCACCGGCAAGAAGAGCTAATAGCCGTTGCCATCATGCCGAACTCTGATCCCGATGAGGACCGAGGGTGGCCGAAGCCCCTCAGACGGCGGGTAGGACTGGTTCTTTGCTGGTTTGGGTTTCATGATTTGCGGGTGATTGAGGTGATAATGGGCTTTGGTGTCGGCGGCCCGGTTCAACGCATCGAGTGTCAGCGCTGCGGTCGGATCATGACCCGTCGAGGGCGCTGACCCGATTTCAGAGACCTATCTCGACCTCGCGAAGTGCCCACGAGCGCATTGCCAAATGCCATGGTTCGATGCCCCCCTCCCGTTTGGGTCACCTTGTGCCACCAGCACCCCTTCGGCAAGGAGCGCTTTCGCTCCGTTTCCTGCCGCAAGGTCAATTCGCGCTCAGTGCCGATTTTGTTGATAAAGTCGGGCAGGCGCGAGTTGGCTGTCTTAACGTAGATTCAAATTTCACTTACAGATGTTTTTTAGAAATCATTTTCGTGCAATGATCTTTCTTAGAAATGTATTCTCACTGAATCCGCCTGTCAGGGCAGCTCCCGACTCTTTCAACGAAATCTACCAGGAACGGTCATTCGCCACATGCTTCGTTACGATCCATTTGGCGGACGTTGTCGTCGCCATCATCCAGGTTCTCGCCAGGAGACTAGCAACCACATGAAATTCAATGAGAACTTTTCGGATAGACTCTTAGTACACATAATACACGCCATGCAAAAAATATTTGATCCTAGTTTTTCTTCGTGCCGGTAATATGATGCACGATATCTTCAGTGGATATGTCAGCGGCATTTAATTCGGACCAAACTTTTCCATGCCGTAAAACAACAATTCTACTACAAATCTCCTTAATAAGGTCGATGTCGTGAGCTACAAAAAGGACGGATACTCCGGACTTAATCACTTTTTCAATTTGAGAGACTATGCCACTTGTTTCTTTAACACCAAGGGCAGCTGTTGGTTCGTCTAGAATAAGGCATTTACTACCCCAAAACACGCTGCGGGCCATTGCGATCCCTTGCCGTTGGCCACCCGACATCTGACTAACCGGGATCTCCATGCTTGGGATACTGACGCCAATACGTTTTAACTCAGCTGCGGCTTTTTCCCTCATTCTTGCTTTTGAAAGATAGCCTATGGCATTGCCCCAATTCGAGAATATTTCTCTGCCCAGGAAAAAGTTTGCTGCAGCATCTAGTTGATCAACCAATGCAAGGTTCTGATAAACCGTTTCGATCTTGCTGGCTCTTGAATCAGACGGAGAATGGAAAGTAACCTGCTTACCATCGACGCGTACATCTCCGGATGTTGGCGAGTGGAAACCTGAAATCACTTTAACCAATGTGGATTTACCCGCGCCGTTGTCTCCAACCAATCCAACACATTCTCCTGGCATGATCGACATCGACACACCGTCTACAGCCTTAATCGCACCGAAGTGCTTTACAATATCGCTAAGTTCCAACGTAGGCGATCTCGTCATCGCGCTCTCCAATTATGGAACGCTGTCGTGGAGGATGCGCCGCTCCATCCATGGAGCGACGCATTGACGGCAATTGGACTTCAATCCTGCCAAAGGGATTCTGGAATTAGCGGCTTAAAGCCCTTTGATTCGAGCATCGCGCGTGGGACTGTCTCAAAGATCTGATCACAGGTGGTGATAGGCACCAATTGTGTCTGATACACGTCCTTAATTTGGGAGCTTTTTCCTTCCAGGTCCAATTTGACGACCTCAAGCGCAATGTCTGACATCTTGCGAGGGTCTCTAAATGGCACGGTCATAATTTCGCCACGGCAAACAGCCGCAAGCTCATCGAGCTGCCCACCCTGTCCAGCAATCCAAATGCCATCCGCGCCCGGATTTAAGCCAATTGCCTGCAAACCTTCCATGACACCCAAAGCTGTATTGCTATTCGCTCCGAAAACCACGTTAATTTCAGAATGCGCAGTCATGACAGGCTCGATCGTTCTGAAGGCGAGCTCCCGGCTAAAATTGGTGAACTCTTCACGTACCACGTTAAGGGTTATGTCACACGCCTTCAGACCGGCCGTGACCGCCTCCATAAAGCCAGCACTTCTCAGTTTACCGATCTCGCTGGTGGGGATGCCATGGAACATTGCGAGATTTACCGGATTTCGCTTTTCATCGCAGGCCTTTTTTGCGATGTCCCTGCCAGCCATGCGCCCCATCTCATCTTCGGGCACAATGATGAATGCAAGTGGGTCTATGGGATGTTCATCAAGTCCGATGGGCGGCGCGAATACGATAAGTTTAGAACCTTTTGCAGCGACTTCGTTTAGCCGATCATAGATATCTTCCATACTTGTTGCCGGCGTCACCATTAGATAATCGGGTTCAAGAACGACCTGATCCGCCAGGATACGGTCATAGGCGGCCGGGTCGTTGTGAGAAGGCGGCACGGCACTGAAGAATTTGAAATCAGACCCCATTTTATCCAGGCCTTCTTTAACGCCAATGAGCGTTTGCCCTGGACCCGTTGTAACGTCGGCGTTGGGACTCACATAAGAAATGCTTGTCTCGGCCAATACTGGCGCACAGGATATCATCAACGATGCAATAAGAGGGATGGCCCCACCTATCTGTTTGGTCTTCATTGTCTTCCTCCCTGCAGATATTTTGTCATATACAAACTTCTGAATTCATGTTTTCCAGCTTGATCCTCCCTTTTTACCCGGTGTCATCTTTTCCTTGGCGTGCTCTGTTGACCTGAATCGCAACGGACGTGATCAACAAAATGCCAAGGAGAATTTGCTGCCAGAAAAATCCGGCGCCCGCGAGCAGAAGACCGTTCTCAAGGACGGCGATCAGATACATCGCAAAAGCCATTCCCCAGATTTTTCCGACACCGCCAAACAAGCTTGTCCCGCCAAGGATCACACCAGCAATGATATGTAGTTCCAGCCCTTGGCCCAATGTTGGGTGAGCACTGTTCATCCGCCCCATGAGAAGAAACGCTGCGATGGCAACGAGAAATGCTTGAACAACAAAGCTGATTATTATCAGGCGGCGAACTTTAATACCTGCAATGCGTGCCGCTTCTGGATTGCCGCCGATTGCCAGGATGTAACGCCCGTATTGAAGTCGTGTTAGAACAAAATGGCCTATGAGTACTGTCGCAAGTGCCACCCAAATAAGATTTGGCACACCGACTGTCTCGCCTTGTCCGATCTCGACAAACGGCGGAGGGAACCTCACGTGATAGGTGCCATACATCAATTGCTGCACTGTCCCGCGCAACAACACCAATGTTCCTAGCGTGGCAAGAAGTGCCGGCACACGGAGATATCCGACAATCAAACCATTCAATAGGCCGAAGAGCAGTCCAGCAATGATCGCAAATGTGAAGCATACGATCAGGGGATAACCCTCAAGCACCAAATATCCGGTCAGACACGCGACAAGGCCGAGCACCGAGCCGACGCTCAGGTCAATCTGCCGCGCTGAAATTACAAATACCTGCCCGACACCGACAATCATCGCGACTGATGCTGAGCGAAGAATATTAAGCTGGTTCTCGAGCGTCATAAATTTATCTGAAAAAAATGAAAGCAAAACCACGCATAATATGGTGGGGATCACAACGGTATTAACGCCCCCGGCTATCCGTACCACTTTGGAGGACATGTCATCCATTGTGGAACTGACTCCGCTGGATGCATTGTGCTCGATAGCCATCTCAGAGCCCCTTAGAACTACTCGTCGACCAACAAGGTCTTGCTAGCTTCTCGTGGTATGTTTGACTGGTTTTTGGCGCGCACTGCCTCCGCGCCCGTCTGGAATAAAGAACGTCCTGATCATGGTGGCGGAGGGCGGCCCGCAGGATCGACAAGTTTTTGTAGCCGTGCAGACGGTGCATGCCCATTTTGGCCTCGATCATAGGGCTCACCATCCTGCGCTCGACCAAGCGGGCATCTCGCCAACGACGGACTTTCTCGCGGTGTTTGCGGATCTGGCCGGTCAGGTTCTCGATTTGATTGACGCTCACCAAGGAGCGACGGAGACTCTCGAGCGCGCCAAGATGGGCGCAGGTCAGCATATCGTCCATACCGTCGCGGACCGCGCTAGGAATGTAGTCGAGGCGCTGCGCGAAGTTATCGAGTGCTTTCGGCCCATCTCTTCGCGCTCAGCATTCTGGCCATCGCAGCAGCCACAGATCGACATCGTTTCCTCTTCCAAGAGAGCTTCCATGAGAACACGCTAATATGTGGAGAGTCTATACAGTGACGGCCAAGTTTGAGGCACTTTGATCGTTGGTCATCATGCCAGAGAGTTGGATTATTGAGTGAGTCGTTCAGTCATCTGGAGGATACCCTTAGAAGATGCGCCGAATCGGCAATTTCGGAAGGTTCATCGATTTTGAGGCTGACGAAGAGCGCAAGCGATAAGCATTTGCCGTTTGTTTTCTTGCGCGCTCATGTCCGAGTTGGGTCTAACAGCGGAATTTAGCGACCGTGCTCCAGTGTCTGCTTCTGCACCCGGAAGCGGCAGCAATGCTTGCTTCTCAAATGTGCCAGCGTTGGACGTGAGCGCTGGCGTGCTAGAGGGCCGAAAGCAGAGAAAGGGCCTGGCGCGCTGGTCGTCGCGAAGGCCGTGTCGGCCAAGCCGGCTGACGAGAAAATGCACTGCGGCGGGGGAGACAAGGTCGACGTGCTGCCAAGGGCAGGGTTATCGTCGAAACGTTTTGACCCTTGGGGGACGCGCTGAGACTGGCTCGCCCCATACCCGAGCTAGGGCTACGCGCCATCAGCGCCTCAGCCATGTGAACCTCAGCATCACGACGAGGACAAGTGATAAAATCGCAGCATAGGGAGGAGTGAATGCAACTCAAGGACGTCGCCGGGACCACGCCGGAAGAGCGCCTTTCGGCGCTAGGGCTGACCCTGCCGCCAGTTCCCGAGGCGGTGGCCGACTACGTGACCCACACGCAGATCGGCAACATCATCTACACCTCTGGCATGTTGCCCTGGGTCGACGGCGATCTGAAGTTCACCGGGCGCATGGGCGAAAGCCTGACCGTCGAACAAGGATATGCGGCATTTCAACTGTCAGCGCTCAATGGGCTCTCGCTGCTAAAGTCGATCACGGGTGACCTGTCAAGGATTGCCCGCATCCATCGACTGGAGGGGACCGGCTGCGCGACATTGGATTTTACTGACATGCCGCGCGCGCTCAATGGGGCATCGCATCTGGTGAACACTGTGTTCGGCGACAAGGGGGCCCATTCGCGCATGATCTATTCAAACCCGTCGATGCCGATCGATTGCGCCACGCTCGTCGTGTTCTGGGCAGAGTTGGCAGCATGAGCACGTACGGTTTACAGCTGTGTCTTTCTCAACTTGAGCTTACTTGCTACAGGAAAACCTCTAGCGGCGGTTTGGGATCACCTTAAGGCAATGGCGACGGCAGGCGGATGCCGGCTTTCAGGGATGTGGTGGCCACAAGGCAGGCTTCGGCTTCGTGCCCATTCAAGACATCCGTGGCACTCGCTGAACAGAAAATGAGCCAATGGCATTCCCCTTAAAGTTGATGTGCGTCATCATGAGCTGGAATATCCCTTGGGACGCTGCAGCGCCTTCATCGCAATCGACAATGCCGACATTGACCTATCGGGTTGGACTAACCGATGTTCTATAACACAGTGGCGCTGCGTGAATTTAACCCAAGAGGGATAGATGCGTATCAACGTTGAGCAGCTCTATGCTTTTTGGATGGTCGTCACGTCAGGCGGGGTGCGACGTGCTGCTGAACGGATGAACCTTTCGCAGCCTGCGGTAACCGCCAGAATAAAGAATCTCGAGGACATGCTGTCGGTCCAGCTCTTCGATCGTGCGGCGCAAGGCATGCCGCTCACCAGGCGAGGCCGGCGCCTTTTACGCTATGCTGAGCAATGTCTTCAGCTTGACGATCTCATCCACCGCGAGGTTGCCGATCCAAAGGGGATCGGCGAGAGCCTTTGCATCGGGGCGTCGGAAACGGTTGTCCAGACATGGCTGCCAAACTTGATTACAGCCTTGAGAGGGACGTTTCCTAGGCTTCAGATCGAGATCGTCGTCGATGTATCATCGAACCTGCGTGAAGCCCTGCTCAGCCGCTCAGTCGACCTCGCCATCCTCATGGGGCCGGTCTCGGAATATACGGTCGACAACGTCATGCTGCCCGAATTTCCCCTGCGTTGGTACGGCGCGGCGGGTGCTGATCTACAGAAAAAACCTGAGGAGCTCTTTCTGTCGACGCCCGTTGTCACTTACGCGCGCAACACCAGACCCTACAGAGAGCTAAAACGCGTGCTGCACGATCGTTACGGGCCCGAGGTGGTTCTCTTTCCATCATCCTCGCTTTCAGCCTGTTTTCGACTGGTGGCGGCCGGCCTTGGTGTCGGCGCATTGCCCGAGGCCCTGGCGAGATCCGAGATGGTGGGGGGACGGCTTGTCGAATTTGATCCGGGCTGGCAGCCGAACGCCCTCGGCTTCACGGCATCCTATCTATCCGGCCCCGGCAGCGTCGTCGTCGAGAGGGCAGCGATCATCGCAGAGGAGGTGGCACGCGAGGCTTGTGATAAAAATAGTTGATCAATAATAGCAAAAAATTGCGATTTGACCGGATCATATTGATCTGACAGCCTGATCATTCAGAGGAGGCAAGACGTCAATGATGAAAGACGTTGCAACATCAGACGCTGCCATGCCAGCCGATCCAGGGGGCGTCCGCAGCTTGATCCGCCAGGGCATGCTCTGTGGTCACACGGCAGGTCTCGCGCCGGGAAGGCTGCAGGCCAATCTAGTGATCCTGCCGGAAAGCTATGCGCTGGATTTCATGCGCTATTGCCAGCGCAATCCCAAGCCTTGTCCGCTCGTCGGTGTCACGGAAACGGGTGATCCCTATTTTCGAACGCTCGGCACGGAGATCGATGTTCGTGTCGATCTGCCGGCATACAACATTTACCGACACGGTGATCTCGTCGAGAGCCGATCCGACCTGACCGATCTTTGGCAGAACGACTTTGTCGCTTTTGCGCTCGGTTGTTCGTTTACCTTCGAGCGCGCCTTGATGGCAGCGGGCATGCCGCTCGATCACATCGAGGCTGATCGGACCGTTGCCATGTATAGGACATCGATCGAGACGAGGGTGGCCGGGCCGTTTAGAGGCGGCATGGTCGTCTCGATGCGGCCGATCGCCAATGACAGGGTGACGGATGCCGTCAGTATCTCGAAAAAATACCCCCTTGCCCATGGCGCGCCGGTTCATGTGGGCGATCCTGAAGCGATCGGCATCGCCAATCTCAATGCGCCCGAATGGGGCGACCCGCCTCTAACTCATTGCGACCGAACGCCGGTTTTCTGGGCTTGTGGCGTCACGCCTCAAAACGCTATTCGCCAGGCCAAACCGCCGATCTGCATCACCCACAAACCCGGATGTATGCTGATCACCGACATCGACGAGTTTGCCGAGACACCCTTTGTCCCGATTGCTTGAAACCGAAGAAAGCAGGAGAAAAAAACATGAATAGTAAGCTGATTGCTCTCGCTGGAGCGCTGACCATGGCGATCGTGATGCCGTCACAGGCCTCGGATCAGCCGGTGGTCATCAAGGCCGTCGGCACCTGGGGCAACCTCACCAACTATCAAAAGCATGAAGGGCCGTTTTGGAACGAACGCATTGCCACAGCGTCCGACGGTCAGATCATCGGCGAGATCAAGCCGCAAACTGAGCTTGGTCTGAAGGGCTTCGAAATCATGCGCCTGGTCAAGAACGGTGTCTTTGATTTTGCCTTTGGCCTGCCAGGCTATGTCGCGGCAGAGAATGCGGTGTTTGAAGGTGCTGATCTCTCATCGGTGACCCAGGATATCGAGACCCAGCGGAAGGTCGCCGATGCCTATTTCCCAACCCTCGACGAGTCCTTTGCCGAGATCTATAACGCCAAGCTTTTGATGCTCTATCCGTTTCCGAGCCAGACGTTGTGGTGCAATGCCGAGATCAACGGCATCGACGATCTGAACGGCAAAAAAATCCGTGTGTATGCGACCTCGCTCGGTGACTTTGTCGAAGGTGCTGGTGGTACGTCCGTCACCATCCCCTTTGCCGAGGTCATCCCTGCGCTCGAAAAGGGTGTTGCTGATTGCGGTATCACCGGGACGATGTCGGCCTACAAGGCGAACTGGCATCAGGTCGCGACCCATGCCTATACGCTTCGTGTCGGCTGGGGCCTCGCCTTCGGCGCCATGAACATGGACAAGTGGAACGCCATGTCCGCGGAACAGCAGGAGCTGCTAAGCGCTGAAATCGCCACACTGAACGACGAGATGTGGACCGAGACGGCGACCGAGGATGAGGTCGCGATCAGCTGCATCACCGGTGGTGAATGTGCGATTGGTGAGCCCGGTGCCATGACGCTGGTGGCACCCTCCGACGCCGATCTCGAAATCCGTGATCAGATCGCGAATGACGTTGTCCTGGCGCGCTGGGCCGATCGTTGCGGTGAGGATTGCGCTGCTAACTGGAACGAGACCGTCGGTAAGGTTCTCGGCATGAAGGCAGCCGCTCAATAGCCTGATGTTGATCGGGAGCCCTGGTCTCGGGCTGGGGTTCCCGCTTTCGAGGTTTGAACCATGATTGATCGCGCACTGAAGGGTGCTCGCAGCTTTAGCCATGTCCTGGTCTGGATCGGTGGCAGCCTGATTCTTCTCTCCGCTATTCTGGTCACGATTGAAGTGTTCATGCGAAAAATCTTCAATATGAGCCTGGGCGGTGCTGACGAACTCTCCGGCTATGCTTTCGGTGTCGCGACAACCTGTGCCTTTGCCTATGCGCTGTTCGAGCGCGCGCATATACGGGTCGATGCGCTCTACAATCTGTTTCCGCGACCGCTTCGGATCGTCCTGAGCCTGATCGGTCTGGTGCTTCTGATCGGCTTTGCCGCCGTTGCAAGCTGGATGGCCTTTGGCCTTGTCGCCGACACGCTGACCCACGGCTCGCGCTCGATCACCCCAATGCGGGTGCCGCTCGCGATCCCGCAAATCCCCTGGTTGCTCGGCTGGTTGTTTTTCGTCCTCGCCGGAATACTCCTCCTGGTGGCAGCCCTCAAGCGCTGCCTTGCCGGCGATCTCGATGGTGCCGACCATCTCGTTGGCACGAAGTCGATCGACGAGCAAATCGACGACGAAGCGCCCTGATCGGATGGTCGAAGAACAATGCTGACCAAAACTCTCCTCATCCTGATCAGCCTGATCGCCCTTGCCGTGCCGATCGCCGCCTCGCTCGGCTGGCTTGGCCTAACGCTCCAATATCTCGATAGCCCGATGCCGCTTCACCGGGCGCTTGGCGACATGGCCTGGCAGACCGGCACAGACTTTTTGCTGGTCGCCATCCCGATGTTTGTTTTGCTGGGCGAAATCCTGCTACGCGCCGGCATCACCGAACGGATGTATAATGGCATCGTCAAATGGCTTGGCTGGCTACCGGGCGGGTTGATGCACTCCAATATCGGCTCATCCGCCTTGTTTGCGGCAACATCCGGATCCTCGGTCGCGACAGCGGCAACGATCGGCACGGTTGCCGTCCCGCAGATCCAGGAGCGCGGCTATAACGAGCCGTTGTTCCTCGGCACGATCGCCGCTGGCGGCACGCTCGGCATTCTGATCCCGCCGTCCATTAATCTCATCCTCTACGGCCTGTTGACCGACACCTCGGTGCCGGAGCTCTATCTCGCCGGCTTTCTTCCAGGGTTCATCCTGGCCGCTCTCTTCATGGCAACCGTCATCGTACTTTGTTGGTTTCGCCCAGGGCTCGGTGGGGACAAAGTGACGGCGAGCTGGGCCGAACGCCTGCAGGCACTGCCTGCTCTCATCCCGCCGATCGGGATTTTTGTGGTCGTCGTCGGCTCGATCTATGCAGGTCTCGCGACACCGACTGAGGCCGCCTCGCTCGGCGTGGTCGCAGCCCTTATCCTCGCGGCCGCCAACCGAAAACTCAACATTCCGATGCTTCGAGCGGCGATCGAGGGCACGATGCGCACGACAGCGATGATCATGCTGATCATCATCGCAGCCGTTTTTCTGAATTTTGTTCTCTCGGTGATCGGGTTGACCCAGGCGCTGGCCGACTTCGTCACCGGCCTCGGCCTTACCCCCTTTCAGACCATCCTTCTGATCGTCGGCGTCCTGATCCTGCTCGGTTGCTTCATGGAGACCCTTTCCATGCTGTTGACCACGGCACCATTGATCGCACCGATTGTCATCGCCCTCGGCTATGACCCCGTCTGGTTCGGCATTCTCCTGATGGTGCTCCTGGAAACAGCGCTGATCACGCCGCCGATCGGGATCAATCTCTATGTCGTCCAGGGTGTGCGTGGCCGGGGTGAGATGCTGGATGTCATGATCGGGGCCGCCCCCTTCGTGCTCACCATGTTCTTGATGATCGCTCTGCTGCTGGCCTTCCCCGGCTTGGCGCTCTGGCTACCGTCACAATTCTACTGAGTTTTTCTTTCGATTGAAGCGACCGCTGGGCCTTTGCCCGAGCGGCAACGGGAGACCTGTATCATGTGGCAATTCTGGGTGGATCGCGGCGGCACGTTTACCGACATCGTGGCACGCCGGCCCGACGGGTCGCTGGTGACGCATAAACTCCTCTCGGAAAACCCGGAGCGCTACAAGGATGCCGCCATTGCCGGCATTCGCGAGTTACTGGGTATCGCGTCGGGTCAACCGCTGCCGCCCGGGCTGATCGACGTCGTCAAGATGGGCACGACTGTGGCGACGAATGCTTTGCTGGAGCGCAAGGGCGAGCGCACGCTCCTTGTGATCACCGAAGGCTTCGGTGATCTGTTGCGCATTGGCTATCAGAATCGACCCAAGCTTTTCGACCTCAACATCGTGCTGCCATCCCTGCTCTACGACCGGGTGGTGGAAGCGCCCGAGCGCCTCGATGCGGCAGGCGAGGTCGTCAAACCGCTTGACCAACATGCCGTGCGGCGTGCGCTTGAGTGCGCTTATGCAGACGGCATTCGAAGCGTTGCGATTGCCTTCATGCATGGTTATCTCAACCCCACGCATGAACGACAGGTCGCCGAGATAGCGGAAGGCATCGGCTTCACGCAGATCTCCATCAGCCATGACGTATCCAGGCTGATCAAGCTCGTAAACCGCGGCGATACGACGGTGGTCGACGCCTATCTTACGCCGATCCTCCGACGCTATGTCGATCAGGTCGCCTCGGTCCTCGCACCTGACGACGGCGATGATCACCGGATCTACTTCATGCAGTCGAATGGCGGTCTCACGGGCGCCCGGCGATTTCAGGGCAAGGATTCCATCCTATCCGGACCAGCAGGCGGTGTCGTCGGCATGGTCAAGGCAGCTGATCAGGCCGGGTTTGAGAAGGTGATCGGCTTTGACATGGGCGGCACCTCGACCGATGTCACCCACTTCGCCGGCGATTATGAGCGCTCTTTTGAAACCGAAATAGCCGGCGTTCGCCTGGCAGCACCGATGATGAGCATCCACACGGTTGCCGCCGGCGGCGGCTCGATTCTGACCTTTCGCGATGGCCGCTATCAGGTGGGCCCGGAAAGCGCCGGCGCTGATCCTGGGCCCGCCTGCTACCGGCGTGGCGGGCCGCTGACAGTGACCGATTGCAATGTCATGCTCGGCAAGCTGCATCCGGCTCACTTTCCATCGATCTTCGGGGTCGATGGCGACCAGCCCCTGGATGCCGACATCGTCCGGAAAAAATTCACCGAACTGGCGGAGACGATCGCCGGCGAAAGCGGAACATTGGCGCTGACGCCCGAGGAAACAGCTGAAGGTTTCCTGCGCATCGCCGTCGACAATATGGCGAACGCAATTAAGAAAATTTCGGTCCAGCGCGGCTACGACGTCACGCGTTACGTTCTGAACTGCTTCGGTGGGGCAGGGGGCCAGCACGCCTGTCTTGTGGCGGATGCGCTCTCGATGACTCGCGTCATGATCCATCCCCTTGCGGGCGTGCTGTCCGCCTTCGGCATGGGACTTGCCGAGATCCGGGCGCTGCGCGAAGTGCAGTTCGAAAAATCCGTCACCGCAACGTCGGCGGCCGCCGCAGTGCTCGATCGGATGGGAGAGGAAGCCTTGGCTGAGGTGGAAGTCCAGGGCGTCCTTGCTGCAGACATTCGGCTGGAGCGACACGCTCATCTCCGCTATGCCGGCTCCCATCAAGCGCTCAAGGTCGCGTTCGGCAGCGAGCAAGAGATGGCGGCGAGCTTCGAGCAGGCGCATAAGGCACGTTTCGGTTTTGCGCCGGAAAACCGCGATCTCATCATCGAGCTTCTGAGCGTCGAAGCGATCGGCGGCGATCCCGATATCCCAAGCGACGCATCACGCCTCGCCGCGCCCCGATCATCGCAGACGACGTCCGTGTGGATGCATGTCGACGGCAGGCTCGAAGACGTTCCTCTGATCGAGCGTCAGAGTTTTCGCCCAGGCGAGCGGATCGTCGGTCCGGCGATCGTCACCGAACCCACCGGCACCAACATCATCGAGCCGGGCTGGTTCGGTTCGATGAACGCTTCAGGCGATCTCATTCTGGAGCGTACGACACCCAGACCGAAGGCGATGGCAATCGGCACCGATGCCGATCCGGTGATGCTCGAAGTCTTCAACAATCTCTTCATGTCGATCGCCGAGCAGATGGGCGCCACCCTCGCCAACACCGCCTACTCCGTCAACATCAAGGAGCGGCTGGATTTTTCCTGCGCGTTGTTCGATGCCCATGGCGATCTTGTGGCGAACGCGCCGCATGTTCCGGTCCATCTAGGTTCGATGAGCGAGAGCGTACGCTCTATCAAAGCGAGAAACGCTGGGCGGATGAAACCCGGCGACAGCTTCATGTTGAATGCACCGTTCAATGGCGGCACCCATCTCCCCGATGTCACCGTCATTACACCGGTGTTCGATTCATCAGGAGCAGAGATTGTCTTCTTTGTCGGCTCACGGGGGCACCATGCCGATATAGGCGGCAAGACGCCCGGATCCGCCCCGCCGGACAGCCGTCATATCGGCGAGGAAGGTGTCCTGATCGACAACGTCAAGCTGGTCGATCAAGGCCGTTTCCTCGACGTTGAGACGCGGACTCTCCTGGCGGAGGGGCTCTATCCATGCCGGAACATCGACCACAATATCGCCGATCTCGAAGCGCAGATCGCCGCCAATGCCACCGGCATCCGGGAAATCCAGCGCATGATCGAGAGCTTCGGGCTGGATGTGGTCCAGGCCTATATGGGCCATGTGCAGGCCAATGCCGAAGCCGCCGTGCGTCGGGCGATTGGCAAGCTCAAAGATGGCAGCAATCTCTACAGGCTCGACAATGGCGCCTCTCTTCAGGTGACCATTATCGTCGATTCGAAAAGGGGCAGCGCCGTCATCGATTTCACCGGCAGCTCACTGCAGGATGTCGGCAACTACAATGCGCCAATCGCGATCTGCCATGCCGTCGTGCTCTATGTCTTCCGCACGCTGGTCGGCGGTGACATCCCCTTGAACCAGGGTTGTCTCAGGCCGCTCAAAATCATCACGCCGGAAGGATCGTTCATCAACCCGCGTTATCCCGCAGCAGTGATCGCCGGCAATACCGAGGTCAGCCAGTCGATCGCCGACTGCCTGTTCGGCGCCCTCGGCGTGATGGCGGGCTCCCAGGGTACGATGAACAATGTCGCCTGGGGCAATGAGCATTTCCAAAACTATGAGACCATCGCCGGCGGCGCAGGGGCAGGGCCGGGCTTCGCTGGCGCCAGCGCCGTCCACACCCACATGACCAACACCCGCATGACCGATGCGGAAGTTCTAGAACGCCGTTTTCCTGTCCGGGTCGAAACCTTTGCGATCCGAAAGGATTCCGGTGGAGAAGGACGCTGGCCGGGTGGCGATGGCATCACCAGACGTCTGCGTTTTCTGGAACCAGCCACGGTGACAACACTGACGTCCCATCGAATAACCACGGCAAAAGGCCTTGACGGCGGCGGTGACGGCATGCCCGGCGAGGAAGCCGTGATCAAAGCGAGTGGCCGGACCACACGCTATACTGAAAATGTTCAGTGCCGGCTCGAGGCAGGCGATGTTTTCGAGATGTTGACGCCTGGAGGCGGTGGCTGGGGCGCCCAGCGGTGACCTTGAGGTCATGCCAGACCTTCTTGATGAGGCATCCAAACCTGATTCTCGCGTTTCACGTTCAGGCGACTTGGGGTCATCTTAAGCGACTGCCGGCTTTCAGGGGCAAACCGACCACAGAAGGCTTACGCTTCAACAGTGCTATGAGCCGACCTCTGCAGGCTTGACCAAACCGGCTAGTTTAGCGACAGATCGGACGCTTGATGAACTCGAGAACCTATCGCGTCGTCGTGTCCCGGAACACGACGGACAATGCCTTGAATGCATTGCGCGCCCTGTCGTCGGTTTCGCGGGTGTGCAGCACGACTGGCAAACACGGTAAGTCCGGTAGCTTCAGCTGCAGTCCGACATTGGCGACGCCGGCCGGCAACATACGTCTCGCCAAGGCCGCGACGCCGAGCCTCGCCATTACAGCGGCGGAAACCGCCGTTACGCCGCCGCCGACAAAGACTTCGTTCCAGGCGATGCCGGCCTTGTCAAGAAGATGGCAGGCGATGGTCCGCACGCCGCACGGCTCGGGCATTGTCACGAGGGGAAGCGGCTCGCCGGGACGGGGCTGCCAGCCTTGGGCTGCATACCAACCAAATTTTTCTTCCGTGATCGTCTCGCCATCGTTTCTGCCAGCGTGAAACCGCACAATGACCGTGTCGAGCTCACGCCGGTCAAAACTCTGCAACAATTCACCAGAGGTCCCGATTCGGATCTCAAACAATAGAGCGGGATCCTGGGCGTTCATCCGTGATATCAGCGCGGGGAGTTCGGGCCCGGCCACATGGTCGCTGATCCCGATGGCAAGACGCCGCCTCTGCTTCGAGACGACGGCGATGGTTCTGTCATGCGCTTCGAGGAGTTCGCGCGCACGATCCAGAAACGCGGCCCCTTGCGGCGTGAGTTGCAGGGATCGCGGCGTGCGGGAGATAAGCCTGCAGTCGATTGCCTCTTCCAGGCGTTTGAGCTTCAGGCTCATGGCTGACTGCGTCGTGCCCAGATTCTCTGCCGCCCGGGTGAAACTACCGAGGTCGATGATGTAAACGAAGGCTCGGACTGCATCGAGGTTCAAAGAAGCTTCATACATTTCATTTTGTAATTTCTGTTATCTTTCCCATCACATTTTAAAATACATGGAGCTTTGCTATCTGTGAAGGAGATAGACCGTACGGAGTATGAGCCATGCCCATCCTGCAAGTCTCGATGCAAATCGGAAGGCCAGCAGCCTACCGCGAGGCGATCCTTGACAGCCTCTACCGGTCTCTGCGTGACGTGCTTCAGGTGCCAGAGGGAGATGAGTTCATAACGATTACCGAGCACGAGCCGGTGAACTTCCGTTTCGGAAACGCTTTCGGCATCCAGCGAACCAGCGATCTTCTCTACATAGCTATCACGTTGTTCGATACACGAACCACTGAGCAAAAGGCGGCGTTGTTCCGACGCGTCGTAGAGTTGCTGTCGTTGAACCCCGGCATTCGTTCCGAGGATGTCTTCATCAACATCTACGACACACCGAAAGAAAACTGGTCAGTCGGAAATGGCGACATGCAATTCCGCCCTGGAACAACCTCGCACGGATGACGGCAAAGGGCTCATTCCGGTCGAAACAGTCAACCTGCCTTGGGACAGGCGTGGGTCAGGCGTTAGCCTTAGCCCTGCCAGCCGAATGTCTGCTTCCGGCGCACTACCAGCCAGATGGCAGGCTTCTGTCACATCCAGACACTCTAGGTCACAAAGAACGCTTTGCTCAGGCACGCGGAAGTCGAAGCCGGCACATGGAACATTCGACGTTTATGCCGCGGCGGCTGCGGTGTTGGCGCTTGAGACCGTGAATGGGAAATAGGCGGTAAATGTCGTGCCCTCGTTCACGGTGCTGTCGACCTCCATCCTGCCTTCGTGCAGTCCAACGAAATGCTGCACCAGATGAAGTCCTATGCCGCTTCCGGCGATACCGGTGGATGTGCTCGCTCTAAAGAATCGCTGAAATAGCTGTTCCAGTTCATTTTCAGGGATGCCCACCCCTTCGTCCCTGACCGAAATCGACCACTCACCGGAGCCCTCACAACGGCCGGTAAGCCAGATGCTCGTGCCTTGTTCCGAATATTTGTTGGCGTTGGACAGGAGGTTTGAAATGATCTGACGCAGGAGGCTCGGATCCACGATGACCTCCTCGGGGAGTGCATCAATGTGAACATTGATCGTTCTATCCGGATTAAAGTCACGGTAACTAGCACAAAGCTCATTGATCAACTCGATCAATCGACATCGTTCCGGCTGAAAGGCGATACGACCTTCCTCGAGATGGGCCGCGTTGAGGACGCTGTCCATAAGCTCGGTCAGCCTAGCCACGGAGCGTCGCACATTGTGCATACCCTTTTGAAGTCGTTCCGGATCCATTGTCGGCTGGCGACGCATGATCCTTTGGGCGTTTCCGTCAATGATCGCGAGAGGGGTGCGAAACTCATGGGAGACCATGGATACGAACTGCCGCTGAAGACCATTGAGCTCCCGCTCCTTATCCAACGCAACCTTCAGCTGCTCGGCATTGGCTTTGAAGACTTCGAGCGCGCGCGCCATTTTGCCGATTTCGTCGCGGCGGTCGGTAGCCGGGATGGCAACGCTGAGATCACCGGCAGCGACTTTATCCATGGCATGCGTGATGTTCAGTACCGGCCTTACAAGGCCTGTTACGGCGATTCCGATGGTGAAGGCAATGACAAGGGTAATAATCAGAAACTGCTTTATATGGGACCACAGCAGGCCTTGCTGTAAGTCGGCGACCCGGTCATGTGTCATCGCAATTTGTAATATGCCAATCTTGGCGCCGGCTTCTGATCTAATGTCACGCTCGATGATGAGGGTGCTGTGATCGTCAGGGAGCGATATGATATCATCAATCGAGGGTTTTTCCGTGATCACGCCATGATGCATGCGGTCATGATGGGCCGCCATCGCGTCATCTTCAGCATCGAAGAGCGGCGCTTGTGCGAAGATTTGTCCATCGCTTCCGATGACCCTGCCCTGTATAATATCGCGATTGGCAATGAGCACATTTAGCTGTCTCTCGACCTCCTCTTGATCGAAATTCCAAAGCGGGTCGGACAATGCCCCCGCCTGAACATCGCTGAGCAGCTCAACCTCTTGATGCAGCCTGCCATTGACCTCTTCGAGTTCGGCTTGAATGTCGAAGTAGCCGACGGCGCCGTAGACAATCGTCACGACCAAGGTCAGCAGCGCGATGAGATGGGTGCGGATCGAATGGGCATGGGCAATGGAGCCACACCAAGCCGTCATTCCCCCCGCAACAGGCGCTGCTGCGTCATCCATGCCCATCACCTACATCATGGGTGCGGCACCGGGCGTGCCGTAAGAGAGGAGAATTTGTTCAAGCTCACCGCTGGCCTGGATCACCTGAAGACCCTTTTGATAGATTGACGCCAAGCGCGCGGATTTTTTTGGTCGAGTCGGTGTCAGCCCGAGATAAATTGGTTCTCTGTCGAGACAACCTGCCAGCCGATAGGTGCCGGGTTCGATGCGCTCCTGCTTCAAATAGTAGAAGACGACATTCTGATCGTCGATCAACGCTTCGATGCGCCGGTTGTCGATCTTTTTGAAGTTCTTCTTCATAAAGTGTCCGTCTGAAATCGGCTGAACCCGATCCGAGCCCTGCTTCTCGTTGACGTAGTCCATGATACCGGGCAGGGAGAGATTCGAGAGAAAGCCGAACCTGATTTCTTCCAGGGACGACCGTCCATTATACCGCCAGGCATGATCGGCAGAAGTAAAGAAGCACATTTGCTGGTGGCTGACTGGCATATCCGGATAGATGAAATCAGGCGCTTCGGCCTTCGCTGGGGCAAGCGAACCATCGGTCTCCCCCTTGCGTGTCAGATCCAGCGCTCGGAGCCAAGGAAGTGGCAGGAATTCGATGTCGTGTCCTTGGCTCCGAAACGCCGCTTCAACGATGTCGGTCGTGAAGCCACGCTTATCCGCTTCGGTGCACATATAAGGACACCACTCGGTGATGGTAATCTTGAAACTGTCGGCAAGGCTTGGGGTTGCGCCTGCGAGCAAAACGAATGCGGCTGCGAGGATTGAAGACCTTGGGACGCTGCGATCCACCGTCAGTTCTCCGCTGAACAAAGATTGACTTAGCAGTCTCCAACAAAAAGGTTAAAAATTTCGGAAGTCATGGGAAGTTGTGTCGAGAGTTTGCAGCGGGTCAACTTTTGCCTCTAGATGGCGAGCTCGCTGGCAACGGCAACGTTATCGACGCTGCCGGATTTGACACGTTGGGCGGAGAATTGGCGATGAGATTAGACCTGATGTGACGAATGATCGGAGCAAAGAAAACGACCTCTTCGCAGTCTTTCAAGATGGCATCAGCAAAGCCGATGATGCCATTGGATAGCGAGAAGACGATCCGAGACAGACATTGGCTCGATACCCTGTCGGCGTTCTCATTGATGCCTGCTTCTCCTTTATGGACGAGGTGGCTATCACAGGTGATGCCGAGGGTGTTGTCAGTGGAAGATCGACTGGTCGCATTTGACCATCGATGACCGTGGCATCAGGCAGCGATCAATGCGTGCCATTCTTGAAGAGCGATATCATGATTGGCTTTGAAGATTGATCTTTGGGCGAGATGGCGCTGGAAGCAGAAGTGAATGCTGACTGCGGCATGGGTCGATGCGAATTTCTGGAGATGGGACGGTCGTCGAAATCACTCCATGGCCCGTTCTCGTCGTCGGAAGGGCGATCTGGTCAGCGCGAGACGCGAAATGCGAGGGCAGGGGACATCAAAACAAGTTCCGTTGACAAGGCCCGCCTGAGATCATTTCAAGAAACGCCGAAAAAGCGACTGCGTCACGTATTATCGATCGCTTGATCGCCGACGAAACTTGTCTCCCGTTTCGTGCCAGAGGCACAACTAGTGCATCGTTTGGCAAGTCGATTTGATCAGACGCCTCAGCCACTGATGGGCAGGATCCTGCGTATAGCGTTCGTGCCAGATTTGCGAGACGGTAAAGGGAGGTGTTTGAAGCTCTTTTGGTAGCGGCATGATTCGGAGCTCATCGGTCATCACTTGTCTGGCAAGAATCTCGGGTACTGTGATGATCAAGTCCGTCGGCGCGATCACCGCGCTTATCGTCATAAAATGTGTGATCCTGAGTGCGATCGTTCTCGTGAGGCCCAATTCTTTCAAAACATCGTCGATCCGCCCGCCACCCCTGCCTGTAATGCTGAGTAAGGCGTGCGATGTGGAGGCGTAGCCTTCAAGGCTGTTACCTTTTTCGATCAGCGGATGCCCCCTACGCATCAGGCAAACTTGCTGATCCTCGAATAAGGCCTGGGTGGCGACGTTGTGCAGATCGGGGCCGTCATTCACCACACCGAATCCGAGCGAGATCTTCCCTTCACACATCTCCGCAATGCCCAAAGCCGAGAGGTTCTCCATGTCGATCTGTATCTGTGGCGCCAAACTGAAGACCTGGCCGAGAACCGTCGGCATAATCATTTGCGCCAAATAGTCGGGCGCCATGATGCGGAACCGGTCTTGCGCCTTCGAGGGATCAAAAACTTGCGGCTTGAAGACATAGGAGACCCGCGCCAGCGCATCCCGGACGGGCGCGCGCAGCGCCTCTCCGCGTGGCGTCAACACCATGCCCCGGCCCGAGCGGACAAGCAGCGGATCCTTGATGACATGCTGCAGACGATTTAGCGCCCGGCTCATGGCGGGTTGAGAGAGGTTCACCTGCAGAGCGGCCCTGCTCACACTCTGTGTTTCCAACAAGGCGTCAAGCGCTTTGAGGAGATTCAGATCGACGCTCATTATATTCACTTCATGCATGTATTAGATATAAAACATGCATTGGATCTATTCAACGGCGGCTCGTAGGTTTGGCCTATCGGAGATACCCAAACCAAGGAGGCGTCATCATGTTCGTCATTTCTGGTGCAACCGGGAACACAGGTTCCATCGTCGCTCAAACCCTCATCGACCAAGGCCAGCTAGTCCGCGTGATCGTGCGTTCAGAAGAAAAGGGCGCGCAATGGAAAGCGAAAGGGGCAGAGGTCGCAGTCGCCGAGATCATGGACACGAATGCCATGACCCGAGCACTTGAAGGCGCCAGCGGCGCTTATTTTCTGTTGCCGCCCGATCTCACGAACGAGGACTTTATCGGCGAGAGTTTCAGGCGTGCGGCAGCGATTGTGAAAGCCGCGACCGCAGCACGCCTGCCCCACGCAGTCATTCTTTCATCGGTCGGCGCACAGCACGGCGACAATGTCGGCCCCATTTCCACGATTGCCCATCTCGAAAAACTGTTCATCGCGGCTTCCATCCCCCTGAGCGCTGTTCGCCCCGGCTATTTCCTGGAGAACATTCAAGACCTCATGCCGGCGGTTCTTCACGAAGGCGTTTATCCCAGCATGATCCTGCCACTCGATTTCAAAATCGACATGGTGGCGACAAAAGACATCGGACTGACGGTTGCTGATGCTCTGGCAAATCCACCTGCGGTCCCGCACCGGGTGATCGAACTCAAGGGCGCGCAACAGTATTCCGCTGAAGACATTGCAGCGGCACTGTCCAGATCGCTTAACCGCCCAATCACCGCTGTCCCGGTGCCACAGGAAAGCTGGGTCGATGTGCTTAAACAAAGCGGGCTTTCCCAGCAATCAGCCGAGAGCATGGCAGAGATGCACGAGAACATAAGCAACGGGCGTATCGATTTTCTCGACCCGAACGCGAAGAAGGGCAACGTCGACTTGGCGAGCTTTGTCGACAAGTTGGTTGCCTAGATCCATGGAGAAAGAGCGGCCCCGCGTTAACAATCCCGTGGGGCCGGCTTGCTCAGTCCATCGGCAGGGTGATGTGGTGCCAGAACTCCAGGCCACACAATGTCTTACCTTGTAGGAAATGATCCGCCGCAGGCACGTTCGATGTGTTGGGTGACATGAAATGGCGTGCGTTGGTTTCACCTGATGATGGGCAATGGCTTGAAAGAAACCTGAACGGAGTCCTTGTTATGGAACTGATTCAAGTGGGAGTCCTGATATCTGCTCTGCTATGTTCGCTGGTCGCCGGTTTCGTGTTCTGCTTTGCGATCGTTGTGATGCCCGGCATCAGAACGCTTGGTTTTCTCGACTTTCTCAAATCTTTCAAAGCGATGGACGGCATCATACAAAACAATCAACCGTTATTTCTGTTGGTCTGGCTCGGGTCGGCGCTGGCATTGCTGGCTTCTGCCTTACTAGGGATCTGGCGACTGGAGGGCCTTGATCTCGCGCTCCTGGTTTTCGCCTGCGTGATCTACCTGTTCGGCGTTCACGGACCAACGATTACCATCAATATCCCACTGAACAATCGACTTCAGTCTCTGGATCTCGATGCAGCAACGGAGGTCGAGCTGCAGGCAACCGCAGAAATGTTTGGATCTCGCTGGTTGCGCTGGAATGCTATCCGGACGGTCATGGCGATGCTGACGACGGTATTGTTGCTTGTATTGCTCCTCCGGCTTTGACCAGCAAAATTTCGGGCACAGTCGCCGCTTTCAGCTCACAGCAGCCAATCGCGCTTGTCACCAGAATTTGGGCATGCCCACGATGCGCGATATCCGAGGTGGGCAATCATAGGGCAGTACTGGCACAAGCGGACATTCGATAATCAACATGACATGCCTGCTTTGGGCTCATTCTTGTCGGAACGACCATCCCATCTCGGGGCCGTTCAGGATCACTTTTTGACGCTCGAGCTTCCTCGGCAATGCCCGGTCAACACCTAAAACCGGTCACAAGCCTAGTTCCTGGCCATAAGCAGTCATGTCACGAAGTTCTGGCGACCAACGCCCGCTTTCGTTATTGGACGTTGGTCGCACCAATGTCTTGTGGATGGCGGGCTTACTTGACCGCGGCGAGATGTTCGATTGAGAACATGAACTCGGTGTCTGTCAGGGGGTGATGGCATTCGCGGCAACCGGTCGTATCCTTATTCAGATTCTCCCCCGACGTACTGAAGACCTCGAACTCCCAGTCACCCACTTTGAGTTCTTCAGGATACTGATCGTCCCACCCTTTGCGACGTTCCATGACGGCGATCGCTTTGAAATCTCCTGACACACGTCTCCCGATCTGGCTTTCGATGACGTCGCCATCGCTATCCTTCAACGCTGCATAGAGTTCGGCGACGAGAACCGAACCATCAGGCAGCTTGCCATCCTTTTGCACACCTTTAAGGGCAATGTCATTGCCGTAGATCTTGATTGTCTGTTCGTCTTCAAAAACACGATCACCAGTGAAATAGAGTTTGAAATCTTCTTTGTAGCCTTCGGGGAAGTCCAGAACCCTATCATCGGCGGCTATAAGTGGTGTCGCTATCATGGCGACCAAGAGTGCTGTCGTTACGGCAAATCGCTTCATGAGTGAGGCTTCCTTCTCTCGATAGTGAAATTTTGCACGAACTCGCATGAGCCAAGGCGATGACGCCTTCATGAGCATGCTAAATTTTTTACAAAAAGACAATAATAATGGTTATAATTGTTTTATAGTCATCTGACGCTCGCATGCTTACCCTAACTCTTTGGAAAAAGGGAGAAATAGCGATAATGTTTCATCGGCCAAGGGGTGTGGGAAGCTTCTTCATGCAAGGTGGTGAGTAGCATAAGCATTGATTCGAGCTCGTCGATTGATGCAAGAAGATGCCATGACAACGCGTGATGATATTCTTTCTCAGCTTCGCCGAGGCAATCTGACGACGGCTGAACTGGCCCAACGGCTAGGCCTGAGCCGCAATGCGGTGGTACAGCCACTTGGCCACTTGGTCAGCGAAGGACTTGTTCGGCGCGCCACACCACGGCGATCAGGTCAGGCCGGCAAGCCTGCCCATGAATTTGAAATTGTGCCGGGTCATGAAGACTCGATCTCCACCGCCTACCGACCCTTCACCGACGTCATGCTCACCGTTCTGCCACGACATCAAACAGCCGCCGAGATCGAGAAACTCATGCTCGATGTCGGCCGTGAGATGGCCAGCCACTTGCCGTCATCCGATCAGACGTCATTTGCAGACAGGCTGGCAACAGCTCGAACGATCGTCGATGACCTCGGGGCTGCCACTGAGCTGATCGTCGATGGCGATCGCGTGGTCGTGCAAAGTCGCAGCTGCCCGCTCGCAACCGCTGTTCGAAAGGAATCATGTGTTTGCAAGGCGGTGGCTGCATTCTTCGAAACGGCGACCGGGCGGAAGACCGTGGAACGGTGCATTCGTGAGGAAAAGTTGACATGTCGGTTTGAAATCGATGCTTCAGCCTAAGAATGTTCTGAGTGGAGCCTGTTCCGCGCATCTATTCAGACGAAACTGGCTGAAGGGTAAATGAGGTTCTCACGATATCGAGGCGGCTCTGGGTCACCTTAAGCCACTGGCAGGTTGCTCATCTCCAAGAAACAAGCCCTGAATTGCGATGACTGCCTATTTGTGTGCCGCTTTCGAGCCTTCCGAGTTGTGCTTATTGATCCAATGGCTGGCGAAGGCCAGCAATGGATCGTAGTCGGTCAGTTTGCTGTCAGCCCCGCCGATCTTTCCAGCCTTTACACCACCTGCTTTTTCCCAGGCAGCACCAACAAGTGGAAACAGCGTGTCGAGATCATCGGCGACATCCGGTGCTTCAATCCATTCCGCGTCTGGCCCATGACCATTCTTGAACCTGCGGATCTTCGTTCGTTTGTGTTCGGCATTGCTTTCTGCGGCATGTAGCGCGGAGCAACGGTTCCAACCGACACCGATCAAGAGGATCTTCATGGCGTCGCGCTCACGCAATCGACCCCAGGGTGTCTTGGGTCCGGTTGCCCAACCGCGAGGGTCATGGATAGCAGCAAGCGCTTCGGCATCCGGTCCAAGCAATAGGACGGAGCTAGTTGGATGAGGGCTGCGCACGACGCCAGGCCAACTTCTGAAGACCTCAGGCACAGCTCCGTTCTGTCGCACATCCGACTTCGCCGAATCGAATCCAGGAACCTGCTTTTGAATTGCTAAGTGGTGTTCGGGAGCAACGCAAAGACCCAGCAACTCCACTGGATCGTAAGCGTCCCGACTGAATCCAGGCATGCCAATGAGCCCGTTGGACCCAACAGCTTTCACCAAAGCTTCGATCAGCCCCCTTGGGCCGCCGATAACATGGCCGATCTGTCTCAGGGAACTGTGGACAAAGACACCATCGCCAGGCGCGATGCCAAGAGCACGCAGATCACCCGCTATATCGTCACGTCCATAAATCATCATCAGCGTTATTCGTTTGGATGCTGCGCTGAAGCCAACGACGATCTCCCGAAACGAATGACCGATATGGGTAACCCGCGGAATCTAGACGACGTCACAAAACCGGCTGCTACACAGCCCAATTCCGGCCACTCGGCGTGCCAATACAGACCGACACCTCACTGCCTAGAGCGACGGCCACAAGAAGTGACGCCACCATCCTTAGCTGGGTCGGTCTATTGACCGCCAATAACGGAGCACTCGACCTCGCGCTCGTTCAGCCAAGCACAGTGACTATCGGCAATACCGTAGCGCGCATATGGGCCAGCCAACACATGATAGGATGTGCCGCCGTCGCTTTGTTGACGCTCGAACGAGGGATCGAAACCGTCCAACAGCGTACCAGAATCGGCCTCTAAGCCAGCCCACAGTAGACGCGCACCAAGTTCGGATCGATAGGTTCCCAAATGGAGTTGGTAACCACCATCGGACATGGCCGGAAGCGCCGTCGTTTTCTGATCCTGTGTCGGCGTCGACGATGCATAGGTTTCAGCGTTGGCCGGTTGTGTTACGCCAGATTCGCCAAGCCATGATGATGGAACATCCGCTAACATCGTCAAAACAACGACAACGGCGCCTATGCTGATGAGAACCCCAAGGGGGTGGCACCACCGTCGACGTTGAGGCAACTCATCATGCCCTGGCGCGCGCACAATCTCCTCAGAGGCATTCTCTTGCTCAATGCGGTCCGGGCCAGAATCATGGTGGGATATCTCATTTGGATGATCGGTCTTCCGCTCTTTGATTCGCCATCCACCACCAAGAACATTTCCCTCTTCCAGCACAGAAGGTGAGGGGGGCGCTACGGATTTGTTCAGACTCGTCTTCATGAGGGCGTTCATCTTCAATTTGGTGCTGCAGCTGTCATCGGAAATCTAATGCAATTTGTTGCATTTTTTAGGATGGATTTGATCAGTGGAAGTGTTTTTGACACATAGTATGGCTTTAGCGCACCATATGTTGCCAGTTCACAACACTCTGCGCCGCCGCCACCGTTTGCGAATCAGTGACGCCATGCCCGGACGGTCGTGCTGTCTGTGGCTTTTGCCGAACTAATTGATCGTTCAAGTGGCCGAATGACCTTCAAGAGCAGCCCTTCGCCGATCTTCCTCGCTGACCGAGGCTGACCCAGGTTGTATCTTTTCCTGAATGCGCGGCGATAACCGGTTGAACGACTTCGAGAGGTCCATAGGTTAGAGGCATCCCATCTGTCCGGGCATACCGGGCAGGGCGGCCTATGGATCTGCGTTGCCGGTCTGCATCTTTTCCCGACCCCACCTACACGGCAAAATCTCCCCATGCGGCAGGATAGGGGGCGATGTCACCCGGTCACAGATGCCCGGTTACGTTCTTCATGCGACGAGATACTAAGCAACTTCAGCAAGCTTGTTGCTTTGGTAGCGCCCATAATGCTGGCCAAGGTCGGCTACCCCATATTTCCGCTGCTCACAAGATTTAGCGCGAGACAAGATCATCCCTGAAATGACCGTTCCGGTCTCTTCTATTTGCCTCATGCCGCTCAAAATGACATTTCTTGGCGTGGATCGCCACCTAGCGACATAGACACAATGCGTAACATGCTGGCCGATGGTGAGACAGTCGGACACAGCACCAATCGGGGGCGTATCGACAATGATCCAATCATAAGTTTGGCTTAGAATGGACATAAGATCGCTCATCCGCTTTTCTCTAAAGAGATCCGATGGACTATGCTGTTGTAGACCGGCCGACAGAAAATGCAGAGGTGTCTTTGGGTCTTCAACGACGGTGTCAACAGATGATGTGTTGCCAGCCAAGAGATCACCTAAACCCTCCTTTGGCGCCAGGCCGAGCACATCGCCCATGCGGGGGCGGTGAAGGTCGGCATCGATGAGAAGGGTGCGAAGGCCTGCTTCTGCAGCTTGTCGTGCAAGAATGACTGCTGCCGTTGTTTTGCCTTCGAGCGGTAAAGACGATGTTATCATCACGGATTGCGCCACAGTTTCCTGCGGCCGATTTAGTCGATAAATGCGTGTACGAATATACTGACACGCAATCGCTTGAGCGGATTGGGGGTTCGCTAGGACATAGTCCTCGATTGTGGATTCTCTACTCTCCCGTTCTGGGAGATCCGGGATAATACCGAGAGACTCGATGTCGAAGTCGATGAGCTCTTCCGTGCTCTTGAAGCCAAAATCAGAAATCCACCGGTCATGAAAGAAGACACCTATGCAAGCAGCAAAAACTGCGGAACAGGCGATCATGAGGGAAAAGCGGAGAGGATTTGGGTAGTATGGCGTCGTCGGTATGTTGGCTGGCGACATGATTTCAGCATTGGCTTCGAAAATCTGTGCCCACTCAAGCAATTCAGCATGACGCGTGAGATACGTTGTGAGGAGCTTTTTGTTCGTATCTGCTCCTCGTTTTAGGTCATCTAAAGCGATAGAAGCCTTTTGCCCCTTTGTGGTTTTTCTATCGAGAAGAGCGACCTGCGCCTTCAGCTCCTGTTCCCGTGCAAGGCTGACAGCGACCTCATTGTCTTGCTCATAGAGGGCACGATTGGCTTCTGCCTCCATGCGTTCTCGAACACCTTTCAACTCTTGTTGAAGATTGAGCATCACTGGATGACGGCTGCCGTATTCTTTAGAAGCCTCGGACAGGCCCCGCATCACATTAACTTCTCTGCTCCTTAGGGTCGTCATAGCCGGTGTGAGAATTCCCCTGGCAGCCGGTAACGCGCCAACAGTTTCGATGCGGTTCTTGGTGAAGTTACGGCGTGCTACTGCGCCAGAACGATTAGCTTTGATGATCGCCAGCTGAGAGGCCAATTCTGCTTTTTGCGTGGCAAGAGATCCTCCGAGTTCGCCGACATCGATCTGATGAGAGCTTTGATAATTGATGATTTGGCCCTCTATCGATGCGAGCTCCCCCCGAAGCTTTCCGATCCTGTTCTCAAGCCATTCAATGCCCACATCGGCACTGTCCTTCATTTGGGCAAGCTGGCTAGATAAGAACGCGCTCGCGATGGTATTCGCGATCGTCGCCGCTTTCTTTGGATCTGACGAGGTAACATTGACCGCAACAATATACGAATTACCCAATCGCCTGACGTCGAGATGTTCTCTTAGATTTTCAGCAACCATTGCAAGATCTTTGGCCTTAAGACCAAATTCATTGTTGGAGAGGTTTCGATCAGTAGCTTGCTGGCTCGCAGATTCGCTATTCTGGGTGAGTTCTACGTCTTGCTTTGGCAAAAATTCTGGATCTGATGTTAAATTCAAGTCAGTCGCGATCTTTTTCAAAAATTCTTGCGAATGTAAATAGACAATATTGCTTTCTATTATTTGAGAGAAATTTGAAAATGTGCCGCTCTCATCGTTAAATTTTACAGTATTGTTGCCAAACTGTTTGATCTTGATAAGCGACTCGGCTTTGTATAGTTTTTCTATATTCAAGGAATAAGTTGCTGCGGCAACAAAGGTAACGATAAAAGCACTCAGCAGGAGCACTTTGTTAAACCAGAGCACTCTCAATATGGCACCAACCTTCAGATCGTCGCGCAGCCTATGGTTTTTGCTGCTGTTCTGTGGTGGAAGGCTCACCATGTTTAGCACTCTCCAGGCTGCAATGATTCAACCAAAGATAGCATTTTTTGATGACAATGGACAACTTAAAATAATTTTTCGCCTTGTTCAATCTAGCCTTATGGTTGATATACTCGCGCTATTCCTTTCAAGAGCCTCAGCATTTCGAGAGCCAAGGCGTGATGCAGCCTTTTAGATAATCTTAACCCTTATCGCTTAACTTTATCTTGCTTTAGCGGGCCTGGAATTGGCTAAGGATGGAGTCGCTGCGATGATGAAAAAACCTTCAGTCATGTTTCAAAATTTCAATTCATATGGCAGTAAAATACAATAATACTT
Organism: Geminicoccales bacterium; assembly: GCA_050633905.1. GTDB lineage: Bacteria > Pseudomonadota > Alphaproteobacteria > Geminicoccales > Geminicoccaceae > JANQPX01. The sequence goes on from JBOEHJ010000009.1 coordinate 48,702, forward strand.
TAGTATTTTTTAGATAAATCTCACAAATTGGCTTTTTTCGACGATGGTTTTCGACAGAAAGCAAATTATAAGGATACTATATAAAGAAGCAAAAATATCTATTATTCATGTATCGCTTTTTAGTTTCTTTTTCAATCTAATACTATTTTCTTCGCCTATCTATATGTTGCAAATTTATAATAGGATACTTCCAGCACGTGGCGAAGAAACGCTCTTCTGGTTAACAGCCCTCATCATCATCTTGTTCATAGCAATGGCGGCGATTGATGCCGCTCGGCATATGGTTTTTGTCAGGCTCGCCGGACAATTTGAACAACGGGTTAGTGAGCATCTTTTATCTCTGACAATCCGAAAATCTGCCCACTCGCACGAGCCAGAGAAGTCAAATGTTCTTCTAGAAGTTGATAAGATACGGAATTTTCTCTCAAAAGGACATCTCCTCCATTTCTTTGATCTGATGTGGTTCCCCTTGTTTGTCCTGGCGATTGGATTGTTCCATCCGGTGCTTGCCTTCATCGCCCTATTGGGGGGGATCACGATGGCCTTGGTAGCTCTGGCAAATCACATCTTTGTTGGCCGCTCGATGGAGACAGCCCGATCCGGCGCCGTGAAATCTCTTAGCCAAGCCGAACAGATGACGAGAAAGGCTGATGTCGTCCAATCATTGGGCATGAAATCTTCCATGATGCGCCGATGGAACAGGTTAAGACATGAGGCTGTGACGGCCCATATGGCCGCAAGTGATCAATTTGGCATCGTGTCTTCCATCAGCAAAGCGTTACGGATGCTCATACAATCCATCACGCTGGGAACAGGGGCTTATCTCGCTATTCACGATTCCATCTCGCCTGGAGCCATCGTTGCTGCATCGATTCTGATCGGTCGAGCCCTTGGACCGATCGAAGCCTCGATCTTGGGATGGCAGGAGCTTGTCAAAGTGCGTTTGGCAGCAACGAAGCTCGTCAGCCTCCTAGAGCAAAGTGAATCCTTGCCACAATCCGTGCCTTTGCCTGGCTGTATCGGATGTCTAGAAGTTGAGAGCTTATCCTGCTCGATCAGCGGGCATCAAATTCTGCGCGACATCAACTTCGAGACAACACCAGGCGAAATGATCGCCATCCTTGGTCCAAGCGGTTGTGGCAAAACAACACTTGTCCGCCATCTCATCGGATCCTGGTCCGGCACGACCGGTACCGTAAGGTTGGATGATGTTGATATCGCGAAGCTAACCGATGATGCAAGGCGGCGTTACGTTGGATATTTGCCCCAAGAAATTGACCTGCTTGATGGCTCAATTGTTGAAACAATAAGCCGTTTTGGTAATCCAGAAGCGGAGGATATCCTCGAAACAGCTAAGATCGCGGGTATCCATCGGATGATACTCCGTCTCCCTCAAGGTTACGGCACACGCATTGGCGTCGATGGCCATCGCCTTTCAGGTGGACAACGGCAGCGCCTTGCTCTTGCACGAGCCATCTATGGCAAGCCTACCTTTGTTGTTCTCGATGAACCTTGTGCTCATCTTGATGAAATAGGAGAACGTACACTGATCGAAGCAATCGAGCGCCTTAGACGGCGGGGTACAACGCTTTGTGTTGTGACCCATAAAACGAATTTTGTTCGCCTCGCCGACCGAGTCTTGATCATGAATGACAAAGGCGAAGCTCGATTCGGACGCCCACCAGAGCTCTACAAACCAATTCTCCGTGCCGTCTCAGGAAATCAACTAAGGCAGGCCCGACGTTCGTGATCAACACTATTCTGCGCTGGCAGGCTAAACAAGAATTCGCGCCTTTGAAGAGCTACCTAAGCTCACCCCTGGGATTAGGATATTTGGCAATTGGTTTCATGCTGATCATGATTTCTTCATGGTCCATCGCCATGCCGCTTGCTGATTCGATCGTGGCCTCAGGCACTGTCAATGTCACGGCACAACGTCGGACTATTGCCCATCTTGAAGGTGGAAAAATTGCAGCGCTTCACGTTCAAGAGGGCGATCTTGTCGAAACCGATCAACCCTTAGTCAGCCTCAATGGTCAGGAACTCCAATCCGACCTCGATGTTCTTCTCTATCAGCGGTATGCACGTTTAGCAAAAATCGATCGTCTCTTGGCAGAAAGAGATCAACTGGACGCTGTTGAGTTTCGTGCCGAGCTATCAATTGAAGCGTCGAGCGACACACAGGTTGCTCAGCTCCTGGATGGCGAACTGAGAAAATTCTCATCACGTCGGAATGAAGCAAACGCAAAAATCGCCCTGTTGAGTGATCGAATCGACAAGGCTCGTGAGCAGAAAGTTAGCCTCGACCTTCAAACAAACTCACTCGATCGGCAGCTCAAAATTGTTAAGGAACAGGCTGAAAATGCCGAGAACCTTCTTCAAAAAGGATACGGCACAAAAAGCACGGTGATCGCATTCCGGCGCGAAATCGAACAACTCATCTCGCGAAACTTACAGATAAAGTCGGAAGTCAACGAACTGAATGGCATTATAGAGGTTTCCAGATTGAACCAAACCATTCATCAAACCGAAGCTGTCAAAAGCATTGAGGAGGAAACCCTGGCGGCCCAAAATGAAGTTGCTGAACTCGACGAAAAGATCGAGGCGATGAAGAATAGGCTGCAGAATCTGATTATCAGATCACCTGTGGCAGGTGTGATCGTTGAACTTCAGGTGACCTCTGCGAGCGATATCATTCGGCCGGCAACGCCCATTTTGGATATCCTTCCTGCCGACAACAATTATCGCGTCGAAGCCCATATCCCACCAAGCGATATCGACGGCATCGTCAATGGCCTCCCCGTCACGATACGCTTTCCAGCCTTTGCAGGCATGAATATTCCCAAGGTTACAGGTACCGTTATGAGGGTATCAGCAGATGTCCTCGACGACGCTAATCAACAGCATCAATACTACAAGATCCTGGTATCGATTGATGATTGGGCGGAGACGTTCGACGATTTTGACGTTATCCCGGGGATGCCAACAGAAATTATCGTTCGAAAGAAGGACCGCAGTCTTCTCGAGTATTTTTTCGCCCCCGTCACCAACCATATCTCGCGCGCCGTCGTTGGATAGGGCAGGCTAGCGACGCTTCTTGCTACCGCGAGACCGATGTCGATGAGCCGACGTAAGCATGCGTCTTGATACCACTCCACCCAACTGAACGGCGGAGATGTTATCGTATGATGTCCTTCGCATCTGGGAGATTTTTCAGGGCGTCATTGAATGCAGCTGTCCGTTTTAGAATTCCCTCGGCCGTCAGATGATATTGGGTGTCATAAAACCATTTTACATCCAGTAAGGCGAGTTCCGGCTTGCCGATGACAGTCACATCGATGTCGTTGTAGAAACCTTCAATCTTTTGAAAACGTGGGTCATCCTGATATTCGTCAAAGGAAATTGTGTTGGGCCAACTGGCGAGGACCGAAATGTCTTGAGCGGCTGCCCAGTCGACGAATTCCTTTATATAGGCCGGGCCGGGAGCGTCTTCGATCAGGTGAATGTTCTCTGGTTGGTAGAGCTGCAAACGTTCTTGCATCCGGTCGCTAGTGTCCGGCCATGTGTGGCGATCGAGAATCCGATCGCCGTTCCTGTCGAAACGTGATTTCATCTCCCGATGAACTTCTGGATACGAGGCCTCCTCTTGACCCAAAACGTCCAACCATCTCATGGGATTCACACCCAAAAAGAAAAGAAACTGTTCAGGCAACGACTTCTCTTTCAGCGACGGCAGCCCACATCCCAAAAGCCACTCCTGAGCAACTGATGTCGTCTCTTGTAGATGAAACAAGGGATATTCGAAGATAAGGAGGGCAGTATCACCGGGTTCTAGAACTTTCTTTGCCTCGGTGAGAATAATCTCGATTCCAAGTGAAGCTTGTAATCCAAAATTGGCAACCGGCCTTTCAAGTTCCTTCTCAAGGAAGGCTGCGTTTAAGCCGAGAGATACCCCTGAACCACCGATGAGAAGGATCTTTTGGGCGCCTTTCTCGAGGGCTGCTTGTTGTTTGAGGTTGACCAAAGAACACCACGCCAGGCTCTCGGGTGTATGACGATAAACTTGCAGAGCATTGGTCAAGGTAAATGTGCCTAAAATCAACGTACAAACCATGCCCGTAAGGACGACAAACGCTCTCAAACTTGGCTGACCGCCCTCTCTTGGCGCCGTCCACGCCTTCACTCTCGTCATCCTCGCCAAGTCTCTCGTCTCCTCATTAGAATTGGAAATATAGAAACTCGCCGGCAGGCGCGGTGTTCAACACGATGATGACGAGCGCCAGAACCGAGCCCGCAATGAGGCCATCTACCCATCGGCCTCGAAACTCAAGCTTTGGAAGCTTTGGAGAAGAGCTGATCGTCGGCCAATCTTTCCGAAGGGCCGCCATGTTCGTTGCTGGCTCAAAACGTTGCGTGATCTGAAGAGAATTCGGTGCAAAAAAAGCGATCAAGGCAGCGACGAGGATCCAAATGGCGCCGAGATAGAAGTCGCGCCGATTGTTTTCTGCAAAATATGTCAGGCTATCGGCAAGCGTCCCAAGGCCGACCATCTCTAAGAGAGGTTTGACTTCCAATGGTAAGGCGATGGGGCCGAAGCCAAAGAGGCTCTTATAAATCGTAAAGGCGGCCTCCAGCGACGTCGCTCGAAAGAGCACCCAAGCAAGAGCAACCGCTAGAAACGTTAAAGCCCAAGCAATAAGAGGCGATAACTTGATACGTCGATGGTGGTCGAGCGAAATCCACAGATGATTGACAACAAGAAAGGCTCCATGGAGTCCGCCCCAGATCAGAAAGTTCCAGCCTGCACCATGCCAAAGCCCCCCAATCAACATCGTTACCATCAAATTCGTGTATCTTGCTCCCTGACCCTGACGGTTCCCACCAAGCGGGATATAAATATAGTCGCGAAGGAATCGGGATAGCGTCATATGCCAACGACGCCAAAACTCAACAATAGAGCACGCCTTATAAGGTGAATTGAAGTTGGCTGGTAGTTTGATACCGAACATGAGCGCTAGCCCCATCGCCATGTCCGAGTAGGCTGAAAAGTCAAAATAGAGCTGAAATGTATAGGCGAGCGTTCCGGTCCAGGCCAAAATAAGATGAGGAACCCGACCATCTGCGGCAGCCTCGAAGACAGGTCCGACAAGGGTGGCGAGATTGTCTGCAATGATAACCTTCTTAAACACACCTATGATGAAGAGGCTGAGGCCGATACCAAAACTATGGGATAATCCGCTCGACGTTGTAGAGGCAAAAAACTGTGGCATCATCTCTCGATGATGAACAATAGGGCCCGCTACCAGCTGCGGAAAAAACGTGACAAACAGGGCATATCGACCAAATGACTGAACGGGGGTGATGCCGCGGAAAACATCCGACAAAAAGGCAATTTGCTGAAAGGTAAAAAAAGAAATCCCTAGCGGCAACGCCAGGTCAAGATAGGATGCCCAGTCGCTTGAAACGAATAGCACCGATTCAGCCAAAAAATATGCATATTTAAAGTAAATAAGCACCGCAACATTCAATGCAATAGCAGTCGAAAAAACAGTCTTTGATTTATATTGAGCAATATACTTGTGAAACGCAAAATTAACTAATATCGACGATAGAATAATAATTGTATGTGACCATTCCCAATATGAATAAAACACCAATGATATAAATATTATCACAGAAAAACGAAATGATGGCATAAGTCGATTTGTGATCAAATAGAGAGACAATGCAATTGGCAAAAATACAAAAATAAATACACTGGAACTAAATATCATCGAAAAAGCCACCAAAAATTGCTATACTTCCAAAAAACCATGGAATTTTTCTACGAGGTCATTTCTGCACTTGGAAAGATAGCCTTAAGCTCGGCATGTTAGTCCATGCACGATGGCTTGTGCGACCCTTTCCAAGGAAGCCCCCCAACGCGCGTGGTTTGACTTAATGACCATCGCGTAGACCAGGCATTAACGGCTCTGGCTCTTCCTGCATCTGGGGTTTTCGGACCAGATCTCCTGCTCTCATCGTCAAGACACTTCCTAAGTTGGCTTGAGACGCTGGCAATTTTGATCCGAATAGAACCGGCTCTTTACGAACGCTAGATTGTTTCAAGGAAGTATACAACGCAAAGAAATAGACAAAATATATCCAATTGATATCCGCATGCTGCAGTATCGTTGCCTCTGTAGTTCCTCTTATCATGATGAATGATATGCACGAAATAGCCCATATATTGATAACGTCACGATGCTCCATTAATCGCTGAGTCATTCGGAATATCAATATCGAGAAAAGAAACAAGAACGCAAATATACCGAGAAAACCAAGTTCGACCATCAGATCAATATATGTATTATGTGCATGGCCAATCGAATCACTCCAGTCTTCTGTCGGTTTTAATCGTTTTTTATTTTCCGGAGTCCAATAGGCCCTATAGCCATAGCCGAGAAGAGGGCGTTCCATTGCCCTCTCGATGGCAACTTCCCAAACGCCTGTCCGACCCGTCAATGTTGGATCCTTGCCCATAAGATCTAAGATCTCTTCGGAATACTTGGCGATGCCAGCAATCGATGCGACAGCGATGACGGCAAAGATCACAGTCCGAAAAGCAGTCTTTATCCCGCGGCCACTAACTTTTTGAAGCGCAAGAGCGATCATACCAACCGTAACCAAGGAGACCCACGCGGTTCGCGATTCGCTCATGATCAGCATGAGAAAGCAAAGAATGATGGTAAATCTACTCAAGAGGCGCTCTTTGCTACTATTCGTTGGGCAAATAAAGAGAAGAATGATGCCCATCGCCATCGTTGCTCCAAGTTCATTCTTGCTCGAGAACACCCCTCGCCAAAGCCCTGCATATTCTCCGAATTGATGCGTCCCATAAGCCGGCAACAAGACGATCAGGATGAGGCTAGCCCCGGCGGTTAAAGCATAGGCCGTGGCAAGAATGCGGAGAACGCGCTCGGGGGGCACTGCATAGGCAATATAGATTGCGAAAAATGAGCTCCCAATGAGTGCGATGCCACGCCGGAGTGTCGCATCTGGTGAGACGGACCAAGCGACCGAAATGATGGGAATGAATAAAAAAGCCATCAGGATGAGGTTTTTAGAAAAAAATGGCAAAAATCGTTCTAGTCTAATCAGAATAAGACCAAAAATAGACGCATATATAAAGCCAGTTGTTAATTGGATATTTAGGTTTCCGTCCGAGCTTGCACCACCAACACTCGGGTCGAACGTTGTTAGCGTTGCTTCTAACGAACCGATAAATATGATGGATCCGATGAATAGGATCAGTGAATCGATCTTATAAATAGGAATCATATATTTACGCCCAAATATAAAATTGAATGATCAAAATTCATGATATTATTTGATCACACAAATTTTATATTCTTTAAAATCAAATTATTGAGCCCTATCGATCGCTGTAAACTCTCATGCTCCTGACAAGAATGCTCCACGGTTTTTACCTCCTTGTAGTCGCGATCACCAATGATTCGTCGGGTAGGCACCACACCATGCAGGTCACCGATTAAAGAAAAAAAATTAGCCTGTAAAGAGTATTTTAGACGTTGTTTTTCAACTTTAATGACTTATCTTTTTCGAAGCGTAGCAACGTAGTTAGCTACCCCTCATTTGGATCAATTTCTTGACTGGAAGCGGCTCACGAAAATGAATGACGGTTCTATATTGCAAAGATCGGCTGTCTCTTTGGGGAGGCCGTTCGGGCAAGCTGACGCTTTTGACTATATGCGACCTTGTATTCTTAAAGGGCTGCAAGCGACGATACCCTACCTTGTGCTTGGGAGCGTTCGCAAAGCTATCTGCTTGTCTTTCCTGTTGGTTCTCATGCTTCCGTCAAGCGTCCTCCAGGCCGATGTTCGACAGGCTGGTTTGACAATCTCAGATCTACCGTACACACCAGTTTCGGCTGAACCAACTATCTGGCCGTATCATCTCTGGGTCTCTCCGGAGGGTGACGATGACCATGATGGTTCAAGACATGCTCCATTGGCCACGATCCAAGAAGCTGCAATCAGAGCTGTCCCGGGAACAGCTGTCTTGGTGAGGGAAGGTGATTACCACGAGAATGTGAAAATCCCTCATGGTGGTTCAGCATTGGCGCCAATTTGGTTTGTTTCCGTTGATGGTCCTGCAAAAGCCAATATCATTCCGCAGAATGAGGATATCGCAACGATTCTCGGACGAGGCACCGATCATATCATTATCAAGGACTTTGCCATTGATGGCGCCGACAATCGGAGTGGCATCGAATTTACCCAGGCCGGCATTGATTTTTCGAACCTGGTCGTGAACATCGTCATTACGGGCAATACGATCTATGATGCCGGTATCGACGGAATCAAAATTGCGCAAACAGAGAGTATCGACATCATTGGCAATCTCATCTCTGGTGGGCGCGAAGAAGGCATCGATTTTGTCACTGTCTGGAACGCGACAATCGCGCAGAACGAAGTTCGTCATACTCAAGGCCCAGGGGCTATCGCTGTCAAAGGTGGTTCCAACAATATCCTGATCAAACAAAACTATGTTCATGATGTTGGTGTCGATGGGATTCTCGTTGGCGGGTGGACCGATGCGGATCTCTTCCAACTTTTTGACGGCTATGAAGCCAAGAATATCACTGTTCAAGAAAACTACGTACAAGATGTCGGGAAAAGGCCTCTGAATTTTCTTGCTGCTCAAGACTCGGTGGCCACGAACAATTTTCTCGATCCCAACAATGATTATTTCACCATTGTTAATATTGAAGGCGATAACATCGGCTTCGTATCAAGAAATCTCACGATCACCGATAATGTTGTCACCAAAGACAACTGGCTCTATATCACGCCCGGACATGACATAGGCCACAAGATCGCTAACAATAAAATCGGCAATGTCGGCCTAAATCAAGTCGGCCTTAAAACTTACCAGCACGCCAATCCCGATTGGCTCAACAAAATCAACAATGAAAACGGATTACATTGACTTTGTGCAGACGAACACCCCCACTTTCCATGTGTTGAAAGAAATGGAGGTCTCAAATGTTCTCTCTGGCCTCGATACGACTTAAGCGGACGATTTGCGAGAGCTCATTGTAGCCTTCTTTCTTTTCAGCACAAAATTCTGGATGCTTTCTTAAAAACTCTTCAAAGGCCTTTTTCTCACCCATATTTTTGTCGGCCAAGCCATGAGAATGCCAGTCATCAAAGATAATCACTGAATGATCCGTCAGGAGTGGTGCAATAAAGTCGAGGGCGATGGTCGTTGATGAATATAAGTCGCAATCCATCATCACCAAACTCGTTCTCCTTATGTGATATTGTTCCTTCGTTTCATCGACGAGTGTATCTTTGAACCAACCCTTAACTAGCTTGACGCGAGTCCGATCAACGTCACGCTCCGTCAAAAATTTTTCCGTCGTATCGATGCGACAAGCAAATTGTCCAGGAAACCATGCCCCACCATCGTCTTGTCCTGCATCGGGGGGAAGGCCCTCAAAGGAATCGAAACCAAAGCAACGCTGTTTCTCCAATCCGAGTTCGACCAAAGCACGATAAGCACACGACAGAGACGTTCCATTGAAAACACCAAATTCGAGGTAATCACCCAAGGACTGCTTTCCCTGCAGGCGTCTTAGAACCATAAGCTCATTCTTGATTGTTGAAATGAAAGCTTGTTCGGGTATGTGCCGGGTTCGAATGAGATCATTATTTGTACGAAGCTTATTGTAAACTTTCCGAAGCCAATGGGACTGACGAAGCAGCCGCCGCGTCGGCGCAAAGATTGATGTATTCATCGCTACATTCCCAGAAATCATATTGTTCTCCAAAAATAAACAATTCCGAACGACCCATATAAGTTTATGTCTCTATCAGCAAGCAATCCTGAATGATAAATCGCCTTAACTTGCCTAAAATTCAATCAAATGAACTATAAGTCGTAATATTTTTCCCATACTTGAGCTGAAATATAGGGTTATCCGCTGCTATTCTAATATGTTCAGCAATAAACTTGCCTCATAAACAACATAGCGAAAGGGTTTAAGGTAGGAGAAAAGATCACCCCCATAGAATCCACCGGCACCAGGCGTAAGGAGATTTTTTTCTACATCTCATCAACATCAGACGAGCAAGAATGAAGAATTTTCATGGCTTATCACCTTCTCAGTCATCGATTTATCTAGACTATAAGAAGGATCCTTGCCTAACTAAACATTGAAGTTTGTCGCCAGAAGCTAAGACATGGTCGTGGAGTTCTATACCAACCAAATTCAATATACCCTTCAGTTTCTCCAGACTCATTCGGCAATCTTTCAGCATCTTTTCTCCTTGTGGGGGGCGATAATCAACGGTGATCAGGTTTTTTGCTTCTAGCAATAGCGATCTTTTTAAAATCTCTTGGCAGACGTTGGGTTGATCAATGTTTCCAGAAATATGCTCATCCCTAATGAGCTGATTGTCTCGATCAAGATAGAGGACGCTCAAGTGTCTATTTACTCGCGTTCGTTTTTGTATATTCACATAACTAGTCAACGAATCGAGTGAGCCCAACGATATGGCTTCGGAGATCGTGACCGCAGCGACACGATGGGCCAATTGGCGAAGAGCCAATAACGCCGCCATGATCTCTTCGTTATGCCCATAATCCTGCTTGATGATCTCGGGTGGCGTTGACAAAAGATCATCAAAACAACCATAGCGGCCTAAGATTCTATCCGCTTGGGATAGTGCCTGGGCATGACCTAAGGGATGCCGCAGCATGAGTGCTGCCAGTAACTCGCTATCACTGAGTTCATGCCAATCGTGGTCGACAAGCTTTTGAAGGGCTGGTTCGAATGCACTTTTAGGGGGTGAAGGAGTTGCCGTTCCATGCATCTTCTAGACTCTCTGGTTTCGCGCTTTCTAGCAGATCACGATTATGAGAGTAGCAGAATTCAACCAGGAGGGGAAATTTATTTTTTGAATCATGGAATAAAATCTTTTTGCGCAAAAGGTTAGCTTTCTTGACGAACTATAAAATTTGCCAATAAATGTTCTGTGTCTCAAATTTGGACTCAACATTCGAGATTTTGTTGAAGTATTTTACCTTCGGTATTTTAACGATATTTTATTATTACATATCATGTTATTTAGCAAAATAGTCTTCTGCTTCATTCAAAATAATAAGGCGTCATACATTTAGATGATGAAATATTATTTGCCTTTCGGATAGTGATTTTTTTTGGAATAGAAGTCATGGATGCCTTGGTCAAAAAATATGAATAAAAGGCTGGCATTTTTTAATCGGATGAAACAAACGTTGTTGCTTGTAATTTATCTTTGGATCTCTTAAGTTTGTTGAATAAGTTAAGATGTCATTCGGACTTGGAAGAAGCTGCCTTAGAATTGTCATTGTTGAGAACCGTTATGATCGGACAAACGGTCAGTTCAGGCAGTCATCGGGATCTGGGTATGGCTTGCGATACGCATCTAATTGCAACATCACATGATCACTCAGCCAGACACTTTGGCCGATTGTTTGGGATTGATGGCGCTACTCTTCAACGTGTAACTACACTTATGGAAGCGCAGCAGTTTGCAGAGGACCAACCCCGTGGTTGCATCATCACAAACTGCGAATTGGATGATGTTTGGGTCGATACAGCATTTCGTTGGTTTGACGACGCAGCTAAGCATCGTCCGTTGATCATTATTTTGAAAGACGCGGAACAAGCGTTGAAGTATCGCGATCGAGCTGTTCATGCTCAAGATATCTTGCCGATTTGTGCACTAGATGATGATCGATTCCGGCACGTTCTCCCTGCTGCCTTATTGCGATATAGTTCTGTCGAGTCCGTGTATTCGACGGGTAGATTCGTTCTTTCAGAAGTTCCTTAAAAGACTGCGGAAAACTAACGCTTGTGGGGCCTTACTCAGAAACGAATGCCCCACATGGTGATTATTGATCATCAATCCCGGTAATCATGCATAAAACGTCGTCCTGATCAGCGACGTCATCATCGCCTTGACGTTGCCAATGCAACGAACATTACAGCGCAAAATATGTGAAATACTATTAGCAACACGAGCATCTTTTGACCCTCCAACTTATGTCTTTCTCGTTATTCTGCACGCATAACACAGGATAGAAATTCGACAGTGCGCGGGGTCACATCCAAGATATGGAACTGTCTCGGACCATTTTTCTGCATCAACAGAAACGCTGACACCGCAGATAACCTGAACTGCTTATCTGGCAATCTAAGCTCAACCTTTCTCATCGCTTGGAACAAGTCGGCTTTTCGTTGCCGAACGTTCTTCTGCTATGTCGTTGGGCTGGCTGTCAGATAGCCTAGCTGTCGATTGGCGCTCGGGTTGGTATTCTAGGCCAGATCCCGACATTGTTGCTTCCGTCGCCGTCGGATCGATTTTGATGATGATCCCAAACATAGCCAACACATCAATCTGCCAACTTTCTAGATGGATAGTTACAATGCCGCCGTCATTTTCAGGCAATCTATTTAGGTAAGCTTGATTTAGTATGACCTCCAGCAAACCTTGGGCTAACGGACCACTCTCCGGTGCACAGAGTTCATGCACCTTGGATCTGCCAGGAAGGGGCTCTGCTGTATCATGAGGCTTGCATCTTCTGAACAAGACTTTCTCCTCACAGCCAAACAAGAATGACGATACACAACTCTAGGTTGTTTTTCCAGCAAAAAGTATCGTTTTTGTTTTTGAATCGACGTCATTTCTCCGTGGCACTCGCCTCCAGCTTGCAATTGTTCGCTGCAGCCTTCGCGCTGGCGTTGTCAGCGCACAATTGATTGCTCGCCTATGACCGGCAATGGTCACAATTTCAGGTAGCGATCAATGCACGCCACGCCTGATGCGCTGGCTCACGGTTGGCTTTGAAAACTGATCTGGAGGAGACTTGGTGCTCGAGGCAGAAATGATTGTGACCTGAGGCATGCATGGCGGCGAATTTTTGCAGGTTGCGTAGGCGCCCAAACGTCAGCATCGCTCGTTCTTGTCGTCGAAACGGCAGATGCGAACTTTGGATCCGATTGTTCAGATATCGCCCTGTCTGCTGTTTCTCATGATTGCCGATGCCCTTCATCGCGGCGCCATAGGACGCCAAGCCATTTGTGACGATGACCTTTGGAGTGCCGTTGTCATCGAGACGAGAACGGCCGCGCATGATCAGGCCGCGGCCAGCTTCCTGGACTGCTGTACTTGTCGAACGATGCGATAGGCTTCGAGGGCGATCAGCGGCAGGAAGTGCACGAGGGCGGGGCCGAGTTCGTACTCCAAGAAAATCCAATGACCCAGGGTGAAGACGGCCGCGACATAGACCCATCGTTGGAGAGGTTTCCAAGCCTGCCTCATCTTGCGCACGGCCCAGTCATTGCTGGTGAGCGCCAGGGGCACGAAGATCAGAAAAGCGATCCACCCTGTCCAGATCGAAAGCTCGAATGCGTCGGTGAGGATAGCGGAGAACGAGCCCTGATCGATGATGTAGAAGATCGTGTGTAGCAAGGCATAGCCGAACGCTGCCACGCCGAGATAACGGCGGCGGCGAACGAGCCAAAGTGGCCAGCGATGGCTCGAAAACAGCATCTTTAGAGGCGTGATGATCATGGCGAGGATCATGAAGCGTGCTGCGAACTCGCCGGTCGGATGCAGGAGGTCATGCGGCGAAGCACCGCCGAACACGAAGCCGGACATCATGCCGACCGACGGCAAAGCGAGCAGCGCCCAGAATGTGTAAGGAGAATTGAGAACTTGAACGATCCCGCCCATGGGCTCTGTCCTTTGTTTCGATCAGCACCGATCCGGAAGCGATACGGTTCGTGTCACCTCGCTACACGATAGGTGGGAACTGTCGCAGAGTTTTGTCGCGATCAGGCTTCTTTGTAACAAAGTGTATCAGCCGGCGCTCATCAGCCAGCGTGCTATTTCCGGAAAGAAGAGCATCATGAGCATGGCGGCGATCTGCATCAGGATGAAGGGCCAGAGGGCAGGGGGATGTCCTGCAGGCTGATTTCCGGATCAGTTAGACCGTAGCGGTGTCGGTGCAGAGCTTGCACCTCAGATAACGCCTGCCGAGCGCGTTTCGTGATCAGCAAAGTGCATTGATTGTCGCATCATTTGATGCTAATTTAGATGTCCAATTGAAAGGGCTGTAGCTATGCGTACGACCGTGACCATCGACGATGATTTGCTGGAAAAGGCTGAAGCGCTAACTCAGATAAAGGAGCGCCGAGCCCTGATCCGGGAAGCACTTCAGGTGCTCATCGAACGTGAAAGCGCCCGCCGTCTTGCAAAGCTCGGTGGTACGCAGCCGGATTTGAAGGCGCCGCCTCGACGCCTCAGTTCGACCCCAGAGGCCTAAACCGTTGCCGATGTTTCTTGTCGACACATCCATTTGGGTCGATCATTTGCGAACAGGCGACGACGCCCTCGTGTCGGCGTTGGAGCACGATGCGGTGGTGATTCATCCACATGTGATTGGCGAGCTGGCTCTAGGGAACTTAAAGGACCGCGTTGCTGTTCTCGCACTGTTGAGAAATCTTCCTCAAGCAGTCGTCGCGACCGATGACGAAGTTCAGACGATGATTGAGAAGCTTTCGCTATATGGACGAGGCGTCGAATACACCGATGCTCATCTCTTAGCTGCAGCACGATTGACGGCAGAGACACAATTGTGGACGCGCGATAAGCGCTTGAAGGCTGTCGCTGGCGACCTCGGCCTAGAAGCGCAACCCTAATACCCTCCGATCCTGACCGGCTTTGGTCACAGCGAAGAATCGTTTCCGAAGAGGTGGCTGCTTTTGACCGGGAATTGGCGGATTCTGACCTGTCCCTTCCCTTAATTCGATCGTTTTGAATTTCTTGACTTTTTGCCGGATTGGGTATCAGCCTTCTGAGCATGTTTATGTGGGTGACTTTGCTGCTTGATGGTTCGATCCTATAAACAGAAAAGACAGATATCTACGCTTGACAGGGGACAGCATGATCAACGGCTACTTCATCTTTATCCTCACCGCTGTGCTCGGTTTCTTTCTGCTCGATTTTGTCAGCCGGATGATGAACCTGGGTTCACTCAAGCCCGAACTTCCCGCCTCATTCACCGATGTGTTTGATAAGGAGGCGTATGCCAAATCGCAGGACTACACGCGCGAACAAACCCGCTTCGGGCTGCTCGACGATACCGTGTCGTTGGTGATCTTTCTTGCTTTTTGGTGGCTCGGTGGATTCGGTTGGCTCGACGAGGTTGTGCGTAGCTACACGGGAAACGAGATCATCGCCGGCCTGCTTTTTATCGGCGCGCTGTATGTCGGCTCGAGTCTTATCAGCATTCCATTCGATCTGTATGGCACGTTTGTGATCGAGGAAAAGTACGGCTTCAATAAAACGACCATCGGCACGTTTGTCATGGATAAGGTGAAAGGCCTGCTGCTGTCGGTCGTCATCGGTGTCCCGATTCTAGCACTGGTTCTGTATTTGTTTGCCCAGTTTGGATCGAGCGCCTGGTTGTACGGCTGGATTGCAGTTTCGGCATTTTCACTCGCCATGATGTATCTGGCACCGACCTACATCATGCCGCTGTTCAACAAGTTTAAACCGCTGGAAGATGGCGAACTAAAGACAGCGATTCAGGCGATGTCCGAGAAATGTGATTTTCCGCTGACGGAGGTCTACGAGATCGATGGCTCAAAGCGCTCCACAAAGGCGAACGCGTTTTTCACCGGGCTCGGCAAGTACAAGAAAATTGCGCTCTACGACACGCTGATCAAGAACAACGGCGTCGGCGAGCTCGTTGCCGTGCTTGCGCATGAAATTGGTCATTTTAAGAAGAAACATATCTATCAATCGATGGTCGTTAGCATCTTGCAGATGGGCGTGCTGTTCTTTTTGCTCGGCATATTCTTGAACAATCGTGGACTATTCGATGCATTCAGCGTCGAGCAAGTGTCCATTTATGGCAGTCTCGTCTTCTTCATGTTTCTGTTCGAGCCGGTCAGCAAACTGCTGTCGGTCCTGATGATGATGCTGAGCCGTAGGAACGAATATGAAGCGGACGCATATGCCGCCGAAGTCACGGGCCGACCGGAGGATCTGATCAGCGGTCTTAAGAGGCTTTCGAAAGACAATCTTTCGAATCTGACCCCGCATCCGTTCTACGTCTTTCTGAACTACTCGCACCCGCCGATGCTGAAGCGATTGGCTGCGCTCGAAGCGCTAAGATAAACGAGGTTAAGGCTATCACGCCCATCAATACGTACTGCTTTAACTGATTGATGCGCCCAGCCTCACTCGAACAGGCTGGGCATCCTATGAATTCTATCGCATTGAAAGGCTTGACTGTTCCGCGTCGGACAGAAGCGCTATCTTCATGATGCTGTGGGTGATTTGCTTCTTGGTTGGCGGAGATCTTGCAGCCGGTCGCGCCACGCGCTCCTTGGCAGAATGCTTACGTTGAACGGATGACTGGCTCGGTCAGTCGAGTATGTTTAGATCACGTCATCGTTCTGAACGAGCGTCATCTTCGCCGAATTCTCAAACGATATCTGGACCATTATCACGACACTCGGACATATCTCACCTTGGCGAAAGAGGCGCCAATGTCTCGTCCTGTTTCAGTAGGGCAGGGGACTGATGTTCCCTTTCCGAACGTCGCTGGTCTTCATCATCGTTACAAAAGCATCGCTACTTGACGGTCCGATCTCATAAACAGGACGGACAGCCAAATCTGCACATCAGAGCTCAGCAAGTTGACAAAGCCTGCAGAATGGATCGACTTGTTGATCAAGACAAAAATCTGGTGTGACAGGCATGGCGACTTACGACTCTTATGTCATCTGCACATCTCCGCGTAGCGGCAGCACCCTATTGTGCAAGCTATTGGCGAGAACAGGTGTCGCCGGAAATCCAGCTTCCTACTTTCATCGCCCCTCGGTTTCCGCTTGGTGCGACGCTTTAGGCCTGACGCAGGACGACACAATGCTGGAGCGCGACATTCTAGATGTGGTTTTTCGAGTGGTCATCGCTGAAGGCAGCCTTGAAACGAGTATTTTCGGGCTTCGGTTGCAGAGACATAGCTTCGATTTTTTCGCTGAGAAGCTCGCCCTCCTGCATGCAGGGTGCACAAGCGATGTGCAGCGTTTCCATGCCGCCTTCGGGCGCACGTTATTCATTCATCTGACACGGCGGGACAAGGTTGAACAGGCAGTTTCGTATGTGAAGGCGGCACAAACTGGATTGTGGCATATGGCGCCGGACGGAACGGAGTTGGAACGCCTCGCTCCGCCGGGGAAGCCGGCGTACGAAGCAGACCAGATACAGGCACGCTTTGATGAAGTCACCGACTATGATCGCGATTGGGAAAGCTGGTTCGAAGCCGAAGAAATTGAACCACTCCGTATCACCTATGAAATGCTTTGCCGAAATCCAATAGAGACCTTGCGCATAGTTCTAGGTCATCTGGGGTTGGATCGCGGAGCGGCTTGCGGCGTGAAACCCGAAGTCGCGAAGCTGGCTGACGATACTAGTCGCGACTGGGCGGTACGATTTCGTTCTAAGCTAGGCGTTGCATAGGACCCCATGCAACGACCGTCTGCAGGGCGTTGTCAGCGCAAAATCGATTGATCGCCGTTGACCGGTGAAGGCCGCAATTTCATGCAGCG
>JBOEHJ010000010.1:0-23921 GCA_050633905.1 Geminicoccales bacterium
GAGGGTGTTGGTTCTGCCGTGCAAAATCGACTACCTGAGATACTTTGGTCTCTGCGACTTCATATGTATAGACTCCACAAATGCCCACGCCATGATTATGGACGTGCAGCATAACCTGGTGTGCGTCCTCCGAGCTCTTGCCAAAGAACCGTTCCAGCACATGAGTGACGAATTCCATAGGGGTGTAGTCATCGTTCAACAACAACACCTTATACATGGAAGGCTTCTCGGTCTTTTCCTGCGTCTTGGTGACGACTTGGCCGGCTAGGTCGGCGTCGAAATCGTCGGGTCGGTTGCTCATACCTGCTGCCACTGCTCCGTTGGCTCGACTAAGGTGATGATACCGGATTTTATCATCAAAAGGGAAGCATCTTCGCGCCGAAGGATCTCGCATGTGAGATCCAGAGTTGACGTCGAAAAGATCGCACAAGATGCTAAACATAGTTTTAAGAAAACTACCTTTGATGGAAAATTACATCACGCTACGGATGACGCTCTCGTAACGCCAGCTCCTTCGGGAGAGTGCGGTCGCTCCCAGCAGGACGCGACCATGAACTTGCCCGAGAACGGTTGCCATTTTTTTCCCGTGGGTTTTTTGGCGAGATGTCGCACAGGCGAGGCTGTTGCCGTATCAGCGCCCTCTTCAGCGAGGCGCTAAGGCAGCAGCGGGGGGCAACGTTCAGCTTGGGCCAGGAACGACGAAGCCCTCGTCATCGATGATCCAACCTTTAGGGAGCTTTTGCTCGCCCTTCGCCGCCTTGTTAAGGCTCAATGGTTCGTCACGATCGCCAAGCCCATCCTCTTTGGGTGTCTCGGACCGAGGCTGGCTGGCTGGTTTAGCGGGTGCCTTGCTGCGTGTAGACTTCGCTTTACGCCGTCGGGGGACGTCATCAACGCTACCAATTGCCGCTGATTGAAGTGCGAGTTTGTCCGCCGTATTGCGCGGCAAACGCAATCGTTTCGGATCAACGGGGTGATCTGCTGATTCAGCTGTTGCCGCGTCGTCAGCCGCCACGTCATCGTCACCGGTAGACTGAGGTTGGCTTTGGTCAGCAGAGGCTACCTCAAGGTCTGTGGCAGGCTCTTCGTTAAGCGATGATGGTGCGCTTTCAGCGCGGTCTTCGAAAGCTGCCCCCTGTTTCGGATCGGAGCCGGACGCGGCATTCTTAGCACCAGAGCTTGTCAACGACATCGCCATAGCCTTCAGCCGTTCCCGGTCAACTGGTATCGAGGCCGGGGCTGGTTGCTGCTCTTCAGCTGCCTGGAATTCAGCTTCGCTTTCCGCATCTGACAAGGTGAGCTTGAGGCGAGCGATTTGTTCGAAGAACTCTTCGCGTTCTGCCGGATTGAGCCGATTGTGAGCGCGTTCCGAAACGAGCTTTTCCGTCTGCGCCAAAACCGCTCGGGCATGACCGAGTTGGCCGGAGGCAGCAGTCCGGCCCGCCAGCATCTGTGCAAGGGCCTTTGTTGCCGGCTGAATGATCGGAAGCAAATCGCGCGCTGAGTTGGGAAGTCCCTTTTGCGGATTACGGCCCTTCCGCGGGGTTCCCGATTTTGGACGCTTTTTCGGGCCTTGGCGTCGATAGAGAAACATATTTCGATTTTGCATCGAGCAGGTTCAATCCTTATCTCATCAGAAGTCTTGTCGCATGCGCAACGACACGAAGAGAAAGCGACCGAAACGTTTCGGCCTTATCTCCAACCTCAACCCAGCCCAAGCGAGGCAGTCTCGAAAAAGCGGGCAAACGACATTAGAAGTTTAAGCGTTTAACAGCACCTTCCAGCAGGCGGGGCGGGCTTCTCTACGGCCTCCTCCAGCACAGTCTCGTCTCTGAGTGGCCATTGCTCGGATGCGGCAACAACCATTAGCTTTTCTAAATGGCAAGAGACAATGAGCTTTTCAGATACCTTGTGCTAACATCGAAGACCAGATCGTTGCAAGGCTATTACGCAACAATACCGTAAAAACACGTCCATCATGCCAAGACATCTGTTCATTCGTTGAACGCGCCTACTAATAATAAAATAGGCGCTGAGCTGAGTTGGGGCAAGACTTATGTCCAATATTTGTTGAGTGCGGACAAGAATGGAGAGTGTATTTGACGTTTTGTGACTGTTTTTAATGGAGATCCAGACGGGCCTCAGGTACTACGTACTTCGATCAACATTAGCATTCTCTAGTAGGCCAGAACAATAAAAGTTGGCCGGGAATATGCTCAAGCTTCCCACCCGTCATTCCTATGGCTGTCTCGATGACCGCAACGCTGCGTGAGCAGGCAAGCCGATCAGATTTTGGCAAATCGTAGAGCAATTCGGGCGAATGAGTGTGATCAATATCACACAGAGATCCGTGTTGTCGGCATTGGTCTGACGGCTTTGCACCGAGTTCATGGAGGGTGAATGCGATGACGTGCAACCAGCATGTTGGCAGATCGTCACGTTTTCCTAGGTGGTTTGGCAGCGTCATCGTCGAGCTCGGTAGTTGTGCTTGGGACCACGTCTTGTTGAGCTGATCGACGAGATCGATGACGTCCAATGGAAATGATGAAGACAAGGGTAGGCCTTGTCCAACATCGATTGCCTTGGCAATTTGGGCGTTGAGTTCCAGGCTGGCTCGTTGGATTTTTCCCAGACCGGCCCGTATATCAGATGAAAGAGGTCCCATGGCGCCGCTTATGATGAGCTCGACAGACCCTAAGATGGCATTCGCAGGCGTGCGCAGTTCGTGGCTGAGATTGAGCCAATCGGCGATCGTTCCCGTGCGGCCGGATGTAGGGTCTCCTGAGGGCCCAGCCGTTTGGGTCATTGCTTGATGCTGTCTGCTGTCAACGTTCTGGGCGGCATGATGTCCGGTCCTTTCTGCACAAACGGCTGACTGATTACCGATTGACGACCGCATGATGTGTGAGAACTGCCATTGACATTCAACCTAGACGAAATTTCCTAATGATTTGTTAAGGCTAATCAATCATCGTGGTCAGATCCTCGTTGCCGCAGGCCATCGACATCATCATGCCCGAATTCAGGTAAGCGCCATTTTGCCAAACACTTATCGTTATCCACCGGAAGTCCTGTTCCTCGATGGTTTACGGGCGAGCTTTGGTCTTATCATCGCGTTCGGACCGCTCATTTTTCTTGATGTTGGTAGACCCCTGGCAGTGGTTTTGTGGGGCGTAGGTCTCGTCTTTCTCTGGTTCAGCTTTCGTGTTCTCGCCCAATGTGTCTTCTCGATCACCCTATCGAAAGACGGACTGATGTGTCGGGGGATGGGGCGGTCTTCCTTAGTCTGGGAAGATCTGACGGGTTTGAGCCTTGCCTATTATGCTCCCATGCGCCGGCGCCAAGCGGGCTGGTACCAACTGACATTGTCGGGGGCGAGCAAGTCGATCCGGCTCGAATCGACCTTGGACGGTTTTGATGAGGTCCTTCGTTTGGCAAGGCATGCAGCGGATCGTGCTGAACTGGTCCTCGATCCATCAACGCGTGACAATCTTGCAGCCCTGGCCAAGTGGGACCGAACATCCTGATTTTCTAGCGAGCTAAAGGTCGATGAGGTGGTGGGGAAGTCCTATTCATTGAACTTATCACGGAAAGGACTTTGTCGTCGTTGTGTTCATGTAGAGGCCGTTGAGAAGCCCTTCGGTCAACGAGTCGAACTTTTGCTGCAGATCATCCTCGTTGTTTGACGATTCCGCGTTGTAAGAGGTGGGGTTGCTCATGACGGCAGCCTTGAGGGCAGGCTCATTCGATTGCAAGGCTGCATCCAACGCTCCTTGTTGCTCAGGTTCAGATGTTCCTGGCCTCGGATTGCTTGCTAATCGAATGGCCATCTCACCCGGCTCTCCGATATGTGGCATCGGCTCCAGGCTTGGAAACTCTTGGGATGCAGATTGTCCGAACTGCGTTTCTGGCGCCAGAGAAGCATGCTTCGACGTTTCGCCGGACCCATCGCTCGGCCAGGACTTCCCGTCATTCGGCTGATGCCCGGCGATCTCGTCGGCGTCGGCGTCGGCGCCGGCGTCTAGAGCGCTGAGCGTCTCATCACCCACCCTTGCCGTCGCGCCGGCAACTAGTCTCACATAATGTTCACCATCAGGGGTGGAAAGGGCGACATTGCCGCTCATGACGGCGATCTCTGTGCCGTTGTCATCGATACTGAGTTCGAACGTGGCGGCCGTCCCACTCGCGGTCAGATGGGGCGTCTCGATCCGTTTCACATCGTCGGCGGCTGCAGCCAGGCGAAGGCGCAGTTTGCCATGATGGGCGGTTAATGTCGCCGCATTGTTGTTGACGGAGAGGTTCAACATTGTATTGCCGGAGGCCGTCAATTGCAGACCGCTTCTCGACGCGATGAGATAGGCGGATCCGTCCATCACGATCTGGCTGTCATTAGTAAGAAAGTCGCCGGTTTGGAGGACCTCGTCGAGAAAGATCTCTTCGTTGTCGATCGCCACATTGCCCCGGCTCTCGAGCACGCGCCAACTAATGACGGATTGTTGGCTTTCCCCAGGCGAAGGCGGGCCCGATTGACAGCCGGTGAGACCGATGGCCATCACGGCGGTGATGATCGACAAGATCGGGAATGAATTTATTGAGCGCCAACCTGCCGTCATAACTTACCTGCATCTGAAATGGGGCTTACAGCGGCGTAAGCGGAAGAAGCCACCTTGCTATCGGACAGCCCATCAACGTCCCGGCTCTCTTCCGAACTACAGGAATACTCTTAAGTTTTGATGAAGCCTTAAGGCCTATTGCAAGGCGTGTCGCAGTTCGAACAATCGGCGTCGTTCGCAAAGTGACAACCCTTAAAAAAAAGGCTGACAGTCCCTAGGTGATTGGATAATGGCGATCAAGCGCAGTTGTTGACGCTTGTCGGTATTCGGAGATGCGGCATGGTTTGGCAGGCTGTTAATCCCCATGAGGCAGCAAACGTTGGCAGTGCGCGCACGCGACGGCTGCTGGTCGACCTTACCCGCGACTTTTCAATCGAGGTGACGCCCAAGACGCTGGCCAAGCAGGCGGATATCAGTGGCCTCTTCCCCCAACACACCCGGGTCTATATCGCTTGCCTGCCCGGTGAGCCCTGGCAGGATGTGGTCTCGGCCGCCGAAAGGGTCCGGGCCAACGGGCTGATCCCCGTACCCCATGTCGCCGCCCGGTCTCTGATCGATCAAGCGGATCTGGACGCCTATGTGACGGCGCTGGCCCGCCAAGCGAAGGTGGATCAGGTTCTCGTGGTCGGCGGTGGTACTGATCGGCCTGTCGGTCAGTTCTCAGGCACCTTAGCACTCTTGGAAACCGGCATTCTGGAGGGGCATGGCATCCGGGCCATCGGTCTTGCCGGGCATCCCGAAGGGCATCGCGAGCTGCCGGAGCCGGCGATCGCAGCGACCCTCGAGGATAAATGGGGCTATGATGACAAAACCAACGCGTCCTGCCGCTTGGTGACCCAATTCCTGTTCGATGCAGCACCGCTGATCGCCTGGGAACGGGCTCTGCGTGCCGCTGGCAATCCTCTACCTATCCATGTCGGGATCCCAGGGCCTGCGACCATCAAGACGCTCTTGAACTATGCAAAGATGTGCGGGGTCGGCAACTCGATGCGTGTGCTCACCAGGCGAGGCGGCAGTCTCCTGCGTCTTGCCGGGCTGTCGTTTCCCGATCGTCTCCTGACGGCCCTTGCGCATCATCAAGAAGAGGACAGCGCAACCAGAATCGAGCGCCTCCATTTCTACCCGTTCGGTGGCATCGGGCGAACCGCGCACTGGATCAATGCGGTGCGCGAGGGCCGCTTCGACATGCATCAAGATGGCCAAGGCTTCACCGTCGACCCGGTAGTGTGACCACCTCATTGGGTTTTGACGGCCTTTGAAGAAGGAACTTTGACGTTCGAGGGTATACGCTCCCTTGTCGGGATGGTGTCAGGGCTCTCGTGTATCGAACTCTCCACCAACGTCGAGTTATGGCCTTAAGCATGCGTCTCGTTTCGGAACCGATTGGGAGGCTCGCAAACAAAGACCTATCACAATAAATTGATGACGGCCTCTGCCATCGCTTGGGTGCCCTGGTTGCCCCCTTGCTCCATCGGCCAGATGGCCTTGGTCCGGTAGCCGCGATCGATCGCCTCGTTCAGGGCATCGGACGCATCGCGGCAGCTGGGGACATCATGTTGCTCGCCCAGCCAATCCAGCATCATCGAGGCAGAGAGCAGCATCGCTGTGGGGTTGGCTTTGTCCTGCCCCATGATATCGGGTGCCGAACCGTGGGCGGGCTGGAAAAGACCATGTCTGTCGCCGAGTTCAGCGCAGGGCGCCATGCCCATCCCACCGACCAAACCAGCGCCGAGGTCGGAAAGAATGTCGCCGAACATATTCTCCATCACCAGCACATCGAAGTCCCAGGGCTTTCTCAACAGATCGAGGGCGGTGGCGTCGACATAGTGATGATCGGCTTGGATCCCTGGAAAGTTGGCTGCACGCTCGTCGAAAATTTTCCGAAAAAACGCCATGGAGGTGAAAACATTGGCTTTGTCGACACAGGTAACGCGGCCTTTGCCGCCACGCTTTTGGCGCTTTTCGGCGAGTTTGAACGCGACGTCGAACAGGCGCTCTGATGTTCGCCGAGTGATCTCTAGGGTATCGCGGGCGACCGCGTTATTCTCGACCTTGCCCTTGCCGACCGAGGCGAACAGACCTTCCGTCGACTCGCGTAGGATCAGAATGTCGATCATCTCAGCTCGCTCATCTTTGAGCGTCAGCTTGGCATGAGGAAAGGCCTTCACAGGACGAAGCCCGGCATAGAGGTCCAATTGACGGCGGATCTCGAGATGGGGGGAAATCTCGGTGCCGTCCGGATAACGCACATCGGGAAGCCCGATAGCGCCTAACAGAATGGCGTCGGCCTCTCCGACTTTTTTGAAGTTTTCATCGGAAAAGGCGGTCCCTGTCTCCTTATAGTGGGCGGCACCTGCGGGAAGTATCTCATGGCGAAGTTTGAAATCACCGAATTTTTTCTCGAGCGCTGAGAGAACTTCTAAGCAAACTGCCATGATCTCTCTGCCAATGCCGTCGCCTGGCATAACCGCAATATTAAATTCGGTGTTCAAGATGGGCCTCCTTGGCATTTCGTTATCAGTCGATCATCGCTATGAGGGAGGGATCATTTCGACGTCAAGGGTTAACACCCGAGGAGAGATCCACGTGATCAAGGTTGCGGTCGCCGGTTCCGGCTATTTTAGTCAGTTTCATTTCGATGCCTGGCGCCGGCTGGAAGGGGCTGAATTGGTTGGTGCTGCCTCCTTAGATGCCGACAGTCTTTCGGTGATGAAAAAGCGGTTCAACATTGAGGCGACCTTCGCCGATGTCGGCGAGATGCTGGATAAGACAGAGCCGGATCTGCTCGACATCGTCGCACCGCCAGCTGCTCATCGAGCCATCCTGGAGGAAGCGGCAAGGCGCGGCGTCAATATTATTTGCCAAAAACCTCTCGGCGGCGATCTCCAGACCGCCAAGGAGATGGTGACAATTGCCGAGACGACCGGTGTTACTTTGGTGGTTCATGAGAACTTTCGCTTTCAGCCATGGTACCGTGAAGCCAAGCGTCTGATGGCCGAGGGATTTCTTGGTGAGATCACCAATATCAGCTTTCGCCTGAGGCCGGGTGATGGGCAGGGCCCGTCCGCCTATCTCGATCGACAGCCCTATTTTCAAACGATGGAACGCTTTTTGGTCCATGAGACCGCGATTCATATCATCGACAGTTTTCGTTTCCTGATGGGCGACGTCGAGACCGTTTATGCCGATCTCAAGCAGCTCAACCCCGTGATCAAAGGCGAAGATGCTGGCTATCTGGTCTTCAATTTCACCTCCGGGGCACGCGGCTTGTTCGACGGGAACCGCCTTCTCGATTCCTCGGCGCGCGACCCTCGTCTGACCATGGGCGAAATGTTGATCGAAGGCACTGGCGGCAGCCTCAAGCTTGATGGCGATGCGAATTTATGGCGGCGCGATTTCGGAGGATTGGAAGCGCCTCATCCCTATAGCTGGTCCCATGCTGGCTTTGGCGGTGATTGCGTGCACGCGCTGCAAAAGCATGTGGTCGATCATTTTCTACATGACACGCCGATCGAGAATACCGGTAAGGACTATCTTGCCAATCTCGAGATCGAGGAGGCCATTTATCGTTCCGCGGAAGCCGGCCGTCTGGAGACTTTAGCCAGCTGAGTTCTTTGACGATCCAAGGCTCCATCCACCTCACCTCCGCCCAACGACGCGGTAAGGTGGGACAATGGAGTGGGTGGGTGATCGAAAGGGCTCGCGCTGCGACCGGCTTGGGAGCCACGCCACCGCGAAGAGCAAATTACCTATTTCTTTTGCTGCTGCCACATGATGCTGGTGACACGATCCAACATCTCGGGGTCCTTGGCGATCGCGTGGCGAATATCTTGATACTCGTCGAAGGAAATGCCCTCGGTCCGCTCGATCGTCTGTCTGATCTCGGCATTTGCCTGGACGTGTAACGTCTCGGTTTCTTCACCGCCATCGGCTTGAATGATCTTCGGCTGCCATTTGTCCATGACGTGATCGACTGCAAGAGCGGCTTCGATGAACGCTTCGAGTTTACCGTCTTCGACCTCGGCATCGGCCGTTCCGAGCTGCACCGATAAGCCATAGATGGCTAAAGCCAGGACAGCGCCTGCTGTAAACCTTGTGACAAGCGTTCTTATCATGAAAGAGAACTGATCATGGTGGCACGCCGATTGTCGTTGCGATAAAAGGTCAACGCAAAAAGCTGTCAGGGTATTCCGTCAAATTTTATGCAAACTATGTCACTCCGGGTGAACCTCTTGAGAAACCAGGTTCTTTCCGCGCAACGTTCATTGCGCCCAGAGCAACGCTTGCGCGATCTAACTTTGGAGCCGCTTCTACCGATGATCCGCAAGGCTATCAGCCTCGCTGCAGTTCAAGGTACCAGACATAGAGGTAACCGGTGCCGATACCCAAGGCCATCGCGATAGCCAGAACGATCAGGATGACCAGCCCAACCTTGACCAGCTGGCGCGCCGGCACGCCTTCTCGGCAAAACGGAATGAGATTGAAGGCGAGTCCGCCAAGGACCACCAGCCCTGCGCCGATGCTGTAGAGCGGCAGGGCGACGGGCTGGAAGATGA
Source organism: Geminicoccales bacterium (assembly GCA_050633905.1). Lineage (GTDB taxonomy): Bacteria > Pseudomonadota > Alphaproteobacteria > Geminicoccales > Geminicoccaceae > JANQPX01. The sequence continues at coordinate 9,170 of JBOEHJ010000010.1, forward strand.
GCAGCAGCGCCACCACGCAAAGCCCGATAATCGCATACTCCACCATTTTTGCCTGGCTTGCGCTCATGAGGCTGTCTCCATGGACGCGCTCTTTGTTGCAGCACTCGGCAGATGCTCGATGCGCTGTTCGTCCTGGCCGAAGAGATGCAGCTGGTTGGAGCGGCAGCGAAGGTGAACCTTATCGCCGATGGCCGGGCGTAAACGGCGATCGACCACCACCCGCAGCATCTGTGAGCCGGTGACGAGATGCAGCAGTGTTTCAGCACCCATCGGTTCGATGATGTCGATGCTGGCGTCTAGCGTGTCGTCGGCGGGCTCGGAGGCCAGATCGAAGGCGCGGGGTCGGATGCCGAGAGTCACCTCGTCGCCTGCACGAAGCTTCGAGGTCGCACCGTTGATCGGCATCGTCACCTTTTGTTGGTCGAAGGTGAAGCGCACACCGTTGCTGGCGCGCTCAACGAGTTTGGCCGGGACTAGGTTCATCTGCGGCGTGCCGATGAATCCGGCGACAAAAAGATTGGCTGGCTTAGCGAAGATCTCATGAGGGCTTGCCACCTGCTCGATCCGGCCATCGCGCATCACCGCGATACGATCCGCCATGGTCAGTGCTTCGAGCTGGTCATGGGTCACGATAACGGTGGGTTTGTTCAGGCCCTCCAGCACTTCCTTGATCTCGCCGCGCATTGTCTCTCTAAGTTGGACATCGAGGCGGGAAAGCGGTTCGTCGAAGAGAAAACAGGTGGCATCGCGGATGATCGAGCGGCCGACAGCCACCCGCTGTTTTTCGCCCTCGGCGAGCTGGCCGGGTGTCCGATGCAGAACGTGATCGAGCTGCAGGATCTTCGCGATCTCATCGACGCGTTTGTCGATATCACCAGCACTCAAGCCTTCTGCATGCAGCGGATAAGCGAGATTGTCACGCACGTTCAGGCTTGGATAGAGCGCATAGAATTGAAAGGACATGGCAACATTGCGCTCGCGCGCACCAAGATCGTTCACCCGTTGCCCGTTCAAAAGAACGTCACCTTCAGACGCCCATTCCAGCCCGGCAATCATGCGCAACGTCGTGGTCTTACCACAGCCGCTTGGGCCTAAAAGGCAAAGCACCTCGCCCTCATCGATCGACAGGTCGACACGGTCAACAGCCGCCAAATCACCAAATTTTTTCGTAACTTGCCTAAGCTCAATCGTCATAATTTTTTGTCACTTGGCTTACGGCTTGTCGTGATGCACTGCGTTGACCCGGCATAGCCCCCACCATCGATCGCTGACACAAACATCGACCATGACCAGCGCCTATCCCTCATCGCAATCTCAGGCATTCCAGTTCTCCAAAACATTCATTTTTTGACGGTGCCGAAGGTGACGCCGCGGAGCAGCTGGTTTTGCAGGAGGAAGGTGACGAAGAAGATGGGGATGAGGAACAGGGTAACGATGGCGGCGAGGAGGCCGTAGTCGACGCCGACTTCACCGCCCAGTGTTCTGGCCATGGCAACCGGCACGGTTCGGGTGTCGACGCCAGTTAAGAGCAGCGCGAACAGGAATTCGTTCCAGGTCAGGATCAGGCCGAAGACGAAGGTGGCGGCGAGGCCTGCCAGGATTTGCGGAATACAGATGCCGAAGAACACGCGCCCCTCGGTGGCGCCTTCCATGCGCGCCGCGTCCTCGACTTCGGTATTGAGTTCATCGAAGAAGCTCTTCACCAGCCAGACCGAGAACGGAATGTTGAAGGCGGTGTAGAGGAGAATGATACCCCAATAGGAGCCGGCGAGGCCGGTGATCCTGAACATCAGAAAGATCGGGATGATGACCACGATCGGCGGCAGCATGCGGGTGGTGAGGATGATGAACAGATAAGTATCATTGCCCTTCAGCGGATGACGGGAGAAGGCGTAGGCTGCAAGTGTGCCGACGATCAACGCGAGGAGTACGGATGTGCCGGCGATAAAAATCGAGTTGAAAAAATAAAGTGGAAAATTGGTTTCCTGTGCTGCACCCGCCGAGATGCTGGCGCGGTAAAAGACGCTGACAAAATTGTCGAATGTCGGCGTGAAGAACAGTTTTGGCGGGATCGCGAGTGCATCGGTGCGTGTCTTGAACGCCGTCAGGATGATCCACAGCACCGGAAAGAAATAGAGCATGCTGATGACGCTGACAAACGCCGTCCAACCCCAACCCGCCTTGCCAATTTCCTTCCGACTTGCCGTCATGATCCTCTTACCCATTCAGTACAGCCGGCACGCAAACTAGGCGAGGTCCAGATCCCTGAGGCCATCGCATGGCTCATATCGCTTGTTCCCGACGTTTGACGGCGTAGAGGTAGAGGTTCGTGAGGACGATCACCACGAACAGCATGATGTAAGCAAGCGCCGCCGACTGGCTGGTGCGGAAGAATTGGAAAGCCATGCGGTAGACGTAGACCGCGATGGTTTCCGTCGAGGAGCCGGGTCCACCTTCAGTGATAATGTAGACTAGGTCGAAGATCTTGAAGGTCTCGATGGTCCTGAACAGAACGGCCAGAAGCAGCAGGCTTTTGATATAGGGAAAGGTAATGGTGGAGAAGCGGCGCCACCAGGAGGCGCGGTCGATCTCGGCGGCCTCGTAGAGATATTTTGGGACACTTACTAGGCCCGCAAGCACCAGTAGCATCACGAAGGGGGACCACATCCAGGCATCGGCGATGACGATCGCGGCGATCGCGCCTGCGGGCGAGCCCAGCATCACGAATGGCTCTGATGTGAAGTGGTTGATCACCCAACTCACCAGGCCGAATGTCGGCTCATAATAGAGTTTGAAAAAAACGCCAACCGAGACGAAGGACAGCATCATCGGGGTTAGGACCAGCATCAGGAGAATGCGGCGCAGCGGAAACACGCGGGCGAACATCAAGGCCAGCAAAAAACCGATGATCAGCTGCAAGATCACCGAGGAGCCGACGATGATCGCGGTGGTTTGGAACCGCTCCCAAACCTTATCGTCGGTGAGCACGCGTTCGTAATAAGTAAAGCCGCGAAAGTTCGGCACGGTCAGTTTGTTGGCGCGGTAATTGAAGAAGCTGAGACCGAAGGACCAGAGCAGCGGAAAGATGTTCATCACGACCAGGACGGTGATCGCGGGCGCCACAAGATAGGGACCGCGTCGTTCCGGTGACATCATCCAGGCCAGGAAGCCTCCGGCTTCACCGTTACTTTGTCGTTGCCCTGCTGCCATCGTCGCCATTGCCTCTTTACCGGTTCCGCCTGGAGCGAGATGACGGGACCCAGCTGTCAAAAACTGGGTCCCGAGCCTCTCGGGTCACTCGATGTGGCCAGCGTCCTCCAGAATGAACTGCTGAAACTCAGCAACGGCGTCGAGAGCTTCCTTAGCGCTGATCTGGCCGGTGATGGCCTTGTCAAATTCCTCCTGCTGCTGGGTCAGAAGTTCAAAAAACTCCGGGATGTGCCAGACGTCTTTTTGCCAATCCAGCATCTCGACATGTGCCCGGTTCCAGGGGCGAAGGTCGTTATACTCGGGATCGGCCATGACGCTCATCAGGCCGGATTGCCCGCCATTGGCGACGAAGGTTTTTTGCGTCTCCGGGTTCAGCCACCATTTCACGACATTGAGCGCTTCCTTGATGGTTGCTTCGTCGTTCCAGGTGGTTAGCACGAAAGGCTGGCCACCGATATTACCGGTACGATCGATCGAACCGTCATCTTTCCTGAGCCCGGGTGCCGGACCGAAGGCGGATTTGTCGGAGACGGTTGAGGTGCTCGGATCGAGAACCGGTTCGCCGAGACCCACCCAGTCGATGATGGCGCCAACCTTGCCCTGCATGTACAGATCCTGGATCACAAAAATATCCATCTGACCGGTCTGAGCAACAGGCGGCATCAGCGGTAGCATGGAGAGATAATGCTCCATCGCTTCGACCGCGATGTCAGAATTCACCACGCCCTCGGCCTGGGCATCAGGTGCACCGGTTTCATCCCAGATCCCACCACCATATTGCCAGACGAAGGCGTTGGCCTGCATGGTCGAGAAGTCGTAGCCCTTACCGGCCTGGTAAGCGATGCCATAGAAATCATCCTCGGCAACGCCATCACCGAGCGGTTCGCCTTTCGCCCGCTTGAAGTGCTCGCCGACATTCTTCCAGGTGTCCCAATCTGCGTCTTGCCAGTCCTCATAAGTGCAGGGCAGCTTGCCACCGAAGGATTCCTGGAAGGCGGCTGCTTCCCCCTCGTGACAGAAAAGATCTTCCCGATAGAAGGTGACGTAGGTGTCCGGGAACTGGGGAAAGCCGTAATAACTGGTATCGGGTGCTGGCCATTCGCCCGCCTCTTCGAGCTGGGCTCGTGTCTTGTGCGGGTAGGTAGAATAGGCCGAGACGAGGACCGGGTGCAGGTCCTTCATGATCGCGGTCAGTTCCGGATCGTCCTTCATATATTGGGTGAGGTCAGCGTAGTATCCACCTTCGACGAAAGACCCCAGCCACTGGCTGTCGGTCACGATCATCTGATATTTTTCCTCACCCGAAGTGAGCGAGGCGGCAACGCGTTCGTAAAAGCTTGGCCAGGGAATGAAGTCCATTTCCAGCGTCGTGGTATGGCCATCCGGCGATGTGTAGGTCTTGTCGAACTCTTCCTTCATGAACCGGGTCGGTGGCCAATCCGGCGCTGCCATGGTGATGGTAATGTCCTCGGCCATGAGGCTGGTCGCACTCGCAGAGGCGAGTATTGTCCCGCCTGCCAGTGACATCATTATTTTTGACGTTGTCCGCATAAGTCTCCCTTTCCTGCTTCGTCGTTGATTTTTTGCCGTTTTTTGCCTTTAGGTTACTGCAGTTCTAGCCCTCTCCCCGCCGAACCATGTTCTTTGGATTAGGGCCGTAACCGCAATCAATGATCTAAATCGTCAGGCCACTCTCCTTGTCGAACAAATGCGCCGCCTCGGCGCGCAGTGCAACCGACAGCTCGGCACCCGGCGGATAAGCCAGCGCCTCTTCTTCTGGCAGCGCCATTTTCAAAACAGCACCGCTGGCATCGAGATCGAGAACCGTCACGTCACCCAGCGGTTCCGTCAAATGCACCTTTGCAGAAAACTTGTGTGCGGCGTCATCCGCCTTGGATGAAGGCGTTAGATCATGGGGCCGAATGCCGAACAGCACATCACCGCTCGTTCGGTTTTGCCAGCGCTCCGCATCCATCTCACCAAATGGCAAGGCGACCACCGGCACACCCCTGGCATTACTATGCATTGTCCCGGGGATTAGGTTCATCGGGGGGGCACCGACCATCGTCGCAACGAAACTGTTCAAGGGTGTGTCGTAAAGCTCATCCGGTGTGCCGGTCTGCACGATCTTGCCTTCTTGCAATACGGCAATCCGCTCACCCATGGAAAGCGCTTCCAACTGATCGGGTGTGGCATACACCATGGTCATGCCTAGTTCGCGATGCAGCCGCTTGAACTCGGCACGGGTTTCATGCCTGAGCTTGGCATCGAGATTGGTAAGTGGCTCATCCAGAAGCAGTAATTCCGGGTTCTGGATCAAGGCTCTGCCGATCGCCAGACGCTGCTGCTCGCCGCCGGACATGGTGTTCGGCTTGCGATCCAGCGTATGAGTTATTTTCAACATGCCGGCGATATCGTCGATTCTCGCTCTAGCCTCCTTTGCGGCCGTCTTTCGCTGTTTCAGCGGATAAGCGAGGTTGTCTCGAACTGAGAGGTGAGGGTAGAGGGCAAAGGTCTGAAAAATCATCGCCATGCCCCGGCCCTGCACCGGCGCTCGTGTCAGATCAACACCATCAAAGGTAACGGAGCCCGCATCCGGCCGTTCCAGACCGGCGATGCTGCGTAGGATCGTCGTCTTGCCCGCAGCGCTTGGACCCAAAATCGCGAAAAACTCGCCGGAGCGCACCTCGAGGTCAACGCCATTCAAGGCGCTGACGTCGCCGTAGCTCTTGGTCAGTCCGTCAAGGCGGAGATCAGCCATTGATCAGCTGCACGGTAATGTGATTGTGGTCGACACGGTTATCGCTAAGGACGATCCCGAACACGGCATAGCCCGCGGGTCCATGATGCCTCCCTTTTGGCAACTACTTTCCAATATCGTAGGAGGGTCTGGCGTCAAAACGCAACTCTTTGTGCGGTATCCTTGCTGTGTTTCCCGTAATAAGTTGTGGTAGCTTTAGCACTTGTCCTTACCGCTGGTCGTATTTGCCTCATTTTCGATCAGCCAACACCCTCATAGCGCCTGGTCCTCGTTCATGCCCGACAACGTCACCCCCGATCCTCACGAATTGACACAGCAAATCGCCGACTTCTCCGAGAGGAGCCAGCGAGCCATCCAGGCCTTTTGGCAGCGTCAAATCGAAGAGCAATCGGAGAACGGCTTTTCCCTGGTCGACGCCCCCTCGGTCAGCAAGGCCTTTTTCGATTTTGGTACACGCCTTTGGTCCGATCCCGGCAAGCTGGCTGAGGCGCAGGTTCTCTTTTGGCAGACGCAACTCGATCTATGGCAGCGCATGATGCGCCGGGCACAGGGCGAAGAGATCGAACCCGTCATCGAGCCCGAGCGGGGTGACCGCCGTTTCAGGGACAAGGCTTGGGACGATGATTTGTTGTTCGACTATCTCAAGCAATCTTATCTTTTGAGTTCCCAATGGATGCGCAAGGTCGTCGACGATGTCGATGGACAAACCCCCGAGCAACACGATCAAGTGGCCTTCTATACCCGTCAGTTCATGTCAGCGATGGCGCCGACTAATTTTGCGGCGACCAATCCGACCGTCCTGAAGAAGGCGGAGGAAACCGGTGGCCAGAACCTGATCGATGGTCTGCAGCATCTTCTCGCCGATCTCGAAAACGGCAAGGGGCGTCTGCAGATCAGTATGGTTGACGAGAAGGCATTCGAGGTCGGCAAGAATGTGGCGACCACCGAAGGCCAGGTGGTGTTCCAGACTGAGATGATGCAGCTCATTCAATATACGCCGACCACCGAGACGGTCTATAAACGTCCGCTGCTCCTGGTGCCGCCCTGGATCAATAAATTTTATATTCTCGATCTCCAGCCGACCAACAGCTTCATCAAGCATGCGATCGATCAGGGACATACCGTCTTCGTCATCTCTTGGGTCAACCCGACCAAGAAGCTCGCGAAGAAGACCTTTGATGATTATCTTGGGGATGGCACGCTTGCAGCTCTGGATGCTATCGAGCAGACGACCGGCGAGCGCGATGTCAACATACTCGGCTTTTGCATCGGCGGCATTCTGACGACGACCACGCTTGCTCACCTTGCAGCGATAGGCGATGACGCGCGCATCAAATCCGTCACCTTTTTGACGACCATGTTCGACTTCGAGAATGTGGGCGAGGCGAGGGTGTTCATCGATGATCAGCAGATCGCGCAGATGGAGAAGCATATCGCCGAGAAAGGTTATCTCGAAGCCCATCACATGGCGGACATGTTCTCGATGATGCGTGAGAACGACCTAATCTGGTCCTTCGTGGTTAACAATTACCTGATGGGCCGCGAGCCCATGGCCTTTGATCTCCTCTATTGGAATGCGGACAGTACCCGCATGCCGGCGGCCATGCTGGTCTATTATCTGAAGGAATTCTATCTGCGAAACCGCTTACGCCAGCCAGGAGCACTTACGCTGGGCGGCACCCCGATCGACCTTGGCAAGGTCAAGACACCCGCTTACATCATGGCCGCCAAGGAGGATCATATCGCCCCTTGGATGAGTTGTTATCCGGGCGTCCATTTGCTTGGCGGGACTAAGAAATTCGTGCTCGCAGCGTCAGGCCATGTCGCAGGTGTCGTCAACCCACCATCTTCGAAGAAATATGGGCATTGGACTAATACCAAGCGACCCGAAATGGCGGAAGATTGGCTGGATGGAGCCACTTGGCATGACGGTTCCTGGTGGTCAGATTGGCATCGCTGGCTCGCACGAAAAGGCGGCAAGAAGGTCCCGGCACGAGAGGTCGGTGCCGGCAAGCTGAAACCGATCGAACCCGCGCCAGGTTCTTATGTTAAGGTTCGGCTAAGCGACTAAGTCACTGCGGGTCCCCTGGTTCATTTTGATCTCTCGGCGAGGGGTGATCGAACTGGAGCATTGTCCGGTAAGGTTTACGCGGTGCTAGCCCACATCCCGTAGGGCCACCCTACCGGGTCAGCATTGCGCGAAAACGTCCACAAGACAGGTATGCTGACGTCAATCAACTGGTTGCTAAATCGTGAAAGCACCACGGATGTCGCCTACTGAGAAACCCCTGGCCTTGTCATCGGGATAGAGGTCAGCAAGCTTGACATCAACAGAATCGGGAATGGCACTTCCATGACAGGTGAGACAAACATCGCCTGTTGGAATGGCTTTCATGTAGCGGAAAACATGCCCGTCTTCACCTTCGACGACTTCAGCATACTCAAGGTGTTGAACATCTTCGCCATTGGCTTTTCGCTCCTCGAAGCCTTCGAGCACCACCCGTTCCCAAGCGTCGGGCTCATTGCCTGGATTTCGAAGCTTCAACGACGTTCTTCCGACTGTCCAGCCCGTCTCATCGGAACGGCGATAGGCTATTTCTGGTGCGACCGCTTGGCATACACTGATTGCATAGGCCGGGCCTTGGTCCTGAAGAGCCGTTTTGAGTTCCTTCTGCAGATCACCGGCGAAGGCCTTGATGACCGCCCGACTTGATGCCGCTCTTTCATCGAGAGCATCCGCAGCCCACCCGATGTTGCTGATTGAGGTTGCTAATCCAACAAAAAACGCGAATGGATAAGAATGTTTCATGGTGCGTCTCCGTTTTTAAGGTGGCTATTCACCAGGTCGTTCCATGTTGACACCGGGGTTCGTCCCGAGAAGCATCTGTCTGGAGCATTGCCTGGTTAGGTCGATCCAGCCCTCTCCCCCACAGGGCCACCCGATATTGTGGAATCCTGAGCGTGATTAGGCGCGGGAGTGGGCAGGCGCCGCGTAAACCTCCTGCGGAAATGCTCTATCATCTAACATTTAAGAGGACTGGCCCTTGCGGTATGTGAGAAAGTCACAAATCTGCGGCACGCATCCCAGGATTGAACGCCTGGGCTATGGTCGCGAGACGTTGACGCGGCATCAGCTCTTCACGCGCAACGTCGCGCCCCATCGAGTATCCCCCGGGGTTAGAGAGCTGGATCACCTGGCGTCAAAAAAGACACTGGATTGATGGAACGATTTGTCTGGACCGGAATAAACCGATTTGAAACAAACGTTTAGTCTAGTCCTATCATCTTGCGGGCGATGCTGCTTAGCAAACTCGCGTTTTAGGCTATAAAAAGCCGCGAAAATACATTATAAAATAGTCATCAAAGGCTTTACGAGTCGCTGATTAGTTGTGTGAGTGGAATGCAGGGGCGATTATGCGCGATTTTGGATATTGAGTGACAGAGGGTAGTTGCCAATCGATTTAACGCGATATTGCCTAGCCAAACAGGAGGCAAGAAAGCCGTCATCGCCTTGTTTCAAACGGCTTTTACAGGTCGATTAGTTTCGGCCGGCCGAAATGTCGATATTTGAAGCGGGCGGATTTTATGGCTGATGACGAAGTCAAGGCAAAATGCTGCAAAGTGTGTAATGGTGTTCTTGCATCGAATAGGAAGAGTTGTATTCATTGTGGCGCCTGTGACCCCATTAAACAAGACGAGCCGCCGTTCTGGCCATGGGTTCTCGTCTTTGTCGTTATTGCTCTTCTATTGCTTGGTGACCAGTTCGGTGGCTGAGCGGGGATAAAACATAACCTTAGGGTTGTGAGGCTCTGTGGAAGCCTGCAACTTAATCGCAACGGTTGTGATAAAAATACCCAAATAAGCGAATTTAATTGCATAAAATATCACCCAAAGATGTATATTTAGATAGCCCGACGATGCGATTCTTCCGTCCTTGCCAGCGCTGATGTCGGCAAGGGACGAGGCACTATTCTTTCACGACATACCGAGTTTAATATCGATGACGTGTTCCGACGTTCAGCTTGCCTGTTGTAAGCTTTGCAAGAAACCGATCGCCTCCAATCTTGGCGAGTGCATCCATTGCGGTGTCTGCAATCCGGTGGAGAAGAAAGAGAACAATTGGTGGCACTATCTGCTGATCATTTTTTTGGTGCTTGTAACCTACTGGGCAGCGATCGCTGATGAACATCCATCGGATTATGATGGAGACTGTACGACCAAACGAACCCGAGACGCCCAGGATTGCTAGTGGTATGACCGCCTCATTAGGTTTCTAAAGCCTTCGAAGAATGGGCACGGAACTCGATGAGTATGCAGTCCCTTATCGGGAGGGCACTTGGGACCTTTCGTGAAGGGGATACCACCAGTGATTTGTTCAACCTGAAGCAGTTCCGACTTGATCCCGACATAGGCCTGTATACCTTTGGGTTCCCCGGTTCTTTCTTTGAAGGCGGTTGGAACCCAATGAGGTGATCATACCACGAACACGGTCCGTTCGTCGTTGATGGCTGGAGGCTTTGTTGATCGACGATAATCAGGAGCGGGGCCAGCTGATGCCGGCCATCCTCTCCATCCAATCGGCCGTCGCCTATGGTCATGTAGGCAACAATGCCGCGACGTTGCCGTTGCAGCGCCTGGGCTTCGATGTCTGGCCGGTCAACACCGTGCAGCTTGGCCATCACCCGGGCTACGGGCGGTTCGCCGGCCATATCGTCGAGCCTGATCGTGTTTCGGTCATCATCGACGGGGTTCTGGAACAGGCCCCACTGGCGACTTGCGCGGGCCTCCTGGTCGGCTATCTCGGCGACGTTGCTATTGCTGACCATGTGATTGGCGCCTGGCAAGCCATTCATACTAAGCAGCCTGGATCAGTTTTCCTTCTGGATCCTGTGATCGGCGATGATGGTCCTGGTGTCTTCGTCAAGGAGGCGGTGCCGGCAGCGATCCGCGATCGCTTGTTGCCGCTTGCCCAGATCGTAACACCCAATCGCTTCGAACTCGCTTGGCTTTCCGGCCAAGAGGTGAACAATATTGATCAAGCAAGGCAAGCGGCTGTGGCCTTGCTTGATCTTGGCCCCGATCTCGTGGTCGCGACCGGCTTGTCCTCGCCGGACCATCCCGACCATCTAGGCATCCTTGCCGTGAGCCGCGGGCAAACCTGGTTGGTGCTGACCCCACGCCTCAGTCAGCATTTCTCCGGGACCGGCGATGCGTTCAGCGCCCTTCTTCTTGGGCATTTCTTGCAAGCTCCGGATACCAAAACCACCCTTGAGCGCGCAGCCACGGCGATTTTCTCCTTGGTCGAGATCACTGCTGAGCGCGGTGACAGTGAACTTAGTATCGTGGCCGCCCAGGATGTGATGGCAGCGCCCACGAAGCGATTTCCCGCGACCAGGCTGACATGATGGAATGCCAAGCGGCGTCGGTGCCGATTTTGGCCATGGTCACCCCATCTTTGATAGGGGTGAGTGGTATCATCGTCGCAGTGCGCTAGATCTTTTCAAAACACGATCTTATCTATTAAGCGCCGTTGGCGACGACCCTCTTTGGTGTGACCGTGATGAACCGATTTCTCCTGCCTTGCCTTGTCCTGGTCGCCACCGTGATCTTGCTGGGACTTGGCACCTGGCAGATGAAGCGCCTTGCCTGGAAGGAGGCCATCATCGCTAAGCGCGAAGCGGGTCTTGCGATGTCACCTGTCGACCTGCGCGGCAGGATCGATGACTGGCAAGTGCTCGACTTTCGCCCTGTGACGCTCAAAGGCCATTTTCGGCATGACCTAGAGCAGATCTATGGCGTGAGGGCGAGAGGTGGTGTGTTCGGCCATCATGTCCTCACGCCGCTTACGCTCGACGATGATACCACGCTTCTGGTCAATCGCGGCTGGGTGCCTGCCGACAAAGTGGACCCCGAGACGCGTATGGACGCGCAGCCCAGAGGGTCAGTCAGTGTCGCCGGCATTGCGCGCTACCGCTTGAACGATCAGCCTGGTTGGTTCACGCCGGACAATGATCCGGCCGGCAAGCGCTGGTATCATTACGATCTCGCTGTGATGGAGAGCGCGTTGGGCATTGATCTTGCCCCCCTGGTCGTTGCCGCGACCGATAGACCGGACCCTACCGCTTTGCCCATCGCTGGCCTCACTGAGATCAAGCTCGCCAACAACCATCTGCAATATGCCGTCACCTGGTATGGGCTGGCTGTCGGCCTTATTGGGGTTTATATGGTCTTTCGTCGTCAGCAGGCTAAATCCAGCGAGACCGCCTGATCCTTGCCAAGAAGAGATGGAACCGCATGCGCGCGCTTCGAAATGTCACCGGTCTTGCTCTTGCTCTTACCTATGCTCTCATCGTGCTTGGCGCTTGGGTCCGTGCGACCAATTCTGGCCTTTCCTGCCCTGACTGGCCGACCTGCTATGGCCATTGGGTGCCGTTCCCATCCGATATTCCGAGCGATACCGGTTATACCTATTTCCAAGTCATGCTGGAGTGGGTTCATCGGTTCATTGCGGGCATTTTTCTTGGCCCTTTGATCTTGGTGATTGGCATTTTATGCTGGCGCCGTCGTGACGCTCATGCGCGTCTGCCGCTTTATGGCGTAGCGCTGGTCATACTCCTCCTAATTCAGGCGAGCCTCGGTGGCATCACGGTGTTCGATCAAAACAGCCCCTGGTCTGTGGCCCTCCATCTCACCACGGCGTTGATCATCTTTTCCATGCTCTGGCTGGTCTTCGAATGGTCGGGTGCCGATGTTAAGATTAGTGGCAATGAACCTGATCGTCACATTGATCGGCTTCGGAAACCCTTGATTTTCGGCAGCATTGCGGTCTGGTTGCTCGCCATTGGAACGATGGCAAGCGCCGCCATGACCGCTAAAAGCGGTGCGTCGCTTGCCTGCTCCACCTGGCCGCTTTGCGATGGTGAGATCATTCCGGATCTGGGCGATCCGCTCATCCGCCTGCACAGCGCTCATCGCTGGCTCGCCTTGGCAACGACCATCGGTGTCCTATTGCTCTTTTTCCAAGGACGCAAGGTCAAGCCCTTGAAAAGCCTCGTTCATGGCGCGCTCATCCTGATCTTCTGTCAGATTCTTCTGGGGGCCACCGTGATTGTGCTCGAAGTACCCGTCTGGACCGCAGTCGCCCATCAAGCGCTTGGGGTTCTAACCTTCGCCTTCATCACCCGGATCATGTGGCGTGTCGGCAGGGTCCCGCCTCCGCCCACAAGCCCCAGTTTTGCCAAGGGCTCCGATCGGATGCCCGCCGCCACGTCAACAGCGTGAGAATGATGATGACTGCCTACCGAACACTTGAAGCTCGATCAAAACGTGTCGCCGATATTCATGGCGCGCTTGCCATTCTTGGCTGGGATAGCCAGACCATGATGCCCAGGGGTGCAAGCGAGGTTCGTGGTGAGCAGCTTGCTACGCTTCAAGAACTGGCCCATGAGATCGTGACTGCATCGGATGTCGATGATCTCCTGGATGAGGCTGAGGATGCAAAGGGCCAGCTTGATCCCTGGCAGTCCGCCAATTTGAAGAAGATGCGCCTTACCCAGCAGCGGGCTTGTGCCATCGATCCATCCCTAGTCAGTGCGATTGCCAAAGCGACCAATCGGGCCGAAATGACCTGGCGTCAGGCAAGGGCGGATGCCGATTTTAAAGCCTTGCTGCCGGTGCTTGATGAGGTTTTTAGACTTGAACGCGAGCGCGCCAACGCCTTAGGCGAGGCCTTCAGCCTCGCCCCCTACGATGCTCTTTTGGATTGTTATGAGCTTGGCCTGCGTAAGGAAGCAATCGATCCGATCTTCGATCGCCTGGCGTCCTTTCTACCGGTTTTTCTCGACAAGGTCCTGACAACACAAGTGAAACCCGAACCAATCGAGGGTCCCTTCTCGGCAGCCCAGCAGAAAAAACTCGGTCAGCAGTTGATGGCGAACCTCGGTTTCAATTTTGATCAAGGCCGCCTCGATGAGAGCCAGCACCCGTTCTGCGGCGGGCTTCCCGATGATGTGCGTATCACCACGCGTTATGACGAGGGTGAATTAACCTCAGGCTTGATGGCTGTTCTCCATGAAACTGGCCACGCCCTTTATGAGGCGGGCTTGCCGAAATCTTGGCGTGGCCAGCCGGTCGGTGGCTCGCTCGGCATGGCGATCCATGAAAGCCAATCGCTGCTGATCGAGATGCAGGTTTGCCGATCCGAGGCCTTTTTGAGCTATCTCTCGCCTCAACTCATCGAGGTTTTCGGTGCGCGGGAGGCGTTCGCTCCGGACAATCTGTATCGCGATGCGATCTGGGTGGAGCGTGGTTTCATCCGTGTCGATGCTGATGAGGTGACCTATCCCCTTCACGTCATCCTTCGCTACAGGCTGGAGCAAGCCCTGCTCTCCGGCGATCTGCCGCTTGCCGATTTGCCCGGTGCCTGGAATGAAGGCATGACCGATCTGTTGGGGATCACCCCTGACGATGACGCCAAGGGTTGCCTGCAGGATATCCATTGGCCAGGCGGTGCTATCGGCTATTTCCCTTGTTACACACTTGGCGCGATCACGGCCGCGCAGCTTTTCGATGCCGCATCCAAGGCTTTGCCGACATTAGCCGATGATATTACCAAAGGCCGTTTTGAGGGGTTGCTGACATGGCTGCGTAGTCAGATTCATGAGCAAGGATCCCGGCACGATATGCAGACCCTGTTGACCCAAGCCACGGGAAGCACATTGAGCTTGGATCCCTATCTCGCCCATCTGGAGCGACGCTACGCCTAGTGGAATGTCCACAACA
>JBOEHJ010000011.1:0-73148 GCA_050633905.1 Geminicoccales bacterium
AGCACACTATCCCTAGAGGCTACGGTCTTCTCGGCGAACCTAGCCATGTGGCTTGCGCAAGTATAGCGTTTTGTGATGCATTTTGTGCAGCAAAATTGAATGCAGATTGCTCAAGAATCATCGTTCGACGTACTTTTCTTATGTATTTCAAAGAGTTAGCGGGTTTTTGCTGAAAAGTTATGGCGGATGGGGTGGGATTCGAACCCACGAGGAGCTTGCACCCCTGCTGGTTTTCAAGACCAGTGCCTTCAACCACTCGGCCACCCATCCTTGGATCAATCAGTCTTTCAGCAGATCGTTCGCACCTAGTCTGATACTCGGCTTCGCTTCCAGACCGACATGGATATAAACCGCTCGGATCAGAAAGCCAAGCGTTGGAAACAGTGTTGGAGGTGGTGTCGACTTATCGATGGAGGTCTTGTTGTGGATGGTCGCGCTGCTAAGTGATCTGGCCGGCAACGCCTGGCTCGTTTAGATTGTTCTACATGTCTTAAGTCTGCAAAGCAGGCTGGCGAGGTGAAGCAATGTTCGGGGAGCGCATCGATGGATCCAGCGGCCACCAGGAGCCTTGGCAGGACCGGTCTTGAGATAACGCAATATGGCATGGGTACCGCTCCCATGGGCAACCTTTGGGAGCGATTGCCGGAAGACAAAGTCGGTGCTGCCTTCCGGGCTGCCTATGATGGCGGCGTTCGCTATTTCGATACAGCGCCCTGGTACGGTAACACCCAGGCCGAACACCGCACTGGCCATTTTCTTCGCCAATGTTCGCCGAAAGCGTTTGCCTTGTCGACCAAGGTTGGCCGTGTCTATCGCCGCCCCGACGATCCCGAGAATGTGCCGCCAGGTATCTGGGCGGGCGGCCTCCCCTTCGTCCTGCGTTTCGACTACAGCTATGATGCGATCATGCGCTCTTATGAGGACAGCCTGCAGCGCTTAGGTTTACCCCGCGTGGATTTCCTGGTCATTCACGATATCGACATCCAGTATCATGGCGATGAGGCTGGCATTGAGCGCTGCTTCGATCAGCTGGAGCAAGGCGGTGGCCTGAAGGCGCTGCAGGAACTGAAATCGGCAGGCGACATCAAAGGCTTTGGCGCTGGTATCAATGAAGGGCCAATGATCGGTCGCTTTCTCGACCGATGCGATCTCGATTTTTTCCTGGTGGCCATGCCCTATACCTTGATCGATCAGACGCCGCTTGACGATGCTTTGCCGCGTTGTCAGGCAAAAGATATCGGCATCGTCATCGGTTCGCCCTACGCCTCAGGTATTCTGGCAACGGGGCCAATCGAAGGGGCGAAATACAATTATGCACCGGCTTCCGCTGAGGTGTTGGAAAAAGTCCGCTGCATGCAAGGGGTGTGTTCGAGGCACAATGTGCCGCTGCAAGCTGCTGCCCTGCAATTTCCGCTTGGGCACCCCTCGGTTGCCGCGATCATTCCAGGCTCGGTATCAGCGAAAGAAGTCGGGCAGAATCTAGCCTGGTTCAGAAAGGATATTCCAGCAGATTGTTGGGCGGAACTGAAGGTGGAAGGGTTGTTGAGGAGCGATGCGCCGGTGCCGGGCTGACACAACGGCTGCGCTCGGCGCTCTTACCGAAGTATCGTCGATAAGGATAACGCCTACCCACCAGAAAAAGAGGGCGAAGCTCGGATTCCCAGGATCACATGGACCAGGAAGCTGAGACCGAGAATCGCGAAGACGTCTCAATAAACAGTCAACGATGCAACACGCTGTCCAGATTGCATGGTTGCTTCGAATTGGCGCTACATCTGAGATGGCGCGGGCGATAAGCTGAGCGCGACAAAGAATGAGGCAAACATTATGACCAAAATCGACCGCGTCGAGATCATTCCCTTCACCTACCAAGTCAACGATCTGGGCGTTCCCAGTCATGGCGCGACTGGGGTTGGTAATGTGCAATATGTTAAGGGCGGCAAGGCGACGATCGCCCGGTATGCACTGCGCATTCGCACCGATGACGGGCTGGAAGGCTCTTATGTTACCCATTGGGTCGGCACCCAGGCTTCCCTCGGCCAGAGCCTGATGCTGGCGCCGCATCTCATCGGGCGCGACCCGGAGGGGCGGGAAATCATCTACGATGACCTGAAGCGGGAGCTTCGCGCCTACGATCATATGGGCCATGGCCCGATCGACATCGCCCTTTGGGATCTCGCCGGCAAGAAATACGGGACGCCGATCGCTAAGCTTCTGGGAGGCTTTCGCTGGCGTCTGCCCACCTATGCCAGCACCTATCACGGCCAAGAGGGTCGAGGGGGGCTCAACACCCCTGACGCTTTCGCGGCGTTTGCCCAGTACTGTCAGGAGCTAGGCTATGTAGGGTTCAAGATTCATGGGTGGCTGGATGGCAATGTTGCCAGAGAAATCGAGAACATCCAGGCGGTGAGAAAACGCGTTGGCGAACGCTTTCGCCTGATGCTGGATCCGGCTTGCCAGCTTCGGACTTATATGGATGCACTTGAGGTCGGACGGGCCTGTGACGATGCCGGGTTTTTCTGGTACGAGGACCCTTATCGCGATGCGAGCGTTTCCGCCTTTGCCCATGCGCGGCTGCGCGAAAAGCTGAAGACGCCGCTTTTGATCACCGAGCATGTGCGCGGTCTCGAACAGAAGGCGAGCTTTCTGGTGGCCGGCGGCTGCGACATGATTCATGCCGATCCCGAATACGATATGGGCATTACCGGGGCGATGAAGATCGCGCATCTCTGCGAGGCGATGGGTCTCGATGTGCAGATGCACGCCTCCAGCCCGGCGCATCGTCATTGCATCGCCGCGATCAGGAACACCCATATGTACGAACAGGCGTTGGTCGGGCCTGGCATGCCGAACGCCATGCCGCCAGTTTATCGCTGCGGCTATAGCGATCTTTTGGAAGATATCGGCGAGGATGGCTGTTTTCCCGTGCCAACCGGGCCAGGGCTCGGCGTCGAGTATGACTGGGAGCGGATCGAGAAGAGCCAATTGGCGCATCACGTGTTCGAGTAATGCCTGACCTTAAGATTCGCCCGGCATGCAGCCGTGATCTCGACGATATCGCGGCTCTTCAGACCAGCGCAATCATGGTGTTCGGTATCGAGACCTATGGCGAAGTCATTTGCGCAGCTTGGGCAAAGATTGGCGTTCAGGTCCGACACACCTTGCTTGAAAGTGGCACCTTCTTCGTTGCCGAACGGAACGGCGCGATCACTGGCGTCGCTGGCTGGACGGCAGACAGCCGTGAGCCGAACAGTGCCTGGCCGCGCTATGTGTTCGTGGCGCCGGAAGCGGCAGGCTGCGGGATTGGACGCCGCCTGATGGACCAGGTCGAAACCTCAGCCAGCTTTGCCGGTCGTCCCAACCTCCAGCTTTGGGCAAGCTTGAATGCGGTCTCGTTCTATCGAGCGCTCGGCTATCAGGCGATTAAGCCTGTAAGATGGCCGATTACGGCCGGCATCGAGATGGACTTTCTTTTGATGACCAAAGCAGGGCAGGGGGGCTGTAACCTTGCCGCCATCGAAGGTCGACGATAGCGTCGACGGATAAGATAACGTTGCCACATCGATGACGGCGAGTATCAAGAGGGATGTGGCGAAGGTGATTTTCCTCTGTCCTATGTCGCTTCCGACAATGTGCTTGGCGATCAGATAGCAGGTCATGCGCTTGCCAAGGCGGTCAGTGAGACCCGCTAGGTCTGTGTCTCCAACGTCAAGCCCGGTACTTCCTCCATAGACCAGCGCGAAGAAGGCTTCAAAGCCGCCATGGCGGACTATCCCGACATCGAGGTTCTAGAGACCCAATTCAACGATAACGACGCTAACAACGCGTCGTCCTAGCTCCAGGCTCTGCTCGCGAGACACACGGATCTGGTCGGCGGCGTGATATGACCATGTGGCATGGCCACATCAGTGCCTTTCCGGCTGATGTCACCAAGTTCAACGGTATTCGGCCAAGCCTGCGAGGCTGGTTAGTGGAATCTCACATGCTCGAACACGGTTACGCGGCGCCGGCGATGTAATCCTGGAGCTGGCTCGCTTCCGCTTCAAGTTCCTCAAGGCGGAATTTGACGATGTCACCGATGCTGACGATGCCAACGATTTTGCCCTGATCGACGACCGGCAAATGCCGAAAGCGTCCGGCGGTCATCTTCCGCATCAATTTGTCGACCCCATCGTCAGGCCGGCACAGGATCACTTCTGTCGTCATGATTTTCGACGCCGGCATGGTCAGCATATCGGCGCCATACTCGGCGAGGGCCCGCGTGATGTCGCGCTCGGAGACGATACCGGCGATATGGGCATCCTCATCCAGAACGACCACGGCGCCGATCCGCTCCTTGCTCATCAATGTCGCGACATCGGTCAGCTCGGCGGCAGGGCTGATCGTGACAATATCGCCCCCTTTACTTGTAAGAATCTGACGTACAAACATAAAATCATACCCCCTGATTATTGGTTTACAGGAGCGCTCTAAGATTATCTTACCCCATCACTCCCCGATTGGCAAAAGATGGCACAATCATAAGATGATGTCCAGTCGACGTAAGTAACTTGTGGTTTTGTTCTTGATTTTCCAGGGCGTTTTGAGATTGCGAAATGCGCTCCTGGGTAGAATTCGATCGATAATCGCCATGACAATTCTGTTGATTGATTCTTCTCTCCACAGCCTTTGAGCTTGGATGATCTACCTGCTAGATCGTGTTGCGGCTTCCGGTAACGGTATTGCGGTTACCGCCGATTTTGTTCTCGTCACCGATAACACAATTGTTGTCGCCGGCAATCTTGTTGCCCTTGCCGTAGATGCGGTTGCCGATGCCGCTGTCTTCATTACTCGGCCCGCCGGTATAAAGATCGGCTGATGTGTAGCCCTTTTCCAAAGCGCGTTCATCACATGCCTGCCAATGGGGTCTCGGACCCGACGCGCATGCCGCAACCACCGAACACAAAACGACTATTCCCGAGAGAGGCCTGAATAGCATCACCATCGCCCTTCATATGGATCGTCATATCACGCTGACCGCCGCTACCGTCACGTGCCATACACGACATGACAAGCTGCAAATTACGCGAGCATTCATCAAATCAACTCAATCCGAAAGTGAAAATGATGGACGCGCACAATGGTGTTCGGTACCAATAAAAGGTTCGACAAAATTGCCGATAACTCCAGAGAAACAAGCATTTTTTTCGGATTTCCATAAACGGGTTGTAGCACCGAGAAGCGGTTGCTAGGTTCTAGGAACATATCCATGGCTACGGCACAAAGATCGGCCGGGCATTTATCAAATCGGGAGGTTTGACGATGAACACACTGAAGATTGCTGCGGCCACGATCAGCGCCGTTGCGCTGATGTCCGCGACGGCATCGGCGCAGCAGACCAAGCTGCGTATTCAGACCCACTTTTCTCAAGAGACCTTGTCTGGCCAGATGGCGGAAAAGTACATCGACGACATTACCGCCATGTCCAATGGCGAAATCGAAATCGAGATGTTCTATGCCGGAGCCGTGGTGAAAGCCGCCGAGACCTTCGATGCGGCCGCGACCGGCATTCTCGATTGCGACATGACTGGCGGCGCCTATCAGACAGGCAAGAACCCAGCCTTCCAGTTCACAGGCGATCTGATGGGCGGTTACGCCAATCCCTATCAGCAAATGTCCTGGCTGCTCCATGGCGGCGGCCGTGAGGCCGTGAACACGCTCTATAACGACCATAATATGGAGTTCGTCGGCTGGTGGATTCCGGGACCTGAGTCGCTCTCCTCGACCGCTCCCATTCGCAATGTCGAAGACTTCAAGGATTGGAAGTTCCGCTCGCCTCCGGGCATGGCGACCCTGGTTTTCAAGAACCTCGGTGCCTCCCCGATCGTGATGGACTTCAACGAGATCTTCACGGCCCTCGAGACCGGCATCATCGATGGCGCTGACGCCGCGAACCTCACCAACAATGTCGGGCTTGGCCTCTACGACATTGCCGAGCACACCAACTTTCCTGGCTTCCATTCCATGCCGGCCGACCATCTCGCCTGCCGGAAGGACATCTGGGATGCGATGCCTGATCACCACAAGCGCATCATGACCGTCGCGATGGACAGCCTCGCGCTGCACAATGCGACAAGGAATGAGGTCGAGAACGCCAAGACCGCGAACGAACTGCGCGCCAAGGGCATCAACCTCTATGAGTGGACGCCGGAAGAGCTAGCCAAGTTCCGCACAGCCGTGAAAGCAGGCTGGGAAGAGTTTGCCACCACGCCGGAAGCCAAAGCGCTCCTGGAGAGCCACATCAACTTCCTCACCGACCTAGGCGCAATGCAATAGGCAGGAAGGTCCTGCACCCTGAACAAAGCGGCGGGGCTGGGTCGGCCTCGTCGCTCGTTCTTGGTCAGTGATCTGACTGCAACGAAATACTACCAACAAGAACTGCCGGCAAACCGTAGAGACAAAGGCACGTTTTCCAAAAGTGGTCGAAAACCAAATGACGTGATCATACCACTGGGGGGGAGGCATTTTGGAGACTAAGACCGGTGGCCTTTGGGAGTGGCTGATACCGCTTGGGTTCGTCATTTGCATGGGCTGGGTCATCTGGCACACGCCCGCTTTGATCCTCGATTTCCTCCCATCTGAAAATCCAAGCCTCGTCGACCAGATGAGCGCTTTGCATCAGCGAAAAGACGTGACCCCGGATCTGCCGGGGTTGTTTGGTGGTTATGCCGATGCGATCGACTGGGCGGCCTTGGTGCTGATTCCCATTCTCGCTGTTATCGGGATTCGAGGGGTTCGCGTGGCGGATATGGAATTCCAGGAATGGCGGTCGATCGATCGCTTCGCGCTTTTCATTGGCCGGGTCACGATGATGCTGATCATCTCGATGACCATGGTGATGCTGTATGAGGTGTTTCTCCGTTATATCGTGAGGCAGCCGACGCTTTGGGCGAATGAGCTCACGCTTTGGATCGCCGGTTTCGTGTTTCTGTGTTCCGGCTTTTATGCGATGCAGCAGCGCTGCCACATTAGAATTTTCATCCTCTATGATATCCTGCCGCGCTGGCTGCAGCGGGTTTGTGATGTCATATCGACAGCGCTTCTTGTGACGTTCGCTTTCTTCCTGGTCTATGGCAGCTTCAAGCAGGTATTCGTGGTCAAATTCTATAAATGGGAGATGTTCGGCACCGCGTTCGATCCGCCCATACCGGCGACCATCCAGCCGGCCGTCCTGATCCTGGTGACGCTGATCGCCATTCAGGCCATCCTCAATTTGTTTTCGGACTGGAACCGCGAGCCCACCACCCATACGGCTGCCGACGATATCGACGAGGATGAGCTGGCCGCCATCAAACGCAGCCTAGGAACGAACTGATGGACGTCGGCACGATCTCGGTCGTTTTGGTCATTGGCCTGGTTTTTCTTCTGGGTATTGGCATGCCGCTCGGCTTCGCATCCGCCGTGCTGGCGGTCGTCGTGATGGTCATGAAGTTTGAGCCCACGCTCCTGACCGATCCCATGAGTTTCGGGAGCGGGCTCTTGACCGGCAATCCCGGCACAGGACCGCTCTATATTCTAACCCAGAAGATTTTCGATCTGATGACCGAATATGTGCTGATTTCGGTCCCGCTCTTCATCTTCATGGCCGCGTTGCTGGAGCGCTCCGGTGTGGCCAAACAGATGTACGACGCGCTCGATTTCTGGCTGTCTCGGGTGCGCGGCGGTGTCGCCATCATCACCTCGCTAATGGCCGTCCTTATGGCCGCGATGTCCGGTATTATCGGCGGTGAGGTGGTGCTGCTCGGCCTGATTGCTCTCCCTCAAATGCTGCGCCTAGGCTACAACCAAAACCTGGCGATCGGCACGATCTGCGCCAGCGGCTCGCTCGGCACCATGATCCCGCCCTCCATCGTCCTGATCATCTTCGGGCTGATCACCGAAACCTCGATCAAAGCGTTGTTCACCGCAGCCTTCCTTCCCGGCTTCATGCTGGCGAGCATGATCATCATCTATATCGTGATCAGGACCCAGCTGCATCCAGATGACGCGCCTTTGCCCGAACCGGCAGCGGACGATCCGAGCGCTATCCAGAAACTCGGCCTATTCGGCGCCTTCCTGACCATCCTGTTCACGGGCGTGGTAGCGCTTTTCCTGGTGCGAGCCATTTACCTAACCGTGACCGGTGAAAACGCCGGCGCCGATCCTGACGCGAAACCGTTCTTTCTCGGAATGACCCATCATCTGCCCTGGCTAGCAGGCGTCATCGTAGCGGGCATCGCTCTTTTGTTCCTGGTCTTCGGCAAAGACCGGGCACAACTCGCCTGGACCCACGGCAAGGGCCTGGTGCCGCCTTTCGTGGTCATCGGCGTCGTGCTCGGCTCGATCTATGGAGGCGTCACCGGCATCACCGAAGCAGCCGGCATGGGGGCCTTCGCGGTCTTCATGATTGCCGTGTTTCGCGGCGAGGCCTCGGTGGCGCTGGTCTGGGATAGCTTGATGCGCACGCTGAAATCCACGGGCACGATCATCTGGGTGACGATCGGTGCAGCGGCGCTGGCCGGTGCTTACACGCTAGCGGGAGGGCCGCGCTTCATCGCCGAGCTGATCGTCGGCTCTGAAATGCCGACCATGCTGGTCCTCCTCACCATGATGCTGATCCTTCTGTTTATGGGCGCGTTCATGGACTGGGTCGGCATCGTGCTGCTGATCATCCCGGTGTTTCTCCCCATCGTGAAGCGCCTGCCGATCGAGGAAATCGGTTATTTCGGACAGCTCGAGCCAAGGTTTGTGGCGGTCTGGTTCGGCGTCTTGTTCTGTATGAACATGCAGGTGAGTTTCTTAAGTCCACCCTTTGGCCCAGCCGCCTTCTATCTGAAGTCGGTGGCCCCGCCGCATATCTCGCTCACCGATATTTTCCGGGGCTTCATGCCGTTCATCATGATCCAGCTCCTGGCCCTCTCCGTGCTTCTCCTTTGGCCATCGATCGTCACCCTGCTTTTGTGATGAGGCGTGCGATGCTAAGCGGGCGCCCAGCATTTCGGATCGCCAGCGAGCGATACCCCTTAAAAAAAGGCCGCCCCGAAAAGCGACCCTTTTTCCGACGTGACCGCAAACCCGGATCGGCAACGCCAACCCAAGTCAACGCGGCAATCACATTGGCGGGATGCGGAGCATCTGGCCGGGATAGATCTTGTCGGGGTCGGACAGCATCGGCTTATTGGCCTCGAAGATGGCCGGGTATTTGTTGCCGTCGTCATAATGGGTCTTGGCGATAGCCCAGAGCGTGTCACCTGATTTCACGGTGTACATCGTTGCCTCCGGTTCCGGGGCGGCGGCCCTGATACTCTCATCGACCTTGGCGACACCTTTGACATTGCCCATGGCAACGATCAGTTTTTCCTTGGTCGCCTGATCTGGGACATCGCCACCGACCGTCACTTTGTCGCCTTCGACCTTGATGTCGAGTTCCTTGGCGTCAAGGCCGTGCTTCTCGACCTCCTTCTTCAGATCCTCAGCAGCCGGTGCCGCCTCAGCGTCGCCGATGCCGACCATTGCCCCAACATCCTTCACGAAATCGAAGATACCCACCTCAAACATCCTCCACATAGTTTAGCTGTACAAGCAAGCACCTCCTCGCAGAGCGGACGCGTCTTGGCAAGTCCCTTCGCGCCTTTGTTTCGAAGCGATAGGCCTGTCGACAAGATTAGGATACGCCGAAGCTCAGCCCTACCATAGTAAGCCTTTCTTCTCAGAGGTTTCATGGCATTGCTTGCAATTCAGCAAGATTTGAACTAATTGAGATTCACAATCAGGCCTTGTTCAGGGGGCTCAACAATGCAGAGCGCAATGACTAAGGACAAGTTAAGTGCACTTGTCCTGTTGGCGGCATCGACCTCATTCGGTGTCTTGGCGATTAATACTTGGGCAGTTGTCGATCATCCCGAGGCGACATCGGCCCAGACAAGGCTGTTGCTTGCGTTTGCCTTGGCGGGCAGCCTGATCGCCCTTCTCATGTTGTTATCACCGGACAAGGGATCGTCGACGTCGGGGGCGCCGTTGTCGTCGTTCCTGCAGCGTCTGATCGGCCTTGGAACGCTGATGGTTGGGTATGCTTTGCTGTTGGAAACACTCGGTTTTCTGATCGCGACGTCGCTATTTCTCGCTTTAGGCTATTTGTTACTCGGTGAACGCCGCTGGTGGCTTGTGCTGACCACATCGGTGTTGATCGCCGTTGTTCTTGAGATCCTGCTCTTCGGCATCTTCGGCATTGCTTTTGAGGATCCTCTTTTGAGTGTTCTCGGCCTTTCTGCTTAATCTCTCATCATTGTTGGTTAGGGGCGCTGGTCAGTTTTGTATCGGGCGGCTATGTCTCGTTCCGAGGCAGTAAAACGTCGTCGCCCCAAAAAATGATATCGGCAAGGAGAACACGGGATGATCTTCGACCACCGCACCTATTGCTGCAAACCAGGCATGGTTCCGGCGCAAATGGCACTTTACGAACAATATGGCAAAGCCCCACAGGAAAGGCATCTGGGCAAACCCGTTCTCTATGGCATTGCCGAGACCGGCAGGATCAATTCCTATGTGCATGTCTGGGCTTACGATGATGCGGCCGACCGGGCGAAGAAGCGGGCTGCGATGCAGGCCGATCCTGAATGGCAGGATTTCCTAAAGCGGAGTGCTGAAGCCGGTAATCTCATCACCCAGGAAAACCAAATCCTTATACCACCAGCTTTTTTCGACCTGAAGCGCTAGCGGTACGGTCGCATCGGGAACGCTGTCCGGGGCACAAATTCGTTCCGATTGAGACGTGATAACGGATGGCCTGACAGATCCGACCCGCCTGCTCTCTCCGCCCTATCATCGATCTGCGATGTCACGCCAGGTTAGGATGAGGGGAGCAGGCAGTTGCCGCGTCAAGCAGATCCGAGCAGGGTCAAAAAGCACAGTTTTTTCGGCATTGCTGAAGCGCCTATCGTTGATGGCCTTCAAGGCGATGGCACATCCGTTTTATCACGGACGTCGCTTGACCCCGTTTCCACCCGGATAACGGCCGATAGCCTTCTCCATAAAATTAAAATCCAGCCTTTGGCATGGATGTTGCTGAACCCTTATCACGCTTCGAAGTGATCATTTCTTGTCGAGACAAGGCTTGAAGGAGTAGCGATGTCCAGCCGATACAGATACCCGACTTGTAGGAAATCTTAAGTAATGTGATTTTGGCATCAGAAGTGATGTATAAAAATCCTATATTTTAGCAAAGTAAATTTATTTTTTGTGACATGAAACACAGTTTTATTCTTTTGAATCTGGTTATTATATTGCATGTGGCGAAATATCCATTTCATAATGTTAATTATCACCACTGGTCGACTTATCCAATCGACCATATCCTCAATATGAGGGCTTCATGAGATCATGGAGGGATTAGTGAACTCATATACAGCATCTCCATCAGCGGCTTCTGCCGATTTCGATTCGGCGCTGATTTCAGACGAGCCCCGCTCGACGTTTTTTGGCGGCTGGTTCGGCGCTTATCAGGACCATGATCCCTCCGCCTACCGATACCTCCTGGTCATGCGCTTCCTCGTCGTTAATGTGATCGCCTTTGCGCTTGTTGCGGCTGCCTGGATGCAGGGCTGGCTGGATATCGTTTTTGCCGGCGATGCAACCAAGCTAGCGTTGGTGATCGTTGCCGTATTCCTTGCAGGTTTGGTGCTTTGCGGTCTGAAGGTGACCCAAGCGAGTGCCGAGCTCAATCAGATCAAGTCGCCCGAAGCTTATCCAACGTCGCGCGCTGCTCGTTACCTAAAGGCGATCGCATCGCGGGATGGCCAAAGCCGGAGCATCACTGCGTCTGCCTTGAAGCTCAAGCTATCGTCGCGTATCGCCGTGGTTCGGCATATCGCCAATAGTCTCGTTTTCCTCGGTCTGATTGGCACGGTTATTGGCTTCATGATCGCGCTTTCGGGGGTCAACCCGGATGGAGCTGCCGATATCAGCGCCATCGGCCCGATGGTCTCGACCCTGATCAGCGGCATGTCGGTCGCGCTGACCACCACCTTGGTCGGTGCCATCTTGAATGTTTGGCTGATGATCAATTACCGACTTTTGGAAAGCGGCACGCTCCGTCTCTTGACCACGATCGTTGAGCTGGGAGAGAGCCATGTTCAGTCTTGAGCAGTTCGATGACGACGAAGGTGGTACCGTTTTTCGCGACGTGATCATGCTCGCGCTCACAGGTTTTGTAGCGATGGTCGTGCTGCTCTTACCGCATCTCAATCCGGTCGGCGAGGCGGAGAAGGAAAACACCGCCCCACCCGGTAACGTGATCATCGAGGTGACCTGGCCTGAAGGCGTCGATGCCGATATCGACCTTTGGGTCGAAGCGCCCGGCGATCGGCCGGTCGGCTATTCGAATAAGGGCGGCAGCATCTTCAACCTGTTGCGTGACGATCTCGGCAAGCGTTCGGATGTCACCGGGATGAATTACGAGGTCTCTTATTCGCGTGGGATTCCGGATGGCGAATATACGGTCAATGTCCATCTCTATCGGAACAAGGCCAATATTTCGCCCATTCCTGTCACGGTGGTGACCAGCGTGAAAAAGACACCGTCTGCGACCACGCGGCAGCTGCTCGCCTCCAAGATTGAATTGGTACGCGAAGGGCAGGAGCTGACCGTTTACCGTTTTAAGCTCGAAAGCGAGGGCAATCTGGTCCCTGGCAGTGTGCATAGTTTGCATCGTAAGCTTCGGGCCTGGAGGACATGAGATGACCGAACTTTCCTATCTCTTCATGGTCACGGCGATCGTTGCAGGCGCCCTTGCGATGATCAGTATCTGGTCACGCCACCGTCTTTGGGTGAAGTTCGGCGCAATCGGGGCCGCTATTCTGTTTCTGCCGCTTTCCTATGTCAGCTTCGCCTCCCTTCTCTCCAAGCCGAAGCCGGTCGATTTGGAATGGTGGATGGGCGAGGCCCAGGAAGCGACGGTTCTCAGCAGCTCGATCCAAGAGGGTGAGGGGATTTTCTTGTGGTTGCAGCTGGCGGAAGCCGCTGAGCCGCGAGCCTATGTTCTGCCTTGGGATCGCGACCTTGCCGAACAGCTGCAAAAGGCGGCTGAGGAGGCCGAAGAACAGAACGGTCAGCTGCAGATGCGTCTGCCGTTCGAGCCTACTCTAGACAATCTTGACCCGAAATTTTATGCAATGCCGCAGCCGGCAATGCCGCCGAAGGACATGCAGCGGCCGCCCGTCCAGCATTATCAGCAGGCGAAGCGTATCGAGCAGGACGCCTGACGAAGGCCGAGCTAGCCTCGGCGTGATCTTATAGGCGGGTGGCTTGTTGCAAGGCCACCCGTTTTTCTTTTGTCCAGGCAGGATGATCCAGATAGCTTTTTAAACCATCGGCTATTTGCTTGTTTTGTGGCAAGCTAGACCAAAGTTCGGGCAAAGGAAAAGACAGTCATGTCGACGTCGAGAAGAGAGCGGTACCAAGCAGCACCAGTACTTGGCATCTTGATGCTGAATACTCGTTTCCCTCGCATTCAAGGCGACATCGGCAATCCAAAGAGTTTTCCCTATCCCGTGCGCTATGAGGTGATCAAACCTGCGACGGTGGATCGCATCGTCAGTGCGACGGGGCCGAGTGAAGAAATCATGAACGCGTTCGTCGAGGCGGCTGGGCGTTTGGTGGACCAGGGCGTTGTCGGCCTCACGACATCATGCGGCTTTATGGCGATTGCGCAAAAGGAGCTGGCGGCACGTCTCACTGTTCCAGTGATCACATCAAGCCTTTGCCAGATCCCGTTGGTCCAATCCAGCCTGCCGGCAGGTAAGCGGGTCGGGGTGCTGACCATCGATTCGAGTGAGCTGACCGCACTCCATTTCGCCGGCGTCGGCGCGCCCAGCGATTTGCCGATCGAGGGGATCGAAGGGGGCGAGGAGTTAGCAAGAATTATCAAAAAGGACCTGCCCGAACTCAACCCGAAGAAGGCCGAAGAGGACGTGATCAGAGCTGGCAAAAGGCTTCTGGTCAAAGCGCCTGAGGTCGGAGCTATCGTGTTGGAATGCACCAATATGGCGCCTTATTCCAAGGCCCTGGCGACAGCGATTGGTCTGCCGGTCTACGACATCATTGGGCTCTTGGACTGGTGGTACACAGGTTTGGTGCCCGTCAGGTCAGAAGCGTCGAGAGCCGTGATAGAATGATGTCGATCTCTTCCTCGCTGGTTTGAACCAGCTCGAACACGATTTCTTCATCTGCGATGTTCTCTTCCATTACCCATATTGGTGGTGTTCCGTTCTTGAGTGCCGCCACCAGCGAGGGGGTTTGCGCGATATCCAATCGAAGATGAGCGCGGCCAAAAGGCATACCGGCGGGATCGGCTACCGTTCGGGCCTCGATCCCGTTGATCCTGTTCGCGCGATCGACGAAGCTTGCCAGTTTCTTTGCTTGCATGACTTGCCAGGTGGCAAGGTCAAGATCAACGCGCTCCTCAAGGGCTGCGAGAACGCCGATGATCGCTTCCTTGGTCGCTTTCATCCCCCGGCCAATCCCTCGTTCCTGGGCGCGAAAGGCATCAATGAAATCCCGCCGACCGATCGCTAAGCCTGCTGTGGGCGAGGCCATGTATTTATGCGCGCTGACCAACACCAGATCGGCCTTGGTCGCCAGAAGCTCGGGGATGCGCAGATCTTGCGCTGCCCCATCTAGGATCACTGGAACGCTACGACGATGTGCGAGTGCGGTGGCCGCTTTCAGATCCACGGACGTTCCCGCAGTGAGCCTTGAGGACACCAGGAGCAGACAGCCCGTATCGGTATGATCGAGCGCCTTTTCGATGTCCGCAAGCGAGCATTCATCGGCAGTCCCGGCCAGGACCGGCACCGCGCCCGCGAGACGAATGGCCTGGGTGATGGGATGGCCGTAATTGACGGTATGGGTTGCTGGCAAGATGACCCGACGGGTCATTGATGTCGCATCGGGAAGAAGCGCGATCTTGTCGGGGCAGGTTCCGGCCATGGCGGCCGCCACCGATTGCGTGATCCCGGCGGCGACACAGTGTGTAACGGCCGCCGCGTCGGCGCCGGTAAGGCGGGCGAGGGTCCGGCTTGCCAGGTCCTGCAGTTCAT
Source organism: Geminicoccales bacterium (assembly GCA_050633905.1). Taxonomy (GTDB): domain Bacteria; phylum Pseudomonadota; class Alphaproteobacteria; order Geminicoccales; family Geminicoccaceae; genus JANQPX01. The sequence continues at coordinate 15,114 of JBOEHJ010000011.1, forward strand.
CGATCATGACATAATGCTGCAATGCCTCCGCCACGGCGGCACCGACAGTTGCCGAGGACCGCGAAACACCAAGCGGCGTAAAGCTCCCGCGCGCATTGATGATTCGGGTCAGGCGATAACGATCATGAAATTCCATCCTGTCCTTGCTCTCCAATCGTGACGGCCCATGCCGCGTCATACGTACGCGTCTCCCCAACCTGCCCGCAAACCATCCCAACATCCAACAACCCAAGTCACCCAGGTCATGGCATGACCCTTGGCAGGCGGGTGGGGGGTTGGTACACCGTGGCCTTCGCATGGGTGAAGTGGTGATGGCAATGGATGTGGAAGCGCCCCGGGATTTTATCCGGGAGATTATTCGAACCGATTTGGCCGAAGGCAAGGTGTCATCGCTGGTGACGCGGTTTCCACCGGAGCCCAACGGTTATCTGCATATCGGTCATGCGAAATCGATCTGCCTGAACTTTGGCGTCGCTGAAGAGTTTGGCGGCAGGTGCAACCTGCGTTTCGACGATACCAACCCGACCAAGGAGGAGCAGGAATATATCGATGCGATCATCGCCGATGTACGTTGGCTCGGATTTGATTGGGGCGATCATCTCTATTACACCTCCGATTATTTCGAGCAGCTCTATGGCTGGGCGATTCATCTGATCGAAACGGGCAAAGCCTATGTCGACGATCTCTCGGCTGATGACATGCGGGCCTATCGCGGCACGCTGAAAGAGCCTGGCAAGAATAGCCCCTATCGGGATCGACCGGCGGCTGAGAGCCTCGCGTTGTTTGAGAAGATGCGGGGTGGGGCGTTTAAAGATGGCGAGCGGGTGTTGCGTGCCAAGATCGACATGACATCCGGCAACATGAATATGCGCGATCCGGTGTTGTATCGGATTTTGCATGCCCATCATCCCAGAACCGGCGATGCCTGGTGTATTTACCCAACCTATGATTTCGCCCATGGACAATCGGATGCGATCGAAGGGGTGACCCACTCTCTTTGCACGCTGGAATTCGAGGATCATCGTCCGCTCTATGACTGGCTGGTGGATAATCTGCCGACCAATGCGCGCCCGAGACAGTTTGAATTTGCGAAGCTTAGCGTTGGCTATAGCGGTATTTCCCTTGGCAAGCGCCGGCTTCGCCAATTGGTTGAGGATGGTGTCGTCAAGGGATGGGACGATCCGCGCATGCCCACCATTTCGGCCCTCCGCCGCCGTGGTGTGCCACCCGAGGCGGTGCGCGTCTTCGCCAAGAAAGTCGGCGTCGCCAAGTCGGAAAATCTGATCGAGCCCGCTTTACTGGAACATTGCGTGCGTGATCATCTCAATCGCCATGCCCAAAGACGCATGGCCGTGCTCCGGCCCTTGAAGGTAGTGATCGAAAATTACCCCGAAGGCCAGACCGAAAACATGACCGCCACCAACAACCAGGATGATCCTGGAGCCGGCACAAGAGAAGTGCCGTTTACGCGGGAGCTTTACATCGAGCAGACGGACTTCATGGAGGATCCCCCCAAAAAGTTCTTTCGCCTTGGGCCGGGTCGCGAAGTGCGGTTGCGCAATGCTTATTTCATCACCTGCACCGATGTCATCAAGAACGCAGCGGGCGAGGTGGTCGAACTCCGGTGCACCTATGATCCCGCGACCCGTGGCGGTGATGCGCCCGATGGCCGCAAGGTCAAAGGCACGCTGCATTGGGTTTCCGCCGACCATGCGATCGATGCTGAAGTACGTCTCTATGAGCCGCTCTTTACCCAGCCCGAGCCCGGCAGCACCGGCGATTATCAGGGCGATCTCAATCCACAGTCGCTCGAGATTTTAGTGGGCTGTAAATTGGAGCCGAGCCTAGCTTCCCCGTCGTTAAAGGACGCGGTGCAGTTCGAACGCCAGGGGTATTTTTTCAACGATATCGATAGTTCAGCGAACAAGCTGGTGTTCAACCGCACTATCGGTCTTCGCGATAGTTGGGGCAAGGCCAGCCCCAAGCCGGCCCGTTAGGCCGGATCCCGGTATGATGGATAAGGTTCCAGCCTTCCTTAACCATGGAAATGGAATGGCGTGAGCATCGTCGCGGATCAACATGATCTGAGATGGTTCCGTCTCATTGGGATAGGCTCCAGGTCCCGGCTGCGCCTATCTTGGCGGCGGTTTTTTCTCGGACTTTGTTGCTTGATTGTGCTGCTCATTCAGGGAGCGGTCTTTGCGGACGCGGCCAAGCTGCAACCCGCCAATATCCATATCGATGTCGATCAGGAGGATGACGCCGCCCTTTTCGTCGTCGGCAATACGCTATTTGCTGTCTATCACGAGCTTGCCCATGCCCTGATCGATCTTCTGGAACTGCCGGTGATCGGGCGCGAGGAGGACGCAGCAGATGGGTTCGCGGCCGTCATGATGATCCCGCCCACTGCTGATCCCATTCGAGACGAATTGATCATCGCTGTTGCGGATGGCTGGCGTTTGCAAGGCAAGCAAGCCGACACAAGCCCGCTTTGGGGCGAACATGCCCTGGACGAGCAGCGTTACTTTTCGGTGATCTGCTGGATGGTCGGGAGTGATCAAGACGGCTTTTTCGACTTTGCTATCGAGGCTGGCATGCCGCCCCGGCGGATCGAAACCTGTGCTGCGGATTTCGAGCGGATGAAGGCGAGCTGGCAGGACCTGTTGGAAGCACATCTGATTGACGAAGCGGCCCCGCAGCAAGATGGCCTCGGTCAGATCAAGGTCGTTTTCGATCAGCCGTCTAGCCGTGATAGCGAGCCGTTCGACTGGGTGCGTGAAGGACGCGCGATCGAACGCTCGGTCCTGGCCTTCGGTGAGCGCATCGTCTTGCCGGCACCGATTACGGTGCGCTTTAGGAGTTGTGACGATGCCAATGCCTTTTGGTATGGCGATCGAGGCGAGGTATTGATTTGTTACGGCCTGGTTGACGATTTTCTTGCGGTCCTGCTTGGCGAATAGGAGCGAAGGCGCTCTTCCCGAGGGGTTGCCAATGCGTTGTCATTCTGGAATTCAACAAATTACGGCGCTGTCAGGAGACGCTGCCACCAGCTGACATCATGCCATTGCCCGAACTTGAACCCGACTTGGCGGTAGATGCCGACCGGCTCGAAGCCCAGTGCTTGATGCAAAGCGAGGCTCGCGGGGTTGGGGAGGGCGATCCCAGCGAAGGCCGCATGAAAACCCCGCTCGGCAAGGGCTGCGAAGAGCTCGTTATAGAGCGCCTTGCCGACACCTGAGCGGCGCGCTGTATCGGCGGTGTAAACACTGACGTCGACCGAGAAGCGATATGCGCTTCGTGTTCGATGCTGTCCTGCATAGGCGAATCCGACGACCTTTTGTTGCCGCTCGGCAACCAGATAGGGATAGGTCGGTAAGCTGTTCTCGATCCGCGTGGCGATCTCGTCGGCGGAGGGGAGTATTTCCTCAAATGAAATCGTGGTGTGCTCGACGATGGGCGCATAAATCTGGTGGATCGACGGCGCATCGGCAATGGTCGCGGACCGAAGGGTTATCTCGGGAGGCATCGTGATCAGCGGAGGGACATCATCGATCGGACGGCTTCAGCTCGTCTGGAGATTGCAACGTTTCCAGGTCTCCTCGCTGCCGTCAGGATTCCGCAGCACCATGGTCTCATCGTTCAATTGCCGCATGTTAATTTCGCTGCCTGCTCCCGGATCCTGTTCGGGCACGACATAGCGGAAGGTATGACGCGCATAGTCGCCCTTGGTGTTGGTCCCGTTCGCAGTTACGATCGCCTCACCTTGGATCGTGAGGATTCGCCCATCTCCGGGAAAACACCAATCGCCATCGATCTGATCGGCGAGGGCTTGGCTGGAGAGGCTGACGAGGAAGGCCGCTGCTGCGATCAACCTGGCTATTGGCGACATGGAGTGCTCCTCCTCCTCAAGGATCAGCTTGCTGTTCAACCTAGCTCATCCCTGTAAAAAGGCCAGAATGGCTGGCCATGTCTCAGGACCGATGGGTCAAAATCGCGAGAGCTGGCAGGTGGGCTTCTTCAAAAGAACGCAGAGGGCGACCCTGAATAGGCCTTGAGGGTTTGGCGCTGCTGGACCCTTGCCTCGATTGTCTCCTATGATAACTGTTAAAGGGACAAAAAGAAGGACAACGTCTTGTCGTGCTGCTGCCGCCGACGACCGCTGATCGGGTCAGGAGGGAAAAAACGGTGCGACATCAGGGGGAGCCTAGCCGGTCTGTACTCGGCTACGCCTAGGAAATGTTCGTCATGGCAACCAAACAACAATCCACAATCTCCAAGGAAGCACCGAGCACTCATTCGGTGCATCTTCAGCAGTTTACCGTGACCTATGATTTTCCGGTCTATTTCACGGAACGGCTGTTCGCGACCGAAAACCCGGTTTTTGTCGACGCCGTCACGCGCCTTGAGCCCGAGAAACGCCATCGCTGCCTGGTCTTCGTCGATGACGGCGTTCTTAGTGCTAGGCCTTCGCTCAAGGCCGAGATCATGGATTATGCCAAGCATCATGATGGGCGCATCGATCTCGTCTCACCGCCGATCCCCGTGCCGGGCGGCGAGCGGATAAAGAACGAGCTGTTTTTTACCGAAGACATCCAGCAGCGCCTCGTGGATCATCATATCGACCGCCATTCCTATGTGATCGTCATCGGTGGCGGTGCCGTTCTGGATGCGGTCGGCTTGGTGGCGGCCACAACCCATCGGGGCGTACGCCTGATCCGGGTGCCGACCACGGTGTTATCCCAGAATGATAGCGGCGTTGGCGTCAAGAACGGCGTTAATCTGCAGGGCGTCAAGAACTTCGTCGGCAGCTTTGCTCCGCCTTTCGCTGTCCTGAACGATCACGATTTGATCAAGGATTTGCCGCCACGGGAAAAAATCGGCGGCATGGCGGAGGCGGTGAAGGTTGCCTTGATCCGCGACAAGGACTTTTTCACCTGGTTGGAGAAGCATGCCGATGATCTCGTGACCTTCGAGCCAGCGGCCATGGCTTATATGATTAGGCGCTGCGCCGAGCTTCATATGCACCAGATCGGCCATGGCGGTGATCCCTTCGAGACGGGTAGTGCCCGTCCGCTCGATTTTGGACATTGGTCGGCGCACAAGCTTGAGAGCTTGACCCATCACCATCTCAGACATGGTGAGGCGGTCGCCATCGGTATCGCGCTAGATGCCCGCTATTCGGTGTTGGCGGGCCTGCTTGAAGCGGGAGCTGAGGAACGGATCGTCGGTCTGTTGGAACATCTCGGCTTCAGGCTGTGGCATCCCGCCCTTGAGACCACAGGAAGCGATGGGACGGTTGCCGTGATGAGGGGGCTTCGGGATTTTCAAGAGCATCTTGGCGGTGAGCTGACCGTGACGTTGCTGGATGGGATCGGTCTCGGGATCGAGGTGCATGAAATCGATGAGGCTTTGATGGAGCGCTCGATCGCCTGGCTGAAGTCGCGGGAAGCTGATTGATGAGACTGGCCGGCACATCCGAGCATCTCACCTACTGCACCAACATCCATGCTGGCGAGAGCTGGGACGAGATCTTTTCCCGGTTGAAGCTCAACCTGCCCGCCATCAAAGCCGAAGCGTCGCCAGATGCACCGATGGGCGTTGGCCTTCGTCTCTCGGCGATTGCCACCGATGCGCTCGCAGAACCGGCGCACCTCGAAGAATTCCAAGCTTTTCTAAATGATGGCGGCTACTACGTCTTTACCATCAATGGCTTTCCCTATGGCCCTTTTCACGGTCAGCGGGTGAAGGAACAGGTCTACCAGCCCGACTGGTCGACGGAGGAACGCCTTAGTTATAGCGATCGCATGGCTGATGTTTTGGCCGCCCTTCTGCCAGATGGCCAGGAGGGCAGCATCAGTACGGTGCCTGGCACTTTCAAGCCGCTGGCCTCCGAACCCGGCATGGTCGAGCAGATCACCGACCATCTCATTCGCCATGTTGCAAAGCTGATCGAAGTCGAGCGCAACACCGGCAAGACCATCGCGCTCGCAATCGAGCCCGAGCCCTATTGCTTTCTTGAGACGATCGAGGAGACCGTCGCGTATTTCGAGGGCAGCCTGTTTTCGGATGCCGCTTGCCAGAGGCTCGGCGAATTTGCGGGATTGTCGACCTCTGCTGCTGAAGAGGCGCTAAGGAAACATCTCGGTGTCTGCTATGACGTTTGTCATGCAGCGGTCGAGTATGAAGACCCGAAGGGCAGTATCGAGGCGCTGCGGTCGGCTGGCATCGACATCCCGAAACTGCAGCTAAGCGCTGCGCTGCGCATTCCCGAGGTCAAGGCCGAAACCGCTGAGCAGCTGGCTCCCTTCGACGAGCCGGTCTATCTGCATCAGGCAATCGAGCGCCGGGGCGACCAACTGATCCGCTATCTCGATGTTGAGGAGGCGCTCGGCGCTCTTGATGAAGCGCTCGGCAATGAGTGGCGGGTGCACTTTCACGTGCCGATTTTTCTGGATGAGCTGGAGCATTTTTCAACCACCCAGGATTTTCTGAAAGACATCCTGGCGTTGCACAAGACCGACCCGATCTCGCCGCATCTCGAGGTCGAAACTTACACATGGGATGTGTTGCCCGAACGCTATCGCGGTGTTGATGTGTCCACCGCTATTGCGCGAGAATTGAACTGGGTGCGTGACCAGCTCAATTGAAGACGTGGTCGAGCACCAGCTGTTTGAACGCCGTCGCCTGCACTTCTCCCTCCCCGGACAAAAGATCAGGCTCGGACGTGATCACTAGGGGCCCATGATCGGGATCGTCGGTGAGGCGGCCGTGGGAGCCTTTCACCAGCTGGGTATCTTTGAGGGAAATCACGTCCATCAGGCTGCGCATGCCGAGTTTCCTCTTGGCAAGACGCCAGCCGGCGGCAAGCTTCGGGTTCTTCAGTGCTGGGTCAAAAAATAATTCGACTGGGTCGTAGCCTGGCTTTCGGTGGATGTCGACGGTGCGTGCAAAATCCGGGGCGACATCGTCATCAAGCCAGTAGTAATAGCTGAACCAGCGATCAGGGTTCGAGATTGCCACGAGCTCGCCGGCATTCGGATGATCCAGGCCAAAGGCACGCTTACCGTCCTCATCCAGAACCTGCTCTACACCGTCCAGACCCTCGGTGAGCGCTTTAACCTCGCCCAGTCGCGCTGCGTCTTGGACGTAGATGTGGGCGATTTGGTGATCGGCGACGGCGAAGGCGGCTGAGGCCCCGGCATCGAGGATCTCACGGCCGAATTCTTCCGGACGCACGCGGATCAGGCCCGCCTCGCGAAGCGCTCGGTTGATGTGGACCGCATCGGTGACCTTCGTGATGCCGTATTCGGACACCACGATGATCCGACGGCCTTCCTTTTCGGCCGCCTCGATCAGCTCACCGCAGCAAGCATCAAGCTCGCGCAAGTCCTCTTGTAGCCTGTGTTGATTGAGATCCGGGCCAAGGCGCTGCAGATTATAGTCGAGATGGGGAAGATAGGTCAGCGCGAGTGTCGGCTTTCTGGTCTCCATGACATGCAAGGTCGCTTTGGTGATCCAATCGCTCGACGAAATATCGGCGACCGGCCCCCAAAAGGTGAAGAGCGGGAACTGGCCGAGCTTGGCATCCAGTTCGTCATGAAGTTCGGCGGGCGCGGCGTAGTGATCCGGGATTTTTCGCCCGTCAGCCGGATACATCGGGCGTGGCGTCGCACTCCAATCCGCCGACGAGTACATGTTGTACCACCAGAACATCTTGGCGCAGGTGAAGTCGGGGTTCTTCTTCTTCCCTGCCTCCCAGATCTTCTCCCCGCCAACCAGCCGGTTGGACTGTCGCCAAAGCCAAACCTCGGAAAGATCCCGAAAATACCAGCCATTGGCAACAGCGCCATGGCCGGACGGCATGAGCCCGGTCACCAAGGTCGATTGCGCCGTGCAGGTGACGGCGGGTGTCACCGTCTTGAGTGGGCGGATCGCCCCCTGGTCGGCGAGGCGTTTCAGATGGGGCGTATGTGCGCCGACCAGCGATGGAGCCAGGCCAACGGCAAGAATAACGAGTGTAGGTTGCATAATTCAGCTATGCCGCATGATCAAAAGGCTGCCAAGAAGAAAAGAACACCGTCATCCATTGACCTTTGCCAAAATCTTCATAGTCTGAACGGGTGTTAGAAGAATGTTCAGTCTTTGAACGAACACCAAACTGGCAAACACGCTCATCGCGCTAAAGCTGGTTGATGTCGTAATAAAAATAGGGAGGTCCCCGAAGTGGGCATGAAGTATCTCTTAAGCACGAGTGTAGCGGCTCTGATGGGTGCTGCCTTAGTAGCAGCACCTGCGAACGCTGTGGATGTCAACCTTGAGGAAGTTGCCTCGGGCTTGACGGCACCGTTGGGCATCGCACAGCCTGCAGGCGACGATCGCATCTTCATCTTCGAGCAGCCGGGCGTGGTCAAGATCCTGCAGAATGGCGAGGTCATGGACGAGCCATTCTTGAATATTCGCAATAAGATCGTCACGCTCCATCAGGACTTCGATGAGCGTGGTCTCCTGGGCATGGCGTTCCATCCGGACTTCGCCAACAATGGCAAGTTCTATATTGCCTATAGCGGCCATCTGAACCCGCAGGGTGACCTCGGCAAGCGTTTTTGGTGGTCTCACACCAACACGGTTTCCGAATTCACGGTGTCCGCGGACGATCCCAACAAGGCCGATATGAGCAGCGAGCGCATCGTCTCTCAGATCGACTGGCCGCAGTTCAATCATAACGGTCACTGGATCGGCTTCGGTCCCGATGGCATGCTCTACATCTCGACCGGCGATGGCGGTTATGCCAATGACTGGGGTATCGGCCACAATGTGACCGAGGGCAATGGCCAGGATAACGCATCACTGATGGGCAAGATCCTTCGGGTGAATGTCGACACTGACGATGGTGCCCCCTACAGCGTCCCGGAAGGCAACATGTTCGCCTCTGAAGACGATGGTCTGCCAGAGATCTGGGCATCGGGCTTCCGTAATCCTTGGCGCTGCGGCTTCGACATGGGCGGCGACAATGCGCTGATCTGCGGTGACGTGCAGCAGAATTCCTTTGAAGAGATCACGTTGGTCGAGGCAGGCACCAACCATGGTTGGCGTGAGATGGAAGCGAGCCATTGCTTCGATTTCGAGCAGCCCAATAACCATCCCGAAGACTGCGCCAAGGACGGCCTTGTCATGCCGATCCTGGAGTACAATAACTGCAACGTCACCGACGACTGCAAGGGCCTCTCGGTCACGGGCGGCTATGTCTATCGCGGCGACAACGCGGATTGGGATGGTGTCTACTTCTTCGGCGACTGGTCGAAGCAGTTTGCTGTTCGTGATGGCCAGCTCTTTGCTGGCAAGAACGATGGCGGTAGCTGGACCATGGAAGACGTCAACGTTGCCAATATGGAAAGCTTCAGCAGCTATGTTCTCGCCTTCGGCCAGGACAATGCTGGCGATGTCTATGTGATGGCGACCGACACCACTGGTCCGAACGGCGGTCTTGATAAGATCTACAAGATCGCGCCAGCTCAATAAGACCTGAGAACTCAAGGAATCCGGTGGATTCTTGACGAGATGATCAAGCCTCGCTCTTCACGAGCGGGGCTTGATTGCGTTTAATGAAAGAAGTGAGCAAGAACGTTAAAGGGAGGTGTTCCTTGAGAGCTCCGTTCATTCTGACCCTGGCAGCAATTGTCGCGATCAGCCTTTCGATGGCGACGGTGGAAGCCGATGAGACAGGCCTCACCGAAGAGTTCATGACCAATGACGAGAATATCCAGCTCGGCAGGACGCTCTTCCAAAAGCGCTGCAAGTTTTGCCATGGCAAGGGGGCTTATCCCGGCAAGGCACCGAAGCTGAAACCGAAGAAGCTAAGCACCGAGGAGGTTTTCACGCGCATCACCTATGGCTTTCGCGCGATGCCGGGCTGGGAACATGAATTCGACGACCACGAGAGGATGTCGCTGACCGCCTATATCAAGAGCCCGATTTTTTCCAACTAGTGGTACGACCACATCGGAAACTTCATCGGGTAAGGAGCGCATCTCTCGACTTGGTCATTGAGGAAGGGCAGGCTGATGGTTCGCATACACGGTTTAGTTGGTCTGGGTGTTGCACTGGCCTTGGGGATGTCGTCCGCTGTCTTGAGTAACGACGACAAGCCGGCCGACAGTTCGGTCTATGCTGATGTCGAGCGCTTCGAGGAAGGCGATGCATCTAGCGGGGCCAAGCTTTACAAGCGCTATTGCCGCGGCTGTCATGGTGAGGACGGGCGGGGCGGGGCCCACACCTTCATGCCCCATATCGAGAACCTCACCAAGAAGGGCTATATCGAGCTCTTGCCGGACAGTTATCTTTACACAGCCATCGCTGACGGCGGTGTGGCCATCGGCAAAAGCTCCTATATGCCGGCTTGGCGATCCAAGCTCAGCGATCGTGAGGTCAAGGATATCATCGCCCATATCAGGGTGATGCCGACTTTCTAAGACGATCTACGTCACCGTCTTGTTGTCCTCATAAGAAAAGCCAATAGGGAGTATTGGTTTTAGGCAACTTGCGCGCTAACGCCCCCTCGACAACGATAGTATTTGGCGTTCATCGCCAGATAAAAAGCATCAGGGAATAACTCGCTGGCAGTCAATGCTGCCGGCAGCAATGGGGGAGGCGTCATGAGACCCATATCACCTATGGTCTTGTCGGCGGGCGCGCTGCTCGTTTCGACGTCATTAATGACAATATCATCGATATCCTGGGCTGACATGCAGGGAACCGGCGAATCCGGTGGTTGGGAAAAACGCATCGCCGTCAAACCTGATCCCACGAAGGTCGTGGTTCCCGATGGTTATGAGGTCGGGGTTTTGGTCGAAGGCCTGAATGCGCCGTCGGCAGCAACCGTGGATGGCGACGGTAATCTCTGGGTGGTGGTCTCACCACCACTGCTCGGCAGTCCTGAGGCCGAAGAGTTTGAGGAAGCCCACATCAAGGTCTTCGGGCCTGACGGCAGCCCGATCAAAGAGATCGGCAAGGGCGTGTTCACGACGGTTATGAACGAACTCTCTTATTGCCCGGACAATGGCAAGATCTACGTGCCGGAATATGCGGAAAAAATCTGGGAGGTGGACGGTATCGACGGCGAGCCGAAGCTGATCATCAAGGACCTCTTCATCGGTGACCACCGCAATGGCGGCGTCACCTGCAAGGACGGCTTCTTGTATTTTGCACTCGGCCTGCCGAGCAATACCGGCTTTGCCGATCCTGACAATCACGGTTGGACCGACATTCCAGAAGATCCTTATTGGTTGATCCATGACACCGAAGGCTGGGGTACGACGCCCCACGATCCGCCTTGCCGTGATATCGAGCATACCGGCTTGAATGTGCGCTCCTCCGATGGTCGCCTTACTGGCGCCTATCTTCCGGTTGGCGTGCCTGCCGAACCTGGCATGATGATCCCGGCGAAATCACCCTGCGGCGGCTCGGTCATGCGGGTTGCGATCGACGGGGCAGGGGAGGACGGCATCTATGCCCATGAGAGCATGGAAGTCTACGCCATGGGCTTTCGTAATCAGTCCGGTGTCGAATTCGGTCCGAAGGGTTCGAAATTCGAAAATGCCCTTGCGGTCAGCGATAACGGCGCCAACGACCTCGGCAACCGCCGCATCGCCAATGGTGCGGAAAAGCTCTGGCTGGTGACCGAGATGGGACAGGACGCCGGTTTTCCTGACAAGGAAGGGTTTTTGTTTGTGACCGGCAAGCGTTACGGCCACGAGACTTATAACGGTAGCCCGATCGATCGGCCCTATCCGAACCTCTATATCGGTGAAGAGCCTTTCGTGCCGGAAATGTGGCCCTATCGCTTCCAACACCATGTCAGCGGTAATCGCGGTGTCCCCTTGATCGCGGCCAACCCCAACCCGGATGGCTACATCAACCCGATCCTGGAATGGGATACCAACAACCCGATCGACGGTATCGCCTGGAGCGCTTCCGGCTTCGGTGCGGATAACGCCCTATTCGGCGCGGTCTATGGGATTCTTGATACCGGCCCCGAGAGCCTGGAGCCAACCTGGCCCGCCATCCTCCAGGTCGATTTTCTAGAACCATCAGGCGTCAAGTGGTCCTACTTCGTCAGAAACATCGAAATGGGTCCGAACGCTTACCAAAAAGAAGAAAACCGCGGCGGCATCGAGCGGCCCAATGACGTAGTCTTCTCCAATGACGGCAAGACTATGTACATCGTCGATTACGGCGAAGTCTACACCGACTTCGAAATGCCCTCACCCTTCTACACCGTCCCTGGATCTGGCGTGATCTGGACCGTCACCAAAATGTAGGTGAGGACGCTCACAGCGTTGACTTTGGGGGCGCCGGGGCTTGTCTTCGGCGCCTTTTTCTTTTCCTGGCGATTTTCGTCGTATTTTATGTTCGATGGGGTGAGGGGCAGAAAGCAGAAGATTTCTAAGGGGTTCGGGTTCGTTTGGTGTTTTGGGCTATTGCCGATGATCGGTCACAGATCCAGCGTTTTTCAACGTCGGCATACCCTTACAATAGAATAGGATTCATTTCGAGACGACTTAGCCCGTCGCTATCTGGATTAGCATCATGTGTGGACTTTCAAACGATGGTGCTAAGGCTCACCTTTGATCCGGAGTTGCCATAGGGCCCAGGCGCACTGGCGGAAGGACAGAGCTGACAACGGACTTACGGTAGCGGGAAGTCACCGCCTTCCACCAAGACATGTTATGCTAATAGGCTGACAAAGCTAGCCGCCGGTTTGAACGATGTTCATGGCCACACCGCCGATTTGCGTCACCGTCGGCCCGATCAAGTTGTGGCCTTGTTGGATGAGGCTGTATTGATTGTCGTTGCCGATCTGTGAGACGGCGGCATTGTGGCTTTGTCCGTGTTGTTCGATGGTGGCCTGGTTGTCTGCACCCCTCTGATCGATTCTAGCGACATGGCCGGTGCCGATTTGCAGGATACTGGACGCTTGCCGCTCGCCATGCTGGCGGATGTCGCCCATGTGATCGGCGCCTTCCTGGACTATCGATGCCCCATGGCTAACGCCTTTCTGGACTAGGTGGGCGTCATTGCCTTGTCCGCCTTGGAGCACGGTGAAGCTGTGATTGCTGCCCTGGAGCCGGATATCAGCGACATGATCCTGACCGGATTGTTCCAGATAAGCGTCGTGGTTGCTGCCGCTGAACAGCAGGTTAGTCTGATGGCCGGAGCCCTCCTGACGGATCAATGTTTTGATATCGTCGCCGTCCGTCAGCAGGTCGAGTTCGTGATGATCGCCGTACTGCTCGACTGCGATGCTGCTCTCCGCAAGCGATGCTGTCGATGCAAGGGTTAAAGCACCGATAATGACAAGATTAAGCAGTGGAGAGGCAGACAAGGCAGGCCTCCAGCTGGCAGTAGAAAGAACCCGGCATGGGGCCAATGGCGACCCCATGCCGGACGTGCTGCGGACGTCAGATCCGCATGATCGTAACGACGGGTTATCAGAGCGTCCCGTCAGCTTCCTCGCTCTTAGTTAGTACTGATTGATGGTGGTGTTCGCGAACGAACCCGACTGAACCAGATTGAGCGTTGCGCTCGACGCAATCGTTGGGCTCTGGGTGACGCTGGCAAAGTTGTCGTTGCCGGGCTGGCTGATATCGACCGCACCGGAATTTCCTTGCTGGTCGATTGAGGCGCTGTTGGTGAAGCCATCCTGAGTGGTGGTGCCGTTGTTATTCACGCCCGACTGGGAAACGTTGGCAAAGTTGTTATTACCCAACTGGTCGATCGACGCGACGTTAAGCGTGCCATCCTGCCAGACATCAGCGGTATTGAAGTCGCCGCCTTGCGAGATTGTCGCTTGAGAACTGATTTAAGGTCGCAAAGTTGTTTTCGCCAAGTTGATCCAGCGTGATGGTTTGATCGCTGCCATCTTGAACGGTGGTGGCATTGTTGAAAAGGCCCTGCTGATTGACGGTGGCCACCAGGCCATCGCCGTTCTGGTTGACGTCGGCCGAATTGTCAGCACCACCCTGGATGACGTCGATAGCGTTGGCTGTTGCTGATGAACCGAATTGGAACAGGCGAGCACTGGCATTGTTGCCGGATTGGATGACGCTAATCGTGCTATCGGCGCCGGAGCTGCTTTGATCGATGAAGACGTTTTCGCTGAAACCACCGCCGAAACCGCCATTGCCGCTTTGCTCGACATAAATCGACGAGTTGGTGCCGGCGGCCAGCTGGTTGATGTTGTTCGTGTTGTCGGTGCCGTTTTCGATTACCGTTATTTGCTGAGCAGCAGCATTGCCGATGCCGAGGGCGAGAACGCTTGCACTGACGAGAAGAACCTTGCGCATAGTGTTTCCTTTTTCGTTACCTGCTTTGATTCGCCGCTTTTTGTTTTACGATCACCGGTTGCGGCTTTTGAGCCAGAGATCGACGTGGCGAGGAGGCGGTGTTGATTCCCACCCGTTCGCCATGTTCGTTAATTTTGTGGCGGCCGTTCAGGCGACCTATATGGCGCTGTCGACGCAGGTCGTATGGCGGTGCTGTTTCAGGCGCCTGGTCTCCGCGTTGAACGGGGTCAGGATTTGCAAAAGCGCCTCGAAGACATCCCCGCTGATCCGGGGCTTTGTGGCGACCTTGGATGACGGCGCGGCGCTTTCGCCGACCCGTTGGTGCACGGCATTCCTTTTTGCCAGGATCTGGGCACGTTTGGCTTTTTGTTGGGCGACCAGATGGTCGAGCTGCGCATTCGTGCGGGGGGAATCGGCGTCGGAATTGGTCGCCGCCGGCATCGGTTCCTCCTCCTTGTCGGCGAGATAGAGCTCGGCGGCGATTTGGCCGGCCTGTTGATCATCGAATTGCCAAAGGCCTTCGAGGGCACCTTCGACGATCAGGGCGCGTACCGCATGTTCGATCGCCTGGGCAAGTGCGATTTGACCGGGTTCGTCCACGGTGTAGCCGGCCTCGCCTTCGAGCAGCTTTTGGAAGGCGACGAATTTGAACACGCTGCCGCGCACGCCGTAGGAGACCACGGTCTTGCGTGTCATCACCGACTTTAGGATCTCGCCGGTCTGGGACGAGATGGCATTTAGATAGACGGTGACGGTGTCTTGGCGGTACTGGACGTCCCAAGATAGCGGGCGCCGAGGCCGCCGGTGACGGTGTTGCAGTCATAGCCAATGATGCCGCCATCGAGAATGAGACCGGCAAAGAGGAGCGATGGCAGGTTTGGCTGCGGCTGCTCCGTTGCTTGCGCCATGCGGCCCCGGGTCTCCCGGATGATTTGTCGCTCTTTCAAGAGATAGTCGAGATTGGCGCGCTGAATGACCTAGAACCAACTGCCGTCACCCGCATCCTTCAGCGACTTCACCAGCATCCACACGGCGCCTTGGGTGACCGCGCGAGAACTGGTGGAGACGGTCTCGGACGCTTTGAACTGGCCGGTGAGGTCCGGATAGCTGTAGACGGCGACGGGGACCGGTTGTTTGGGTTTCGGCATGTCTTTGAGCGCCTTGTAAGTGGCAGTGGTCTCGGCCGAGGTCGGCTTGGTCATTGGCAGTGCCTGTGGGTTTGGCGCGCAGTTCTGCAACAGGGCCATCGACAAGGTAAGAAACAGCGATCGAACGACCGTCCTGGTCAACATCACGGTTATTCTGCGGTTAGAACCGGAACTTCGATGATTGTGGAAGTACCGTCGGCAAGATTGCTGATTTCCAACGTGATCAGCTCGAGTCCGCGCACGAAACTCACCACCTGGTCGCCGACTGTGAACGTGCCGCTTTCCTGCGGATCATCCCCGAAGATCGCGTCCTGCACCTGGGTCGCAAGGCTGCTGTAGAGCCGGCTTTGCAGGGAGCGCACGAATTGCTCGGACAGATCGCTCTCTTCACGTTTGGCCATGTATTTGTTCTGCACATTGGCTGTAGCGAGGAGGTGGCTGTCATTGAACGGATTGCCGCCGAAACTCGGATTGATGGGCTTGAAGGTGATTTCGCTGGCGAGTGCACCATTGGTGAAGACAAAAACCAATGCGACCCAAATAGATAATCTGTGTTTATAAATATATTCGTTAATAAAGTTGCAATCATCATTTGTCACTAATGAAATCGTTCAATTTCCCCGCCTTTGTCGCGAAGAAAATTACATCACGGCCTATCTAGAGATTCTGAAAAGACCAGCTTTAAGAAAAGTGTGCGTTTTTCGAGTTATTAACCCAGATCATGCTTGGGCGGATTTTTGCAACCGTTCAGTGCGAGGCCCTTGGCATCCTCGTCTCGAGACGGTTTTGGGGTATTGGCTGATCCAATGTTGTCGATCACCGGTTATGCGCTCCGTGAAGAAAAGCTATGCTCTTTTGGACGGCGTGTTGGCGAACATGAGAGTGTCCTGATTTTGAAGTTCTTAGGACCTCGTTATCTTGACCTAATGCTAACCCGATTACGGTAGAACCGTTCTTGGTCCATGAGATCCTGGGAGTCTGAGCCTCGCTCGACATTTCTTGGCGGACGGACGAATTCCTAGGATCCCTTGGACCAGACAGCGACCTTGCCCGACAAGTGTTAAGAAAAGGCGAACCGAAGCGATATCGGTGACAAATGGGTGCCGGATGATCGGAAGAGCTCTAGAGGCAAGAATTGGCACAAAGCGCAAATGAGGCTTCGGGCAGCAAACCATTCATCCTTGCCATGCTCATCCTGCCCGACGTCAAATCGACCTGACGCAGACTCACATCATCCTGACGAGGTCCAAGTCAACCGTGTGCCGGCGGCAACTTGGAGGTGATGACGTAGGTTAGGATTTGGACCACCTGGTCGGGCGTTTCACACACCGCGAGGGCGGCGGCGTCGACTTCCTTTAGGGGGTGAGTGAGGTCGGGCGTGTGGTTGATGATGAGGGGTTTGTTTAGGGCTGAGGCGTAGCCTGCATCGAAGGCGGCGTTCCATTGTTTGTATTTGTCACCGAAGCGGACGACGACGATGTCGGCTTTTTCAATGAGGGTGCGGGTGCGGATGGCGTTGACGCTGGCGCCTTTGTGGTCCTTCCAGAAGTTGTTGGACTCTTCGCCTAGGATGGCGACGCCGCAATCATCGGAGGCACTGTGGTCGGTGACAGGAGCGGTGAAGTTTACGGGAAGATCGGCACTTGCGGCTGCTTCCGTGATGCGTTCACGCCAATCGGAGTGGATTTCGCCTGAGAGATAAACGGTCCAGCGGTTCATGTCTTTTGTTACCTGCTATTCGATAATAAGGTTGTCTTTGGTGCGTTTGACTTTGGGTTCCTCGACCACGGCATCGCGTCCGCCGCGCAGGATCGAATTGCCTTCATAGAGCATGCGCTGATCGATCGGGGCGGGGTTCAGCCAGTCGTCTTCGGACATCTGGCCGGATTGGCCGTAGGCATCAAGGGCGTTTTGGTAGCAGATTTTGTGGATGTGGTCGGCGGGGATACCGCGTTCAGCGGCGAGTTTTGCGGTTTTAGGCACCCCTAACGGCTCCGAAATTCCCCAATCGCAGGCGCTATCCACGATGATGCGTTCGGCCCCATATTTGGTGACGATCTCGACCATGCGCTCATTGCCCATTTTGGTGGATGGATAGATCGAAAACGCGGCCCAGTAGCCGCGGTCCAGGACTTCTTCCACGGTTTCTTCATTGTTGTGGTCGATCACAACCTTGGTGACATCGACGCCATGCTCCTCGATCACGTCCATAGAGCGCGTGGTGCCACGTTTCTTATCGCGATGCGGCGTGTGGATCATGATGGGAAGATCCAGCTCCTTGGCGAGTTCGAGCTGCAGGCGAAAATATTTGTCCTCGGCCTCTGTTTGTTCGTCATAGCCGATCTCGCCGATGGCCACGACGCCTTCTTTCAAGGCGAAGCGCGGCAGGATTTCCATCACGCCCTCGGCCAGCTCAGGATTGTTCGCTTCCTTGGAATTGAGTCCGATTGTGCAGTAATGGCGAATGCCGAATTGCCCAGCGCGAAACCGTTCCCAACCGACGATCGCCGAGAGGTAGTCGATATAGGCGCCGACATAGGTTCTGGGTTGGCCGAGCCAGAAGGCCGGTTCGATCAGGGCGACGATGCCGGCAGCCGCCATCGCCTCGTAATCGTCCGTCGTTCGAGAAATCATGTGGGTATGGGGATCGATGTACAAGATTGCCTCCGGCGGGCAGCAAGCCGCTGCTGGCTAAAGTTGTTTTGCCAAGCTGTCCCAGCTTAGCTGGCCCTGTTCGATGGCATCCGCGAGATCGGGTGCCGTTGCAAGAAGTGCCTTCGCCTCAGATTCGGAACTGTTGGCAAGCGCCAAGGCGGCGCCTTGACGCTCAAATTGGTCCTCGCCGTTCAAAGCTCGCTTTAAATCGCCGAGCGCGGTGCTCACGCTCGGTGCGTCGCCGACGGAGCGCCAGAGTTCGGGGGTGACGGCGCGGCCGGCCGCCCAGCGCTCATGGGCATAATCGCGAAGGATGCGCGCAAGGTCGGCGTTGGCGCGCTGGCCGAGGCCTTGGATCGGGTGGAGCGTGCTGCCGATGAACAATGCCTTCAGCACCATATGGTTCCAACGGTTGTCGTCGAACTGCTCGAACGGGAAGGGGTTATTGTGGGTAAGAGCTTCGAACACCGAGCGCATATTAGTACGCGCTGCCTCGCCCGCCTGATGCACCAGGAGTTCTGGATTGGGATAGAGCGGGAGGCCACGATAGAACGCGACCTGCTCGGCGATGTCGGCTGTCCGGCAAAGCTGAACGAAGCGGTCGCGAAACGCCTCGCCGGTGCCACCAGCCTTCAGCAGGATGGCGATGCGCGCGGCTTGATCCACTGAAAGTCCACTCGGATCCCAACCGGAGCGTGCGTCATTGGCCTGCCGCAGATCATCGGGCAGCAGCGCCAGATCGTCCTTGCCAAGCTTCCGCGGCACCAATCCAAGGGCGAGGTACAGTTCACGGTCCGTCGCGTCGACGGAGAGCTTTGTGAATTGCTGTTCGAACCACAGTTTGGCGGGTTCGGCCAACTGCCGCGTTAGCCAAATCTGCAGAAGGTCCAAAGGGACCGTCACATTCCATCTCCCAGGCCATTTCCTTGGGTAAAAACTAGCGCAGATCAGCGGCCTTGTCACATAGCAACACGAGATGATTCAGCAGCGCCGCTTGACGGTTGTACTGATGGACAGCCATGCTGATGACAATTGCTGACATCAATCAGGGCATTCAAGCTCGATGCATCCTATTGCCAGACTGATCGGCCAGCGTTTACTGCTCGGAATATTGACGCTGTTCGTCGTCTCATTGATCATTTTTTCGGCGGTTGAGCTTCTGCCTGGCGACCTCGCGCAGGCAATTCTCGGTCAAGCGGCAACGCCTGAAACCGTGGCGGCGTTTCGAAAGGATCTGGGCCTCGATCGGCCGCCCCATGAGCGTTATCTCGGCTGGCTCGGCAATATGGTGCAGGGGGATTTTGGCCAGTCGCTTGCGACCAAGCGGCCGATTGTCGATCTTCTTGCGGGTCGGCTCGGCAATACCTTGTTTCTTGCCGGGCTAGCCGCCCTAATCGCCGTGCCGATATCCTTGGCGCTCGGTATTCTGGCTGCCCTTTATCGGAATAGCTGGCTAGACCGCGGGACCAATACCGTGGCACTCGCGGCAATCTCCATGCCTGAGTTTTTTGTTGCTTACATCCTGATTGTGTATCTGGCGGTCGAGGCTGGCATTTTTCCGGCGATTTCGACGATCAATCCTGATTTATCCTTGGGCGAGCGCATCTACCGCACGTTGTTGCCTGCCATCGCATTAACGCTGGTTGTGACCGCCCATATGATGCGGATGACGCGGGCGGCGATCATCAATCTGATGGCGTCTCCCTATATCGAAATGGCGCGTCTAAAGGGCCTAAGCCCGGGTCGGATCGTGCTCCACCATGCCCTTCCGAACGCGCTTGCGCCGATCATCAACGTCATCGCGCTCAATCTCGCCTATTTGATCGTCGGCGTTGTGGTGGTGGAGGTGGTGTTCGTCTATCCCGGTCTTGGTCAGCTGATGGTGGATAGCGTTTCCAAGCGTGATCTGCCGGTGGTGCAGGCCTGCAGCATGATTTTTGCCGCCACCTATATTCTCTTGAACCTGCTGGCGGACGTTTTTTCGACGATCAGCAACCCACGCCTCCTGCACCCGCGATGATTTTTTGGGGACAAGTTCGGTCGGCGCCATTCAGTGCGAAGTTGGGGCTTTTGATTATCGCTACTTATGTCGTTGTCGCAGTGTTTGCGCCGTTGCTTGCCCCCTATAGCGAGACCGAGGTGGTCGGGCCGGAATACGATGTTTGGGGTGAGCAGTTTCTGCTTGGCACTGACAATCTTGGGCGCGATATGCTGAGCCGGCTTCTCTATGGCGCGCGCAATACCGTGGGTATTGCCTTCATCACAACGATGCTGGCTTTTATCGTCGGTGGTGTGTTCGGTCTAATGGCAGCGACCCTTGGCGGGTGGATCGATCAGGTCCTGTCACGTGTCGTTGATGCGCTGATGGCGATCCCGCAGCTTATTTTTGCACTTCTGATTTTGACCGTTGTCGGGACGTCGGTGCCGAGCCTGATCGTGGTGATTGCGGTGCTGGATAGCACTCGAGTTTATCGGCTGGCACGGGCGGTGGCGATGAACATCGTGGTGATGGATTTTGTCGAGGTGGCGAAGCTGCGCGGGGAGGGGCTTTGGTGGATCATCAAGAGCGAAATCCTGCCCAATGCGATGCCGCCGCTAGTGGCGGAATTCGGGCTGCGTTTTTGTTTCGTCTTTCTGTTCATCAGTTCGCTCAGCTTTTTGGGCCTCGGTATCCAGCCGCCGACCGCGGATTGGGGCAGTATGGTGCGGGACAATGCGAGCCTGATCACCTTTGGCGACATTACCCCGTTGTTGCCGGCCGCCGCGATCGCGATCCTCACCATCGGCGTCAACTTCGTGGTCGACTGGTTCCTCCACAAAACGAGTGGCCTGCGCGATGAGCGGTAGCGATACCCCAGGAGAGCAAGGGCAAGTCCTGCTTGAGATCGCCGAGCTCAAGATCGAAGGCAAAACGGACCAGGGCTGGCAGGAGATCGTGAAGGGGGTCGATCTGACCCTCAGGCGTGGTGAGGTGCTGGGATTGATCGGCGAGTCGGGGGCGGGGAAGTCAACCATCGGCCTGGCTGCCATGGGCTTTGCGCGCGATGGCTGCCGCATTTCCGGCGGCAGTATTTTATTCGACGGTATCGACTTGATGAACGCATCGGAGGCCGAGAAGCGCGCATTGCGAGGTTCGCGCATCGCCTATGTCGCACAAAGTGCAGCGGCGGCATTTAACCCGGCGCACCGCTTGATCGAGCAATATGCAGAAGCACCAGTACAGCACGGGCTGAAAAACCAGACCGATTGCCAGGCCGAGGCAATGGATCTTTATGTTCGCCTTCAACTACCCGATCCCAATCGATTTGGGTTGAGGTATCCGCATCAGGTTTCGGGGGGGCAGCTGCAGCGGGCGATGACGGCGATGGCGATGGCCAGTCAGCCGGATTTGATCGTTTTTGACGAGCCGACAACAGCGCTCGATGTCACCACGCAGATCGAGGTGCTGGCGGCGATCCGCGATGTTGTTCGAGAGTTCGGTACAGCGGCGATCTATGTCACGCACGACCTTGCTGTGGTAGCCCAGATGGCAGATCGCATCATGGTGCTGCGGCATGGCCTCCTGGTGGAGGAGGGGGAGACCAGGCGCATGCTGGAGGCACCCGAGCAGACATATACGAAAGCGCTCTGGCAGGTACGCAGCTTCAAGAAGGTGGAGGCTGATGGGCTGAAGGAGACGCCGCCGCTCCTCAGCGTCGACACTGTCAGCGCGTCTTACGGGGACGGCGTGCCTGTGCTGAAGGGGCTCAGCTTCGATATTCATCGAAAGCGCACGGTTGCTGTTGTCGGCGAGAGTGGATCCGGCAAGAGCACGGTGGCGCGGGTGATCACAGGACTCCTGCCGCCCCGTTCGGGGGATATTTTTTATCGCGGTGAGAAACTACCGGCGGCGACGGCGCAGCGCAGCAAGGATCAACTCCGAAAAATCCAGATGATCTATCAATCGCCGGACACAGCGCTGAACCCGAAGCAGCGTATTCGCGACATCGTCGGACGACCGGTTGAGTTCTATCTCGGGCGGCGCGGGCGGGAGCGGGATGAAAGGGTGCGTGCGTTGTTGGCGATGATCGAGCTTGAGCCGGATGACTATATCGACCGGCTACCATCAGAACTTTCGGGCGGGCAAAAGCAGCGGATCGGCATTGCGCGGGCGCTTGCCGCCGAGCCGGAGCTGATCATCTGTGACGAGGTAACATCAGCGCTCGATCAGCTGGTGGCCGAGGATATTTTGAAGCTCTTGCAGCGCCTCCAGGACGAGCTGTCGCTCTCCTATATGTTCATTACCCACGACATCGGCACGGTGCGCGCGATCGCCGATGAGGTCGTGGTGATGTTTCAGGGCCAGGTGGTCGAGAGCGGCCCCAAAACGGAAATGTTCACCCCGCCGCATCATGATTACACGGAGCTTTTGCTATCATCCGTGCCCGAGATGGATCCCGATTGGCTGAGCGAGCTATTGGCTGCAAGGCGGCGTACGGATCGTCCGGACGGGCTCTAGGCTGTGGTGACAATCTCTCCTTAGCAGGTTGTCATGAAGGTAAATGTTAACCTTTTGTTTTTAGGCTCTCCAACCTGGCCCATGGGAGCCTAGAAGTCCGAACCTAGCGCCACTTCTCTGCTGGTGGGCGGATTCCCAGGATCCCATGGACCAGGTTGGAGAGCCTAGCGATGATTGGTAAAGGCTTGGTTATCTCCGGAACAACAACTACTGATCGATTGTTGCCACGAGCGATAACGCCTCCTGGGCAGGTCGATGCAGTACTGGTCCGGTGCCCCGCTCAACGACCCTGGCGTCCCAATGCGCAAATACCTCCAGGACGCCACGATGTCAGGGGGCGAGCAGGGCACTTGATCTCACCGGCTAGGCTTTCACCCTTTGGATCGTCGTGTTTGATGGGTGTCGCTACCTTAATCCTGCTGGATCACACTCAGGCCCGATAGACTGTCCCTTAAGATTGCGAGTGCTGCACCGGTTGTTGCGATCATTGCTGGCAAGGTCAGCCATTCGAGCGTCCATGCGGCGCCCGAACGCTCGCCCTCATGGACCATGGCCTGATGAAGGCTGGCGAGATGTCCTGCATTGTAGCGGGCGAGAGCGATCAGAATTTCGGCCTGGATTGGATTGCGCTTATGCGCCATGGCGGAGGAGGTGCCGCCTTGGGTGAGCTTGACCTCGCCGATCTCGTTTTGCGCCATCAGCACCAGGTCCTGACCGATCTTGCCGGCGCAGCCGCTGATCTTGGTAAGCCAATGAGCGAGATCGGCAATGCGGTCCCGTTCGACATGCCAGGCACGACCTGGATCGGTCAGATCTAGACGTTTGGCGAGGGCAGCTCTAACTGCCACGCCGCGTTCGCCCAGTTGGTCGAGCGTGCCGACAGCCCCGCCAAATTGAACGGCAAGGACATGCCGCTCAAGATCATCCAGAGCATCGAGCTGCTGAACAATCGGGCCTCTCCAGGTCGCGATCCGATCGGCGAACGTGATCGGCAAGGCCCGCTGCATGCGCGTCCGCCCCATGATTTTTTTGTGACCTTCGATGCTTGCTAGCTCTGACAATTGAAAGGAGACGGTTTCAAGATCGCCTCGCAAAATAAAAAGTATCTGTTTCAGGCGGAGGATCAGGCCAGTATCGATGATATCCTGGCTGGTGGCGCCGAAATGGACATGGCGGCGATGGGGCTCGGGCGTGGCCTGGCGAAGGCCGTAGACCAGGGTTGGGCCGATAACGCCATCGCGCCGAATGCCTTCGGCAAGTTGCCCGGTTGTCGGTTGAAAGGTCTGGATTGCCGAGGTGATCGCGATGGCGGCCTCGCTTGGGATCAGGCCAAGCTCGGCTTCGGATTCAGCGAGAGCCAGCTCGAAGTGCAGCATGGCGGCGATTTCGGCTTTGGATGTGAACAGATCGGCGATCTCATCGCGCTGCAGCAGCTTCGAAAAGTGCGGGTGATCAAATAAGGAAAATGCCATGGTGCCAATTATCGTCGAGGATGCTTGAAAGTCAGAGCATAACCGGTTTGGGCTGGTGCGGCCACTTCGTCCATGTGAGGATCAGTTTTGTCGCCCTTCCACCACATGTTGATCGAGATCGCTGATGCGAGCGAACGTTAACACCTTCTTAAACAAGCCTCACTATGGGGTGAGTTGATGGTCCATGGGATCCTGGGAGTCTGGTCTCACCCCGCTTAGTTGGTGGATGGGCGGAGTTCAAGGATCCCATGGACCAGATCCCCAGTCTGACATCAAATTCTCAAGAAAAACTTAGTAGCCATCAGCGCAACGACCTAGGCGTTATCGGAGATGCTTCAAAAAGGTCGACCTCATTCATAGGGAAGGCCTACATAATTCTCGGCAAGCGACGTCATCGCGGCTTTTGAGCTGGTGAGATAGTCGAGTTCCGCCAGCTGAATTCTAGCACCGAACGAACCGTCATCGGGAAAGCGATGCAACAGCATGGTCATCCACCAAGAAAACCGCTCGGCCTTCCAGATTCTTCTAAGTGCTTTTGCCGAATAGGCTTTGAGCTCGTTCTCATCATCTTGCTCGTAGTAGGCGATCAGCGCCCTGGAGAGATAATGAATGTCCGAGGCTGCAAGATTGAGCCCTTTGGCGCCGGTTGGTGGGACGATATGGCCTGCATCGCCTGCTAGAAACAAGCGCTTGAAGCAGAGCGGTTCAGCAACGAAGCTGCGCAACGGAGCGATGGATTTTTCAATCGATGGACCTGTTTCCAAGCTGGCGGCGACATCGGCGGGCAAGCGGGTCTTGAGTTCATCCCAAATGCGTTCATCTGGCCATGTCGCCAGATCCACATCGACGGCGCATTGAATGTAATAGCGGCTGAGATCGGCCGAGCGCATCGAGCAAAGCGCGAAACCGTTGTCGTGATTGGCATAGATCAGCTCATGGTGTACCGGCTTGGTGCGGGAAAGAATGCCGAGCCAGCCAAACGGATAAACCTTCTCGTGAACATGCAGCACATCTCTCGGCATGGATTGTCGGCCGATGCCGTGGAAGCCGTCGCAAGCAGCGATGAAGTCGCAATCCAGCCGGATTTTTTGGGCACCTCTGCGATAGGTCACATAGGGGGCTGATGTGTCGATGTCTTGGGGTGTGACGTCGGCGGCCTCATGGATGACCTGGCCACCCATCCGGTCGCGCGCGTCATAGAGATCGCGCGTGACCTCGGTCTGGCCATAGACCGTGACGGTCTTGCCGCCGGTGAGACCCTCGAGATCGATGCGTTCTAGGCGGTTGGCGAAGGCGAGATTGACACCGCTATGGGGCTGTCCTTGCTTGTCCAGGCGCTCGCCAACCCCTGCGGTGCGCAGCATGTCGGTCAGGCCTTGTTCGAGGACGCCAGCACGGATCCGGCCCAGTACATAGTCGCGACTGTGCTTTTCCAGCACGATATTGTCGATCCCTTTGAGATGAAGGATCTGACTGAGTAATAACCCCGATGGGCCCCCGCCGATGATGGCGATCTTGGTTTTCATGAACATCTTTCCCGTAGAGATTGATGTTGGGCCGAGGTGATACTTGATCAGGTACCGTTCTGTGCTGAGTTAACGACGTCTTAACCAGCTGACACTAAGCTTTGTACCTTGGTCCATGGGATCCTGGGAATCTTGAACTCGCCCCACTCCCCTGCCGGCGGATGGATTCCCACGATCCTGTCTAGCGAGCTTAGAAGCAAGAGGTTAACATTTGGTTGCGTGACAACTCATCCGGACAGCATTGTCACCACCGCCTAGATCGATGCTCTCAGATGTCCCCTCTGCGTGTCAACGGTGGCCGGGTTGTCCAAAAAAACCATCATGCGGGGGAAGGGTGATGGTGTTGCCATCGAGTGTGCCGGCGAAGCCATGACCTTCGAAGGCGCTAAGCGTTTCTTCGGTCTCGATCGCGACCGGTTCATCGCTGAAATTGAAGTAGCAGAAGAGACGTTGCTGGTCCTCAAAAGTCCGTTCAAACGCCAGAACATGGTCCACTGTCTTGAGAAAGCGGAGATCGCCAATTCTGAGGGCTGGTTGCTGTTGACGCCAGGTGAGGAATTTGCGGGTACGCCGAAGCGCTGAGGAAGCATCCGTTTCTTGACGATCGACGGCGCGACGGCGGTGATCGTCGGGAACGGGTAGCCATGGCTTTGCGGTGGTGAACCCACCATGCGGCGCATTTTGTTGCCAGGGTATTGGCGTGCGGCAGCCATCGCGTCCTTTGAAGGCCGGATAAAAGGCGATGCCGAAGGGGTCCTGCATGTCCTCGAAGGCAATCTCGACTTCAGTGAGACCGAGTTCCTCGCCCTGATAGAGACAGATTGTGCCGCGCAGGCAGCAAAGGACGGCGGTTAAGAGTGGCTGTAAGTCAACGATGTCCGCGCCGGACCTTGGAACATCGTGATTGCCAAGGGAATAGCAGGGCCACCCCTTGCCGATGTGCTGTTCGACCGTCTCGATGACGTGACGAAAGCCAGCGGGGGTGCGTTCGGCTTTCAGAAGCTCGAAGGTGTAGGCAGCATCGAGACCGCCGCCATCCGTATAGGCAGCCAGGCGTTCGGCCGCCTAATCCCCGCTCATTTCACCGAGCAGAAAGGTGCTGTCGTAGTTTTCCGCAAGTTGATGCAGAGGTTTTAGAACCTTCTCCGGAAGATTGGGGTGGCCTTTTTGATGGAGATGGATTTGTCGCGCATAGGGCGACTCTTCCACCATGCCGCCGGTCACACCGACATCCCTTGGACGGGTTGGGTTATCGCGGAGTTCCTGGTCGTGCAGGGCAAAATCGATCGCATCAACACGAAAGCCGTCAACGCCGCGTTTCAGCCAGAACTCGGCTTCGCCCAGCATGGCGTCCTTGACGGCGGGGTTATGCCAGTTCAGCTGAGGTTGTGATGTTAGAAAATTATGCAGGTAATACTGGCCGCGCCTTGGCTCCCAGGTCCAGGCGACACCACCG
This sequence comes from Geminicoccales bacterium, assembly GCA_050633905.1. Taxonomy (GTDB): domain Bacteria; phylum Pseudomonadota; class Alphaproteobacteria; order Geminicoccales; family Geminicoccaceae; genus JANQPX01. The sequence goes on from JBOEHJ010000011.1 coordinate 42,211, forward strand.
AAGATGGAAAGCCAATTATTGGGCGGCGTGCCGTCGTCTTTGGCGTCCGCGAACACATACCAATCCGCTTTGGCATTGTCCCGGGATTCTCTCGCCTCTTTGAACCATGCGTGGCGGTCCGAGGTGTGACAGGGGACGAGATCAACCAAAAGTTTGAGCCCCAGCTCATGCGCTTTCTTCAGCAAGAAATCGAAGTCGGCGTCCGACCCAAACATTGGATCGACCGCCGAGAAATCTTCGACGTCGTAGCCGTAATCGGCCATGGGTGACTTGAAGAAAGGCGAGATCCAGACGGCGTCAACGCCAAGCGAGGCGATATGCGTCAGGCGTTGGGTGATGCCCGGCAGATCGCCGATCCCATCGCCATTGCTGTCCTGAAAACTCCTTGGATAGACTTGATAGATGACAGCACCGCGCCACCATTCGGCTTGGATCAAGGTCACCCTCCTTTTACTGAGCCGGCGAGCAAGCCGCGTACAAAATAGCGTTGCAGCGAGAAGAACACGATCAGCGGCACGATAATCGAGACGAAGGCGCTGGCCGTCAGAATTTCCCAATTGTCGCCGCGCGATCCGAGGAGCTCACGCAGGCGTGACGTCATAACGATCTGACTGTCAGACTTACCGAGAAAAACCATCGCCAGCAGAAGATCGTTCCAGACCCAGAGGCTCATGGATACGACCTCCCCAAAGATGTGATCGTTGATGTCTCTTGCCTGATCCAGCAATTCTGCCTCTATAGTACACACTAAACAGCGTTTGCCGACCCGCTATCGGCATTTCGAATGCGTTAACTTTTAGGGGGTACGAGTTAGCCTGCTGGTCATGGATTAGAGGTCTTTTTTATTCACTTCATGATCGAATCTGCCGCTACATGTACAAGAGGTAAACAGCGTATCCATGGACAATATCGATCTTGCATCCAGGGCCATTGGTGAGGCAGGCCAGCCAATCGTAATCCTGCATGGTCTTCTCGGTTCCAGCCGGAATTGGGCGACCCATGCCAAATGGCTCGGTGAAACCCATCAGGCCTTCGCGCTGGATCTCAGGAATCATGGTAGTTCGCCCTGGGCGGATGACATGAATTATGAGGCGATGGCCGATGACGTCCGGTCCTTCATCAAAGCCCGCGGGCTTGGACCGGTCATCATGATCGGCCATAGCATGGGCGGCAAAACCGCGATGCGCCTCGCTCTCAATGAACCGTCACTGGTTGAAAAATTGGTTGTGGTCGATATCGCCCCCGTTACCTATGACCACAGTTTCGGTGGTTATGTCGAGGCGATGCTGGCGATCGACGTTGCGAACCTGACTCATCGCAAGGAGATCGACGACATCCTGGCGGCGACAGTGCCGGAGCCTGCAATACGCGCCTTTCTCTTACAAAATCTGGAACGGCAGGGACAGGGCTTCGCCTGGAAGGCTAATCTCGCTGTGCTTGCCAAGGCCATGCCAGGGTTGATGAACTTTCCTGTCCGCGACGGGGATTCCTTCGCTAATCCGTCAATTTTTCTTGCTGGTGCGAATTCGAACTATGTACAGGCCTCTAACCAGCCGGTGATCGAAGGGTTGTTTTCCAGGGCTGAAATCCGCTATATCGCCGATGCTGGTCATTGGTTACATGCCGAGCAACCGGCAGCATTCAGTGCGCATTTGCAAGATTTCTTGAAGGGTTCATAGACTTAGCCTATCCAGCTCAGTCGATATTCAAAACCGATAGACGACTGCCAGGCCTACAACCGGATAGAATTGGAAGTCTTCCAGATCATCCTCGATGTCGTCCTCTTCTTCGTCGAGATTGGCTTCTAGAACAGCATCACCCTCAAGGGCACCACCTTCCGCATCGAGGTCGACGTCGGCACGCCCCTGGTACATGACCCCCAGATCGAAGCCGATGCTAAGGGACCCTTCGAGCAAGGTGGCGCCATAGCCGAGGCCAAGATAGGGGGCCACGGTGTTGAAGCTGACATCGCCTTCCAGTGTGCCGACATCTGAAGCCGCAAAAGTCTCATCACCGATGGTGATGTCTTCGGTGGGCGTGCCCGTCAAATCGGCATTGTTGAAGTTAAAGCGCAAGCCGCCGCTTAGGCGAAAACCGCCCTTGAACGGATGAACATCGACGAGTGCGCCAAGAGAGCCCAAGGTTGCCTCGGCATCATAGTCGACATCATTGATGGAGCGATCGAAGTCGAGGCTCAGCCAATTGCCGCCGAAACGAAGACCAAAGGTTTCGTTGAAACGCAAACCCGCATCCAGGCCGACGCCGAGGGTGCTGATTGTCGGACTGACGAAAAAACCGGGGGGCAGGGGATCACCAGCTGTCGACGGAGGAGGTAGTGCTGTCGCTGCATCGCCTGGCGTCTGTGCGCCAAGAACTGCCGGCCAAGCGGATAAAATCAACACAAAGGCGGAAAGAAGGCGCATGAGGCAGCTCCAAGTTACAGGCGATCGTAGTCTTTCTCCACAAAGTAAAGAAAAGGTTAAGACGTCAATGGCGTATGGTCTTACAAGGGTGATCTTTTTCGATATGTTGCCGTTTGGACGCTGAAGGGTGTTCAAACAAATGACGGGCGGTCAGAATGATTGAAAAAGCGAAGGCTTTTCGCTGATTTCTCGCTAAAAAGTGCTGTTGATCGTCTATCGATCCAGAGCAATTTTTCGACCATACGAAGCCGTCAAACGGCCTGGACGAATGACCTGTGTCAGCCCATCGCCTGATGAAGCGATGGGCTGGGGAGCGTTCGCCTAAGGAAACAGCGGCGCTTGTTCAAGTCCCTCGGTTTCCGAGATATCGAGCATGACATTCATGTTCTGCAGCGCTTGGCCAGACGCACCTTTCACCAGGTTGTCGGTCACGCTCAATAAGATGGCCTGGCCGGGAAGACGCCCTGGATGGACGGCGATATGGCAGTAATTGGTACCCCGAACATGGCGCGTTGCCGGCAAGCTCTTGAACGGCAGAACCCGGATGAAGGGCTCGTCCTGGTAGTGCCGCTCCAGCTCGTCCTGGAGATCCTCGGGCACGACCGATCCCAAAAGGTCGACATAAATGGTCGCAAGGATGCCGCGGTTCATCGGGATAAGGTGGGGGGTGAAGGTGACGGTGACAGGCTCACCTGCCGCCTCCGAAAGACCCTGCTCGATTTCCGGCGTATGCCGATGCGTGCTCACGCCATAAGCATGCAGCCCCTCGCTCACTTCGGTATGGAGCGAGCCCTCTTTCGGCGCGCGTCCAGCCCCGGTGACCCCGGATTTGGCATCGACGATGATCCGGTCATTGCAGATCAGACCGGCTTTAATCAGTGGGCAAAGCGGCAGCTGCGTTGTGGTCGGATAACAACCGGGATTGGCGACGAGATCGGTTTCTTTGATCATGGGTCTGGCAAGCTCGGTAAGACCGTAGACGGCTGATCTCTGCCGCTCGATTGCCTGATGTGGTTTGCCGTAGACCCGCTCATAGACGGCTGTGTCATGCAGGCGAAAATCGGCGGAAAGGTCGACGATTTTTGGCCCTTTCGGCATGGCACCGATCACCTCCTGGGTGGTTCCATGGGGCAGGCAGCCGAAGACTACATCGAGCTTGCCCAGATCGTCATCGCCGATTTTAGAAAGCGTCGGCAGATCACGGCCGGCAAGGTGCGGGAACACGCGATCGATGCTCTGCCCTGCGAAGCGTTCGGATGTCATGCAGGTCACGCGCGCTGATCGGTGGCTCTGCAGCAGACGAAGCAGCTCGGCGCCGGTATAGCCGGTTGCGCCCAGGATCGCGACATTCACGGTGTTCGTCGACATTCGAAGTCCCCCACAGAGGAATGGCCCACGCCAGCGCGCGCCAAAATTTTTCCACATTGATAATGATCCGCGCTTATCCCACGTTCGGCCTGGTCTGGCCATCGTTTTTCTTCGATCAAAACGGGGCAGGATGACTTATCCGCTGCGTCTCGGTTCCAAGACCAAGAGAACTGCGTTAGAACCCCCGCATTGCCAAGAAAATCCCTACGGATCGATCTGGTCCGGGCTCAAGTCAGGAGGTCAAGTTTTGACCATGCGCGTTCTAGTGATTGGCGCCGGCGGCCGTGAACATGCGATTTGCTGGTCGTTGTCGGCTTCGTCGATGATTGATGAGCTTTATGCAGCGCCAGGCAGCGATGCGATGGGGGCTGATGTCAAGAGGGTGCCCCTTGCTGTCGATGATCTCGATGGTCTGGTGGCGTTTTGCCTGGAGAAGCGGATCGACCTGGTGGTGCCGGGGCCTGAATTGCCGCTGGTTCTCGGGATCAGGGATCGGCTCGATGAGGCTGGCATCAAATGTTTTGGACCTAGCGCCAAAGCAGCACAGCTGGAAGGTTCGAAGGCGTTCACGAAGGCGCTTTGCAGGCGCTATCAGATCCCAACAGCCGCTTGCGAGGTTTTCGGCAAAGGCGATATGGAACAAGCGCGCACCTATGTGCGGGACAAGGGTGCACCCATCGTGATCAAGGCGGATGGGCTTGCCGCCGGCAAGGGCGTGACCGTTGCGATGTCCCTGGATCAGGCGATCACGGCCCTCGATGAGGCCGAAGACGGCGCGTTTGGTTCGGCAGGGCAGCAAGTGGTTGTCGAGGAGTATCTCGAAGGCGAGGAGGCGAGCTTCTTTGCCCTGGTCGATGGCGATCAGATTCTGTCATTCGGCACGGCCCAGGACCACAAGGCGGTGGGCGAGGGCGATATCGGTCCCAATACAGGCGGCATGGGCGCCTATTCACCAGCACCTTGTATGACTGACGCGCTAATCCAGCGGACCATGGATGAGATCGTGAGGCCAACGATCCTTGGAATGATCAAGGATGGGGCACCTTATCGAGGAATTCTTTATGCTGGGCTGATGATCACCAAGGACGGCCCGAAGCTGATCGAATATAATGCTCGTTTCGGCGATCCTGAATGCCAGGTGCTGCTGCCGAGGCTTATGACCGATCTCTGTCAGCTTTTTCTTGGCGGTGTCGATGGCATGCTCGGCAACATGGATTTGCGCTGGCGGCCGGTGCATAGCATGACCGTCGTGATGGCCGCGAAAGGGTATCCTGGCACCTATCAGAAAGGCGGTGAGATCCGCGGTATCGATCAGGCGGAGATGATCGATGGCGTGACGGTTTTTCATGCCGGCACCAGGATCGAAGACGGCCGGGTCTTCGCCAATGGCGGCCGCGTCCTGAACATCACCGCTGAGGGTGAAACGCTTTCGCAGGCGCGTGAGAGAGCCTATCGGGCGGTTGATCTGATCGATTGGCAAGATGGTTTTTGCCGGCGCGATATCGGCTGGCGGGCTCTTGGGACAAACAAGCTCGAATGCTGATCGTGATTTATTTGTCAAAATAGACTAAAAATGTGAAATATAAAATTGTAATAAAATAGAAATAGTGAGGTCCTATTCAGATTTACTGTTTTTTCTTTAACTAATCATCGTCACGGTGCTAAGGAACGCATTAGTTGCTGGCACAAGACTATTGGAGTGACGATGAGACAGCGCTATTGGAGCTTCGGCACCGCAGCACTTTGTTGCCTCGGTGCATTGTCGGCCTGTTCGCCAAGGACGTCCGATGTCGAAGCACCTTCCTATGGTGTGATTGAACCCGCAGCGGCACCGGCTGCAAGCGACATCAACTATGCTGCCCCCGACGATCTGTTCCCACCCAACCCGTTGCCGGGACGTTGCTACGCAAGGGTTCTGCTGCCCGCGACCTACGAGGCGAGCGAGGAAAGGGTCCTGGTTAAGCCGGCGGTGCAAAAGATTGAGATCGATGAAGCCCGTTATGAGTGGGTGGAAGAGGCCATCCTGGTGAAGGAGGCTGCATCGCGCCTCGAGACCATTCCAGCGAAATACGAGACCGTGACCGAGCAGGTCCTGGTGAAGCCAGAAGGCAAGAAGCTCGTCACCGTTCCGGCCGAGTATAAAACGACATCCGAGCGTATCCTCGACAAGCCAGCGCACACCGTCTGGAAGCGCAGCAATGGGCCGATCGACAATGCCTTGAAGACCACCTACGACGAGAGCACGGGCGAAGTCATGTGTCTGGTCGAAATCCCGGCAAGCTATAGGACGATCGAGAAGCGCACGCTGGTGGCCCCGGAGAGAACGGAGGAGGTCATTACCCCCGCTGAGTACAAGATCGTGACTAAAAGGATCTTGGAGACGCCAGCCAGCACCAGGGAAGTGATTGTTCCGGCCGAATATAAGACAGTCAAGGTACAGAAAATGATCGAGCCTGCGCGCGAGCGGAAGATTGAGGTGCCGGCGGAATATGAGACGGTGACCCGGCGTGCCAAGCTCGCCGATGAGCAGCTCGTCTGGCGCGAAGTGCTATGCGAGGTCAATATGACCGGTGACGTCATCCAGGCGATGCAGGACAAGCTCAGCCAATCCGGCCACTATGGCGGACGCGTCGATGGTATCTTCGGGCCAAAAACGCTCCGTGCCGTCAATAGCTTTGCCAAGACCGAAGGCCTGCCGGTCGGCACCAACTATATCTCCATGGAGACAGCCGAAGCCCTCGGCCACTAAAGCTAGTGGTGGTGATGTGAGCACCTCATTTGTTTTCCGCCGCCATCGGCAGGGTCGATGGTATGCACCCAGGTTATTCAGAGCCGGTGGCGGCGAGAATCTGTTGGAGATAGTCTTTTAGCAGCGCGGTTTTTTTGAAAAAGGTTCCCTGCTTCATCCCGACATGGGGGCGCATACGCTTGGGATTCCAGGCACGTTTTTCTATGGCGCCCCAAACCCAATGAGGTGGTCACACCACCTTTAGCGTTTTTCGTGTTGGCCCTTGCCGAACAATAACTCCCAAGCCTCCTTGTCCTGGGTGTAATCGCGCTTGCGCTCTTCGAGCACGGTCGTGCCTTTTTGGACGGGTGCGCGCTCGGCGATTTGATCGAACCAGCGGACGAAGTTGGGAAAATTTGAGCGCTCGACATGCTGACGTTTAGGAAAGCGTGTCCAAGGCCAGGCCGCGATGTCGGCGATGGTGTAGTCGTCGCCGGCGAGATAGGTGCTTTCTGCCAGGCGGCGATCGAGGACGCCGTAAAGACGGTTGGCCTCATTGCGATAGCGGTTTTGCGCATATTCGATCGGCTCGGGTGCGTATTGCAGGAAATGATGGGCCTGGCCAAGCATCGGCCCGAGCCCGCCCATCTGAAACATCAACCATTGCAGCACTTGATACCGTTCGCGCGCTTTCTGGGGCAAAAACTTGCCTGTCTTTTCAGCAAGATAGATCAAGATGGCGCCGGATTCGAAGATCGAGAGCGGCTGCCCATCAGGACCTTCAGTGTCGATCATCGCCGGCATTTTGTTGTTCGGTGAGATTTTTAGAAAGTCAGGCTTGAACTGGTCGCCGGCGCCAATGTCGATTGCGTGAACATTGTAAGGCAGCCCACATTCCTCGAGCATGATATGGACCTTATGCCCGTTAGGCGTGGGCCAGGTATAAAGGTCGATCATCGCATGGCTCCGCATCTTGGCATTGTTCGGCGAGGATGAGTTTGATCTGGAAGTCTAGATCATTTTTCATTGGCTTAGAACCTGTACCAGACCCACAACAGCATGGTGCTCGCGATCTCTTTCCGGCATGTCCAAACCTGGCCGCATACCGTCGTTCTTGACGATGTCGTTGGAAAGTAAATGAAGTGGACATTCCACCTTGAACTGGGCGACGTTGGAACTTGGTTTGATCCAGGTATTGCGGAGGGGTAATGGACGGGTTCGACTTGGTGATACGCGGCGGCGAGGTGGTGACGTCGGTTGATCGAATGATGGCCGATGTCGCTGTTCGAGGCGGACGAGTGGTGGCCCTTGGCGAAGGGCTGCCGAAGGGCAATCGAGAGATCGATGCAGCGGGCAAGCTAGTGCTGCCGGGCGGTGTTGATAGCCATTGCCATATCGAGCAGCTCTCCGCTTTCGGGATCATGACCGCCGATGATTTTTATACCGGCAGCGTGTCAGCGGCCTATGGCGGCACCACGACAGTCATCCCTTTTGCTGCGCAGCATCAAGGCCAGTCGCTTCGCAAGGTGGTGGACGATTATCGCCAGGCCTCTCGAAAATCGGTGATTGATCATGCCTTCCATATGATCGTCTCGGACCCAACGCAGATTGTCCTCAAAGATGAGCTGCCGAAACTCATCGAGGAGGGGTACAGCTCGATCAAGCTCTTCATGACTTATGACAAGATCAGGGTTTCCGATGAGCAGATGCTGGATGTCTTGCTGTTGGCGCGCACCGAAGGTGCAATGGTGGTGGTCCATGCGGAAAATCATGGCATGATCCACTGGCTGGCCGACAAGCTCCTGACCAAAGGCTACACCGCACCCAAATACCACGCCGTCAGCCATGTTCGTCTGGCCGAGACCGATGCTGTTTCCCGCGCTATTCAAATGGCGGCGATGATCGACCAACCGCTGGTGATTTTTCACGTCTCCACCGAAGGCTCGATGAACGCCATCCGATCGGCACAGGACCAGGGCTTGAAGATTTACGGCGAGACCTGCCCGCAATATCTTTTTCTAACGGCTGATGATCTGGATCAGCCGGGCGTGGAGGGGGCGATGTGGTGCTGCAGCCCGCCGCCGCGCGATCGGCAGGATCAAGACGCGATGTGGCGGGGCCTCGGGAACGGCACCTTTCAGGTGTTTTCCTCCGATCATGCGCCCTACAGCTTCGATGAGCATGGCAAACTCGCACGCAGCACCAACCCAAATTTCAAAGAAATTGCCAACGGCCTGCCGGGGCTGGAGCTGCGCATGCCGCTCTTGTTCTCGGAAGGGGTTCTTGGCGGCAAAATCGATATCCATCGCTTTGTCGAACTTTGCTGCACCAATGGCGCCAAGGTCTATGGCTTGCATCCGAAGAAGGGTACGATCGCCATCGGGTCGGACGCCGATATCGCCCTTTGGGATCCTGAGAAAACCGAAAGAATCACCAATGAGACGACCCATGATGCGACGGGTTATTCCCCTTATATCGGGCGAACCGTCACCGGCTGGCCGACCACGGTGCTGTCCCGCGGCGAGGTGATCATCGAGAACGGGCACTTCGTTGGCAAGAAAGGGCGAGGCCAGTTCTTGCCAAGAGCGGCTGGCCCTGCAGCACAGCCGCTCGGCCGTTTGATCCCGGAAATGGACCCCGCGCACAACTTCGGCGCCGTGATGATCGAGGAGGTTTGATATGGCACGGCACGTAAAGGTCGCTTCAGCCCAGCTCGGACCCATTCATCTCGCCGATGATCGGGCTTCAGTGGTCAGCCGTCTGATCGCTATGCTCAAGGAGGCCCATGGCATGGGTTGCCGTTTCGTGGTGTTTCCGGAACTGGCACTTACCACCTTCTTCCCGCGCTATTGGTACGAGGACGAAGCGTCAGCAGATCGCTGGTTCGAACGCGAAATGCCCAATGCCGAAACCCAGTCTCTTTTCGACTTGTCGGCGGAACTCAATGTAGGTTTCTATCTTGGCTATGCCGAGGTGGCTGCCACCGGCAGTCGGTATAATACGTCCATACTGGTCGGACCGGATGGCAAGATCATCGGCAAGTATCGAAAAGTTCATCTGCCTGGTCATGCCGACAACCGGCCTCATCTGCCGTTTCAGCATCTCGAAAAAAAGTATTTTCAGCCAGGCGACCTCGGCTTTCCGGTCTGGCGGGCGTTTGACAGCATTCTCGGCATGCTGATCTGCAACGATCGGCGATGGCCGGAAGCTTATCGGGTAATGGGACTGCAAGGAGTCGAGCTGATCGCGCTTGGCTTCAATACGCCCAGCCACAATATCTATCATCCCGAGCCGCCGCATCTCCGCATGTTCCACCATCGGCTTTCGGTCCAGGCCGGGGCGTATCAGAATGGCGCTTGGGTGGTGGCAACCGCCAAAGCCGGTGCCGAAGATGGTTTCCATATGTTCGGCGGATCCTGCATCGTAGCACCCACTGGCGAGATCATGGCGCAGGCGCTAAGCGAAGAGGATGAGGTGATCGCCTTTGATTGTGATCTCGATCTTTGCCAGCATTATAAAACCAGCACCTTCGACTTCGCCCGCCATCGCCGGATCGAGCATTATGGGCGAATTACCGGGCAGACGGGTGCTGAACCGCCGCCCGAAGATTGAATTTTTTATTCGTGCTGTTCCATCCCATTCCCCNNGGGGAATGGGATGGAACAGCACCTCTATCCAAAAAAGGAAAGTGAATGCGTTTCGATCTCAACGCTCTCGATGCGCCGAGCTGTTACAAGCTGCTCGCTGGATTGATCGTGCCGCGCCCGATCGCGCTGGTGACGACCAAGGGGCCGGATGGTCAGGACAACGCGGCACCCTATAGCTTCTTCAACGCCTTTTCCGAAGATCCGCCGTTGGTTGTCCTGGGGCTTGGCGTCAATGTTCGAGGCGAGCACAAGGATACCACCGTCAATATTCGTGACGGTGCTGAATTCGTGGTCAACCTTGTCGATGAACCGCTGGCAGAGGCGATGAATATCTGCGCGATCGACTTTCCGCCGGAGACTAGCGAAATTGATGCGGCAGGCCTCGACCTGACACCGAGCGACACCATCGCACCCGCGCGCCTAAGCGCCGCACCGGTCTCGATGGAATGTGTTCACTACCAGACCCTGCATCCTGGCGAAAACCGCTATCTCGTCATCGGCGAGGTTCGCGTCGTTCATGTCGCGGAGGATCTTTTGGACCCGGCGACACTTAGGATCAATCGGGACCGCTATGCGCCGATTGGGCGCCTGTTTGGCGGTGGTTATTGCCGGACGACAGACCGCTTCGAGATCAAACGGCTGACCGAGGAGGATTGGCAAAAACGGTCATGATAGCCATGTGTTAGTCCAACATTTCGGCCTACGAGAGCTGCCTCTGCGAAAGCCATTCGATCACATCGCGAGCACTTCGATCCGGTGGGAACACAGGATAGAAAACATGCTCCACGGTGCTGTCGGTGATCACCAAGGTAAAGCGCTTCAAAAGGGTCATGCCGCTGGCTTCGAAGGTCGGCAGTTTCATCGCGTGTGTCAGCGTAAGGCGCTCATCCGAGAGGATGGCGAACGGCAGATGTAGCCGCCCCGCCGCTTCACATTGATAGCCCTGATCTTGCGTTGAGAGACCGAAGAGATGGTCGATGCCAAGACCTTTGAGTTCGGCGAAGTGATCGCGAAAGGAGCAGGTCTGGGGCGTGCAGCCTCTAGTGCCCGGTATCATATCCCATCCATCAGGGGTGTCGACGCCGGGCTTTCTAGTTCGGGGATAGGCGTAAACGATGGCCTGGCCGCGTAGTGCTGTCAGATCGACCATGTTCCCGTCCGTGCTCTGAAGAGGCACTGCCGCCATAGGGCGACCCGTCAGGTGGCGGGTCGCCCCGTCGTCAGTCGGTGCTGGGATCGCCGACCAGTCGGGGGCGTCTACAATGCTTGCCATGGTCATGCACCGAGAAAGATAGCTTGGGCTAGAATTGGCACTAATAGACAGCATAAAGTCACAAGTCAGAACTTCCCACAACCAAGACAATCGATGGCGATATCAACATCATGATGAGAGGAAGACTACGGATTGAAAAAGAGGTCGCAGCACAAAAAAGACAAGCATGGCTGATATGCAGGATTGGTTGATGTCATGTTGAGCAAAAAGCACCATCTTGCTTGTCAACGGGGGTCAACTTGAGCCAAGAGCTGATAAGGCCATTCAAGTATTGGACCCTGTTTTGGAGGCAAGATGGTCTGGCGAGCGTCCTATTGATGAGGATGAAAGGATGACCGCTATGTTTGAGACCTTGGAAGAGCTGAACAGAAGACTGACCCGCCCGAAACTGACGGGTGATGGTGAGCATGATCTAATGGTCAGGCAATACTATATAGCTAATGCCAAAACCATGCGCAGTGAGGCGTTTGCTTGCCTTGGTCGATCGATGGTCAAGAGCTTGAAGAAGGCTTGGTTCCGGTTGACCCACCCAGGCTTCCCCGTGCAATCCCGTCATGCTTAAGATCAATGGCGATAGGCGGCGGTGACAATGACGATATGAGGTTGTCACGAAAGCAAACCTTAACCTATTGCTGCTGGCTTCGTCGATCAGGTCCATGGGATCCTGGAAATCCGAGCCCAGCCCATCCTTTGCGTCTGGTGGGCGGATTTCCAGTGGCGCAAGAACCACGAGGGAACGTGTCATACCAAGGCTAACATGAGCTTAACTGGCTCGGATCTTAGGAACATCGACATCAGGATATTACACAAGTTGACGTAGCATCACCCGCGCGCCCAGCAGGGCTATGCGACCTTAACGGTATGCTCCGAGGGTTGAACGGCAACGTCGTTTGATGGACGAGAGGGCTCGGCCTGTTCGGGAAATGTTCTGGGTGGGTCGTTGTCTTTGGGTAGGACCGACTTCTGACGATCTGTCAGCGCGACTTGCAAGCTTCAGAAAAAGCCTCAGGCACCGGTCAAGGCGCCAATCCCGCCTCGGTAGCAGAATTGCTGCCCATGTCAGGTATCGCTCCGAAGCCTGCTAAAGGACATCCTCGTCTCGGTGGTTAATACCCTCGAAACGGACGTCCTTGGCCCCTTCCGATAGAGGAGCGTATACCCCTTGATTTCTTGGTTCCTTCTTCGAAGGCGCTGCAGACCAAATGATGTGGTCACACCATATCGAGGGTGTAGATTGATTGGCTCGTCTGGACGCCGCGCAGGGCGAAGCGGCCGATGGAGACCAGGCGGTTGGAGGATTGTTTGGCGGCCTGTGCGAAGGTTTCCGAGACCAAAAGATTGCGCTCGTATTGGCCGCAGAGCGTTTCGATCCTGGCGGTTTGATTGACGGCTGGTCCGATCATTGTGAAGTCAAGGCGCTCGACGCTGCCGACATTGCCCCAGTAGACATCACCAAGATGCAGCGCGATATCCACCTCCATGACAGGCTTGCCTTCGGCCAGGCGTTCCGGGCGGAGCGTGGCCACCCGCTTGAGCACGTCGACCGCTGCATCAAGCGCCTGTTCGCAGAGATGATCCGCCGGATGACCGTTGAGCGGGAAGGTGCCGAGCAGACCATCGCCCAGAAATTTCAAAACATTGCCGCCACGATTAACGATGGGCTCGACCATGCAGTCAAAATAATGATTGAGCATGGCGATCAGCTCTTCTCGCGGCGTGCGTTCCGACATTGCCGTGAACCCGCGGAGATCGGCCAGGAAGATCACCGAGCTGATGACGTCGAGTGCGCCTCTTCGGATCTCGCCGTTCAGGATGCGGGTTCCCGCCTCGCAGCCGACATAGGTGTCGAGAAGCGTCATGCTGATATCCTGAGAGAGTCTGGCTTGCACGGCCATGGCGAGATTCGGCATCAGATGACGCAGAACGTCGATGTCGTCATCATTGAACCCTCCGGGCTCCGCCGTTGCCCAGGAGGACATCAGGCCTGTCTTGCCGTTAGCAATCCCGTCACGACCGAATGACGTAACCTGGGCCAGATAGTCAGTGGCGCCTTCCTGTCGTAGTTCCTCGCAAACAGGAAACTCAGAGGGATGATCAGGGCCGAGTGGAACCCTCAAGTCATCGATACCCAAATCGATGATGCGCTTGATCGGGCTGCGCAGATAGGCCTCGCTTTGTCCGTCCCGATGCACATAGACATCCGTTCTAATGCCGTCCTCCGGGCGCCAGGCACAGGCGAGGACGGAAATGGTTGGATGCAGCGTACGTCCGCTTATGTAGCCGCGCATGACCGGCAGGCCAATTTTTTGCAGCCGATCGCAATAACCTTCCAGCAAGGTTTCAAGGCTTGCGCGCAGAAGACCTTGCTCTGTGAGCCACTCGCTAATACGGATGACGCCGCTCGTTGGTTCGAAGTGCCTCAAAGTTAAAAATCCTATGGATGATTTTCGCTTCCAACTTGTTAGCTGCAAAGATGGAAAACGACATTTCTTAATCTGGTGATCTTCCCGTCGGTAGCAATGGTCGCTATGACATCTTCTGACAGGAACGATCAAACAACAAAACGCTTCGTCGGCATGAAATGTAAGTGGGGAGACTATGGTCGCTGATCCTGACTTTTGCTTCCATGGAGGAGCACCGGATCGGTCCGTCAAGACGTCGGATGACAGGGTTTTCGTCAAACCGGAGCTTGTGGCCATCGAAGGACAGGCCAAGCGCCGTTTGCGCGACTTCGAGGTCTTGACGCTGGATTGCTACGGTACGCTGGTCGATCGAGACACCGGCATTGTCAACGCGCTCATGCCTTCGCTGCATGATGCCGGCGTGACGGCGGGGCGTGGCGAAATTTTGCGCGCTTTTCATCAGGCTGAACGCGCCAAGCTCCTGACCACGCCTGGTGTTTGCTATGCCGAGCTTCTTCTAGAGGTCCATGCAAGTTTCTCGAATTTCTTCGAGATTGGCCGCGACGACAAGGCAGCGAAAGCCTTTGCAGGTTCGATCAAGGATTGGCCTGTCTATAGCGATGTCGCAGGCGCTCTTGACTATCTAAGAGATCACTTCAAGTTGGTCTTGCTGGCCAATATGGATCGGCAGTCTTTCGAGCAAACCAAGAAAAGCTTGGGCGTCACGTTCGATGCTGTGTATACGGCCGAGGATATCGGCACCTACAAACCGAGCATGAAGAGCTTCGACTATCTCCTTGCCAGGCTTGCCAAGGCCGATATTTCCAAGGAGAGGGTGCTGCATATCGCGAATTCCCTTCGCCTCGATCACGTTCCTGCCAAGCGTCGTGGCTTCAGCACCTGCTGGATCCACCGGCCCGATGGTCGCTCCAGAATGAAGGGGTCGACCACCCAAGGGATCGATGTGCATCCTGATTTCTATTTTGAGAGCTTGGGCGCGCTCACCCATGCGCATTCGATCGGAGCCATTTCCAGCTCGGACTGACGCTTTTTTTCTTATACTGCTGCCCAGGAGCTCCAACCTGTCAGTCGCTTCGGCGAGTGTTGGTTCCGCGTTGTCGAAAAGTGTTCTAAGATTGACACGAAACGTGAACCAGCGAGGTGGTGATGGGAACTTGGGACGACGCGGGCAAGGCTTTGGCAAAGGCCAGGCTTGATCGACAAGAGATTGCTGCCTTGCCTTCAGGGCTTCCTCTTGACGAAGCGGCGGCTTACGCCATTCAAATGGCGGCAATCTCAGCGCTGGGTCAGGTTCGATGTGGCCATAAGATCGGGGCTACAAGCCCGGAAGCGCAAGCCTTACTCAGAACCGATCACCCGTTCACGTCGCCGCTGTTCGAACCGGATTGCCGGCAAAGCGGTGCGACGATCCAGGAGCCCGGTTATGGCCTCCTTGGCCTCGAACCTGAATTCGCGCTTAAGCTTGGCGCCGATCTCGAACCTCGCGGCAAGCTTTATGAGGTCGATGATGTCAAAGATGCTGTCGCTTCCGTGCATCCGGCCTTCGAGGTGATCGGATTGCGCTTGCCGAACGAGCTCTTTCCCAATGCGTTGGTGGCGACGGCAGATTTCGGCGCCAATGTCGGCTTCGTCGTCGGCGATGGCGTTGCCGATTGGCAGGCCCACGATCTTTTAGCCATTCCCGTCACGGCGAGCGTCGATGGACAGCAGATCGCCAAAGGTTCAGGCAAGGCCGTTATGGGCCATCCGCTGAACGCTTTGGTCTGGCTCGCCAATCATCTAAGCGCGTCAAGTGAGGGGCTGAAAGCAGGCGACTGGATCAGTACCGGGACCTGCGCCGGTGTAGTGCCGATCAAAACTGGGCAATCAGCGAGCGCTGACTTTGGACCGATCGGCAGTGTGACGTTGACGCTTTCCGCGTAGGCTGCTGCCCGAACCTAGAGCCCGTTGACGGGAACTTTCAGATAAATCTTGCCGTTGCCATCCGCAGGCGGCATACGGCCGGCGCGCATATTGACTTGGATTGAGGGGATGATCAGTTTTGGCATGCCCAATTGAGCATCCCGCTCGGTACGCATCTTGACGAAATCTTCCTTCGTCTTGGCACCGCCGACATGAACGTTAAGCGCCTTTTGCTCGGCGACCGTGGTCTCCCAGGCAAAGTCGTCGCGTCCCGGGGCCTTGTAGTCATGGCAGAGAAAAAGCCGCGTTTCATCCGGCAGACTAAGGACTTTCTGGATCGACTCCCAAAGCAGTTCGGCTGACCCGCCTGGAAAATCGCAGCGTGCTGTGCCGAAGTCTGGCATGAACAATGTGTCGCCGACAAAGGCCGCATCGCCGATGACATAGGTGAGGCAGGCGGGCGTATGTCCGGGTGTGTGAAGAACAAAGACGCTGAGGTCACCGATGGTGAAGCGGTCCTGCTCCTTGAATAATTGATCGAATTGCGAACCATCCCGCTCGAATTCGGTGCCGGCGTTGAAGACTTTACCGAAGGCTTCCTGAACGGTCGTGATCTGATCGCCAATGCCGATTTTGCCGCCAAGTTGTTCTTGCAGATAAGGCGCTGCCGAGAGGTGGTCGGCGTGAACATGGGTTTCCAAAAGCCAAGCGACCGTGAGGCCCCTGTCGTTGACGAAGCTTGCGATTCGGTCGGCGGCTCTGGTGTCGGTCCGGCCGGATGCTTGGTCGAAGTCGAGAACGGAATCGATGACCGCGCAGGCAGAACTCGTCGGATCGCTGACCACATAGGAGATCGTGTTGGTCGCCTCGTCGAAAAAACCTTCAACATTGGGTGTCATCGCCGCCTCCTACCTTCTTTCAACCTGATAATAGCACAAACCCTCCTGGGCAAGAACGTTCATCCTTGATCCGCGTATGGCGACCTTGTGGTCCGTTCTATGTGAACGATTTCCGAGATCATCCCAACACAGGAGCGCATACCTTCGTATTGCCAGGCACTTTCTTCGAAGGCGGTGGAAACCAAATGACGTGGATCATACCACTGGGTTAGCTGGGAAGGTGTTGGGCGTAGAAATCGTTGCCCTTGTCGTCGATCACGATGAAGGCCGGGAAATTCTCGATCTGAATTCGCCAAACAGCTTCCATGCCGAAGTCCTGGAAATCGATCGGCTCGACCGATTTGATGATGTCCTTGCCGACCACCGCGGCCGCGCCGCCAATGGAGCCAAGATAAAAGCCGCCATGGCGCTTGCAACTCTCGATTACCTGCCTGGAGCGGTTGCCTTTGGCGACCGTGATGAGGCTGCTACCTGCTGCCTGTAGGTCGGGGACATAGGGATCCATGCGGGCGGCTGTCGTCGGTCCGAAGGAACCGGAGGCAAAGCCTTCAGGCGTCTTCGCGGGACCCGCATAGTAGATCGGGTGGTCCTTCGTGTAGGTAGGCAGACCTTCGCCAGTGGTCAAACGTTTGGCAAGCTCGGCATGGACCAGATCGCGCGCGACAATCATGGTGCCCCTGAGCAAAACTGGCGTCCCAGTCGGTAGCGCCGACAGGCTTGATTGGACCTCGCCTAGAGGACGATCGAGGTCGATCCTCGTTGGGTCTTCAGCAGGGTTGAGGGCGATGCTTGGTAGGTATTTGGTTGGGTCGGCTTCCAGGGTTTCGAGCCAAACGCCCTGTTGGTCGATCCTTCCTTTGACCTGGCGATCTGCCGAGCAGCTGACACCCATGCCGATCGGCAGGCTGCCGCCATGGCGGGGGAGGCGGATCACGCGCACGTCGTGGCAAAAATACTTGCCGCCGAACTGGGCACCGATGCCCATGTTTTGGGTCAGCTGGTGGACTTTTTTCTCCATCTCTAAGTCCCGGAAGGCACGCCCCGTGTCATCACCTTCGGTCGGCAGGGCATCCAGTGCTCTGGTCGAGGCGAGTTTTACCGTTTTGAGGGTTTGCTCGGCCGACAAGCCGCCGACTACCAACGCCAGATGGTAGGGCGGACAGGCGGCCGTGCCGAGGGTTTTGATCTTTTCGTCGAAGAACGCCATCAGCCGTTCGGGCTCCAGGACCCTCCTGGTTTCCTGAAACAAATACGTCTTGTTCGCCGACCCGCCACCCTTAGCGATGAACAAAAGTTCCAAAGAATCGCTGCTGGTCGCTTCGATCTCGATCTGTGCGGGGAGATTGGTGCCGGTATTTTGCTCCTCGAACATGGAGAGTGGCGCCATCTGGCTAAAGCGTAGATTTTTCGTTCGCCAGGTGCGCGCGATGCCCTCAGAGATGGCTTCATGCAGGTCACCCTCGATCAGGACGTTTTGACCTTTCTTGCCGGTGACGATAGCCGTGCCAGTATCCTGGCAGCTCGGAAACTGGCGCGCAGCGGCGATCACAGCGTTCTTTAAGAGCTCGATCGCAACGAAACAGTCGTTTCCCGAAGCCTCCGGATCGCCCAGGATTTTTTGTAACTGTGCTAGATGCGTTGGCCGAAGGAGATGGGACACATCGGCGAAAGCCTCTTCGGTCAAGCGGGCCAGGGCTTCCGGATCGACGATGAGGAATTCGCGACCGCCAAGGTTTTGCCGTGTCACACCTTCGGTCGTGATCAGCCGGTAGTCCGTGTCATCTACGCCGATCTGGAATAGCTTTGCGTGAGGTAGCGGGGTTGTTTCAGCCATGGGTCACGGTCATCTGTCGATATCCTTTTCAACATCCAGCTTGGGCTGGTCAAGCCTAAGCAAAAGAGCTCGCAGGTCAAAGAATACGTTCATTGCTTGTTCGAAGCATTCCATGCTGTGATGCGACGTGAAACGATATGAGAAACGGAAAAAATCATGCGCGATCTTGAAGGTTTGCTCGTCATTTCGGTGGAACATGCAGTTGCCGCACCTTACGCATCGGGCAAGCTGGCCGATGCCGGTGCGCGCGTGATCAAGGTCGAGCGGCCGGAGGGTGATTTCGCGCGCGGCTACGATGCCCATGTGAATGGCGAAAGTGCTTATTTCGTCTGGTTGAACCGTGGCAAGGAATCGGTTTGCCTCGACCTTAAGGATGAGGCGGACAAAAAAATCCTGGCCGCGATGATCGATCAGGCCGATGTGCTGATCCAAAATCTTGGCCCCGGCGTGATGGAACGTTTGGGCTTTGGATTGGAGAAGCTGCGCGAGAATTATCGAGGGCTGATCATCTGTTCGATTTCAGGCTATGGCGCGGATGGCCCCTGGCGTGATCAAAAGGCCTATGACCTTCTGATTCAGGCGGAAAGCGGCCTTTGTGCGATCAACGGCACGCCGGATGGGCCGGCAAGGGTAGGGGTTTCGGTCTGCGATATTGCAGCGGGGATGACCGCTTATCAGGCCATTCTTCAGGCGTTGATTGCGCGCGGCAAAAGAGGCGAGGGGCGGATCATCGAGGTGTCGTTGTTCGGGGCGATGGCGGATTGGATGAACGTGCCCTATCTCCAGCATCGCTATGGCGGTGCGACGCCGAAACGTCAGGGTCTGAAGCATCCAACGGTTGCTCCTTACGGGGCGTTTGTGTGCGCTGATGACAAAACCCTGCTCATCTCCATTCAAAACGAACGGGAATGGCAGCGGTTTTGCACTGAAGTGATCGGCGATGTTGACCTGCCGACGCGAGAAGGGTTTCGCACCAATGTCGAGCGTGTTGCCAACCGGTTGAGGGTTGACGGCCTTTGTTCGAACTTTTTTCGTAAGCGCGACCGCGAAGCTAATATCGCTCTGCTCGATGTGGCCGGTATCGCCTATGGACGCCTCTCGGATCTCGACGATCTGATGAAGCATCCGCAAAATCGGTTCATCCAGGTCAGGACCGAAAACGGCAATGTCGAGCTTTTAGCGCCGGCAAGCGTCGTTCGTGGCCGGGAAGAAACCTATGGCGCCGTGCCAAAAAAGGATGGGCATGGCAAGGCGATCAGGGATGAGTTCGCATAAGGCGAGAACACCAAGTCGATTGAATGTGGGGCGTCATTGAAGAGTGCTTTACGCCTTTGCCTTCAAGAGCTTGACGAGCATTGCGTCCCGCTCGCTAGCAAGGTTCGAGGTTGGCTGACCGCCGGTCGCTTCGATCACGCCGTCGATCAGTTTCTTGCGCAGAGCGTCATCGATGCGCGGATCACCGAGATCGTCCCACCAGCGATGAAAGCTCTCCGTATAGCGATCGCAAAACGCGCTGATCCCCTGCTCACCTGCTGCCAGATGATACAATGTGGTCGGTCCCATCGCGGCCCAACGAAGACCAGGTCCTGCAGACACGGCTTTGTCGACGTCGCCGACCGAGGCGACACCCTCATTGATCAGGTGCAACGCTTCCCGCCAAATCGCCGCTTGCAGACGGTTGGCCACATGCCCCGCCACTTCCTTATTGACGCGAATCGTGACCTTGCCGACGTCTTCGTAGAACCGCTCGGCAGCCTCGACCACGCCATCGGCGGTCCGATCATTGCCCATCACCTCGACCAGTGGGATCAAATGCGGTGGGTTGAAAGGATGGCCGAGAATGAGGCGTGAGGGATCACGAAAGCCGGCCTGCATTTCGGAAAGTGTCAGGCCCGACGCCGAGCTGGCGATGACCGCATCAGAGTCAAGAGCTTCCTCAATCTCGGCATAAAGCGCGTGCTTGACCGGCAATTGCTCAGGTACGTTTTCTTGTACGAACGCAGCGCGTTCGATCGCTTGACTTGGTGTCGGGTAGAACGTCAGAGCATCAGGGTTGCCCCTGTCGGTCATGGCGAGTTCCGTCAGCGTGGGCCAAGCCTTCTTTACATAAGCGCGGACGGTTTTTTCGGCGTCGCCTGCGACGTCGAACACGGCGACGCTTCGGCCAGCGGCCAGGAAGAGGGCGGTCCAGCTGGCGCCGATGACGCCGGCGCCCAAGACGGCGGTGTGATTGAGGTCGACCATTAGAAAAGTCCCGGTTGCAGAGGAGTAGCTGCGGTGAGGCCACCATCGACGGTGATGCACTGGCCGGTAACGAAGGCTGCCTCGTCGGAGGCGAGCCAGAGGGCGGCGCTTGCGATATCTGCGGGTTCACCGAAGCGGCCGGCGGCGTGCCGAGCGAGCGCGTCGGCTTTGGCCTTATCAACATTTTCGGCGACGGCGAAAGCGGCATCGGCCATGCCGGTCATGATCCAGCCGGGGCGGATCGCATTGCAGCGCACTGCTGGACCATGGTCGACCGCGATTGAGCGGGTCAGACCGTGGACAAAGGCTTTCGATGCATTATAGAGCGCTAGGCCAGGATCGGCGGTGACGCCGGAAATCGAGCCAATATTGACGATCGAGCCACCGCCAGCAGCTTCCATGCCGGGAATGAAAGCACGGCAGCAATTGAACACACCTCGACAATTGGCGCCGATCACAGCGTCCCAATCTTCATCGCCACTCTCAGTCACAGTCTTTTCGACCTGCACACCCGCATTGTTCACGAGGATGGATACTGTCCCGTACGTTGTCTCAACGTACCTCTTCAGCGTCTCCACCTGCTCCGAGTCAGAAACATCACACCGCCGCCACCCAACGGTCTCAGGCAAGTCCCCGGGGCGCGCGCCGCGCCGGCCGCAGGTGATGACGGTGGCGCCAGCCTCGACGAAGCGCTCGACGATCGCGTGGCCGATGCCTTGCCCACCACCAGTAACTACGGCCAGCTTGCCGCTTATGTCAGCCATCTGATCTCTGCCCTACGAATGCTTCATCGATGATTGTCCACGTCTCATACCCGACGGACGAGCTCTTCATCTTTCCTTAATTGTCATCCACCATGATGGTTTTCGGTCCATGGAATCCTGGGATCCCGACCGCCTGCGAAAAGAGTTTGCGGCAAGGCTCAGACTTCCACGATCGCATGGACCAGTAAGGTGGTCTCTGATTAGCAAGGTTTGGTTGAGTATGTGTTAAACCTCAGCTTTTAGAATAGAACTTTGCGTGGTCAGTCTAGTGATGTGATCACATCAATTTATTCCCTCCGTTTTCGCCAAGATTGATGGTATGCGGCCAAATTCCGAGAAGGCAGGTGGTATATTCTTGTCTCGAATTTACCACTAGATCTTCATTTGCTGAACCTGGGCCGACAGGCCGCCATCGAGAACCCAAAGTTGGCCGGAAGCGTAGCGCGCTTCGTCTGAGGCGAGCCAGAGGACGAGGTTGGCGATGTCTTCAGGTGTGCCGTAGGTCTTGGTCGGATGTACGTCGCGGACAGCTTGTTGGAGGCTTTCGATGTCGCCTGCGTCTTGGAAGAAACTCTGCAGCATCGGCGTGTCGATATATCCGGGGCAAACGGCATTCACGCGAATACCTTCGGGGCCATGATCGCAAGCCATGGCGCGGGTGAGCGCATGGACGGCACCTTTGGTGGCGCAATACGCCGCGAGCTTGGGATCGGCGATGAATCCGTCATAGGATCCGAAATTGATAATCGATGCGCCGGCGGATTTGCGGAGCAGCGGCAGTGCGTGTTTGGATGTCAGAAACGCGCCGGTGACGTTGATTGCGAAGATACGGTTCCAGTCCTCAAGGGACGTGTCCTCGATGGTTTTTTCGATCTCGATGCCGGCGGCGTTCACCAGAACATCGAGCCTGCCTTGTTTTTCTTTGACGGATGCAATCGCATTTTTTACCGAGGTTTCGTCGGTGACGTCGACTTTGATGAACGCGTCATTGGACCCGTTGACGTCGGCCTGCCCGACTGAGCCTTCTGCTGAAAGATCGGCGGCGAAGGCTGTCGCACCTTCCCGAGCGAAGCGCTGGATAATCGCCCGGCCAATACCGCCACGGCCACCGGTGACCAATGCGATTTTTCCCGCGAGACGTCCGTTCATGAGACCCCGTCTCCGCCTTCATAAGGTGGAAAACGCGACTTCGCCGCGGCGACGGTCCAGTCCATATGGTTTCTCACATATTCGTTGGCGGCATCGCGTTTAGGCTGGAAGTCCCAGCTGGTGAGCGTGCCGTCCTGCATGGCTTCGTAGACGGCGCGCCGTTTTTTCTGGGTCGCAATGACGTCCTTGCGGATCACCTTGCTATCCCAGCGTCGACGAACCTCCTCGGCAAACGCCTTGGCGATGTCAGCATGGGCCGGCTCGGTCCCGAGATTGGTAAGCTCGTTCGGGTCGTTCTCGATATTGAACAGCAGCGGTGGGTCGACATCGCAGTGAATATATTTGTAAGGCCCCCGCCGGATCATGAAGCAGGGGTGCGACGCACACTCCGCGCAATATTCTGCAATCGCTTCATCCGGATCATCAGCCGGATCGACCGCCCCCGTCGCCAGCCCCCAAAGGCTGCGGCCGTCCACACTGTCGCCGAGATCGTCAACGACACCACCAGATGCTTCCAGGAGAGTCGGAAAAATATCGACCAGTGATACATTATTATCGACCGTCCTGCCGGTTGGCAGGCCCGGTCCTGCCATGATCAAAGGCACGCGGCAGGACCATTCGAAAAAATTCATTTTGTACCAGAGGCCGCGTTCGCCGAGCATGTCGCCGTGATCGCTGGTGACGATGACGACGGTGTTGTCGTCGAGTTCTGCGGCTTTGAGCGTGTCCATGATGCGGCCGACCCAGTGGTCGACATAGGAGGTGTTGGCGTAATAGGCGTGGCGTGCGTTTCGGATTTGTTCATCAGTGACGAGTTCTACATCCGCCTCGATCCCGGCCATGACCCGCTTGCTGTGGGCGTCCTGCTGTCCCGGAGGCAGCATCGGCACGGTTGGCATGTCGATGGCGTTGTGGTCGTAGAGATCCCACCATTTCGGGAGCGCTACATAGGGATCATGGGGGTGGATGAAGGAGACCACCATCATGAAGGGGTCGTGCGACGACCGCGCGTACTCAAAGATTTTTCGTTCCGCGAAAAACCCGACTTCCTCGTCATATTCGATCTGGAAGGTGGTGGCGGCGACACCCGCTTCGACCACGCTGTCCATGTTATGGTACCACTTGTCGATGCGCTCGTCCGGCAGTTCCCAATCCGGCGTCCAGGCGAAATCGCTGGGATAGACGTCGGTCGTGATGCGCTCGTTGAAGCCGTGCAATTGATCCGGGCCGACGAAATGCATCTTGCCGGAGAGGCAGGTATGATAGCCGAGTTTTCGGAGATGGTGGGCGAAGGTCGGGATCGAGCTTGTGAACTCGGAGGCATTGTCATAGGCGGCAATGCGGGTCACATGCTGCCCTGACATGAACGAGAAGCGGGCAGGCGCGCAAAGGGGCGCATTGGTATAAGCGCTATCAAAGCGCACACCGCGCTTGGCAAGTGCATCCATCGCCGGCGTCTTCACCACAGGGTGCCCGTATGCACCGGTCGCGAACGGCGTCAGTTGATCGGCCATGATCAGGATAATGTTTGGTTTCGAGCCAGTGCCGACGGGGCTCACGCTGCGGCACTCTTGTAAGCGTCCAGCACCAAGCCGTGGAAATGGTGGACAGCGTGTTCGGATTTTCCTGAGCCTGACGGATCATGGACGATCCGGCCCTGGCTGAAGGCCGGCGTTCCCATGCCGCGCTGAACGCTTTCAACGAGCGTGATGTCCTCGACCTGCAGTATATCGTCGATATAGCGGATCGCTTCGCGCTCGGCGTCGTTCGGTTCCGCATCCTCGAAGAAGAAGTCGTAGGTTTCATAGGTATGATCGACACCGACGGGAATGATGTGCATGACGATCATGTTGCCGCGCCCGGGATAGCGCATCAGGCAGGTGTTAGGCCAAAGGAACCAGACGGCGTGGTCTTTGACCGTGGCGCCCTCGATCGAATAGGCAGCGTTCGCCGTCTTGCCGGCCTCGGCCATATGGCTGGAATAGACGCCGTGGGTGGTCACCTTGTATGTGTCCATGTCGACCAGCGTGCAGAAATCCTTATGGGCGACCGGGCAGTGATAGCACTCCAGAAAATTGTCGACGACGTTCTTCCAATTGGAGCGGATGTTGTAGGTCAGTCGATGCGCGAAGGTGAGGTTTTCGACATCCGGCGCCCAGCGCATGATTTCAGTGGCAAGGCCGTCTGACTGTTTGGCCAGCGGTAACGCGTCGCTATCAAGATTGACGTAGACAAACCCACAAAAAACCTCGACCCGGATGCTGTCGAGACAAATGTTTTCGCGGTTGAAATCCTGAAGATGCTCGGTCTCGGGCGCCCGCACCAGCTGGCCTTCGAGGTTGTAGGACCAGGCGTGATAGGGGCAGAGGATGATATTGGTCCGGCCCTCGCCTCTCAGCAATTCATGGGCGCGATGCTTGCAGACATTGTAGAAAGCACGAAGTGCACCGGACTTGTCCCTGACGATGCAGATCGGCTGCCCTGCGACTTCGGTTGTGACATAGGCGCCGGGCTCGCGCAGCTTTTCGACATGGCAGACCCATTGCCAGCTGGTCGAAAAAATTGCCTGGCGTTCATAGGCGAGCCACCGCGGATCTGTATAAGCCTCGGCCTGGAGTGACCAGGATCGCTCGGGCCTTTCATGATAGCCGGCGGCAATCCGCTGGAGATCTTCAGCCTTCATCGACATGGTCATCGCCCATTCTCCCCGAGGCATGCTCCACGAGGCTAGCGGCGATGTGCGGTGTGAGAAAGCGTGATTACGCCGCAAATGTCGCTTTTGGCATGAAAGCACTATAAAGAATCATGCGGTCTGCGTGCGGCTGCTGTCGTCGAGGGCGACATGGGCGATCACGCTTGTGATGATCATGATGGTGCCGCCCGCCTCCCACCAGCCGAAAGGCTCGTCCAGAAAGAATGCGCTGGAGGTGACGCCGGAGATGATCTCTGCCGCCAGCAGGAAGCTGATGGTGGCTGGGAGCAGTTTTCTTGCCCCCCAGAGCGTGATGCCGATGATGGGGGCGAGATAGAGGACGCCGGTTCCAAGTGCCAGCGGGACAGCGAGCGCGAAGGCGTCGCCGCTGGGATCGGGCCAGCCCTGCCATTTGAGCGGCAGCATGACTAAGCTTGTGATCACGGCCGAGACCATCACGGCCAGGGAAAGGCTAGCGACCTCGCTCCTTTGTTCATGGTTCACGTCGTTCGGTTTGGTCGAGAACACGAGGGCAGCGCCTATCGACCATGCCATGCCGGACAGAAGGGCGATCAAATCGCCGATGCCGCCGTTATCGAGGGCGATTTCTCCACGAAAGACGACGATCATTCCGGCGAACGACAGGATGAGTGGCGGCAGACGCTTCCAATGCCAGCGTCGCCCAAGGAAGATCACCTCGATCAAGGTGCTCCAGGCCGGCGCCAGATAAAAGAGGAGCACTGCGCGCACGACATCGGTCAGTGACAACGAAGCCCCGTAGAACGCCACAGCCATACCGATCAGCGTAGCGCCGAGCAATGCCGGTCCCGTCAGTTTCGGGATGGCGCGGCCCGCAAGGACGACCACCAAAAGACCAAGCAAGGCGCCAAGATTGATTCCAAAATTGGGCCAGACACCGGTGAGGCCGAGTGCCTCGCAGATCCGGATCGGCACCCACCAAAGACCCCACATCATGGCCGAGATCAGGACCAGCAGAACCGGACCATAACCAGGTGAGGATATCGCAGGCACTCGCTCGCTCATGGCGCCCATGATGACCGTCGAAGCGGCTGCTGCCTAGTGGTATGACCACGTCATTTGGTCTCCGACGCCTTCGAAGAACGCGCTAAGAAACTCAAGAATATGCAGACCTTTGCATCCTACGTCGTTCGCTGGTCATTGAGTTTTTTTCCCGAATTCTGCAACAGTGATGGTAAGCTCAAAGAAAATGCTATCGGTAAGTAGATCAGGAGAGGTCTCAATGAATAAGAAAGGGCTCGCTGGAGCCGCAATCATCATGGCGTCCGGTTTTGGCGCCGCCCAGGCCGCCGAGCTCGGCGCTATCGACGAGCCGATCAAGCTTGCGATCAATGAGTGGACCGGACAGCACGTCTCCACCCACATTGCCGGCGAGATGCTGAAAAAGGCCGGCTATCAAGTCGAATACGTCACTGCTGGCTACATGAACATGTACCAGGCGATGACCGATGGCGAGGTGCATGCCGCGCTTGAGATCTGGAGCTCGAACGTTTCCGATCAGTTTGCCGTGCAGGAAGAGGCAGGCGGCGTGGTCGACGTCTCCGATCTCGGCCTGGAGGCGCGCGAAGGCTTTGCCTATCCCGCCCATGTCGAGGAGCTGTGTCCAGGCCTTCCGGCTTGGGAGGCGCTTAAGGATTGCGCTGGTCAGTTCGCGACGGCGGAGACCATCCCGGAAGGCCGTCTGCTCGACTACCCTGCCGACTGGGGCACACCGGGCGCCGATCGCATCGCCGGCCTGGAACTCCCCTTCAAGGCCGTGCCTGCAGGCTCCGAGGGCGCACTCGTGACCGAAATCCGCGCCTCGACCGAAAAGAAAAGCCCGCTTCTGGTGGTGTTCTGGCAGCCGCACTGGGCTATTCCCGCTTACGGTTTGAAATTCGCCGAACTGCCGGAAGGTACGCCTGAATGCTATGAGGATCCGAGCTGGGGCCCCAATCCGAATGCGGTGAATGATTGCGACTTCATCCCGTCCCGGATTTTCAAGGCCGCCTGGTCCGGCTTTGCCGAGAAATGGCCGGCTGCCTACGAAATCATCGAGGCTTATCGTCTGTCCACCGATCAGCAGGAGCCGCTGATGGGCCAAGTCGACGTAGACGGCATGTCGGTCGAAGACGCGGTCGCCGCCTTCCTGGATGAGAACGAAGGCTACTGGAAGCCGGTCGTCGACGCCGCGATCAACTAACGCCAGAGGGCGGCGGGCCGGGATGATCACCTGCAACGATCTCTGGATGGTGTTCGGTAAGAAGGCTGTAACCGGCTTGGCCGATGCCAGACAGGAAGGCACGGACGTTCATGATGTCGCCGAACGTCTCGCCGTGCAAGGGCTCATTCCGGCGGTCCGCGGCGTTTCCTTTGAGGTCGCGGAGGGCGAACTCTTCGTCATCATGGGGCTTTCGGGCTCCGGCAAATCCACCGTCATCCGCTGCCTTTCGCGTTTGATCGAACCCACATCAGGCAAAGTCGATATTGACGGCGACGACATTCTTGATGCGTCGAAACAGGCGCTAATCGAGCTTCGCCGCCACAAGATGGGCATGGTCTTCCAGCATTTTGGCCTCTTCCCGCACATGACCGTGGCCGAGAACGTGGCGTTTCCTCTTAAGGTTCAGGCAAAGGAGCGGTCTGCACGCTTGCAGCGGGCCTATGAGGTGATCGAGCTGGTCGGGCTTGAAGGCCGCGAAGACGCCTATCCCCGAGAACTCTCGGGCGGTCAGCGCCAGCGGGTCGGCATCGCCCGCTCGCTCGCAGTCAACCCGCCCATTTGGTTTCTGGACGAGCCGTTTTCCGCGCTCGATCCGCTAATCCGCAGGCAGTTGCAAGATGAATTTTTGCGCCTGCAAGCAACACTAAAAAAAACCATCGTGTTCATCACCCACGACATCGCCGAGGCTATTCGCCTGGCCGACCGCATCGCCATCATGCGGGATGGTGTCATCGTGCAGATCGGCACCCCCGACGAGATCATCCTCAATCCCGCAGACGACTATGTCGCCCAATTCTCGCGAGACATCCCACGCGGCCGCCACATGACCGTCTCCACCCTTGTCGGGACGCCCGACAGCGTTGACTTTGACGGTGCTCCCCGGTTGCGAGCTTCGATGTCATTGGATGAGGCGATGGTGGTTTGCGCCGGTGCTTATCTGGAGTTGCCGGTTACAGATGAGGCCGGCGAGATCATTGGGTCGGTCAAGGTTGATGACATGGCCAGGGCTGCGGCCGGTAGGAATGCCGCCGGCGAGGCTGCGGGCTCTTGAATGCGACCGCGAATGCCCAATTGACCGGAAATGCGACGCCCTTCTGGCTGGGACGTTCCTTCCCCGGACCGCTGCTTCTTCTCGCAGCACTTGCCGTCATCGCGGCACTCAGCCCCTTCCTTACCTGGCTCACCGCCTGGCCGGACAGCCTGACCCTGCCGGTCACCGATTGGATCAGCCAGGGCATGGAAGTGGTTGTCGGCATGGTTAAGCCGCTTGCGCGCGGCTTTGCTGCCGGGCTTGGCTATCTGATGGGTCTTGCCAATGCGCTATTGACCAAAACGCCCTGGCTCGCGGTGATAATTGCGATCATCGCACTCAGCGCCTTCGCCGGTGGCCTGAAGCTCGCTATCCTCGCCATCATCGGCCTCGGTTTCGTGCTCGCATCGGGCTATTGGATCGAGAGCATGAACACGCTTGCTTTGGTCGCGGTCTCGGTGCCGCTTGCCTTGACCATGGGCATGGTGATCGGCCTTCTCGCCTTCGAAACGCCGTGGCTGCGAAGGGTCATCGAGACCGTGCTCGACATCATGCAGACCGTGCCCACCTTCGCTTATCTGACCCCGCTTCTGATCCTCTTCGGCTTCGGTCCGGTAGTCGGCTTGATCGCTTCCGCCATCTATGCCGCCCCGCCCATGTCCAGAAACGTTCTGCTCGGTCTGGACAGGATCGATGCCGAGGTCAGGGAAGCGGGCATCATGGCCGGCGCCACGCGCTTCCAGCAGCTAGCTTACGTCGAACTTCCGGCCGCCTCGTCCCAGATCATGGTCGGTGTCAATCAGTGCATCATGGCCGCCTTGTCTATGGCGATCATCGCCGCAGTCATCGGTGGCTTCAACGACATCAGCTGGGAAATCCTCTTGACCATGCGAAAGGCGCAGTTCGGCCAGAGCCTGCTCGCCGGCATGGTGATCGTCATCTTCGCCGTCCTGATGGATCGGATCAGCGGCGCCTTTGCAGAGACCACCATTCGCGAGCGCCGCGGCCGGGCGATAGCGATCGGTGGCGCGATCGGGATCATGCTGGCTTTGCTGATCTCGCCATGGCTGCCGGCGCCCGGATCGCTCGGCATCATGGCGCCGGTAAGCGAGGCGATCGACAAGAGCCTCGGCACGTTCACAGCCACCTATGGCGCCACCTTCGATGTGGTCAAGAACAGCGCGATGTTCTTCGTCCTCCTCCCGATCCGAATCGGCCTTGATGACGCCGTTTTGCCATTTACCTGGGGATTTTCGTGGACTGCCGCCATGAGCTACGCCATGGCTGCAATGACGGTCGGCCTCACCGTCGCCCTGATCTGGCGTGGCCATATGGTCGCCGCCGTTTGCGTCGTCTGTGCGCTCGGTATTCTCCATAGCGGTCTCACAGAAGTTTCCTGGCTTGCCGTGATGCTGGTGGTCGCCGCAATCGGCTTTGCGGCCGGCGGCCGCTGGCTGGCCCTGTTTGCGGCGGGCGCGCTGATCGCGATCCTTTTGGCAGGACTTTGGGAAAGGGCGATGCTGTCGCTTTATCTGACTGGCGTCGCTGTCATCACCTGCGCGATCATTGGCGGTGGCCTTGGCACACTCGCCGCTTTCAGCTCACCTGCTTGGCGCATCCTTCGCCCGCTATGCGACATGCTGCAGACCATCCCGCTGTTCGTCTTTCTGATCCCGGTCCTGATGCTTTTCCAGATCGGTGAATTCACGGCGTTCATCGCGATCTGCCTCTACGCGATCGTGCCGATGATCCGCTATACCCGTCACGGTCTGATCACGACACCTCCCGACCTGCTTGAGGCGGCAACGGCTTCCGGCGCGACGTCGATGCAGTGCCTGGCTGATATCCGCCTTCCCTATGCATTGCCGGCCATCCTCCTCGGCCTCAACCAGACGATTCTCTACGCCTTCGCCATGCTGGTGATCGCAGCCCTCGTCGGTACAACAGGGCTTGGCCAGTCCATCTACCTCGCCTTGGGCCAGGCCGATGCAGGCCTTGGTATCGCATCCGGCGCCGCCATGGCCCTCCTTGCTTTGGTCTCCGATCGTCTGATCCAGGGTTTCGCTGAGAAGCAGCGCCGCGCCCTGGATCTCGCGTAATTACCTACGACGCCATCGGCCTGGTAAGTCGTTGGCTCAAAGGCTTCATAAACCTGTTGAAATTGTCGCGACATCGCCGGATGAGCCTGGACATCAGGATTTTCGATCTCTATAAAATCCAGGCCTTGTCCCCAAGGGACCAGCGCCCAGGTAGCTCAGTTGGTAGAGCAGCGGACTGAAAATCCGCGTGTCGGCAGTTCAAATCTGTCCCTGGGCACCAT
>JBOEHJ010000012.1:0-10190 GCA_050633905.1 Geminicoccales bacterium
CTCAGCCATCGAACCAGCAAATTCTCCCACATAAACGTGCCTGTGATGCTTCAGCCATGAACGCGAAAAGTCAAGTATTGCAATACGATCGAGTTTGTGTGAGGCAAAGGTCACATGTTCCGGCCATCTGGCGCCGCATGAGCGAATTTGGGAGTTTTGCGATGTCTGACGTCCAACTAGGTCTTATCGGCGACAACATCGCGCGTAGCCAGACGCCGCGCCTTCACAGGCTTGCTGGCGAGCTCTGCGGTGTCGAGGTTGCCTATGACCTACTCATTCCCAAGGACATGGGGCTCGACTTCGACCAGGTCTTCGCCCGATGTGCCAAGGGTGGCTTTCGGGGCATCAACGTGACCTACCCCTACAAGGAGCGTGCCACAGCGAAGGTCGAGATTGACAATCCGCTCGTACGCGACATCGGCGCCGTCAACACGATCGTCTTTACGCAGCAGGATCCAAGGGGCTTCAATACGGATTATTCCGGCTTCATTGCCGCCTACCGCGGCATCCTCGGCAGCAGGTCGCCGGGCGTCGTCTGCCTGATCGGCGCGGGCGGGGTCGGCAAGGCCGTCGGCTTCGGTCTGGTAGAGCTCGGCCTCGAAGAGCTTCGCATCGTCGAGCGCGATCTCGCCAAGGCGGAAGGGCTCGCGACCGCGCTCTCCGCCGCGAGCCCGAACCTCAAGGTCATGGTGACGGCCGATGCGGCAGAGGGTGCGGCGGGCGCATCCGGCCTGATCAACTGTACTCCCCTCGGCATGGTCGGGTATGAAGGCACGCCGTTGCCGGGTGCACTGATGAAAGGGGCCGAATGGGCCTTCGATGCGGTCTATACGCCGGTCGACACCCAGTTCCTGAAGGATGCCGAGGCCAAGGGTCTGACCATTATTTCGGGGTATGAGCTCTTCTTTTTCCAAGGTGTAGGTGCATGGGGCATCTTTGTCGGTAAGCCGCTCGACCAAAAGGTGCTGCGTGCTGCACTCGCCAGATCCGGGTGATAGGAGACGATCCATCGCGATCGCCGGCGGTTCATCCGACGAGGATACTCGCGGTGTTTCTCCAGGACTGGATTGACATGCAAGCGAAGGCTGCGAAAGGTGGAGTCTTGTCGATGCCGCCAGCGTACCGATCTGGAAGATGAAAGTTGACAACACGCGCCCTTGTCTGGAACGAAAATGTTCACGAACGGACGAACGACGCCGTCCGTGCCCTCTATCCGGACGGCATGCATCGCTGTATCGCGGAGGCGCTGAATGAGGCCGATGGCATCATTGCTGCCACGGCGACACTCGAGGAACTGGAGCACGGTTTGAGCGACGCCTGCCTGGCCGAGACCGACGTGCTGCTCTGGTGGGGCCATGCTGCTCACGGCAAGGTCGATGATGGGATCGTCGAGCGCGTTGCCGAGCAGGTCTGGGCGGGCATGGGGTTGATCCTTCTTCACTCCGCCCATTTCTCGAAGATCTTCAAGCGCCTCATGGGCACGCCCTGCAATCTCTCCTGGCGCGAGGCCGGCGAGCGCGAGCGGATCTGGGTCACCAACCCGCAACATCCGATCGCAGCAAACCTGCCGCCGAGCTTCACCCTCGAAAACGAGGAGATGTATGGCGAACCCTTCGGCGTGCCGGAGCCGCTGGAGACCGTCTTCATCTCCTGGTTCCAGGGCGGCGAGGTCTTTCGTTCAGGCCTCACCTACCGCCGCGGCGCCGGCAATGTTTTTTACTTTCGACCGGGCCACGAGACCTATCCGACCTATCACGATGCAACGATCCGGCAGGTGCTCGTCAACGCCGTGCGCTGGGCGCACAACCCGGCACCCAGGCTAACCGACGTGACCGCAGCACCCAACACGCCTGTCGATCACGCGCCCGAGCCGATCGAGGAGCGCGGGCCGAGCCTGCACAAACCCGGCGAACAGGGTTTTCGCTGATCGCCCGATCCCTTCACCGAATGACCGAAACGGAGAGGCGCCGATGCAGCTCCTGATTCTCGGCACGGGCGCCATGGCGGCGCAGCACGCCGAAGCGTTTGGCAACATTGACGACGTCGAGATCGCCGCGGCAGTCGATCCCCAGCCAGAACGTCTGGCCTCGTTCTGCGACCGGTTCGGCATCATGCATCGGTTCGCCCAGCTTTCGGAGGCGCTGGATTGGGACGGGTTCGAGGCGGTCGCCAATGTCACCCCGGACAGTCTCCATCACGTGACCACGATGGCCTGCCTTAGCGCCGGCAAGCACGTGCTTTGTGAAAAGCCGCTGGCGACCGATCACGAGCTTGCCGCCGAAATGGCCCGGACCGCCGACAAGGCGGGCGTCGTCGGCATGGTCAACCTCCTCTATCGCGGCGTCGCGCCGCTGCAGCAGGCGCGACGCATGACCCTCGCCGGCGAGATCGGCGAGGTGAAGCATGTGGAGGCGTCCTATCTGCAGAGCTGGCTCGCCCAACCGTCCTGGGGCGACTGGCGGACGGACGATCGCTGGCTCTGGCGCCTCTCGACCCGGCATGGCTCGAACGGCGTCCTCGGCGACATCGGCATTCACATCCTCGACTTCGTCTGCCATGGCGCCGCCCTTGACATCACCGACGTCCACTGCCGGCTGAAGACCTTTCAAAAGGCGGCTGATGATCGGATCGGCGACTACCAACTCGACGCCAATGACAGCTTCACCATCAATGCAAGCTTCGACAACGGCGCCATCGGCGTCGTCCACGGCTCGCGCTGGGCGAGCGGTTACCTGAACGAACTGGCGCTTCGGATCTACGGCGACAAAGGCGGGCTCGAGGTGAAGAGCTGGCGCGGCGGTCACCTGGTCGCCGATCCGCGCTACTCAAGCCTGCGCGCCAGCCTTGGACAGGACATGGAGACCGGCACCTGGCGCGATCTCCAGGCCCCGCCCGAACCGCTCAGCTACCGGCATTTCGTCGATGCCGTGCGCAAAAACGAGACGCAGGAGCCCAGTTTCGCGACGGCGGCAAGGCTGCAGCAGGTCCTTGATACCAGTTTTGACTCCCATGCCCGGAACGCCGTGCTGCCAATCGATCCGGAAAGCTGACGATCGTTCGATGGCGGTTTCGGCCTCCCATGACGCGATGGCATGCCTTGTCACCTCCGTCATGCCTGCGCCTTGCCCCCGGCTCAACGTTGAGGAAGGACGGTCAGCCGACGTAACCCCGGTGCAGCCCTCTCTCCTGAATTGTCCGCGAGTTCGGTTTCTGGGAGCCTGCGAAAGCTATCGTCCAGTATTCAAGGCGTCCTCGATGATCATCTTGATGTCTGCTTCTGTCGAAGGTCGCGGATTGGTTGAGGCCGCAGCGTCCTGGAGAGCCTTCTTCGCCATGGCGGCAGCGCATTCGCTTGGCACGCCAATGGCTGTGAGGGTCTTCGGTATGCTCAGATCATCGAGAAGGGTGCAGATGGCATCATAAAATCCGGAAAAAGACTTGTCGTCCAGCGCCATGGCGTCGGCCATGAGAAGTGCCTTTGCTGCGATCGCCGGCTCATTGAAGCGCAGAATCGAAGGCAGCAGGATCGCATTGGTAAGGCCGTGATGGGTGTCATAGGAAGCGCCGATCATGTGGCTGATGGCATGAACCAACCCCAAGCCCTTCAGAAACGACACCCCCGCGAGACAGGAGCCGACCAGCATCGCCCCCCTTGCTTCGAGATTGCCCGGCGACGTCACCGCAGATCTGAGCCAGGTGCTGTTCAGCCGAAGCGCTTCGAGCGCGATACCATCGCAAAGAGGATGAAAATCGGGCACGCAATAGGCTTCGATCGCATGCACCATGGCATCGCAGCCGGTCCAGGCGGTCAGGTCTCTTGGAAGACCGACGGTCACGTTCGGATCGAGAAGCGCGACGGCGGGCTTCAATTCGGGATGCCAGACACACCATTTCATCAGGCGGGCAGTGTCGGTGATCATGGCAGTGCTTTCGGTCTCAGCGCCTGTGCCGGCCGTGGTCGGCACGCAGATCAGCGGTGGAAACGCTGGTCGATCGCGCATGTCAGGCGATGGGTTGTCGTAATTGAATGTCCAAAGATCGAGATCGTTGTTGGCCACAAGACAAATCGCCTTGGCAGCATCCATGCCGCTGCCACCACCGACACCGACGATGCCGTCATGCATGCCTTGCCGGTAAACTGCCCGGCCAGCTGCGATTTCATCGTCACGCGGGTTAGGGCAGATCTCAGTGAAAAGATCGGATGCCAGGCCGCTCTTCTGTAGGGCAAGAGCGATGGTTCCAATGAACGGCAGATCACGGCTGCCGCGATCGGTGACGACAAGAGGTCGCGACATGCCTGCTTTGGCGCACATGGCGCCGATTTCTTGAAGTCGCCCAACCCCATAAGCAATGGGGACGGGAAATGTCCAATCCTGCGTTTCGAGCATCGTTGTCATCGCTATCCCCCAATGCGATCTCCAGCCCCCAATAACACGATTGTCCCTTCTATTTAATGGATCGTCCGATCAAGCTGCGATCCTTTCGTAGTGGTGGTGCAACCCGCCCACCTTTGGAAAGGGCATAACATTGCCTCGTTGTGCGGAGATAGGTCGGGTGCCGGGCGTGTCTTTTGCCAAAGACAAGTGCGTCCGTGAGCTATGGTGGTAGTCCAGATATCGGTTCAGGATCCGGCGAAGATGGTGTTCGTTCACGATGATGACGTGGTCTAAACAATCGCGGCGGATTGAGCCGATGACCCGCTCGACATAAGGGTTCTGCCAGGGGGATCGCGGCGCGATCAGCAGGCGGCCTTCTGCATCTCGACCGAATGGTCGGCAAAAGGTCACTCAGACTCGGTGATGTGGCTCCGGCAGGGCCAGCAGACCATCGGGAAGCGTTCACTGATTGAATGTGGTTCCCATACCCACCGGCAGCGCCGGAAAGGCTACTGGCCGAGAATGTAACCCTGAAGCTCGGAAGCCTCGGTTTCCAGTTCTTCAAGGCGTGACTTAACAACGTCCCCAACGCTGATGATCCCGGCCATCCGGCCGCTATCGAGCACAGGCAGATGGCGGATGCGGTGCTTCGTCATGACCTCCATCAGATGTTGAACGGTATCGTCGGGCGTACAGGTGATCAGGTCTTTGGTCATCAGCTGATCGACCCCCTGGTCGATCACGCCGATACCATAGTCAGCTAAGCCGATCGCCAGGTCACGCTCCGAGAAGATGCCTTTAGGCATGTTGTTTGGATCAGTGACCATGACCGCGCCGATTTTATGTTGCTTGAGGAGGGCGACAAGGTCGGCAACCTTGGTGCCGGTTAGCACCGTGACGACCTCGTTGCCCTTGGCCTGAAGAATTTGCCGAACGAACATAGCGATACCCCCTTTTTTCACCATGCTGCGGCCGAGAGGCGTCCGATTGCCCTGAGGTGCGATGATCCTTCCTCATTGGAGAGACCCAGCTTCGTTGTGAGGCTGCGCCTGCTCTCCGTCCTGAACGATCAACAACATGATACTTGGTTAAATTTTAATGCCAAAAACGATTTCTTGAGGGTGTATCGCACCTCTCATGTCATGGCAAATTTCATCGACGTAAGATAAGTGGTTGCGCGACGACTGATCAGCGTCGGCTCGTTGGACACGAGGTTAAGCACCGCTAGATGAGAGCCCACGTATAACGAAGAACGCAAGCGGCTGGTGATTTCATCCATCAAGCCCGAACCAGTGCCAGCGGAACGGAGCTTGCCTCCATTGCCGGTGGAGCGTACCAGATAGCCTTTGGGTGTTGGAGATCGTCCATGGCACTGGAACCCCGCTCGCCACGTCTCGCCGTCCTCATCGACGCGGACAACGCTTCGCCGCGTATTGCCGACGGACTATTCGAGGAGATCGCCAAGATCGGCGAGGCCAGCGTGCGGCGGATCTATGGTGATTTCTCCGGCACAAGACTGAAGTCCTGGGCCAGTCTTCTGGCGCAGCACGCCATTATCCCGCACCAGAACTTCGCCTACACCGCAGGCAAGAACGCCTCCGACATCGCGTTGGTGATCGATGCGATGGACCTTCTACACAGCGGCCGATTTGACGGCTTCTGTCTTGTCTCATCGGATAGCGATTTCACCCGCCTGGCCTCGCGCATCCGCGAGCAGGGAATCGACGTGTTCGGCTTTGGCGCCCAGAAAACACCTGAGAGCTTTCGCCAAGCCTGCCGCCGCTTCATCTACACTGAAAACCTGCTGCCCGAAGCGCCGGCGTCGGACCGCGAATCAGTCCCAGAAGCCAAGTCGCTGCAGCCTGCCAGCACTGCAGTTCCGCTGCTGCGCAAGGCGGTTGCGCAGATAGACGATGAGAACGGCTGGGTCGGCCTCGGCGGCGTCGGTCAACGCCTCGCCAATCTGGCGCCGGATTTTGACCCTCGTACTTTTGGCCATGCAAAGCTGGGCGATCTCGTCAGGAACAC
This sequence comes from Geminicoccales bacterium, assembly GCA_050633905.1. Taxonomy (GTDB): domain Bacteria; phylum Pseudomonadota; class Alphaproteobacteria; order Geminicoccales; family Geminicoccaceae; genus JANQPX01. The sequence continues at coordinate 6,405 of JBOEHJ010000012.1, forward strand.
GGACGCGTTCGAGATCGAGCGCACCGAGAGTGGCGCAGTACGCATCCGCGACAAGCCGGTGCCAAAGCGGAAAGCCGTTAAGAAGAAGGCCTGAATGATCTAAGCATGTTCGGAGTTTCTACAGAAAAAACAGCAAGGGTACCTCTTTCCCTGCTGTTGGCTCACACACTTCGACGCCGCAAAGGGTAGAACCGCATGACCGAACGCCCTGCGAAGACACCGGAACCAACCTACTATGCAGTGATTTTTACGAGGCAACTCAGCGACAAGACCGCTGGGTATGATGCCCTAGGTGAAAACGTTTAGTTTTGGGGTGGAAACCACAGGGATGCCGACGGTGTAGGCGTTACGGAGTCCTACTGGAAAGATGAAAAGAGCATCGCGGATTGGAAAGCTAACACCCAGCATTTGGCCACGCAGAAGGTGGGAATCGAGCGCTGGTGTCCTCACTATGAATTGCGAGTTGCACGGGTCGAGCACGCGTCTTCCGGTCCTTCTGGTAGGACCGTTGGCTAAATAACCCGCACCGGATCGCGGCCTCTTGCATGTAAGCCAAAGAAGGGTCTGTTCACACCCGGTCGGTAGCGAGCATCCCCCAATGGCAGCTTTCGGAGCCACTGCTGCCAAGACTATCTTATGGAGCGGAACGTACTGATTTTATCGCTCAGCGTATCAAACCTGGCAAAAAGAGAGCGAATAGAGGCCAGATAACGATCATCATCATGACAATCATCGCACTGCCAATATAGGGCAGTGCAGCCAAGACGACCTGGTCGAATTTGATATCCTTCGGCACGGCACCTAGCATGACAAACAAGAGCAGCCCGAATGGCGGCGTGGTCAAACTGATCTCCAGGGCAAGAAGAACAATGACGGCGAACCAAATTAGATCGAATCCAAGATTGGCCGCCACCGGCATGAAGATTGGCAAGGTTAGCAGCATCATCGAAAGTTGGTCCATGAACATGCCGAGCGCCAGAAACACGGCAAGCATACAAAACAGCATGGTCAGCGGTGCCAAGTCGAGATTGGCGGCAATTTCGATAAAGCCCGAGGTTGCTCCGGAGAAGGCGAGAATTTGCGAGAAGGTCGAGGAGCCGATGAGGATGAGAAAGGTCATGCCAGTGATACGCACGCCATCCATCGCAGCAAGGCGAAGGCACTTCATTGTGAGCGTGCGAAAGAGGGTGGCGAGCAGGACGACGGCCAACACACCAAAAGCTGCGGCCTCGCTCGGCGTCGCGATGCCGAGGATGATCAGCCCGATGACGGCGAACACGACGACGCCCATGGGCAGGATATTGACCGCAACGGCCCTGGCCTTCGAGGCAATGCTCACTTCTGCAACCGGATAGGCGGGGGCTGCATCAGGATCCAGGTGAAGATGCAATCGAATAACAAGGATATAAAATGTGGCAAGGAGAAGGCCCGGTAATATACCGGCAATGAGGAGAGACCCGACATCGATCCGACCGAGGCTTGCCAGGAGCACGGCAAGGGTCGATGGCGGGATCAAAATGGCGAGACCGCCGCAGCCGAGAATCGGGCCGACAGCGAGGCTTGTCTTGTAACCACGCCGTCTCATTTCGGGCACCATCAAGCTGCCGAGCATGGCAGTATTGGCCATGCTGGAGCCAGAAAGGGTCGCGAAGATCGTGCCATTAAGGACGGTCAGGTAAGCGAGCCTGCCTTTGAGGTTACCGATGCAAAGATCCAATGCATCGAACACGCGGCGCGCCAGGCCGCTATGAAAGAACAGCGAGCCCATCAGAACGAAGAGCGGCACCGGTACCAGGATGAAGGATGTAATACTGCCGGTTGCGTTGGCGATGAGTTGATTGATGCCACCGAGCCCATCCATGAAAAGATAGACGCCGATGACATTGCTGGTGAGAAAAGCGAGGGCGACCGGCATGCCAAGCGCCATCAGGACGATGACCGAACCCAAAAGCAACATGGCTGCTGCTGTCCACTCCATCAGCTCAAAAGCCCTCGCTTATGTTCTTGGGCTCGATCCGACCTAGGACAAGGAGGCGAAGAAACTCGGCGGCAAGTAGCGAAAAGCCGAAAGCAAAGGGCGCGAAAAGGAGCCAGCGGGGCAGGTCTATCGAACGGACGTCGATATCGCCGCGACGAAAACTCTCGATCGCCATACCGAATGCTGCGATGGCAAGGATCAGGCATAGAAAGATGGAGGCGATGAGGATAAAGCGGCGAAGGGCAGTCTGGACGCCCTGGCTGAAACAGTCGGTCAGCGTATGGATAGTCACATGCCCGCCGGTTCGAACCAGCCAGGGGGCTGCGGCCATCGTCGCATAGAGAAGAGCGTATTCGGTCAGGGCGCTGATCGCCTGGGGTGGGCGCAGATCCAGATTACGCAGGGTCACATCGACGACGATCATCGCCGCCATCAAGAACAATGTGGCGCCGGCGAGACCTGCAAGGCCAGCAACAAAACGATCATAGAAACGCAACGGAAATGCCTTCCATCACTCCATGTAGAATTTTGCCCTGAAGGCGGCCGCGGCTTCCGCATCCTTGGCGGCAAAGCGCTCCCAGGCCGTCTCAAAGCCACTGGCTGCGAAGGCCGCCCCGACATCGCCCTCAAGCTCGATCACCTCGATGCCGGCATCGCGCATCTTCTCATCAAGTTCTTTTTGATAGTCTTGGAAGTAGTCGTATGACGTCTGCTCGAATGCTACGGCAGCGTCTTGTAAGATGACCTTCGCTTCCTCGGAAAGCCCGTCCCATTTTGCTTGGTTGACGATGGTGACAAGATCAGTCTGGAAAAACGGCGGATCGACCCGGTATTTGAAATGCTCGTGCCATCCGAGATCCATGACCGCGACGAGCGGAAAGCCGAGACCGTCAACGGTACCGCGCTCAAGAGCAGTGTAAACCTCCGGCACTGGGATAGAGACGGTGGTGACCCCCATTTTTTCGAAGAATTCGCGGTAGATCGGCTGGGAGCGAAGTTTCAGGCCAGCGAGATCGACAGTGCCGTCTTCGGCGCGCTCCGGTTCGTCCACCAGATAGAGGTGAAAGGGAATACCGGTGTCGAAATGGCCGAGAAGATGAACACCCATTTTTTCCGTGAACGCCTGACCCAGCAGATTGAGCCCGCCATTCAACCTGGTCTCGGCAGGTGAGAGATTGCTGCCGACCATGGCGTCCGCCTCGGGAAAAGCACCGAGGTAATAGGTAGCCGGCCCGTATTGCATGTCCACCACGCCACGACGCACCGCATCACCTTGCTCCTGAGGCGGGATTACCTCGGGACCGCCCCGCACATTGATGCGTACCACGCCCTTGCCGATTGCATTCACCTCGTCGACATAGCGAAGGAAACTCTTGGTAAAATCCAGCGACTTCGGAAAGGCGATGACAGCGCTTAAAACCTCCTCGCCTTGAGCTTGACCGACTGTCCCCAAAGCCAGCGCCAGTGCTCCAATCAGTAGCCTGTTCATAACCCCCTCCCTCGCATGATTATCTTTTTTCAAGAAGAACGATAGGTGTGCTGAGCTTGCGCGTAAAGCTGTCTGGCGATGCGGAGCACATCTCTCCCGTCAATGTCTCTTAGAATGGCTTTGTCAGAGCAACTTTTCGAAGTCGCGAAAGAGCCATCGATCGTTGTCAGTTGGCCTATAGGCTCTGCCACTCGGCAAGAGCGGTATCTCGGTTTTTCTTGAAGACTTGCCTTGGATAGAGATGACGTTCGAGGTTGAAATGGTTTGAGACTGAAGCATGAACCGAGGCGAATTTCTGAAGCGTTTTCGGAGATCGAAA
>JBOEHJ010000013.1:0-245009 GCA_050633905.1 Geminicoccales bacterium
GTGGAATGTCCACAACATTTCATTCCACTGACATCGCCAAGATCAACGATATACAATCAAGTTTCCATGGCTAGGCGCGGATATCAGTTGTTGAAGACATACCACTGAGATGTGGCATGTCGACTAGGCAAAGGCCCTGAACGCCAAGCCGACAAAGGACCGCATACCGTTGGTTTTTCTGATACCTTCTTCGAAGGCGGTCAAAACCAAATGAGATGGTCACACCACCCGCATTGATTTGATGGTGTTGATCAGGCCGTTGGTGGAACTGTCGTGGGTGGTGATCGGATCATCGTTTTGTAGTTCCGGCAGAACCACATTGGCGAGCTGCTTGCCGAGCTCGACGCCCCATTGATCGAAACTATTGATCCCCCAGATGATGCCCTGGCTGAAGATTTTATGCTCATAGAGGGCGATCAGACGGCCCAGCATCTGCGGGGTCAGTCTTGGGTAGAGGATCGAGTTGGTCGGCTTATTACCTTCGAACAACTTATGGGGTAAAAGCGCCTCCAGCTCGGCGCCCGAATGCCCCTGCGCTTTGAGTTCGGCTCTTGCCTGATCAGCGGTTTTACCGAAAGCTAGCGCTTCGGTTTGGGCAAGAAAATTGGCAAGCAGCTTGTCTTGGTGATCGCCGAGCGGCGTCTGGCTGTTGGCTGCTGCGATAAAGTCGGCTGGGATCAGCTCGGTGCCTTGGTGGATCAGCTGATAGAAAGCATGCTGACCATTGGTCCCTGGCTCCCCCCAGATGATCGGTCCAGTGGCGTAATCTACCCGCTTACCATCGCGCTGGATGGTCTTGCCATTGCTTTCCATGTCGCCCTGTTGAAGATAGGCGGCCAGGCGATGGAGATGTTGATCATAGGGAAGAACAGCGTGGCTCGATGCGCCCAAGGCATTGCGATACCAGATACCGAGAAGGGCGAGGAGGGCTGGCATATTGCGTTCAAGCGGTGTGGTGCGAAAATGTTCGTCCATTTGATGGGCGCCGTCGAGCAGCTCCAGGAAACGTTCCATGCCAACGGCGAGGATGATCGGTAGGCCGATCGCCGACCAGAGGCTGTAGCGTCCACCCACCCAATCCCAAAACTCGAACATATTGGTGGTGTCGATGCCAAAAGCCGCGACCGCTTCCTGATTGGTTGAAACGGCGACGAAGTGTTTGGCAATGGCTTCCTCATTGCCCAGATGGTCCAAGAGCCAGGCGCGCGCCGAGGCCGCATTGGTCATGGTTTCCTGGGTGGTGAAGGTCTTGGAGGCGATGATGAACAGGGTTCGGGCGGGATCCAGGCCGCTTAGCGTATGGCTTAGATGAGCACCATCTACATTGGAGACGAAATGGGATCGGAGATCCGGCCTCGAATAGGGTTTCAAAGCTTCGCACACCATGAGCGGGCCAAGATCGGAACCACCGATTCCGACATTGACGATATCGGTGATGGCATCACCGTTGAAACCTCGCCAAGCACCGGAACGGACGCTCTCCGAGAAGGCCTGCATGCGGTCAAGCACGGCACGGATATCGGGCATGATATCCTGGTCGTCGACGATGATCGGGCGGTCGGACCGGTTACGCAGGGCGATATGCAGGACCGCTCGATCTTCTGTTGTGTTGATCCGTTCGCCGGCGAACATGCGATCTCGCCAGCCTTCCAGATCGGCTTTTCGTGCAAGGTCTAGGAGTAGTCGGAAGGTGACATCGTTGATGCGGTTCTTCGAAAGGTCCAACAGAAGGCCGTCATCCTCGAAGGCATAGCGCTCGAAACGACCGGGATCTTCCGCGAAGAGGTCGCGCAGATGAATTGCCTGCATGTCTTTGGCGTGATCAGCGAGGGCCTGCCAGGCAGGATTGGCGGTTAGCGACGGCATCACATTTCCTCTAAATCTCAGGGCGTTTTAAGCTTGCTTGGTTAAGTTTTCGTAAAGCCTAGCGGTATGACCACATCGTTTGATTCCTACGGCCGTCGAAGAAAGAGCCAAGAAATCCAATGGTATACAGACCTTCGTCGGGATGAAGTCGGGAGTTTGTCGTCTCAATCTCGCCACGAAAGCCTTATCCAGCCCGCTACCAGTCTTGAAACCCTGGCCGCATACCATCGGTCTTGGTGATACCGGTGAAAACTAAATGATGTGGCCACGCCACTAGCCTTCATACCAGGTGCTGCCATCCCGCTCGATCAAGGCAATGGCGGCGGTCGGGCCCCAGGTGCCGGCGGCATAAGTTTTGGGTGGTTCCCGTTCTTGCGCCCAACCTTCCAAAATGGGCTCAACCCAGGTCCAGGCGGCCTCGACCTCATCGCGCCGCATGAAGAGCGTGGGATTGCCGCGCACGACATCCATCAAGAGACGCTCATAGGCATCGGGATAGCGAACCTTGAAGGTCTCGGCGAAGGACAAATTCAGTGCTGCCTGGCGAAGCCGCATGCCGCCTGGGCCTGGGTCCTTGGCCATCAAGGAGAGTTCCATCCCCTCATCCGGCTGCAGCCGCACGATGAGGCTATTTGCGGTGATGTCTTCTGCCGGCATGTTGAAGATCGAATGGGGGATGTTCTTGAACTGAATGACGATTTCGGAGGTGCGCGTTGGCAGGCGCTTGCCGGTGCGTAGATAAAAGGGAACCCCCGCCCAGCGCCAGTTCTCTATCTCGGCTTTCAAGGCGACGAAGGTCTCGGTCTGACTGCCGTCGGTCTGGTCGATTTCGTCCCGATAAGCGGGAACGGGATGGCCATCCGATGATCCGGCCCGATATTGCCCGCGGACGGTCTTCTGCGCGATGCTGGCGGTATCAAAGGGTTGCAAGGCGCGCAGCACCTTCAGCTTTTCATCGCGTACGGCATCGGCTGTAAAGCAGGTGGGCGCCTCCATCGCAACGAGGCATAGGAGCTGCAGAATATGGTTCTGCACCATATCGCGCATCGCGCCTGATCTATCATAATAGCCACCTCGGCCTTCGACGCCGATGGTCTCGGCAACGGTGATCTGCACATGATCGACGGCGGATGAGTTCCAGAGCGGTTCGAACATGGAATTGGCAAAGCGCAGCGCCATCAGGTTCTGCACGGTTTCCTTGCCGAGATAATGATCAATCCGATAAATCTGATGCTCGTTGAAAACCTGGCCGACGGCATCGTTGATCGACTTGGCCGAAGCGAGATCCTGGCCAATCGGCTTTTCCAGGACCACGCGAGTCTCCGGTGTATTGAGCCCGGAGTCGCCGATGCGTCGGCAGATATCGCCAAAGAGCCGTGGTGCTGTTGCCAGGTAAAAAACACGAACGCGATCTTCCTTGCCCTCCAGTAAACCTTGAAGATCGTTCCAGCCACCATCACCGGTGGCATCCAGGGTGACGTGATGAAGGCGGCCGAGGAACCGAGATAGATGATGCTCGTCGATTAAGGCCTCGTCGACATGCTCGCGGATCGCTTGCTCGATGAAGGCGATATAGCTTTCCCGACCGTAATCCTGTCTTGAAATGCCGATGATACGGCTGTCGCTCGGCATCTGCTCATCGCAATCGCGTTGAAAGAGCGCTGGCATGAGCTTCCGTTGAGCGAGATCGCCCGTACCTCCAAACACGACCAGATCGAATAGCTGCACGGCAATGATTTGGGCGGTCATGATGGCAAGAGCTCCAGGTCTTTCGGTTTGATCATCGGTCAGCTAACGCAAGGATTGTGCCAAGAAGGAGGGAGGTTCTCTTTCTAACAAGCAGAAGAAAGTCGAGTTTTTCCTGATCATTTTGAGCTTCCGATGGCCTTAGCGAACATCGGGGGATCCTGCAAGCGCTACTTGGCGCATTCTCCAGCCATGGGGAACCTGTCCATTCTTCCGTCCAACGATCAGGTGACGCGAGACGCCAAGGTTGATTGGGTGGATGGGCGGGGAGATGATGGCGCCCTTTGATCGATGAGATTCTCAGATGGAAAGAGGCTGCTCATCGGGATCCAAGGGCGGCTTTTCCAGAACCTTGGCGTGCCGTCGCTCGCCGAGAATGTCGATCGACAGCTCCATGCCAGGTTTTGCCTTATCGATGGGGACGAGAACTTGCGCAAGGCTCATATCGACATTGTGCCCGAAGCCGCCAGTTATCACCGATCCGATGACAATATCGTGATAATAAACCGGTTCGCCACCGAGCACGTCGGCATCCCTAGCATCAACCTCCAACAGCACACGCTTGCGTGTGGTGTCGTCTTCGAGCCCTCTGATCAAAGCACTTCGACCGATGAAGTCTTGCTTATTGAAGTCGACCAGATCTTCAATGCCCGCTTCGCTAGGTGTGAGCTCCGAGATCGTATGGCCGGCAAAGCGATCATAACCGGCCTCGAGGGCGAGCGTGTCGAGGGCTAGGGCGCCGACATCGATCAAGCCAAGATCTTGACCTGCGATGAACAGTGCTTCGTAGACCGTTGCCTGATATTCCATGGGAACATGGAGCTCATAGGCAAGATCGCCAGTAAGTGAATGGCGCATGACCAAAGCAGGGGCACCGGCCACTTCGATCTCGGCCATCTGCTGATGAGGCAATGCCTTTTCCGAGACATCCTCCTGGGTGACCCTCGTCAGCAGGATTCTGGCCTTGGGCCCAGCGATCGCCAGCACAGCATAGCGCATGGAGACGGGCGCATAGATCATGCCATTACCCGCTAGATGCTGCTCAAAGTAACGTTGGTGAAATCGTTCCGCGGCTGCCGGCCCGATGAGATAAAAACCCTCATCACTGATGCGAACAAGGGTGAACAGACCGCTGATCCGTCCTTGCCGGTTCAGCATCAGGGCATCGCTAATCTGGCCGATATTCCGCGGGAGCTTTGAGGCGAGCAAATGGTCGAGTGAAGCTTCCGCCTCCGGTCCCTCGATCACATGCTTGGCAAAGGTCATGGTCAGATCGGCGATGCCGACCGCCTGGCGAAGCTGTCGGCATTCGCGGCCGACGGCCTGGAACCAGGGGCCGCGCTTCAGGGTCGTTGCGGCCTGGCGTTCCTTTCCGGATTGCGCAAACCAACAAGGGCGTTCCCAACCAAAGAGAGCATCGAACTGAGCCCCCCTGGCGGCAAGCTGATGATGAATGGAGCTGCGTTTCAAGGGGCGCCCGGCGGGCAGGTGGTAATGGGGAAAATCGATGGCAAAGGAGCGGCGATAAGCTTCTTTCGCGGTTGCGACGGTATAGCTTTGTCGTGCGAAAGCGCCAAAACGGGTGACATCGACGGCGAACAGATCGAGCGGCGGTTCGCCCTCGATGATCCATTCGGCCAAGGCTTTTCCAGCACCGCCCGCAAGCGAAAGCCCGTCCATGAAACCGCAGGCGACGTAGAAATTGCAATAGCCCGGAAGAGGGCCGATTAGCGGCCGCCCATCGGGTGTTACCGTCAAAGGGCCGTTGATCGGTGATTTGAGCACGGCACCCTTCAGGCTGGGCACGCGCTTGACGGCATGGGCCAAATAAGATTTCAGCCGTTCCGGCACATCGGGCAGTAGATCGCTGCCGTAGTCCTCGGGGATGCCATCGAGCGCCCAGCATTGGGCATCGCCATCAAAGGCCTCGATCAAAAGACCATCGCGCTCGCAGCGCATCTGGAACGAGGCATCTGGCTCGTAGAAGGAAGGTAGAACGCTGCTGGCGCTACGGATCTCCGCGATCGGCTCGGTGACGACATATTGATGCTCGATCGCCACCATCGGTAGCTCGAGGCCGATCATCGCCATGATGTCGTTGGCCCAGAGCCCGGCGGCATTGACGACGACATCGGCCACGATCTCACCCTGATTGGTGATGATCAGCCAGGAGCCATCCGGCTCTTCGGACATGGCCATGACCGTCGTCTGCTGTTCGATCTCGGCACCGTTGTCTTCTGCAGCGCGCGCCAGGGCATGGGTCAGGTCGTAGGGGTCCACATGGCCAGCAAGGGGATCGTAAAGACCACCCACAATGCCGGTGGGATCGAGCAGGGGGTGATGATCGACAATCTCTCGCCTGGTCATGACAACATGGGGCAGGGCAAGTGAACGGCCACGGGCAGCTTGCAACTTGAGGGCTGTGAGGCGTTCCTCGGACGAGGCGAGAATCATGCCGCCGGTTCGATGAGTCTTGAAGAAGATGTCGGAATCAGCGGCAAGTCGTTCATAGAGCTGAACGCTCTCATCGCGCAGCCTGATCAGGTTGGGGCGCGGGTCGAAACGCGAAACATGGCCAGCCGCATGCCAGGTGGAACCGGCGGTCAGCTCGGTTTTTTCCAAAAGCGTCACATTCTGCCAGCCGAGAGACGCCAGATGATAGAGAATGCTGCAGCCGACAATGCCGCCGCCGATCACCACGACTTGAGCATGATCTCTCATTTCCTGAAGGGCACTCCGTTCATGGAGATCTGCTCGTTTGTCGGCAGCCAGGATCAGTCATGAAGGGGCGTCGGTATTCTCGATGTCGTTGCATGAAGGCCTACGAGCAATCGTCTATCCAAATCGAACCAAAGCAGCATGAGCATAGCCTGCCACCAAGCTCTTCGGCTCGCCAGGGTTAACGGCAGTGCTGTCCTGGGAAAAATGAGGGAAAACCGCCATGCCCGACTGGTCGCGGAGGCAAAAGATCAAAAAATTGAGCAAAAAAAAAACCCCGGTGCTTGCGGCACCGGGGGCGTGTCGAATGCTATGTGCGCTTACTGAACTCGGTCTCGCCGCCGGCGGCAAGGATCTTCGCCTGATCGATCCAGTTTTCACGATCGATGCGACCTTTGAAACGCAGATGCCGGTCAACCCAAGCAACATTATCCCTGTTGAATTCGGCGATCTGGGAAAAATGAAAGATGCCGAGACCGTTCAAGGTTTTTTCCAGTTTTGGTCCGACACCGCTGATGCGCTTTAGATCATCGGCTTTACCGCCGCGCGCTTCGGCTAATTTCGCGGGCTGAACACCCTCGTTTTCCTCAGCCTCCGACCGATTGCCAGCCGAGCCACTGCTGAAGCCTTGGCCACCGGATTCGGCGAGTTGAGAAGGTGCGGCCGCCCTTTGGGTATAGCGCTGATCCGAGCCGCCAGACTGTCCACCGCCTTCTATGCTGCGAAGGCCCGAGCTACCCGATGCGCCACCGGTACCAGCGCCGCTGCCACCGGAACTACTGCCAGCGGTACCTGAGGGCCTCGATACGCTGCTTCCAGCACCACCCATGATCCCCATTGCGCTGCTCGATGAAGGCGAGCCACCCGCTGTGCCGCCGCTCCGTCGAAGATCGGCGATCGTGGCATTGAGGCGGTCAACCTCGTTCTTGCAGTTCGCATTGGCGGATTTGGCATCTTTCAACGAAACCTCAAGGGCGGCTGTTCGCTCATTCGCCGCTGTGAGTTCCCGTCCGAGGCGGCCAGCATCACCGCCGGCTTCCTGCAATTTGCCAAGGTCTGCGCGCAGCTTGCCAAGTTCGCTATCCCTGGAAGCCAGATCGGCTTTCAGACTCGCTGTCAGCTTATCCGCATCGCCGGAGGCGGCAGTCTTGGTCTCATAATCACGCTTCAATTGTTGAAGTTGGGTGTTATGGGTTTCAGACAGGCGCTTGATCTCCGCTTCCAACTTTGCCTTGGCTTCGTTCGACTGAGTCAGTTCGCCGACAAACCGATCGCGCTCGCCCTCGACCTCGCCAAGCTTGGTGCGCCATCGGTTGTCCAGATCTTGTAACTCAGATTGAAATCTGTTGCCGCGCAACAGCCAGCCGATGATGAAACCGAGCGCTGCTGCCAAGAGTAGGAAAAAGATGATTTGAAAGCTCAGATAGCCCAAGGTGCCTCTCCTTTACGTCGACGATCAATCGGTCTTGCTCGCGATGATCATTCTTCTATCGCCGCCTCTTGATCTTTGATTGTTTCAACATCGTTGCGTTACCGAAATGATTCACGGTGCCTGGCCCATCGATGGAATGGACCAAGTTAGCAACGATTATGGCTTGGCTGTTTCGTCATGGACGACCCTGATGCCCCAGACATCCGAAAGGGTCTCAACAGCACTCTTAACGGCGTCGTCGTCAGGTGCTTCGCCGGACAGGGTCGCATCCCGTCCATCCAACTCGACTGAGGCCCATTCCTGTCCAACGGCTGTGAGGTCATCGAGACTGCGCTCGGCCAAGTCATCCTCGATCCACCCACCAGCAAGGACAATGGTGAGAACGGCAAGCAGCAGAAAGCAAACCACGCCCACCCCGAGAATAGATGTTGTTTTCATCGACGACCCCCAAAGTTTTCCTTTGATTTCTTTATTATAGCTAATTTCGACAGGAATGCGACACTTTGCCCGGATCACAGATCCAGCGGTGCGATCCTATCGCCTACGGCGCCTCAAACAGAGCCTGTTCTCAAAACCTATCTGTTGACCAAAGCGGTCATCGAGCGAATGATGAGCCTACTCATCCCCCCGACCAAGATGATCACCACACCACATAACGCCCATCCGTGATGAGCCCCAGAGAACGCGTCGAAACCGATCCTCTCGATGACCGGCTCAGATCAATGGGTGATCATCGGTGGCAGGCTTTTCGCTTGGTCGACCCATGCGGTGACTTGCTTTTCCGAGGGGGTTGCCCTGGTTAGCTTTTTCTCAGCATTCACTTCTTTCATCTTGGCGGTCAGGTTATCGGCACGGCGGTTACGCAGTTCTTTGACCGTGTCGACACCGGCAGCTTCGAGAAGCTCCGAGAATTGCTTGCCAATGCCGCTGATCCGCATCAGATCCGCAAGATTGGCCCATTTTAGGAGTTGACTATCATCAAGGCCCGTCGTGCCGGCAACCTCGCGACGCCCTTTAGCACTGGCGCAGCGATCGAGCAGCTTCTTGGTATTGGTAATGCCAGCCGCCGACAGTTTCTTGCCATAGGCTGGGCCAATCCCTTCGATCTCTTCAATCGGATAATTCATCGATCAAACCTCCATGATCTGACAATCAACCCCTCTCCGATAAGAAGCTCTCAGAGAGGGGAGGATGTCACGTTGGCCTTACCCGCTGACTATTTCTTCAGCAGATCGCGAATTTCACCAAGGAGAACGACATCCTCGGCAGGGGCTGCCGGCTCTTCCTCTTTGGCCTTGGATGCTTTGTTGACGGCCTTGACCATCATGAACAGAACAAAGCCAACAATCACAAGCGTAATAATCGTATTGATCAAGGCACCATAGCCGATCACAGGTGCGCCAGCATCTTTCGCTGCTTGCAAGGAGTCGAAGGTGGCGTCACCGAGATTGATGAAGTTGTTCGTGAAATCAGCGCCGCCAGTGAGAAACCCTACGATCGGCATGATAATATCTTCGACCAACGAATTGACAACCGCGCTGAAAGCGGCACCGATGATAATACCAACCGCCATGTCGAACGCGTTACCGCGTAGAATAAAATCTTTAAACTCGTTGATCATTAGCTCACTCCTATTATCCCAGCCTGACGACGAACAGCTCGCCTTCTACCTAGCATTCCGACGTATCCTGCCCTGGAATGTATTTTCACACAAGTCTTTGGTTAAAGCGGAAGTAGGGCTGCTAAGTTGAGTGAGCTCATTATTGGTAATGCAGATGGTTGTTACTCAAAACAGTGTCATCGTACTTGCGTTCAAACCAGCTGGTGATCATCTTCGATTGTTTTACGGGCGGTCAGGGAACAGGAACTCACGTCCAATCTTGACCCGCTGTTGACCATCATAGGCGATGACATCAGCGGTAGCGTAGGTTTCGCCCCAAAGTTCGGGGAGATAGGAGCCTGTGCCGATCAGGTCGATAGGGGCCTTCACGCTCGCCATGAGCTTACACTTCTTGGGACTGAAACCAGAGCTTGCAATGATTTTTACCTTGTCGAAACCGGCCTCATCGAGTTTTTCGCGCATGTGAAAGATCGCAGCTGCGGTCACGCCAGTGCCGGTTAGCCAGCGGAGTTCCGTTTCCGTCCGATAGGTGCGGATCGCATGAGCGGCGTGACGGTTGAGAACGTCATAGGAACTTGCCGTATCCAGCCCTTCGATGAAGCGTCCGCCATGGGTGTCAATACGCATGCCGAGCTTGCCCTCGGCCGCTAGCTCGGGAAAGCGACGGCAGACGTCAAGGCTATCAGTGACCTCCTTGCCAAAGTAATCGACCAGGACGAAGAGGCTGTCGTCGGGATAGACGTCGTGAAACATCTCGGCAGCGCGTAGGGTCGATCCGGCGTAGCCGATCAAGGCATGGGGCATGGTGCCCAGCCCCTTTTCAAGGCCGAAAAAGTGCGCCGTGGCGTCGGTTGCGTTGCCGATGAAGCCAATAGCACCATCCTCAGCCTTCGCCTTGGCCGAGCCCACGCTCGCCGCATAGGCCATCATCTCCGCCATGTCGGCGCCAGCGCAATGGCGGGCATCCATCGCGATGAAGCCGACATAGGGAAGATCGGTGCACATCAAATACGCGTTGAAGGCGGCGACACAGGGAGGGCCCAAGCGCTGCAGAAAAATGGTCTCCAGATCGACCAGATGGGCGAATGGTCCGGTGATATACATCAGCGGTTCGCCAGCGCCGACCCAATCGCCTTCGGCGAAGCGAAGCTGGATATCGAAGGTTACACCGCGTGCCTCCGCCATCGCTTCGAGCCAGTTGACCGCAAGACGCGGCGTGAACATCACTGGCCGCCTCATGAACACGGCATAGGTCACGTTGGTATCGCCAAACGCGCCGACGATCTCGCGTGTTTTCAAGAAATACTTGTCGGTGAAGCGAGAAAGATCAGGTTCGCTTGGCCCCATCGTCGGCTCTCCGATTACCGTCTACCCTTCATCCGATAAGCGGTTCGTCTCGCCAAGGCAACCCGAAGCGTTGCATCAGGCATCTACTTAGAGATCCGAACTCCTGTTGCCTGCTTTGCCTCAGGTTTGAGGTGAGCGCAGTCGTCCGACCTCGGACGATCCGCATTACGCTTGGCTTTCGGCACCTTACAGTCGTTTACCCGCTGGGAATCCGCGGCCTTGCTGGCGAGGCGCTCCTTGGCCGTCGTGATCGCCGCTCGTTCGGCCTGTCGCCGGTCCTCAGCGAGAGGATCGCTTTGAAGGGCCATCGTGATCGCCAGAAACGAGGACGCTATGACGCGATGCATCAACGCTCTCCTTTTTTTTAGGAGAAACCCTAACCCTTCACTCGATAATGATAGCGGTAAACATCTTGAAAACCGAGCGATCGATAAAGGTGGATCGCTGGCTCATTCGTAGCAACCACAGCGAGCCAGGCGTCTGTGGCACCTTCCTGCCTGCCCCAGGCGAGCAATGCGCCCAGCAATCGATGGGCCAGGCCGCGACGGCGGTAATCCTTGGCGGTCATCACTTCGAACAGGCCGATCAGATCACCATCGACAACGCCAAGGGCCAGCGCGCCGATATCATCCTGAACCTTGGCGCGGGCATAGCAAGGCTTTGGCACCATGATCGAGAGCATGCGCTCCAGGATGGCGCCTGGCGCTCGACCCATGCCGTCGATCCGGCTATAGGCGCTGAGCCAGTCGTCATCAGGATCGGAGAATATCTCGATGTCGATGCTGGCCTTGGTGTCTTCCCGACCATTCGAGCACGCGCCGGCCAGGGTCAGGACGATCGTCTCATCAAATCGCCGCCATCCCCGATCCTCGAGACTGCGATCGAGGGCAAGGGGAGCTAGTGGCGAGAGGCGGAAGACCATGACGTTGATAGATGGCTACGACCCTGTCGATCCGCCGCTCAAGGTCTGTTGGATCATCGCTAAGACAAGTCACAGAATTAGAACGCTTGGTATGACCCTCTGAAAGCCGGATCACCCAATCCCCATCGAACGACGTCGACAGAGCTGGCCAAGACGACAAAATCGACCGTTCTAATCTTGCAATGCCCCCGCTAGACCCGCCGCCAAAGTCCACCCCGGCCATGGTATGGCCTAGAGGGGGCGGTTGGTGGCGATATCGGTGTGGATGTCTTTTGCGTAGCAGAAGAGGCGAAGGCGTTCGGCGGCGAATTCGAGAGCCGAGCTGATATCGGGTGTTTCGCCGAAGCCGATGATGACCATCAAGATCTCATCGGTATCAATCGATACCAGGGATCGCTCGCTGTCGCTGGTGGGGCTGCCGAACGGTCCTTCGCTATCGGCGAAGACCGGAAGATTTTCGAGGTTGAGCCTGCCGCGCCCGATGGCCTTATAGCCTTCATCGGTCCGGCCTTTGCGAAAGACGACTGGAGGCTCAAGGGTCGAGACATCATAAGCGCCGATCGAAAAGCCGGTTTTCAGCGAGAGCAGATTGTTGGTGTCCACGACATTGTTAATGCGATAGAGGCCTTTGCCTTGGGTCAATCTTCGCGCCAACGCTTCTGCTGAGGGGCGGTAACGGCTCGGGTCCTTACCCAGCGTTTTGTAAGCATGGCGCGTTGCGCTGATCTGGGCGATATCGCCCACCGTGCCACCTGAAAGGCTGGTCAGACGCTCGGCTGCGGCGTTGTCTAGTGCCTCGCCCAAGGCCTGGCCTGGTTCGGTCACCGTGACGCTGCATTGCACCACGCCGAGGGTGACGGCAATATTCGCTTTCGCAAAATCTTTGCAAACGGCGATATCGAGCATTTTGGTCCCCATGCCAAGATCGCCGCGGAACAGTCCAGCGGCAGTTTCATCAATCCTCGTCCATCAACCCCTGCGCAACGATGCTAAGAGGCCGCTCTGTTGATGATGAGGGGGCTCCCCATTTCGCATCATCACGTTCTCGCCAATCTGACCTGAATAGCGAGGTTGAAACCTTAAAGTAGCTCGGTTTTGTCGATCGAGACGCCAAACCCGCCAAGCCCAACATATTGGCGCGACCGGGTCGCCAATAGCTTGATCGACGAGACACCGAGATCGCGAAGTATTTGAGCACCAAGACCGACATCACGCCAGTCTTGTTTGCGTGACAGGTCGCTATTTGTCGGTTGTTCTTCGCTAGCGGTAAACTCGCCGACGGGAACGCCGGCTGCTCCTTCACGCAGATAGACCAAAACGCCCTGACCCTCTTCGTCGAAGCGCTTGAAGACCTTGCTCAGGAGGGTGTGGCGCCCGAACACATCAGCGAGCACGTCTTCTCGATGAAGCCGGGTCGGCACGGCCTCGCCATCACCGACGCTGCCAAAGACCAGGGCCAAATGCTGGATGTCGTCGAACGGTGTGGAATAGGCAAAGCCCTTGGCCTGGCCGATCTCTGTACTGACGTCGAATTGCGCCACGCAATCGATCAGCTTTTCACGGCGTTGGCGATAGGCGATGAGATCGGCGACCGAGATCACTTTGAACTTATGCTCATGGGCAAACGCTTCGACTTCCGCACCGCGCTTGACTGTGCCATCGTCATTGACCAGCTCGCAGATCACGCCGACCGGAGGAAGACCCGCCAGCCTTGCGAGATCGACCGCCGCTTCGGTGTGGCCGGAACGCATGAGCACGCCGCCATCCTTGGCAATCAGCGGGAAGATATGGCCGGGACGGACGAAGTCGGCAGCCCCTGAATTGCCGCTGGCAAGGGCGCGCACGGTGGCACAGCGATCGGCGGCCGAAATGCCGGTTGTGGTATCGAAGCGGTAGTCGACCGAGACCGTAAACGCGGTGCCGAGCGGGGCATCATTGGCGGCGACCATAGGATCCAGATGTAGACGCTTGGCATCCTCGGAGGCCATCGGCGCGCAGATGATGCCGCAGGTATTACGGACGATGAAGGCGATCTGCTCCGAGGTGGCCATGGACGCGGCCATGACCAGATCGCCCTCATTTTCGCGATCATTGTCATCGACCACGACCACCATCTCACCGGCGGCTATCGCCTGAATGGCCTCCTCGACGCTTGCGAGATCGCCACCCGGTTCAGAAGCTTTCAGTGTTACGTTGCTTGGCTTGCTCATTGCGCCGCGATCCGATCAGCTTCGCGTGCTTCCTTTAGGGAACTTGCGACGAGGAAGGCGAGTTCCAGGCTTTGGGACGCGTTCAAGCGTGGGTCGCACTGGGTGCGATAACGATCGCGCAAATCCTCAGCGGTAATTTCCTGGGCACCGCCGGTACATTCGGTGACATCCTGGCCGGTCATCTCGATATGAATACCGCCGGCATGGGTCCCTTCGGCTCGATGGACCTGAAGGAACGCCTCGACTTCGCCGAAGATACGATCAAACGGTCTAGTCTTGTAGCCGCTCTCCGACTTGATGGTATTGCCATGCATCGGATCGCAGGTCCAAACGACTTTTTGGCCAGCACGTTCGACGGCACGGATGAGGGGCGGCAAACCTTCTTGCAGAGCTTCTTGGCCCATCCGCGAAATCACGGTGAGCTTGCCGGGTTTGTTGGTCGGGTTCAGCACCTCGCAAAGCCTGAGCAGATCATCACCGGTCATGTTGGGGCCTGCCTTGACCCCAATCGGGTTGGCGATCCCCCGGCAGAACTCCACATGGGCGCCATCAAGGTCGCGCGTGCGTTCGCCGATCCAGACCATATGAGCCGATGTGTCGTACCAGCGGCCGGAGGTACTGTCGATCCGAGTCATCGCCTCTTCATAGCCAAGCAGCAGGGCTTCGTGGGACGTATAGAGGGTTGTCCTTCGAACGTCGGGATTGGTTTCATCGGAGACGCCGGACGCCCGCATGAAGGCCACAGCTTCGGTGATACGCTCCGCCATGTCCTTATAGCGTTCCCCTTGGGGGCTCTGCTCGACGAAACCGAGATTCCAGCTATGAACCCGGGTCAGCGAGGCATAACCGCCCTGGGTGAAGGCGCGTAGCAGATTGAGGCTGGAGGCGGCCTGGGCATAGGCTTGAAGCTGGCGGTCCGGATCGGGAGACCTTGCCTCCTTGGTGAAGGCCATATCATTGATGATATCGCCTCGGTAACTTGGGAGCTCGACGCCGTCCTGTGCCTCTACGTCCGAAGAGCGCGGCTTGGCGAATTGCCCTGCCATGCGACCGACCTTGACCACCGGTAAGGCAGCGCCATAGGTCAACACCACGGCCATTTGCAGCAACACCCGTAGCGTGTCGCGGATGGTGTCCGGGTTGAAATCGGCAAACGCTTCGGCGCAATCGCCGCCCTGAAGCAAGAAGGCACGGCCTTCGCAGACTTCGGCCAGTTTCTTCCTGAGCTGCCGGGCCTCGCCGGCGAACACCAGGGGTGGGTATCCAGCCAGTTTTTCCTCGACGGATGCCAGAGCTTTGGCATCGACATAGCTCGGCATCTGGGCGACCGGATAATCCCGCCAGCTCTTGGGCGTCCATTCTTTCGCCATCAACGGATCCTTTCGAACGTCTTTTTACGACGGCGCCGGCCCTCTCTCCCATCCAACCATCCACCAGGATACCGCATAAAGTCGAGCGGTTGGGCGGGGGAGACGGCCGGCGCCGTCGAACCCACTAAGCCTCAGCCTGATACATGGTGACGAATTCCTCGGCTGCCGAGGGGTGCAGGCCAACTGTCGCATCAAAATCGGCTTTGGTTGCGCCCGAGGTCATCGCCACGGCAAGTCCCTGCATGATCTCGCCGGCGTCATCACCTACCATATGAGCACCGATGACCCGGTTTGAAGCCTTATCCACCACGAGTTTCATCATGATCTTGACCGCCGCGCCGGTCAATGTGTGCAACATGGGGCGAAAGCTGGTTTTGAAGGTTGAGACCTCGAAACCTTGTTCTGTCGCGGCAGCCTCGGTCAGACCAACCGACCCTGCTTCCGGCAGGCTGAAGATGGCGGTCGGAATGGTGTCGTAACGGACCTCATGAGGGTTGTTGTTGAAGAGGGTCTCCGCAATCACGCGTCCTTCCGCGATCGCCACCGGGGTCAAGTCGTGGGCACCGGAGTTCAGGCCGGCACCCGTATGATCCGAGCAATCACCGACCGAATAGATACTTTCGATGTTACTCCGGTAGGTTTTATCAACATGAACGGCACCGGTCCGGTCCATCTCGACGCCAAGCTCCCGCAAACCGAGGTCATCGGTATTGGGGAGCGGCTTCCTACCGGTTGCGTAGAGCACGGTATCGAACTGCATGTCGCCCGACGACGTCTTTAGGTTAAAGCCATCGGCCAACGGCTCGATCGCCTCGATCGTGGTGCCTGCTCGAACGTCGAGCCCAAGGACTTTGTATTGCTCGACCAACGCTTCGCGGACGTCATCATCGAAGCCGGCGAGTGGCAGCGGTTTTCTGAAGAAGATCGAGGTCTCGACACCCAGGCCGTTGAAGATGCTGGCAAGCTCGACCCCGATATACCCCGCCCCCATCACGGCGAGTCGCCGAGGCTGTTTGGTTAGCCCTTCGAGGGCATCATCGGAAGTGATGACATGTTCGATGCCGGGGATATCGACCAGGCTTGGTCGGGCGCCGACAGCGACGAGGATGCGATCGGCGGTGTAGGTCTTGCTGCCGACCTCGATGCTGTTCGGCCCGGTGAGCCGACCTCGGCCCTCAACGACCTGTACGCCCGCCTTTTCCAGCATGTTGCGATAGATACCGTTCAGGCGTGCGATCTCGTTGTTTCGGGCTTCGATCAAGTGGTTCCAGTCAAGCTTGGGGGCGCTGCCCTCCCAGCCGTAGCCGCGTGCGGCTTTGAAATGTTCAGAGAACAGGGCACCGTAGCGCATGAGCTTTTTGGGTACGCATCCCCGAATGACACAGGTGCCGCCGAGCCGGCTGTCCTCGCAAAGCGCGACGCGCGCTCCGTAACTTGCAGAGCGCCTGGCACAAGCCACCCCGCCCGAGCCACCGCCGATCACAAAAAGATCAAAATCCGCCACATCTTTTCCTTCTGACAAGCCACCAAATCGGGAGGCCGCCGAGGATCGTCTCGGCGGCCATTCCTGCAGATGGTATTGATAGGCGGTCAGCGGGCGCTTGTCAGCAGGCCAGGAAGTCGTCTTAGTTCTAAATCCCAGTCAACTTCTCAGTCAGTCGATCTTGTAGGCCGTGACCTTACCGTCCATCATCATCGGGATGACCGCGATTCCTTCAGCCTCAATCACTTCGTGGTCGGCGCTGCCTTGGTTCAAGTCGATGAGGAGCTCCGACGATCCATCGGCCGCAAAGCGATAGAGGCCACCGGACATCCAGTCGGTCACGAGGTAGCCGCCCTTACCATCGGCCTCGACACCGTCGAGATTGCCGACCGGCTCGCCGCCACCCAGGCTGGTGATCTCCTTGCTCTCATAGTCGACCGCCTTCATGTGGCCTGGCACCTCGGTCGAAAAGTCTTCCTTCATCACACCCCAGGCACCAACCAGCAGGCGATCCCCTTCGGCCAGGAGACCGTTTGGGTTTTCGAGTGCGTCGTCCTGCAGCCAGACGTCGAAGCCGTCGCCTTCGAGCACATGGATCGTGTTGGTCACCATGTCAGACACGAACACACGCCCATCTTCATGAGCGGTGACGTCGTTCAGAAAGATTGAGTCTTGCGCCTCATGGGTCGCGGTGATCTCACCACTTGCGCTATCGATCACCACCAGCTTGGTGATGTCGGAGACGTAGAGCTTGCCGTCATGCAGTGCCATGCCCTTGGGCGCATCGAGACCTGTGACCCAATCCTTCTCTAGAACCTCGCCCGCGGCCGACAGCTTCGATACGTAGCCATTGCCATCGGCTTCGTTGGGCGCGCCATTTACGTTGGAGAGGTAAAGAACACCTTCGGCACTGTCGAGCACGGCTGACTCCGGCCCGTCGAACCCGTCAGCCTCCCAGGCGATCTCCGGATCGGCGCCAAGTGCCGCTGTTGAAAGAAAGGTTGTAACACCCAAGGTCAAAAAAACACGTCCCGTCGAAATCGACATTATAAGGCCTCCCAAATTTGTTATCGGATCAAGTTCTGCATTTGCCAGCAGGTACGTCTCGCCATGACGAGATGCGCCCTAGTCAATATGGCGTCATTTTCGTCATAGACCAGCCGCCGACGACCAAACTCACTCCCTGACCGGACACAAAAGAAACCGCCCCCACACCGCAACGTCACGGGATGGGGGCGAGGTCAAGTGACCACTGACCCGCGTCGGGTCAGATGCCGCCTAGATTGACGTATTTGATTTGGAGGTAGTCGTCGATGCCGTATTTGGAGCCTTCGCGACCGACGCCTGAGTGTTTGTAGCCGCCAAACGGGGCGACCTCCGTCGAGAAGATACCCTCATTGACGCTGACGATGCCGGCTTCGAGGTCCTCGGCAACTCTAAAGACGCGGCCGATGTCGCGAGAATAGAAGTAGCTGGCGAGGCCAAATTCTGTGTCGTTGGCCATGGCGACGACGTCGTCGTCGGCCTTGAAGCGATAGAGCGGGGCTACTGGGCCGAAGGTCTCCTCGGATGAGATCACCATATCACGGGTGCAATCGCCGAGCACGGTGGGCTCGAAGAACTGGCCGCCGAGCTTGTGGCGATTGCCGCCGGTCAGGACCTTGGCGCCCTTGGTTTTGGCGTCGTTGACATGGGCTTCGGCCTTGTCGACGGCGGCGGGCTCGATTAGGGGGCCCTGGTTCACGCCGTCGTCGAGGCCGTTGCCGACCTTGAGTTCGTTGACGGCTGATGCGAATTTTTTCGAGAACTCGTCGTAGATTTTGTCCTGCACGTAGATGCGGTTAGTGCAGACGCAGGTCTGGCCGGAGTTTCTGAATTTCGAGGCCATCGCGCCCTGGACCGCGGCATCGATATCCGCGTCATCGAAAATGATCATCGGGGCATGGCCGCCGAGCTCCATCGAAACCTTTTTGACCGTGTCGGCGGATTGCTTCATCAGGAGCTTGCCGATTTCGGTGGAGCCGGTGAAGGTGATTTTTCGGACCAGGTCGTTGCCGGTGAGCTCGCCGCCGATCTCGCGGGCGCTGCCGGTGAGGACGTTGAAGACACCCTTGGGCAGGCCGGCGCGTTCACCGAGTTCGGCCAAAGCGAGCGCGGAATAGGGGGTGAAGGTCGCGGGCTTGACCACCATGGTGCAGCCAGCGGCGAGACCTGGGCCGCATTTTCGGGTGATCATGGCGTTCGGGAAATTCCAGGGCGTAATCGCACCGCAGACGCCGACGGGCTGCTTCATCACCAGGATCCGACGATCGGTGGCGGGGGAGGGGATGGTGTCACCGTAGATGCGCTTAGCTTCTTCGGCGAACCACTCGATGAAGGAGGCGCCGTACGCGATCTCGCCCCGGCTTTCGGTGAGGGACTTGCCCTGTTCGCGGGTCATCAGAATGGCGAGGTCTTCCTGGTTCTCCATCATCAGGTCGAACCAGCGTTTCAGGATTGCGGCTCGCGCTTTGGCAGTGGTTTTTTTCCAGCTTTTGAAGGCGGTATGGGCAGCCTCGATGGCGCGCTTAGTCTCGGCTGTTCCCATATTTGGGATCGTGCCGAGCACCTCGCCGTTGGAGGGATCGGTAACCTCGATGGTCTTGCCGCTATCGGCATTCACCCATTCGCCGTTGATGTAGCATTGCTCCTTCAGGAGCGATGGGTCCGATAGGTGAACGCGGACATCCTTCAACGCTGTCGCCATTGCCTCTCTCCATTATTATTGAAAGACAGTCGTTGACTGCCTCACCTCGAACTTTTCCTAGTAGCGCTTAACATATGGGATATCACGACAGAAGAACCACCCGCAAGCAACGGTTAACCGCCCTAAAACCTAGCTTTTCCGCGGCTCTCGGGCTCGTTTGGTTTTTTATTTTTGAGATTTAGGCTGGCTAGATGTTTGACTATTCCTGCAGTCGACTCATAGCTTGATGTAATATGGGAATATATTCAAATTTCTTTGCAGGCTAAAGCATCTTGTCAGTTTCTTTAAGGTCGCTTTGTTCAATTGATCCGTCAGTGTGGAAAATCATCAAAGCCATGTTGGCTAAATTCTTGATTAAGATTTATGTTTAAAATATCTATCTTTTGTTATTTCTTCTCCAAAAAGCGTCGCGTCGTTAAATAGCTTGCTATCATGTTTGGCTTCATATTCAATGTTTTCATCCTTAAATTTCTTGAATATTTTCTTATTTTCTGAGTCCCACCGAAACATGACTTCTTCATGGTCATATTCAATATATACATCGTTGTCGGCAAAAAAATCAGCCTTACTTATACCCATCGTGTTCTCTCCAAAGATTACTGAAAGTTTTTGTAATATTCTCTGCTTTCGCTTTCAATTTCTCTGGCCTTGTCTGCATCAGTTTCGTCAAGGACTCGTCGCTCTTCATAGAGAGTATGGCCACGTCCACCAGGGATACCAGTTCTCTCGGCAATGCCATCGTAGACGTCATCTCCTAGAATTCCGCGTGCAACTGTCTCTGGTTCCTTTGCGTAGATCATTTCGGGAGTATTGACCTGGATTTCAGCTTTAATGCCCGCCTTCGTCTCAATCACAGCATTGATACCACTATATCCCGCTGGATTAGAGTCAGGGCTGATTTGCTTTACACGTGCCCCACGTTCCTTCAGTTCGGCAGTCACAGAATCAATCTTATCCTTTGATACGACGATTGTGTTACGTGCAAGGTCATTGATACGGTTAGCATTACCCTCATAATCAATTGTTGCTTTCTCTGTCGCACGCTCCCGCGACTTCAGCGGCGCTTCGGCGACTCGGCCCTCATGTTTCAAAGCGATTGCCCCGGCAAGTTCGTCGATTTCCATTTTAGCAGCGGGTGCAGCACTATACATTTGGTCAAGTTGTCGGTCGACAGCAGTGACACGGGCCACATCATCAACTTTGCTGACTTTGCTGACCGATCCCAGCTTCGCAGCAGGTACGGCAACTGTTGCAACTTCCAACCCGACGGTGCCGATGGTCTCGCCAGCTTCAAAGTTACGGCCGTTAGCCAAATCGTCCTTGAAGTCGGCCCAACCTTCCTTGGCCGAGTCGGTTATCTTACCAGGCATGTCGGGAATTGAAGAAACGAAGTTTCCAATAGCTTCTTCGCGATCCCAGTATCGTTCCTCTGCTCCGGGGAACGTCTCTATACCGACCTGTCGGGTCGCCATATTCGTGAAAGCGGCCGGCATATCGGCGACGGCTTTTGTCCCCTCCCAAGCAAGGCCCGCCGTACTGATAACGGCATCAACTGCGGTCTTGCCAGCACCCCAGACGGCGCCTGCCACCATTTCGCCAGCCGCTTTGTTCGCTTCCGCCTGCACCTGCTGGCTTTGTGCATAGGTGGCCATGGTTCGATCAAGAAAGCTTCCAGGTTTTGAAACCGTTGTAGTGCCCTGCATGACAGCAGCGCTATCGGCCAGAGCCCGGCTCTGGTCGGGTGTCAGACCGTGATCACTGGCATTGGCGGGTGGTGCACTGATCCCCAGGGGGCCGGCCGTGCGCGCCGATTTGTTGTCGTTCTCATGGGGACTTTTTGTCGTGCTGTCACTATTGCTACTGCTGGGCGGTGCGCCGATGCTCGGAGGGCCGGCTTCTCTCGTGCTAGCAGCTGAAGCCGCAGCCATGGCACCGTCAAATGAATTGCTGTCCTTAGTCCGTTCGGACCCAGTCATGCCCGTCTGGCTGGAGCGGCCTTTGCTGGAAGACGTCGAGCTCCGATTGCTGCTGTCACTGCCATTATCAGACTTGCTGGACTTGTCAGAGCTGCTCTTGCTGTTGGAGTGGCTCGAACTCTTGGATCCGTTCGAGCTGTTGGAACTACTTGAGTTACTGGAACTACCGCTAGCGCCGCCGACACCGGCCATTCTTTCCCTCCTCAAATTTTGAGCGCACCGATGAAGCCAACCCGCAAATAGGCCAGTGCCATAAAATAACTGAGGAAGATTGTAATACAAGCTTGTAGCAAATTGAAACTAAATGCCTAATTTCATCCTCAAATTGACAATTGAAGCCATTGCAATACACAGATCGCCTTTTGGTAGTTTTATTTTAAGTGATGGTCTCTTTGAGAGAGGTTGATTGGTCTGTGCTCAATGCCCGAGCAGAACCAAGCGCCAATCCAAAGCCAATATCACCGGCTTTCCGATCCGTAACGAGATCAGTCAACGCTGATCGCCGCGCGGTCAGGCGACGCGGTCGCCCGGTACTTTGTCCGAGAAAAAGGCTTTGGCGTTGTCGAGGACGCGGAAGCCCATGGCTTCGCGAGTTTCTAGGGTGGCGCTGCCTAGGTGGGGGAGGAGGACGACGTTTTCCATGGTGAGGAGGGCTTCGGTAATTTTTGGTTCTTCTTCAAACACGTCGAGCCCGGCGCCTGCGATTTGGCCGCTGGCCAAAGCGGTTACAAGAGCCTGTTCGTCGATGAGGTCGCCGCGGGCGGAGTTGATGATGAAGGCGCCTTGTTGCATGGAGGCGAGGCGTGCTGCATTGACCAGATGGCGGTTTTCCGGTGTGGCCGGGCAGTGGATTGAGACGAAGTCGGATTTCTTGAACACTTCGTCGAGGCTGTCCACCATGGACACGCCGAGTTCAGTGAGGCGAGCCGCCTCTGGCGGGAATGGATCATAAGCAATCACGCTCATGTCGAAGCCGCGGCTAGCTTTTTGCGCCATGGCGCCGCCGATGCGGCCGAGGCCGATGAGCCCCAACGTTTTACCGGTGACTTGGGTGCCCATCATGTGGGTGGGGCGCCAGCCGGTCCATGATTTGCTGCGCACATGGCGTTCGCCTTCGCCGGCGCGCCTTGCGACCGCAAGCATGAGGGTCATGGCGAGGTCGGCGGTGGCATGGGTGAGGACGTCGGGGGTGTTGGTGACGACGATGCCGTGCTGCTTGGCGGCTTTGATGTCGATGTTATTGAAGCCGACGGCGAATTGGCTGATGAGCTTGGTGCGACGCCGGTCTGTGCCGAGAAGTTCGGCGTCGACTTTGTCGGTCACGGTGGAAAAGAGAGCGTCGGCGCGCTGCATGGCGTCTTTGAGGCCGGCCGTGCTGAAGGGCTTATCGTCGATGTTAAGCTCGACGTCGAAGTGTTCTTCCAGCGCTTGTTCGACTTTGTCCGGCCAGCGGCGTGTGACGATCACTTTCGGTTTGCTCATGCCTTTTATCCCCCTCGTGGCTTGGTGCCATCTCAGGCCGGGCGCCGGCCAGCGTTGACTTGGCACCGGCGCCCGGCTGATTGTTCCATCGTTTCAAGGTCCAGCACTAACGTTGCGCCAAGCACTGTCCCCTAGTCAACGCCGCCTGGCGTCGCCGGCTCAGGCGGCTTTTAGGTTGGCGGCGGCCTGGGTTTCGCCGAAGTAATGTTGGGCGGCCGCGACGCCGCTGCCGAGCTCGACCTTGTAGCCAGCATCGCGGAGGGCCATTTCGGCGCCTGCCAGGGCCTGGAGCACCATCAGCTCGTTCAGCCAGCCGAGATGGCCGATGCGGAACACTTTGCCGGCGACCTTGGTGAGGCCAGTGCCAAGGGAGAGCTGGTAGTTGGTGTAGGCGTGGCTGATGACGTCCTTGGCGTCGATGTCTTCCGGCACGACGATGGCGCTGACCGTGTCGGATTCCCATTTCGGTTCCTTGGCGCAGAGCTTCAGACCCCAGGCAGCGACGCCTCGTCGCACGGCTTCGGCCAGGCGGTGATGGCGGGCGAAGACGTTGTCCAGGCCTTCGTCGAGGAGCATGTCGATCGAGGCGCGAAGGCCGTGGAGGAGGGTGGTTGCCGGCGTGTAGGGGAAGTAGCCATCCGCGTTCAGCTTGATCATATCGCCGAAGTCCAGAAAACAGCGCGGCAGCTTGGCGGCTTCGTAATGGGTGAGCGCTTTTTGGCTAGCGGCAACGATGGCGAGGCCGGTGGGTAGCATGAACCCTTTTTGCGAGCCGGAGACGGCGAGATCGACGCCCCATTCGTCCATGCGGAAGTCGAGGCTGGCGATGGAGCTGACACCGTCGACCATGAGGAGGGCAGGGTGGTTGGCCTCATCGAGGGCCTTCCTGATCGGCGCGATGTCGGACTTGACGCCGGTCGCGGTCTCGTTGTGGCAGACCAGGACGGCCTTGATTTTTTTGTCCTTATCGGCTTCGAGGCGCTTGGCGTATTCCTCCGGGCGGGCACCAATGCCCCAATCTGCTTCGATGATGTCGACGTCGAGACCGTGCCGCTGGCACAGATCGGCCCAGAGGTAGGAGAATTGGCCGAAGGTGGCGATGACGATCTTGTCGCCGGGGGTGAGTGTGTTGGTAATCGCCGCTTCCCAGCCGCCCGTCCCGGAACCGGGGAACAAAAAAACTTGCCCGGTCTCGGTCTTGAAGATTTTCTTGAGGTCGGCGAACAGCGGCAAGGTGAGCTTCGGAAAGTCCGGCGAGCGCTGGTCTTCGAGCGGCACCTCCATCGCCTGACGAAGCTCGAATGGCATGTTGGTCGGGCCGGGGATGAACAAACCTGGATAACCTGGCATGAGAAATCTCCCTCGCGTCTTGCGACACGTCAGACGATGATGGTTCGGTTTGTTGTGCCCGGCCGTCGAAGAGAAGGCCGGGCAGGATGGCGTTAGCGGTGAGGTTGCACCACTGGCCGCACTACTAGGTGTAGATCGGAAAGTGGCCGCAAAGAGTTACAGCCTGATCTTTGACCGTGGCTTCAACCGCGCAGTTGCCGTCTGGACCGTTCGCTGCCAGCCCATCCAGGACCTCAGCGATCATCTTGCCGACGTCCTGGAACTCGGCGACGCCGAAGCCGCGGGTGGTGCCGGCGGGGGTGCCGAGGCGGATGCCGGAGGTGATGGTGGGCTTTGCCGGATCGAAGGGCACGCCGTTTTTGTTGCAGGTGATAAAGGCACGGCCGAGGGCTGCCTCGGCGTCCTTGCCGGTGACGCCCTTAGGCCTGAGATCGACCAGAAGGACATGAGTGTCGGTGCCGCCGGAGACCAAATCAAGGCCGTTGACCTTCAACATCTCACCAAGGGCCTTGGCATTCTCGACCACATTGCGGGCATAAGTCTTGAAGCCAGGCTGCAGGGCTTCGCCGAAGGCCACGGCCTTGCCGGCGATGACATGCATGAGGGGGCCGCCCTGAAGACCTGGGAAAATCGCGGAATTGATCTTCTTGGCGATGACCTCATCTTCGGTCAGGACCATGCCACCGCGCGGGCCACGGAGGGTTTTGTGGGTGGTTGTGGTGGCGACATGGGCATGGGGGAAGGGGGAGGGGTGGACGCCCGCTGCGACCAGGCCTGCGAAATGGGCCATGTCCACATGGAGGATGGCGCCAACCTCATCGGCGATCGCGCGAAAGCGGGCGAAATCGATGACCCGCGGATAGGCGGAGCCGCCGGCGATGATCATCTTCGGCTTGTGGGCCTTGGCGAGTTGTTCGACCTGGTCGAAGTCGATCAGATGGGTATCCTCGGACACGCCATATTGGACCGCGTTGAACCATTTGCCGGAGAGGTTCGGCCTGGCGCCATGGGTGAGATGGCCGCCGGCATCGAGGCTCATGCCGAGGATGGTGTCGCCGGGCTTCAAGAGAGCGAGCATGACGCTTTGGTTGGCCTGGGAGCCGGAGTTCGGCTGAACATTGGCAAAGCCACAACCGAACAAGGCCGTCGCCCTGTCGATCGCCAACTGCTCGGCGATATCGACATATTGGCAACCGCCATAATAGCGCCGACCGGGGTAACCTTCTGCATATTTGTTGGTGAGCACAGAGCCCGCTGCGTCGAGCACCGCCTGACTCACGATATTCTCGGAGGCGATCAGCTCGATCTCGTTCTGCTGCCGGCCAAGCTCCTTGGCGATCGCATTGGCGAGCTCGGGGTCGGTTTCGGCGACGCCGGCATTGAAGAACGATTGGATATTTGCTGCAGCTGCTGGTTTCATCATGGTGGGCTCGACCTCTCATCTTCCCTGGGGATTGGCGCTCCTGGCGAACCGTCTTTCCCTACATCTCACCTTCTATCTCTTCAAGGATATGGTCGGAAGAGACGATCAGCAATTGCTCTTATGGGATGTTTTTCTGAAATGTGGGAAAATTTTTTAGTATTTTAAAACAATGCGTTATGGTATTTTTTCAAAAATATAAGAATATTTTGGGAAAAATAACACTGAATAAATACAATGCTATTTTGTGTTGATCGAGACAAGGAGATAGATTTTTGGCCACCAGTCGAACAAAACCGAGCCGACGTCAGGGGCATGCAACTGCAGGAAAGGAAGCAGGCGGTATCCAAGTACTCGATCGTGCGATTGGCATTATGGATGCCGTTTCGGCGGCAGACGGCCTGACGCTTACCTCGATCGCCCATCAGGTTGGTATGGCGACTTCCACGGTTCATCGCATCTTGACCTCACTTGAAGGCCACGGCCTGGTGTCGATGGATCAGGAACGGAAGCTTTGGTTTATCGGGGTGACCGCGTTTCAGATCGGCAACGGTTTTCTGCGTAACCGTAAGGTGGTCGATCTTGGCAGGCCGATCATGCGCGATCTGATGATGGAGACGGGCGAATCGGTTAATCTGGGGATCGAGGATGAAGGCGCTATCGTCTACCTCGCTCAGATCGAGTGCCATAACCCGATCCGCGCCTTTCACCGGCCGGGGACCCGCACCAGGATCCATTCTTCCGCCATGGGCAAGGCAATCTTGTCCACCTGGTCCGATGCGGCCATTCGAAAGTTACTGGAGAAGGTCGGCATGCCCGGCTTTACCCGCAAGACGCTGACCAACGATCGGCGTTTTTTCGACGATCTCGCAACCTCGCGCGAGCGACAATGGGCCCTGGACGACGAGGAAGCGACCGTCGGCATGCGCTGCGTCGCCGCTTCAATCCTCGATGAATTCGGTGATGTGCTGGCGGCTGTCTCGATTTCCGGCCCAATCACCAGGCTGACCTATGACCGGATCGGCGAACTTGGCCCCAGGATCAAACGCGCGGCTGCCGACATCACCGAAACCATCGGCGGCTCGCCGCGCTCGGCGCGGTCAAGGGCGGTAACTTAGTGGTATGACCGCTTCCTTTGATTTCCGCCGGTATCGCCAAGGGCCACGGTAAAAGGCCACGTCTTCGAAGCCAGCAGCGGATGCTAACTGATCATGAAAAGACGCTAGGCCAGCTGATAAAGACGCGCTGCGTTGTCATGAAACAGCTTGGCTTGATCGACTTTGGACATCGTCTTGGTGACGTCAAAAAAACCGCGATAGATCGTCCCATAGTCAGCGCAGAGACTGTCGACCGGGAAATTGCTGGCAAACATACAGCGCTCGACACCGAACATTGCGACAACGTCACGAATAACAGGCCCGTTCAAGTCAACGGTCCAGGCCGCTCCTGGTGAGCCGAGGCCAGAGATTTTGACCGCGACATTGGGGGCATCAGCGAGACTCGCCATCGCTTTTCTCCAGGCGTCGAGACCTTCTCGGCTGCGGTCGGAAGGGAGGCCTGTGTGGTTGAGGATGATCTGGGTTTTCGGAAAATCGCGGGCGAGATCGAGGGCAGCATCCAGATGCCACCAGGGTGTTTGAAGATCGAAGGAGAGGCTGTGCTTGTCCAGGAGGGCAAAGCCGTCCCGCCAAACCGGATCATCCATCGAGCGTCGGACGCCACGCTGCGTTTGGAAGGGGGACTGGGCTGCGGCAGGCTTTTGCCGGATGCCTCGGACATTGGGAAAGGCGCCTTGTGTTGCCAGGACTTCGTCGACATCTTCCCGGTCAAGCCAGGCTTGAGCGACGACGGCATGCGGGAAGCCGGTGGCTTCGATGAGGTCCTGGACCCAGTGGGTCTCGCCTATGGGGTCGTTAGGGTCCCATTCGGTTTCGACATAGACGGTTTTCACAACCCGGTGCGGTGCGGCGTCCTTTAGATAGTCCTCCGGTAGGTAGGTTTTTCGGATGGGGCGATAGTCACCGTAGCGAAAGGGGATAGGCGGCTCGTCGCAAAGCCAGGGCAGATAATTTCGCTCGAGGTCCCAAAAATGCTGATGGGCATCGATGATGGGGCCTTCATAGATGGCCTTGCTCATCAAATTCTTGGTCCCAATTCGTCCAAAAAGCCAAGCATATGGTGGGTCTCGGGTTCGTTTGGTTTTTCGCCCCTTGCCGGTGAAGGCCGACCGGGAGCATCATCGGAGACAGTCAGTAATGTTATGAGAAAATAGGAAAATTGTCCATGAATGGCTTAACCAAAAAGCTCCGCCACATCGTGATGTTCGGTTTCAAGGAGGGCACGACGGAGGCCGAAGCCGCCGAGATCGCCCAGCGATTCGGGGCGTTGCGCGATCTCGTGCCAGGGATCGACGATTTCGAGTGGGGGGAGAACAACAGCCAGGAGGGTAAGAGCCATGGCCTTACCCATTGTTTCATCCTGACCTTCGTGTCGGCAGAAGCAAGGGATGCCTATCTCCCCCATCCCGATCACCAGGCCTTTGTCAGCTTCGCTCGCCAATGGATCGAGAAGGCCACGGTCTTCGATTATTGGGTGGCGGACGGCGACCGTTCGTAGAGCCTGACATAGTCGACCTCGACCTCGCCTGGCCATTCCGTGGTTTCGTCGGGGTCGCCCGGCCAGTTGCCTGCGATCTCCCAGGATGCGAGGAAATACATCGGCTCATCGATGAAATTGGGCTCGTGATAGACCTGGACGCCGTCGATGAAGATGCGGATATCGTCCTCGGTCCATTCCATGCCCCAGACATGCCAATCGAAGAACTCGCCATTGGGGGGGTCATACCAATTGACGTAGCCGTCCTTGGTTTGCGGTCCGTATTTTTCCGCCTTGCCGCCATGGGATGAGTTGAATTGCAGCGGGTCTTTATGGATGACATCGATGATGTCGATTTCCGGCGGCCATTTCGGTTCCTTGGCGAGGGTCCAGAAGGTGAAATGCATGCCTTTTGAGAAACTGTTGAACCGCGCGCGAACCTCGAAGTAGCCGTATTGCTGAGCGTGGGACATCTCCGTGCTCAGCATGCCGGCGACATGGGTGTATTGCCAAAGCTGCTCGCGCGCCGCCTCTGGCATGGGATAGGCGCGAAGCTTGACGGTGCCGTCCGAGACGTCGTGCAGGTATCTGGCCCGATCACCCCATCGCCCCTCTTGTCGAAGGTAATCGCCGATGCCGACGGGCATGTCGTTGAAGCTTTCCTCATCGAACATCTTAAAGGCGTCGTCCGAATTGCCGGCAAGGGCGCGTGTGTTCCAGGCCTTCCAGCCGGAAATCCAGTTCTCACCACCGTCATAGCCAAGATCGAAGTTTTTCTCATCGAATTCGTCGGCAAAGGTGAGCTGATAGCCGCTGGGCAAATAGGAGGAGGGGGCCGAGGTTGAAGATTGCGCGTTGACCTGGCCGATTGTAAGCGGCGC
The DNA here is from genome assembly GCA_050633905.1 of Geminicoccales bacterium. Lineage (GTDB taxonomy): Bacteria > Pseudomonadota > Alphaproteobacteria > Geminicoccales > Geminicoccaceae > JANQPX01. The sequence goes on from JBOEHJ010000013.1 coordinate 29,166, forward strand.
TACCAGCAGAGTTGCCGCGCAAAGGAAGCTAAATGGTGATCCTGCCCGCCGGGAGGTCTTGCTCCCGTCCCCTTCATCATGATGTCTCATGGTCTGCATTTCCTTGATCCCGAGAATGGTCAAGCCGCTCACCCCGAGCGGCATCATGCTTAGAGCCCGTTTAAAATGTTTTTGAGTGATTTCATGGCGTTGTCCATCGGCAGGTGCGAGGAGCTCGACGCGCCGCGGTGCGGCGCGCCGTAAGCGTCGCGAGATGAAGCAGTACGCCATCCGAAGGGTCGCCTTGCAACCGGCCCAGGCTTCGTCGTCGGTTTTGATCGATGCGCCACATCGCTCTGCATCCTCTTCCTCGTCTGACCTTGACTACGGGACGATGAAATCATTCGAAAACTTCTAAAACGGGTTCTTAATGTTGATAGGGTCAACGAACGTCTCTTTTGTCTCCTGATCATCACCTATTCCGGTCAATGCTGCGCTGTGATGGTACGGCATCGGCAAGGGAGGTAGGAACGTTGGCCATGACAATCAATGTAGAATCGAGCTTGGTCAACGGGAGGCGATGAAAAAAGTAAATTCTCGATTGACATCTCATCTACTTCATTTGTATTTCCATGAAAAGTCTGTTATTTTTTTTCTGCCTCTTAGTTAATTGACTGATAAAACTTTCTATTATTGGTTGATGTATTTTTGTGAGCTTTGTTCGATGGTCGGTAATATTAAGAGATAGATTTAGATGAACAGAAAATTGACCGGAAGAATTGACGTTATTGATGGCATGCGCGGTGTTGCGGTTATCATGGTCGTCTTTTTCTGCCATTATATCGGCAATCATTTCGATGTCGTGCGTTCTCGTGGCGAAGCGAATGATGGTCTCCTCAAGCATTTGATCGACCTGAATATTACCGGTGTCCATCTGTTCTTCATCATCTCCGGTTTTTTGCTCGGCGGTATTCTTTTAGACAATCGGGGTTCCAAGCGTTTTTTTTCATCCTTCTACATCAGGCGCTTGACTAGAATTCTTCCACTCTATTTTGGCAGCCTTCTGCTTTTTGTCGCCGTCAACCCGTATCTCGATCAACGCTTCGCCTGGTTGACCGGAGAGAGCTTACCGATCTGGTCCTATGTCATCTTCATGCAGAACAATGTCATGGCTGTTGCTGATACCTTCGGCGGCAATTGGCTGGCACCCACCTGGTCACTTGCGGTGGAGGAGCAATTTTATATCGTTCTGCCGTTTCTTATCTTCTTCACGCCGCTTCGCCATCTGCCGAAGCTGCTGATCCTCGGCATCCTCTCCGCACCGCTGTTGCGTGCGGCTGCCGGCTTAGGGGTGAGTGGGACGGCATCGATCGTGCTGCTGACCTCCTGCATGGATGCGCTTTGCTATGGCCTGCTCGCTGCTTATGCGATCCGCGCCGAGCCCGTCCGCCAGTTCATTCGACGGTATCTTCGGATGATCGGGCATATCGCTTGGCTGATGCCAGTTTTGGGCTTTTTTGCTTCCTATTACGGCGACGTTCTGGATATCGGTGCGCGGATCGTCGTGAGTTTTTGGCTGATCACAACAGGTTTTACGGCCTTCTTGCTCTATGCCACGGAGCGCCAAGGGACCTGGCTGCATTTCCTGCTCAACCAGAGCTGGCTTCGATGGATTGGTGTCAGATGCTATGCCATCTATCTGTTTCACCAGGTGGTCATCGGGCTGCTTGGGGGCTTCTTTGCCGCTCGAAGCGATTTTCAGGTGAACGATCTTTGGAGCCTTGGTGTCTGGCTAGTCTCGATCGTCGCGATCTTGACGCTGGCGGCTCTATCCTGGCGCTGGGTCGAGCGCCCCTTGATTGCTTATGGTCATCGCTGGAAGTACGAGTCGCCGTTGGTCGAAACTATCCCGACCGCCACGACCGGTCGTCCGATCGCTGAGGAAGAAACCAAGCGGGCAGCCTAGCAGGTTCTGCGGACGTGTTTCGACGACCGGGCGACCGCTGTCGTTTGCTCGGCATCGTACATTGTACGAATTAGATTCAATCAGCGATGACTCTGGGATGCATCGACGACAGCAAAAAAGGCCAATGCCGACAGCATTGACCCTATTCACTTCAACCAACTCGTCTTAAGGATGAACCGGCAACAATCGCCCGCTAGTTCTAACCCTGGCGAGTTTTCATCCGCGGATTGGTCTTATTGATGACATAGACACGACCTTTTCTGCGCACAACACGGCAGTTCTTGTCGCGCTTCTTGGCCGATTTCAGGGAATTTCTGATTTTCATAAGCTGTCTCGGCCCTTAGTTCTTCTTACGACGGAAACTCTGGAAGCGCTTATTGAACTTATCGACCTGACCGCCACGCTCTAAGAGACGCGATCGATCGCCAGTCCATGCGGGATGAACGAGCGGGTCAACATCCAAGGTCAACGTCCCACCCGGCTCGCCATAGGTCGAGCGCGTCTGGAACGTTGAGCCGTCGGTCATGACGACTGTAATTTCGTGATAATCTGGATGAATATCTTTCTTCACCCGCTTTCTCCTTTTAGCGACTGGCGCTATATAGCCAATGTAGCGGCATCTCGCAAGAGGGTGTCGATCCACATCGTCGTGTCCTTCAAGGAAAAATCGGGTGTTTCCAGTGTTCATCAACAGAACCCGACGGCTCGCCGCGGCGCGAAACAAGGAAAGCTCACTGTCAGCAGAGGCGGTGACGAGGTCTGACGTAAGAGGCTGAATAGATGGCAGGCGGCAAAGATAAGATGTCGATGGAAAGTGCGAAGCGCGACAAAAGCAACAATCTAAAGGCAATCGGCCGGCTCGGTCGTTATCTTCGGCCCTACCGGCTGCAAGTCGTGCTGACGATCATCGCCCTCGCGGTCGCCGCCGCCTCGGTGCTCGCCTTTGGTGCCGGGTTTCGATATTTGATCGACGGCGCTTTCGGCGCTGGCGAAAGTGCCGCCCTGGATCATGCGCTCAAGGCCGCCTTGATCGTGGTGCTGATGCTGGCGGCCGCGACCTTTGCCCGCGCCTTCCTCGTGACCTGGCTTGGCGAGCGGCTGGTCGCCGATGTCAGGCGTGATGTGTATGACCATGTGATCGGGCTGTCGCCGAGCTTTTTCGAGCTGACCCGAACCGGTGAGGTGCTGTCCCGCCTGACGGCCGACACATCCGTGGTGCAAAGCGTGATCAGCTCGACCTTGTCTCAGGCTTTGCGCAATGTTCTTTTGCTGATCGGCGGCCTGGTGCTGCTGTTCATCACCAATCTGAAGCTGACCTTGCTTATCCTTCTGGTCGTGCCGCTGGTGATCATCCCGATCGTGATCATCGGCCGGCGGGTGCGGTTGGCGTCCAGGGCGGCGCAGGACCGAGTAGGCGATCTCTCCGGCCATGGCGAGGAGTCGCTGAACGCGGTGCAGACGGTGCAGGCCTTTGCACAGGAAGCCCGTGAGCGCGGCCGCTTCAAGGGGCTGGCCGAGGCTGCTTTTGAGGCGGCGGTCGACTATGCCCGCGTGCGCTCGGTTTTTGCAGCCGTGGTGATCACGCTGATCTTCGGGGCGATCGTGGTGGTGCTCTGGATCGGCGGTCATGATGTCATGGCAGGCAGAATCAGCGGCGGCGAACTCGCCTCCTTCGTGTTCTACGCCTCCGTGGTCGCCACCGCGGCAGGCGGACTCGCCGAGATTATGGGCGATCTCCAGCGCGCCGCCGGCGCCACGGAGCGCCTGTTTGACCTGCTGGCCACCAAGCCGATGATCACCGCACCCGCCTCACCGACCACCCTGCCATCACCGGTCAACGGCGCCATTAAGATAGAAGGCGTGCGTTTTGCCTATCCACTGGACCCCGAACGCCCTGTCCTTCACAGCCTGAACCTAGATGTCGAACCTGGGACGACCGTTGCCCTGGTCGGACCATCCGGCGCCGGTAAGACCACTATCTTCCAGCTACTCATGCGCTTTTATGACCCCGAGGCCGGATCCCTAACTTTTGACGGGGTGAACCTTCGGGAGGTGGATCCCGTTCATCTCAGGGAAAAAATCGGACTGGTGCCCCAGGAGCCAATGATCTTTTCCGCCAATGCCTGGGACAACATCCGCTATGGCCGACCCGATGCCAGCGACGACGAGGTTCGCGCCGCGGCCATGGCAGCGGCGGCCACCGAATTCCTGGACAAGCTTCCCGACGGTTTCGACAGTTTCCTCGGTGAAAAAGGCGTTCGGCTTTCCGGCGGCCAGCGCCAGAGGATCGCGATTGCGCGCGCCGTTCTGCGTGACCCGACATTGCTCCTGCTTGACGAGGCGACAAGCTCCCTCGATGCGGAAAGCGAACGCCTCGTCCAGGAAGCCCTGGAGCGCTTGCGCGAGGGGCGGACCAGCCTGGTCATCGCGCATCGCCTGGCAACCGTGCTGAATGCCGACCGCATCGTCGTCCTGGAAGAGGGTAGGGTGGTTGCGACCGGCACCCATCAGCAGCTGATCGAAGAAGGCGGCCTCTATGCCCGTCTCGCCGAGCTGCAATTCGACGTCAACGGCCAACTCGCCGCCGAGTAGGGTGGGGGACGCCCCACGGCGTTGACTTGGACCTCGTCACGGATTTGGGGGCTTGGGTGGTGGCCAGGCGATGTTTGGCGGAGACAGTTGGCTAGCGTTCGATACTGAGGGTGGTGCGGTGGGCATCTCGCTGCGTTGACATCCTGGAAGGCGATCACTTACACAACGGGGCGCTGTGTTTTTTCAGCCTCTAGTAGGAAAGGTCGTCGGCGACATCATGTGTGGCATTGCTGGCATTGCTTCAAGAAACCCGATTGACGATCGTCATGTCCTGACCCGCATGCGCGACACCATGGTCCATCGCGGCCCCGACGATCAAGGCGAGTATTGGGCCTGCGGCGATCGGGTGGGACTGGCCCAGCGCCGGCTCTCGATCATCGATCTGTCAGAGGGCGGTCATCAGCCGATGTCGCGCGGCCATCTGACCATCACCTATAATGGCGAAATCTACAATTATCGGGAGCTGAAGCGGCAACTCGAACAGGAAGGCCATGTCTTCACCTCGGAAAGCGACACCGAAGTGATCCTGTTGGCCTATTTGCAATGGGGTAGGGACGCCGTCGAGAAACTCGATGGCATGTTCGCCTTTTGCATCCTCGATGAGCGCGCAGAACAGCTTTTCCTGGCGCGCGATCGCGCCGGTGAGAAACCGCTTTTCTATCGATACCAGCATCCCGATTTTCTCTTCGCCTCAGAACTGAAAGGCCTGATGGCTCATCCCTCGATCAGCCGCGTACTCAACCCCGATGCGCTGATCGATTATCTGACTTATGGCTATGTCCAGGCGGATAAATGCATGCTGGAAGGCATCGCCAAGCTGCCACCCGGCCATGCGATGACGCTGGATCTTGAGACCGGCGAGCTCGATTGCTGGCGCTATTGGAACCTGCCGTTCGGCAGCCATGATCCGATCTTCGATGAGAACTTGCTTCTTGAGCAGATGGAGGCGCTGCTGGACGGCTCGATCGCGCGCCGGCTGATCGCGGATGTGCCGGTTGGGGTGTTGCTCAGCGGTGGTCTGGATTCGAGTGTTGTCACCGCGATTGCGTCCCGTCACGTTTCCTCGCCGCTTAAGACCTTCACGGTCTCCTTTCCGGGGGCAGGCGCCTATGATGAGGCGGCCCATGCCAAGGAGATTGCGCGGCACTTCGGTACCGAGCATACAGAGATCGAAGCTCATCAGCAGAACGTCGACCTGCTGGCGCAGCTGGCCTTGCAATATGATGAGCCGCTCGGCGATCCCTCGATGGTGCCGACCTACATGATCTGCAAGGAAATTCGTCGCCATGCCACAGTCGCTCTCGGCGGTGATGGTGGTGACGAGTTGTTCGCGGGCTATTTCCACTATAGCTGGCTCGCTTCCCAGGCGCGTATCAGGCAAGTCATTCCAGGCTTTGCCAGGCAGTCCGTTTCTTCCATGGCAGGGCGCTTTATGCCGCTCGGTTTCCCCAGCCGAAACCAGCTCCTGGGCATGTCTGGCGATCTTTCCAACTGCATGGCCCATGTCCGGGTTTACTTTGATGCCTGGTCGAGACAGGCCTTGTTCAGTCCCGAGATGAAGGCGGCGATCGAAGCGCGCTCGACGCCGGAAGCCGAGCGCCGCGCTTATGCTGAGCGGCTTGATAAGAGCGCCTTGTTTGCCGCAACAGCGACCGATTTTTCCTTCTACCTGCCCGATGATGTGCTCACCAAGGTTGATCGTGCCAGCATGCTGACATCGCTCGAAGTTCGGGCCCCCTTGCTCGATCCGGCCCTCATCGATTTTGCCTTCGCCAAGGTGCCGGACCATCTGCGTGCCACAAAAAGCGGTCGAAAAATCCTGATGAAAAAGCTGGCGCGCCGCCTGCTGCCGGACGATTTCGACGTCGATCGAAAGCAAGGCTTCTCAATCCCCTCCAGCTGGTTCTCTGAACAATGGGGAACCTATATGGACGACATCCTAAAGGCCGCCTCGCCGAAACTCTTCGATCAGAGCTTCATTCGAAGCCTACAGGAAGGCCAAAAGAAGGGCCGAAAAAACTCCGAGCGCCTGTTCGCCCTGGTGATTTTCGAATTATGGCGTGAAGCCTATGACATCGAGCTGCCGTTTTAGTGGCCTGTAACTCGATGAACCGGCACCTCTGCAGATGGTTTGCTCGGCGCCCGCGCTCTCGAAAGTGCGTCAGCCCATGGCGACTTACTCACCTGGTCGGTTCCCGCGAAAGCCACTGTTAACGTTTGGTCTCTAAGCTCACCGATGAGGTCCATGCGATTCTGGGAATCCGACCGACCGCAGGGAAGTTGGGCTTGGCTCGGACCCCCAGAATCGCATGGACCAGAGCGCAAAGCCTAAAGCTCGATAGTTAAGGTTTCGTTATTTCTGGGCGCGACAATTTCCGACCAATTGTCACCACGCCAGCCCGTTAGAATGTCCACAGCATTTGTCTGCCCATTCTCGCCAGCGTTGGTAAGATTTTCCTACGTTTAGAATATCCGCCGGCACCGGGCAAGCCCGGTCAGGCCGCCGCTTTTTCGGCGTGGAAATCGTTCAGAAAATCCAAAAATTCGTCGATGTTGCGATCCATGTCGAAGCGCTCGGTGACCAGTGCTTTGGCGTTGGCGCCGAGTTTTTGGCGGTTTTCTGGGCTTTTGGCCAATTGCTGAAGGGCATCGGCTAGGGCCTCGGCGTCTTCGGACGGAATTAAGAGACCGGTTTCGTTGTCGAGAACGACTTCGGGAATGCCGGAAACGCTGGTGCCGATGATTGGCACGCCAGATGCCATGGCTTCGAGAACCACATTGGGGATGCCATCTCGATCGCCGTCCTTGGCGATCACGCTTGGGGCCACGAACACATCGCTTTCCGCCAGGCGGCGCAAAGTCTCTTGATGGGGCAGGCGGCCGAGGAAGTTGACCTCGATACCTGCCGGCAGGTCTGCCGCCTCGCGTTCAAGTTGGTCTCGAAGGGGGCCTTCGCCGATGATCGACAGGGATGCCTCGACATTCGAGAGGCGTTTGAGCGCGCGGATTAAATAAATAAAACCCTTTTGCTCCACCAACCTGCCGATGGATAGAAGATTGAGCGTCGGGCTTGGTTTAGCACCAACGTCCTTGTCGTGGAGTGCGTCGAAATCGAGGCCGTGATAGTTGAGCTGGATCTTGTCTCGATCCTCTGGGTGGCAGATTTCTTTTAGATAATGCACGTTGAAATCGGTGCAGGTGACCACGCCTTTGACAGCGGCAATCTTGGTCCGAAGCTCGTCTTTCGGGGTCAGATAGATATCCCAGGCATGGGCGGTGACGCTTACCGGCATGTCGATGAGCTTGTTGATCACCAGGGCCATCGAGGTTGGGATGGTTGCCCAATGGGCATGAAGAATGCCGCCGCGTTTGGCCATGGAGCGGGCGAAATAGACGGATTTCGGAAAGGCAGCGATCGCTTTGATCAGCTCCTTTGGCCGCCTTGCATAGAAGCTGAACAGGATCATCAAGGCCGAGAGATAGCGAAGAGGCGTCGAAAAAAGCTGGACGAGATTGGCGGTGATCACCCGATAATCGAAGAAGAAGCCGGCTGTATGGACGAAGGCGCGGTGATCGGGATAGAGATCATGGCCTTCCTGGGGCGGCTCTTTTAGCGAATAGACGGCGATGTCCGTGCCGGTTCGGCGAAGTGCTTCTACTTCCCGCGCGACGAAGGTCTCGTGGAATTCCGGATACATAGAGAGGAGATAGGCGACTTTTTCGGTCATGATCTTGAATTTCGCTCAGAGGAAAGCCGGCGGCGCTCAGGCGGCCTTGGCGTAGTGGGCTTGGTGCTGCTCGACCATGGAGGGGATCGAGAAACGCTGATCGATGTCCTGCTTGCCGCAGGCGCCGAGACGCTGGGCAAAAGCGGGGTCTTGCACGAACCGTCTGATCGCATCGGACAGTGCTTGATCGTCGTCGGAGGGGAACAGTAGGCCGTTCTCCTCATGCCGGACGATCTCGGCCGAGCCGCCGACCCTGGATGCAATCACCGGCTTGCCGACGGCCATTGCTTCAAGGATGGCATTAGAGAGACCCTCAAAAAAGGAAGGCAGAACGGCGGCATCGCTATGGGCCAGCACGGCGTTGACATCGGAACGCTCGCCCAGGAATTCGACTTGATCGAGAGATAAGTCGGCGGCCATCTGTTCGAGCTTTGACCGCTCCCCACCGCCTCCCACCAGCCAGACACCGATCTTCTCGTCCGCGCCCTCGTCCTTCAGGCGGCGTAGTGCTCGAAACAGGCAGGGCACGTTCTTTTCAGGTCCCAAGCGACCGACAAAGGTAAGGATGAAGTCATGGCGTGCCCGCAGGGTTGTAAGGTCTTCAGGTAAAACCGGTGCGGCCTGCACCGCGTGCACGCCGTTGTAGACGATGGCGCAGTCATTCCCCTTGAGCGCCATGCGCTCGAACGCGATATCGGCCGCCTGTTTGGAATTGGAGATTACCAGGGCTGATCGCCTCGTAATCCATCTTTTGATCCGCCATTGCAATGATGAGTAATCGTCATAGGTGCCGCGGATCGAGGAGATGAAGAGCGAGCTCCTGGCGAAACTGCGCGCAAGGGCCAGCCAAAGCTCCGCCGTCAAGCTGTAGGCGTGGATGACGTCGAACCGTTCCTGCTTCAAGAAGCGCATAAGGGACAGAAAAAAGCCAATGTCGATCTTACCGTTCTTGGGGAGATAATGGACGCGAATGCCCTTGGCCGCGATCTCGTCGACCAGGAACGAATGTTCCCGAAAATAGAGGAGCACCGGCTCGAAGCGTGTTCGGTCCATGCCGGTCAGAAGGTTGGTGATCTGTCGCTGACTGCCACCAACCTCCATCTCATCGGTGGCGACCAGAACCTTGCACTTCTCGGCAGCTTTTGGCGCGTTGTCGTTGGTCATCGGTCTAACTCGCGGGCGGCATTGTCGGACAAATGGCGAACCATGATCACCTTCATTGGGTCATCTCCACCGGGTCACTTCCATGATGAGAGCTGACGGCCGCGGATAAAGGTCCAGGCACCGAGAACAGTAAAATACATCATATCGTGAAAGGCCCTGATGATGCGGATCGGCATGAAGCGGCGAAGGCCGTCGAAGATCACGGACAATAGCACCAAGCCGTGAACAATCAGTTGCCCGATGAAGCTGAGCATCAAAAGCGGATGATCGGAGAGGATGAACCAATTGGCGACCAGGGCCACCACGAGGAGGATGGGGGCGATCAGCCTTAGCATCTTGTGGGAGATGAACTGCCACCAAAGGGGGTTCTTGATCGGGTTCAGAAGGGCAGGGGACAGGCTCGGCAGTTGGAAATTGCCGGCGATGGTCCTGGTTTTGCGCCGTTTTTCCCTTGCCGGATCGGAGGATGGGATGTCGAAGGCATAAGCTTCACTCTCGAACAGGACGCGCTGGCCTGCCATGACCGCATTCATCGGGATCAGTACATCGTCGAGCAGAGTTTCTTCGGGGATCGGGATATAGGCGTTCCGCCGCAGAACATAGATGGCGCCGGTGACGCCGACGGTCGAGCTGATCTGCGACTCGCATTTTCGAATGAACTTTTCATAGCGCCAATAAGCGTCCATGCCCTTGGAAAAGTCGTTCTCGCCCTCGCTCTCGAAGACCAGCTCGCCGCTGACCGCAGCGACACTCGGATCGGCGAGCGGGCCGATCAGGCGAACCAAGACATCCTCGGCCAGGGATTGGCGGCAATCGGTCAAGAGGAGGACATCCGCCTTGGAACTGGCAATCGCGCGATTGAGGCAGGCGGATTTCGTCGACTTCTCGTCAAAATGAAGCAAACGGACCCTAGGATCATCGACCTGTTTTACCAGATCGCAAGTGTCATCGTCGGACGCATCGGAGACCACCAGGACCGAGAGGCGATCGCCCGGATAGTCGAGGGACAGAAGATTGTCGATCTTCTTGGCGATGGTTTTGCCTTCATTATGAGCGATCACCACCGCCTCAACGCTTGGCCGATAGCTGTCGTCACGCAGAGATGGCCGCCCACGGCCTTTGGCCAGGAGCCAGACCAGGCAGGGATAGCCGACGAAGATATAGGCGAGCAGCAAGATCGCGGCGAAGAAGCTGACATAGGCGAGCGTCATGCTGTGCCCCCAAGCATGGTCGTGCGCAGGCGGTCATAGCGCTGATTGCCGAGTGCTTTTTGTCCGAGCTTGACCAGGCGGTAGCGGGCCACCGCGCGAAGAGTGTCGCGGCTCCAGGGACTTTGGTAGTTCTGGACGGTCTGCTCGCCGGTATGGGCGTAGATTGGAAAACGCGGGATGGTGATCTGATCAAAACGGCGCCAAAGGCCTGGTGTGGAGACCGCGAGGCGCTGATAGCCGACGGCTTGGGCTACGTCGACAACCCGCCGGTTGTAGCGGCCGCCGGGTGGGGCCAGGACCAGGACGGGCTTGCCCAGTTTGTCCTCGATCGCTTTCTTTGATCGATCGAGTTCGTCATGCAACGTCTCGAGGTCGAGATCGGCGAAGAACAGATGATGATGGCCATGAGACTGGATGCTCATGCCGGCCTCAGCCATTTCCTGCAGATGCTGCCAGGAGGCGAAGCTTGGCCTGCCGACCATGCTGGTATTGATGTAAAACTCGGCCTCCATGTCGGCCTCGTCCAAGCTGGGGAAGGCATTGGTGAAATGGGTGAGATGGCCGTCATCGAAGGTGATCGACGGCGCTTCGATCTTGCCGGTCTCAAGGATTTGCCGGGCGAGCGCAACCGATCGCCCGATCTTGGCGAGATGGCTCTTGAACGCTGCTGTGGTGACGGCGTAATGCCGATCAGCACCATCCAACTCGGCGTCGGAGCCGACGCCGTGATACATGTAAACAGGCTGCATTCTTATTTCTTTTCTCGACTGAGGCGTTTTTTTACTTCAACAACTTCCCGCCTTTTGGAGGGTAGGCTTGGCTTTGACTAAGGTAGTGGTGTAATCGGCTGCTCAAACGTGCCGCGTTCCCGGATGATCTTGGCCGAACCCTGGTCGATCAGTACCTCGGCTGGCATGGGTTGGCTCAGGAAACCGTTGGGGCTGGCGCTCAGGCCATAGGCACCGGATTGCAGCACGGCGATGAAATCGCCTTCTTCAGGCTGGGGCAGCGAAACTTTTCGCCCGATGGTATCCAGCGGTGTGCAGAGGGGGCCGACGACCGAGGCCGTCACCGCATGCTCGGCACCCAGGCGATTGGCCAGCACTTGCGGGTAGTCTTTCTTGATCACCTGGCCAAGATTGCCGGAGGCCGCGAGATGGTGGTGCATGCCGCCATCGACCACGACATAGGCTTGTCCGCGGGATTGTTTGACCGCGCGGATCTTGGTCAGATAGATGCCGGCATAACCCGCGAGATAACGGCCGGGCTCAAGGATGAAGCGGGTGGTCGGGAGCTTGACGGCTGCCTCGTCGAAGAGGGCAGGGGCAGCGGCTGCCAAAGCGTCCATATCAAGGTCGCGCTCGCCCTTGAAGTAGGGGACGCCCAGGCCACCGCCAAGATCGACGGTCGGGATCGGTGCACCCAGCCCATCGCTAATGCGCACGGCGAGATCGAGGGCATGGCGCCATTGGGTTAAGAGGACATCGGCGTCCAGGATCTGGGTGCCGGCAAAGAGATGCACGCCTTTGAAGTCGAGGCTTGGGGTGCGCCGGATCTGCGCAATGACGTCATCAAGGCATTCCTCATCAAAGCCGAATTGCGCAGGCTTGCCGCCCATGCGCATCGCACCACCTTGGGCCGCAGAGATCGGGTTGACCCTGACCCCGACGGGCACGCGCGTTCCCTTGGCATTGCCAATGGCGGCCACAGCCTCAAGCTCGATCGAGGTCTCCAGATGGATCTCGCCGATCCCGCGTTCGATCACGAAGTCCAGCTCCTCCACACCCTTGCCGGGACCGGCAAAGATGATGCGCTCAGGCGCGCAGCCAGCTTTGCGCGCGCGGAGATATTCAGCCGCGGAGGCGATCTCCAGGCCAGCACCTTCATTGACGAAGACGCTGATCACGGCGGGGTTGGGGTTGGCCTTGACCGAGTAATGGACATCCACTCGCTTGCCGACGGCCTTGCGCAGATCGCTGAGGCTGCGCCGGAGAAGATCGGCGTCATAGGCAAAGAGCGGGGTGCCGAAGCGCCCGGCCAGCTCATTGACCGTCATGCCGCCGATCACCAGGGTGTCCTGTTCGGTGGCGAACCTTGTTGCAACCAGGCTCTCGGCAAGGCTTGGCTCGACCACTGCCTTGGCGTCCATGGCGGGGGCTGTGCTCATGATGCCGCAGCTCGGGTTTTGGCGGGGGCTGTGCGTTCCTGGACCAAGAGCTTGTAATCCACCTTCCCGTTTTGCGAGAGTGGCAGCTGGTCCACCAGCTCGATTTCCCGTGGGACCATATAAGCCGGCAGCGCCTCGGCGCAGGCGGCAAGGGCTGCTGCACAATCACCACCGTTCGATGAAGCGACGGCAACCGCATGGACGCGCTGACCGGCAACCGCATCGGGCAGGCCGACCACGGCGATCTGGCTGAATTGTCCAGAGGCCATCAAGGCCTCTTCGACCTCGGTCGGGCTGATGCGGTGACCAACGGATTTTATCATCGCATCATTGCGTCCGACGAAGTAAAACAAACCCTCCTCGTCGAGAACGGCGAGGTCACCGGAATAGCAAACGAGATCGGCCCCTTGATCCTTGGGGATGAGCGGGTTGCGCTTGAGCACCCGGGCCGTTTCTTCGGGGCGGTTCCAATAGCCGAGCGAGACGGTGGGACCGCGGTGAACCAGGATACCCGGCTCTCCCGGCTTACAGCGCTCCTGTTGCTCATTAACCAAGAAGACTTCGCATTCCGGGATGGCCTTGCCCATGGAGGTGGGGTGGCTGTCGATCAGATCAGGCGGAAGATAGGTGGACCGGAAAGCCTCGGTCAGGCCGTACATCAAGACGATATTGGTCTTGGGCAATAGCTCTCTAAGCTTGGTCACCATCTCGGAAGGAACGGCACCACCGCTATTGGTGATGTAGCGAAGATCATTCGGTGGCGTTTGGCCGAGGCTCTTGCCTGCGCGGGCCAAAATAGCCCAGACACTTGGCACGCCGGCGAGGCCTGTGATCCGCTCGGCCGCAAGTGTTTTGACGATGTCCTGCCCAAAGCGAAAGCTCAGTAGCACCGTTGTCGCCCCTTGGCGTACAGCGGTGAGCAGCTGGTTCAGGCCATAATCGAAGCTAAAGGGCAGAACTGAGAGGATCCGGTCCTTGGCGGTGATATGGAGATAGGTCGTGACGATTCGTGCGCCGGCAAGTAGATTTTGGTGGCTGAGCATTACCCCTTTCGGCCTGCCGGTCGAGCCTGAGGTGTAGAGGATGGCGGCCAGGTCTTCGCCGATGGCCTGGCTCGGCGGATAGGCCGGGGCTGAAGCCGCGAAGGCGTTGGCAATAAGGCGCTCGGGGAGGGCGCTCACCGGACCCGCCACATCGCCTGTGAGCAGGGATTTCTCGAGAGAGGGGGCCTCAAGCAAGGTGGTTTCAGCCGCCTGCCAAAGAGCAGGATCGGCGATGAGGAAACGGGCTTTGCAATCCTCGACGATATGCTTGGCTTGAGGCGCCTTCAAAAGAGGATTGATCGGCACAAAAACGCCGCCTGCAAGGCTGATGCCGAAGATCGCGACGCATTCCTCGAAGCTTTTTGGCAGATAGACCGCGACGCGATCCCCACGTTCGAGACCATGGGCGCGCAGCACCGCGGCATAACGATCGGCCGCGTCCGCGAGATCACCAAAGGTCAACCGCCGATCACCATCGACAATAGCCTCGACAGTGGGGTCACATCGGCGTTCATCCAGCAAGCTGTGCAGCAAATAAGTCAAGGGCTCTACCCGGCACGCTTGATGGAAACGAATTCGGCAAGCTGTTTGACGGAGTTGAAGTTATCAGGCGTCAGCTCATCATCATCGAAGGTGATGTCGAAGGTTTCCTCAAGATAGGTCACCAGATCGAGCAAGCCCAGCGAGTCGATGTCATTCCCTTCGAGCAATGATGTCCGCTCGTCCAGATCGGTCGACTTCAACGCAGGAAAACGCTCCTGGATAAAACCTTTGATCGGTTGCTGGATGTCCTGAAGATTAGTGTCGCTCATGGTGTTTCCCAAGGAGTAGCTTGTTTCTCAGTGATGCGCCTTCAACGCGCAATGGCTACCATTTCGCTGTGAGCTGATAGCCGATGCCCAGGAAAAGCGCTACGTTCGTAGCTTTAAGAAAGCGGGTTTTCGTAAGTTTCTCGTAAATTTCTATGAGTTTGTTGGTGTTGGAACAGCCATGGCATGATTTTCGCAAAACCCTGGTTCATCAATGATCGTAAATCCATAGCCTTGTCTTAGGAATTTGTGCATTTTGATCGGCAAATCGGCATGGCATTCGAGACCGTGCAGACGATTGATGGCGTGGGGGTGATTTCTGATTGTCTCGTAATCGGGATGTTTTTCCATAGCAGATTCGGTGGTGAAGGCGAGGTCGTAATGCTGCTCGGCGAGGCGAAGGCAGCGTTCATCGAAGTCGCCGTTGGGATAGGAAAAGGTCTTGAAGGGACGGCCTATCAGCGCTTCCAGCCTGGTCTTGCTTTCGACGATTTCCATCGCCAAGGTCTCGTTATCAAGACTGGGCAGGATCGGATGATGGATGGTATGAGCGCCGAGCTCGATGATGTCTTCCGGCAAGGCGCGCAGCTCGTCGGCGGTCATGAGCTCATGTTCGGCAAGCCAGGCAGCTGAAGGCTCGAAAGACGTCTTGGCGCGGATGCGATCCAGCACCTTGTTCAAGGCGTCCTGCCCCATAGCCTTGAATTCCTCGACAAGAGGATCGATATCGGCGTCATTCTTCAACGGCAAGCCATCCAGCTCAACGCCGTTCTTAAGTGCCAAGGCAAGACGCTCGCGCAGTTCCGCCGTCCAGAGCCAGCTTATCTCGCAAGGCAGGACGAAGAAGGTGGCTTTGGCCCCGTACTTGCGCAGAAGCGGGAGGGCGACCTCCTTGGTGTTTTTCAGACCATCGTCGAAGGTGATGGCAACCCGCAGTTTTGAGGATGAGGAGGGCGTGGCCAGCTCGCTTGCAAAGATCAGCTCGAAATTCTTGGCGAGGTAATCAAGCTGCCGCTCGAAATCATGCTCCGAGATGCCATCATCGCCGATCACATGATAGAAGAGCACGACCGTGGTATCGGCCCGACCGAGCATGTTCGTCGGGTAGCCGAGGGTCAAGAGACCTTGCTCGACCAGCGAACGCAGGGTGGTCTTAAGCTGCATGACTTTGCCCCCCTGGCTTTTCAGCTCCATGGGCATCGTCCGCACCAGGCCCATAGAACCCGCGTACCCTGCGATAACCTGCCCGAAGTGCGCGGTAGGATCGCGTACGAAGGGTAGGCTGATTGAGGCGAAGATGAGTTCGACGGCGCACATTGCCTGTCAATGACTTCTTGTAGTCATGCTCGCCGCGCAGCATGTCGAAGACCTGCATACCTTCGGTGATGGCTTGTTCGATCGCATGGCCCATCAGCACCTCACCGATGCGAAGCGCGTCGTAAGCCTTGGCGATGCCGCCCTGGAAGAAATAAAACCCGCCCCGCCAACGATAGCAGTAATTGGCGGCGATCGGGCCTTCCTCACCGATCAGGAACATTAGGCGCAGACAATCCTGTTCCAGCATTTTCGCCATGACCTGCCGATGGAAGTCGACATAGGTCTTGGTCGAAAAACCGATATCCTCGGCACGACCATCCCAGCGCTCTTGATGCAGCCGGACGAGTTCGGGGAAATATTGATCCAGCTCAGCCTGTCCACTCACCAAGTGAAATCGATAATTCGTCCGCTCAAGAAGTTTTTTCCGACCCCGACGCATTTTCCAGCGTCGATTGGAAGACAGCATGGCAAGATAGGCATCGAAGCTTTCCGGCAGATCCACATAAGAGATCCTCGCACCCTCGGCGAGCTCGACCTCGCCTTGTCGGCGGCTTTCCATGGCCTGGATCAACAAGGCATTTGGATCGAGATCTTCAAGATCCGCCATATCCCACTCGCCACGTAGCGATTCAATCCCGTCGACCAAGGTCTCGATGATCGTGGGATGATCGCCTTCGCCGAGGATGGCGCCAAGATCGTCAGGTGCAGTATCGCCGCCATAACCGACCAGCCGAAGCTTGCGTAGGCCAACGGCGGGGAGGAGCTGGGTATGCTCGATATAGAGTGGCAACAGGCCGACGAGGCGATCCTGATCATGGGCCAAGATTATCCGCAGCTGGCGATCAGCGCTGAAGATGTGCCACCATGTCGAGAGCCAAGAAAAGGACTGAAAAACACTGCAGTCATCGCATTGAGCGATCAGATCGTTCCAGCGATCTTCCAATGCGTCGAAATCATCCGTGGTCGAGATGATCGAAAACTGCAATCGGTTCGCCTTTTGAGGGCGACAAGCTTCCGTCACGGCCGGTCATCCTCAGCGATCGGGGTCAACCCTTGATCGCAAGGCTTCAAAATCCTGGGGAGATGTTGATTGTAGATCCTGCCAGACAATCGCCGTCCTCCTTATTCTCCTCGCGTGTGCCAATCATCCGGACGTTGGAACTCTAGGGAACGCTAACGTGCTCCATCGCCGCGCACGGCAACCCGGAACGTCTGAATTAGCACCAATAGATCAAGAAACAGTGAATAGTTCTTCACATAATACAGGTCGTATTCGAGTTTCACCTTCGTATCTTCGATGGTCGCGGCATACGCAAAACTTGTTTGTGCCCATCCGGTGATCCCCGGCCGCACGCTATGCCGTTCCATATAGAAGGGGATCTCTTCGCACAATCCCTCGACGAATTCGGGCCTTTCGGGACGCGGTCCGACGAGGCTCATATCACCACGCAGCACATTGTAGAGCTGCGGCAGCTCATCAAGACGGGTCATCCGTAGGAACTTGCCGATTTTGGTGATGCGCACGTCGTTCTTCTGGGCCCATTGGGCTTTGCCATCGGCTTCGGCGTCCTGGCGCATGCTGCGAAATTTATAGATGACGAAGGGCTTGCCGCCCAAGCCGACGCGAACCTGCTCGAACAAAGCAGGGCCGGGCGAGTCGAGTTTAACCACCAAAGCGGTGAGTGCCATAAGCGGCGAGAGCACGATCAGGGCGAATGTGCTGATCAGGAAATCGGCGATGCGCTTAACCGCCGCCCTCAGCCTGCCGCGACGAAAGCCGGGGGAGAAAATGAGCCAGCGGAGGCTGACCGTATCGACACCGATGCGGCCGGTTTCACGCTCGACGAAGGACACGCTGTCGATCACGGAAATGCCGTGCAGGCGGCAATCGAGCAAGGCGCGCTCCGGCAGCGCCTCATCCGGCGAATCGAAAGCAACGATGATTTCGCGGATTTCATTTGCGAGTGCGTAGTCAGTGAGCGACAGCTCGGTCTCACGAACCCGGTCCTCCGGCAATCGTTCATTGGCCAGGCGTTGATCCTCAAGCTCGCTGCCGAACCGGAGAAAACCAAAGAGCTTGCCGGCATTGACCTTGACGGGCTGAATCAGATCCCAAAGGGCTGCAGCTTGGTCGCCGGTTCCTAGGATCAGAACTTTCTTATGCAGGTAGCCTTGCACCATGGTGGAGTGACCACCGATCAATCGGCCGATGGCCGCGATGGTGCAACCGATCACGGCAGCGGCGATCAGGCCATAGGATATGGTGCCGGCCCCGGTCATCACATCGTGGAACAGGACGATCGCAGCCGATCCCCCGATCGCGCCTGCAGCGACGCGTTTTGCCATGGTTCGAGGCGATTTCCAGACATCGAGATTGTAGCCCCCGACCACGAGCAGGCAGATCATCACGGAACCGGTGGGAAGTGCTACCTCGGTCGCAAAATTGGCGATCCCCTCGCCGCGCTCGCCGCCTAGGACGAAATAGCCGGCAATCAGAAAGACTGAACCAAAGATGAGAGCTTCGACGAAGCTCAAAATAATGGTGCCGCGAGACACATGGTGACCAAAGATCGACATCGGGCGCTCTTTTTTTTTTATGGTGGGTTTTAGCTCAACCAGAAGCTGGTAGACGTTAGTAAGCGAAGCTCAGCTTTGACGCTCTTTATTCATTACGCGCAAACTCTCATTTAACGGTGCGATCAAGTCAATAACATATAGAAATAAACACAAATGATTCGTAATTCAATCATGAGGGGATTAGCATAGTGCTCCTCGCAACGTAATTCGGGCGTTTCTCTCTCACTAAGCCTCTCAGGGTCGATTGCTATTGAAAATAACATGCTGAAATTAAGGAAAGTTTATAAAGCCAGGATTTCATGCCGAGCAAAGTGCCGGTATCAACCGTAAGAGACTGAATTTGCGTGGCTTAGGGATAGTGATCGATGTTTCTGCGGCAACATCGATGCAACATCGACACGGGGTGTTATCCAACTGCAACAGGTTAAAAGGTGCGCGCGGGTGTAAGCGGTACTGCTTGGCACCGGTAGGGCATCTGGATCGGCAAAGGAGCCGTTATTAGGCAGATTGCCGCCGCTTAGCAGCTCAACGCTTAGGCGACCGCGGCCGTCGCACTTGCTGTCTGGCCTTTGGCCCAGCGCAACAAGTCCTTGCGTGCCCAGACCATCATATAGCGGGTTGGACGGTAGTTACCTTGGCGCATTTGCTGGGTTCGCTCCGACGATAAGCGTGTCGCCTGCGCGGTAACCTGATCGTTGGTGCCCATGGGGTAGAGCTTGGCACCGCCTTCGATGGCGATGGCGTTCAGGAATCCGAGATTGGGGCTGATGGCGACCACGGCAGGATCATGCCACCAACTGCAGCTATACATCCCTTTCATCTCAGGCGCTTTTTCCAGCAAGCTAGCGATGGTCAGATAGAGCGAGCGATAGCCCTCGGCGGAGAAGTCGCCGGATGCGCGTTGATCGAAATGGGTCTCTAAGAAGGGCTTGAAGCCACCGCATTGAAACTTGATTTGCCCAAGGGCCTTCACGAAGCGAGCCTTGCCCGCCTCCATCAGCATGCGGCGCGGAATGCCCGACGCGATGTCGACCAGCTCGGCGCCGGCCGGCCAAAGCTTCAGGCGGGCGACGGCCAGATCTTTTAGAAAAGGATCTTTGTCCAAGCGATAATGACCACGTCTCGGTTTCGCCAGCCTGCCGACCAGACGCGCGAGATAATCCTGGGCATGGGGCCTGATCTCGACCGGCAGCTGCATGTCGACCGCCCGGTCTTCGAAGCTCCTGATCAGGGTGAGCAGGACCAGCTGGTGGTAGCATTCGACCATGGCCGAGCCAGCGGTTGCTTCGACACGCCCGATCAGCATCAGAGCGTCGGGCGGGATATGATCGTAGGCGACCAGTTGTGTGAGCGGCGCGAAGCTCGCGACATAATTGGCTATGGAGCAGGATCCTGTCAGATCGACACCGGCGGCACGCAGCGTCTCTTCGAGCTGATGGGTTAGGGCGTTCACCGCCTCCAGGTCGATCCCGCCGATATCCATACTTGCCATGAGCTGTCCCAAGGGTTGATAAGGTCGATTTTTTAGCCGCGACGGCGTCAACAAAAACCACTAGACAGCTGAAACCACCGCGAAACTCAAGCCTTTAACGCCACCGTCACCGCCTTTCGGACAAAACAATGTTTGGGATCAACGAGTTACCCAACCTGATAACCCCCTTGCCGATCTATGGTCTGCTCCTCTTGGCGGTCATTGCCTGGCGCAAGAAGAGCTTGGTTTGGTTGGGCATTTTAGCCTGGGCTTACCTGATGAGCATCCCAGTCCTCGCCGATCATGCGGCTGATTTGCTGGAACGGCGCTATGCGCCGATTGCCGATCTCGAGCCCTACCGAAACGATCCCGTTCTGCTGCTGACATCAGGTGGTCAGCGCTTGGACAATGAAGTTGGCTGGGTCAATCTTTTGGCCAATTCCGGCTGGGAGCGTCTACTCGTCGCGGTTACCACAGCGCGGCAAGTCGAGGGGACCTTGTTCATCGCAGGCGGCCCACCGAAGACAGTTGGGGGCGAGGCGATTTCGGTGACGGTACAAGGCGTGATCGATCGGATGGGGATCGATCTTGACCAGGTTATTACAGAGACGACCTCGACCAATACCTATGAAAACCTGGCTAACCTCAAGGATCAGCTGGACGGTGGTCCCTTCATTATGGTGACCAGCGCTGCCCATTTGCCAAGGGCGATGGCGGTGGCTGATAAACTTGAGCTCGATGCGATTGCGCAGCCGGCCGATTATCTCTCCGGCAGAATTGTCGGTATCAGACGGTTTTGGCCATCATTAACTGCCATTCTCCATTGGCAAACGATCCTCCATGAAGTCGTCGGTCTTCTTTACTATAAGGTAAGAGGATACAGCTAGGTTGGCCGGGCCGAAGGGCACAGGTCGCGTCAGTTTGACATCAACCGGGCCTGTCCGGTCTTGCCAGCTGGGCGATGGGTTGATTATTCAAAAGGCACGCAGCGCTAAATCATGTCGTCACCAACCGGGCGGCTGGGCTTGACCGATCTGCAAGGCCAAGCGAGCTCAGAGCGACGCCAGCGATGACCGGATAGAAGTTTCGATGCAAGCAACCAAGACCATAGCCGATAAAGACGCGATGCCCACATTCCTCAAATGGGGCATGGCCTTCTTAACGTTCTACACGGTCAACCAGCTTCACTTTCCGCAAAGCCTGGGCGTTCCCGGCCTGAATGTGCTGAACCTCATCTGCCTTGTTCTCTGGATTTCCCATACCCGCACAGGCCGAAGAAACGACGTCAAGCCGGTCATGCGCATGCGTCTGTTCGCCTTGTTCGGGGCGCTGATCTACGCCTTCTTGCTCGCTCAGGCGACCTTGCCCGGCGAGTTCATGATCGACGTGAATTATCTGAAGGCCTCGATTTTCTATCCTATCTATTTCTTCATGTTCTTTTACGTGGTCAGAACGGAAGACGACATCCGTTTCATCATGTATGCCTGTTTGTTCGTCGCCTTGATCGCCGGCCTCGAAGCCTTCAAGGAAGGGCTGGCCTACGGCAATCTGACCTTCAATGTTGCCAAGCGCGCCTCTGGTCCTTTCGGTGAAGATGCGTCGACAGCTAACCGTGCTGGTATTTTCTTTTCCATGTTCTTCTGCCTTGCGATGGCGGTCATTCTTTACCATCCGGAGCCGGGTAACAGATGGATAAGATGGACAGCGATGTTCGCGGTTTTTGCCCTCCTCGCCGGCACATTTTATACCTTTTCTCGTCAGTCCTATATCATTGTTGTCGTGATCGGCGCCCTGATGATGTTCCGGCGCGGACCGGTTTTGATCATCGTGCTGGCAATTGCTGCCGGTGGCTATCAGTTCTGGGTGCCCGAAGCCGCGATCGATCGTCTCTCGGATACGCAGCAAGTCGATGAGGATGGCGTGGAAATCGTCGACGACAGCACGTCGAGCCGATGGGTTCAGTGGGAAGCCGCTGGACGGATGATCCAGGACCAACCTTGGGGGATCGGGTTCAATCGGTTCAAAGACCTATCCGAGGGTTATGGCGGCAAGAAGGACTTGGATGCTCATAACCACTATGTGCTCTTCGCAACTGAAGCAGGCCCTCTTGGGCTGATCATTCATCTCACGCTCGTCTTCTCGTTACTTTGGACCGCGCATCGCTATTTTCGCTTGTCCAAACGACGACAAAACCCGCTCGGACGCACCTTGAGCAGCGCCTTTCTGTTCATGACGATCGCCATGATTCTCGGCAATATTTACGGCAGCCCATTTTCCAACGGCGAGGTGATGGGATTGTATTGGGCACTTGGTGGCCTCATGGCGAGGCATATGTATAGTCTCCGAAAGGAAGACCAGCCGTTCCGCTCGGCGATCCCGACGATACCTGAAGGAGAGGTGCCGCCGGTCGGTGCTGCCGACGTTCCCGATATGCCGAGAGGTCGGACAAGACCCCGCAGGCGCGGACGCCGCCAGGGCAACGTCCCAGGCGTTCCGGTCACCGCGACCCTACGCCCGGAATAACGCGTGGTGTGACCACATCAGAAGATTCGCTTGTGAGACGCGTAACGCATTGATTTCGTTCCCCGTTACAAGATCCCACATGAATGAAATGATGTGGTCATACCACTAAGCTCGTCCGCCTCGGAAAAATCCATGGATGGCCTCAAGTCGCGCGTTGCGATCGGCAAATCCCTGCTCGCCGGCGAACTGGCGGGCCATGTCGGCGCCAATTTGAAGGGCTCGTTTGGTAGCGCCTGGATTGGCGATGCCTTGGCCTGCGATGTCGAAAGCGGTGCCGTGGGCGGGTGTGGTGATCGGGAAGGGGTAGCCGCCGATCAGGGTGATGCCGCGATCAAACCCCATAAGTTTCATCGCGATCTGGCCCTGATCATGATACATGGTGAGCACCGCATCATGGAGCCCGGCCTTGGCGCGCAAGAACACCGTATCCGGCGAGAATGGTCCCTCGACCGCATATTGTCTGGCGGCCGCGGCTTGGACGGCAGGTTCGATGATATCGAGGTCTTCGCGGCCGAAATTCCCACTGTCGCCGGCATGGGGGTTGAGGCCGGCAACAGCGAGACGAGGGCGTTCATAGCCGACAGCTTCCATGCTCTTGATGGTCAGCTCAATGCTCTGCTCGATACGTTCCTGGGTGATGCGAGATGCTACTTCACCAAGGGGGATATGGGAGGTGACACGAGCGTTCCAAACCTCATCTAGGATGTTGAACTCGCTGCCGTCCTTGTCAGCGCCGATGACGCGTTTGATGAAGCCGATCTCATCGACGTAATCGGCTTCGCCCAGACGCATGGAATGCTTGTTGAAGGGGGTAAACGCGACGGCATCGGCGATGCCGGCAGCGCCCAGGCGAAGCGCCACCCTGAAGTTTACGAGGGCGAAGTTGCCGCCCGCTTCGGAGGATTGACCGACCGTGATTGTTATCGGATCTAAATGACCTAGATCGGCGAGCGCCCTGCCTTTCTCGACAAAACGATCGAGATCGGGGAGGCTTGTTGATAGGCCCGCATGATCCTCACCAAGGGTGACCGTGCGGCGGTCACCGATGACGAGAAGGTCGGCTGCTTCTTGAATGTCGGGATCAGTCAACAGCTTCGCCAGTAACTCGGGACCGATTCCCGCAGGATCGCCCATGGCGAGTGCAATCAATGGCCGGTTATGTGATGACGTCATGGACGTGGATCCTTGTTTTTTGATCCGTTAACCCGCAGATCGAAGGAAATCGAAATCGCAGCCGGCTGGAGCTTCCAGCACATGATCATGATAGAGCTTGGCATAGCCGCGCGCCGGGGCTTGTGGCGGTTGGTGGTTTCCTAAACGCGAAGCAAGCTCCTCTGCATTCACCAGAAGGTCGAGGCGCCGATCCTCGACGCTCAATCTTATCCGATCGCCACTCCGAACCAAACCCAACGGGCCTGATGTGGCGGCTTCGGGGGTGACGTGGAGGATGATGGTGCCGAATGCCGTGCCGCTCATGCGTGCATCCGAGATGCGGATCATGTCCTTGACGCCCGCCTTGGCAAGTTTCCCCGGTATCGGCAGATACCCAGCTTCCGGCATGCCGGTGCCGCTTTTCGGGCCGGCATTTTGCAGAACCAGGATATCATCCGGCTCGACATCGAGGTCAGGATCATCAATCCGCTTGGCGAGATCGTCGAGGGACGAAAAGACAACGGCCCGGCCTTCATGCTCAAACAACCGGCTGTCGGCAGCCGATCTTTTGAGGATGGCCCCACCTGGCGCAAGACTACCGAACAATGCGATCAAACCGCCTTGCGGCTGCAACGGTTTTTTTAAACTTTTGACGATGCCAATGTCGATCGATTCAACCTCATTCGCCAGGCGATCCTCGAGGGATTCACCAGTAACCGACACCGTATCGAGGTCCAGCAAGGGTTGCAAACTCCGGAGAATGGGAGCGAGGCCACCTGCTGCGAAAAGATCTTCCATGTAGTGGGGGCCGGTGGGTTTGAGATCGACCAGAACGGGGGTCTCATCACTGATCCGGTTGAGCTCGTCCAGCGGCAGATCGATGCCGGCGCGGCCTGCTATCGCTGCGAGATGGAGGATGCCGTTGGTCGAGCCGCCGATGGCGAGGAGGACCCTTAGGGCATTGTCGACAGCGGCTTTGGTGACGATGGCGCTCGGCTTCAGCTCTTCCGCTGAGAGGCCGACCGCGCGTGTCCCGCTCGCTTCGGCGGCGCGCAAGCGATCGGCGTGCACGGCGGGGATCGCCGCCGTGCCGGGAAGAGCCATGCCCAGCGTTTCCGCTATGCAGGCCATGGTGCTGGCGGTCCCCATCACCGGACAGGTGCCAGCGGTTGTGCAAAGTTTGCCGCCGATCCCATCGATTTGGTTCCGATTGAGTTCGCCCGCCCGATACTGGGCCCAAAAACGCCGACAGTCAGTGCAGGCGCCGAGGCGCTCATCGCCATTGCGCGATGTCATCATAGGGCCGGTGACCAGGAGAATGGAGGGTTTGTCGGCGGAGACGGCGCCCATCAAGAGGGCAGGGACGGTCTTGTCGCAGCCGCCGATCAGGATCACGGAATCCATGGGCTGCGCCCGGATCATCTCCTCGACATCCATGCTCATCAGATTGCGGAACATCAGCGTGGTCGGTGAGACGAAGCTCTCACCAAGAGAGATGGTGGGGAAAGTGACTGGGAGGCCACCCGCCGCTAGCACGCCGCGTTTCGCCGCTTCGATCAGATCTGGGACGCCGCGATGGCAGTTGTTGAAGCCGGATGTGGTGTCGACGATGCCGATCACCGGCTTTTCCAGCATCTCTTGGCTATAGCCCATTGAGCTCGCGAAGGATTTGCGCATATAGAGCGCGAAATCCGGATCCCCCATATGCGTCAGCCCCTTCGCCAGCCCTATTTTTTTACCAGTCATTACGCTCTCCAGGCATCGCTCTTCAAAAAAATTTAGGTCGTTGTGACAGTTTCGCTTTGATGGGCTGTCGCGAAAGAAAGTATTAGCCCATTCAGTCAAGGCTCGTCGATCTAGTCCATGGGATCCTGGGAATCCGCCCGCCCCTCAGGAATCAAGCTCAGATACCATACCAGCCCAACGCAAATCCAAGTCAACGCCCGGTCTCGCCGCCCGTGCGGCGGGGTGACGCGTATCGGGTTTGTGATCGGATGCGTATGGTCCAGGCGTTCTCGTTCTAGTTATTGTGGGTCTTATGGCGTCGCTGGTGCTGGCTTGGCGAGAGTTGAGCAGAAACGATCAGGTGATTTTATTCGTCCTTGCCGTGGTCGTCGGGGCGGCGGCCGGGTACGGCGCGATCGGCTTTCGCCTTCTGGTCTACGCGCTGCAAGATGTGCTGTTCGGCAATCCCGCGGATTACATTGCGAGCTATGCGGCGAGGCTTCCCTGGTGGCAGGTGCTGGCGGTGCCGACCTTAGGCGGGCTGTTGATCGGTCTTTTCGTCCATTTTGTGTTCCCCGGACGTTTGCCGCAGGGGGTCGCCGATGTCATGGCGGCATGCGCACTGCGTAATGGCCGCATGTCGCTACGTGAGGGGATGGCGGCGGCCATGATCAGCATCAGCTCGATCGGCAGCGGCGCTTCGGTTGGCCGAGAAGGACCGATCATCCATCTCGGCGCCACCTTCGCCTCCGCCATTGCGCAAAAGCTTCATCTCTCACCGTCACTCGCCAAGACGCTGCTCGGCTGTGGGGTTGCGGCTGCCATTGCGTCTGCCTTCAATGCGCCAATCGCCGGCGTGTTCTTCGCGCTCGAAGTGGTGGTCGGTCATTATGGTATCGGCGCGTTTTCGCCAGTTGTGATCAGCTCGGTGATCGGCACGGTGATCACGCGGCTGCATATCGGCGATGATGCGGCCTTCATCCTGCCGCCCCAGCAGATCGTCTCGTTTTGGGAATTGCCGGCGTTTATTATTCTGGGGCCGGTCTGTGCGGTCGCTGCCCTTGGCTTGCTGAAGGGCATTGCCTTTGTCCAGGCGGTTCACGAGAGGCTGAAGATTGCCCGCTGGCTGCGACCAGCACTGGCCGGCCTGGTCGTCGGGTTGATCGCCATTCGCTGGCCGGAGGTGCTGGGTGTCGGCTATGAGGCAACCGATAACGCGCTTAAAGGAAGCTATGACCTCCAGCTTTTAATCCTGCTTGCTCTTGCCAAGGCGACGGCGACAGTGGTCTGTCTGGGCAGCGGGTTCGGTGGCGGGATTTTCAGCCCGAGCCTGGTCTTGGGGGCGATGGTCGGCTCGGCCTATGGGTTGGTCGCCTTCGGCTTTTTTCCAGAACTCGGTTCCTCTAGTAGCGTCTATGCCCTGCTCGCCATGGCGGCGATCGCGGCCTGTACCCTGGGCGCGCCGATCTCGACCATCATCATGGTGTTTGAGCTCACGGCGGATTACGGCATGACCTTCGCGTTGATGGTCACGGTGGCGATTGCATCCTTGATTTGCCGTCAGCTCCACTGGCATTCCTTTTTCACTTGGCAATTGCTCCAGCGCGGCATCGATCTCGAGGCCCGGCATGATCAAGGGCTCTTGGCGAGCCGGACAGTGGACGAGGTGATGCGCCCGGAAGTGGTGACTGTCGGGCTGGAGACTGATCTCGAGCAGTTGAAATCAGAGTTTTTGCATCGCCATCTGCCGATTTTCGTGGTTGATGAGGAAGGGCATCTGGTGGGCTCCATCCATTTCGAAGACTTGGCCGATGCCGCTTTTGAGCCGGATCAGGCGATCAAGCGAACCGCGCGCGATCTGGTGCATCGCCTGCCGACGGCACTCCGGCCGGATGACGATCTTGAGAAAGCGTTACGTGTTTGTGAGGCCGAGCATGAGGAACATATGCCGGTGGTGCGATCGGATGACAGCATGGAGGTGATTGCCGAGGTTCGTCTTGCGGATCTTCTTCTGGCGCAAAACCAAGCACTTCTCGAAGCAAGGGCGTTGGAGCGCGGTACTGTCTAAACCCTTAGCACCAGCAAGGTTCGATTGTATTTCTATGAAAAAGTAAATTTTCCTTGATGACGAAGATATAAAGAGAACATAAACCTATTAACGTTCTCCTCTCCTGCCATGATTTATCCCACGATCAGTCCTCCAACTGCCGCGGGTTTTTTGTGACCATCGGCCGGCCTTTTCCTGGGCTTGTCATGATGACAGAACGAAGACGTGACTGTTTGCTGGCGCTTTTCGTTCCAGCGCGAAGGTCCTGCCCCAGATGTTAACGCATTATTAGGCAACGTTGGTCATGCCGGCATCCATGGTCCTTGAGATCCTGGGAATCCGAGCCTCGCCTCCCTTCTCGGAGGGCGGGCGGATTCCCAAGATTTCATGGATCGACAAAAGGTATGGCAAAGCGAAGTTAGCGACGTGCTAAAGAGACTGGAGCATTTTCCGACCGGATGAAAAGTCTGATCGATAAGAAAATGCGGCGAAACAAAGAGCTAGAGCGTACAACCCGATCGCAGATGATCGGAATTCACTCTGGAGCGGCAAGCGGAGGTCGGTTGCTGACAAACCTGGCAGTTTCCCGTTGGATCGAAATCCGAGCGCATCCTAATTGAGTCTGTAATGCCAGCGAAAATGCCGATTTTGAGAACCATTTTGGACCATATTGGCGTTATTCGAAAAGCGGAAGCACCGAAAAGCAGGATTGCAGCCCGCTAGAACTTGATGAGCATGTCCCCGGGCGGATTGACTTGAAACAAGAGAGACCCGCACCCCCTTGGATTCCAAGCTCTTTTATCGCAGGCGGTGGGCAACCAGATGAGGTGACCATGCCACTAGACGAATGTTTTGGCGTAGGTCTCACGGAGCTGGTTTTTTTGGACTTTGCCCATGGTATTGCGCGGCAGTTCTTTGACGATGAACACGCTCTTTGGCACCTTGTAGGCGGCTAGGCTCTCGCGGCAGGTATCGATGATCGCTTTTTCGTCAAGCCCGTCGCCGCCGGCGACCGTGACCACGGCGGCGACGCCTTCGCCGAAATCGGGATGTTGCAGACCGATTACGGCGCTTTCGCCAACACCCGGCATGTCGTCGATTACCGTCTCGATTTCCTTGGGATAAACGTTGAAGCCGCCGGAGATGATCATGTCCTTCGCGCGACCGACGATGTGGACATAGCCATCCTCATCGATCCGGCTGATGTCGCCGGTGATGAAGAAGCCATCCTCACGAAATTCTTCTTTTGTCTTTTCCGGCATGCGCCAATAGCCTTTGAAGACGTTCGGTCCTTTGACTTCAAGAACGCCGGTCTCCCCTTGACCAAGGATCTCTCCCTGCTCGTCGGCTACACGGACCTCGACATCGGCGAGTGGCGGGCCGACCGTGCCAGGGCGACGCTTGCCGTTCAACGGGTTGGAGCAGAGCATGCCGCATTCGGTCATGCCGTAGCGTTCCAGGATCGCATGACCGGATTTGGTCTCGAAAGCCCGAAAGGTCTCGTCGAGAAGCGGGGCGGAACCAGCGATAAACAAACGGATTTTTTGGCACAGATCAGGTGTCAGCCGCTCACTTGCAAGGAGCCGAGTGTAGAAGGTCGGCACCCCCATCATCACAGTCGCATCGGGTAACGCATCGAGGACGGCGTCGGTCTCAAACTTCGAATGAAAAAGAATTTCGGCACCGGTCATCAGGCAGGTGTTGAGCGCCACGAACAGGCCGTGGACGTGGAAGATCGGTAAGGCGTGCAACAACACATCAGTAGAGGAGATGGCCCAGCTATCGATCAGGGTTTCGGCGTTCGCGAGAAGATTGCCGTGGGTGATCATGGCGCCTTTGGAGCGTCCTGTGGTTCCGGAGGTATAAAGAATAGCAGCAAGGTCTGCAGCGACCCGCTGCACCGGTTGGCAATCGGTACTCATGCTGGCCGCGGCCTGGATCAGGCTGCCGCCGCCATGGGCGTCCAGGGTGTGGACGGTGACGTCGGTAGCCGAGGCGAGTGCGCGAATGCCATCCGCACGATCCGGCTTGCAGACGATGAGGCTGGGTTCGGCATCGCTGAAAAAATAATCGAGCTCGTTGTCGGTATAGGCCGTGTTCAGCGGTAAATAGACGGCACCCGCCTTGAGACAGGCAAGGTACAAAAAAACGTTCTCGACACTCTTGTCGACCTGCACGGCAACCCGGTCGCCCGCGCCAACACCAGCAGCTTGAAGCGCATTCGTAAGTTTTCCAGTCTCGCGCCCAAGATCCTCATAACTAACCACTGCGCCACCGGCAGGGCGTAACGCTGGTCGATGAGCATTATTCTCAAATGTACGAGAAAAAGCGGTGAAGAGGTTGGCGGTCATCCCAAAGTTCCATCAAGAGGCAAAAAACAGAGGATAACCAAGACAGGGTTGCTTGCAAAAGGTCAAGCTCTCAGCGGTTTGAAGTGGGAACCGACGTCAACTCAAGGCGGGCAAGACAAGTCATAGCCAAGAAGCTCCGGATCTGCCTTATAGCGTATCGCGAGCTTTTCCTTCACAGCGGGCGTTAGGAGCTGTTGGTAGAGTGATTGAACATCGTCACGCCCACTGCCGAGATGCGCGACACGCCCCTGATTGCTATTCAGCCGAGCGAGATCGACGATAGGCGCACCTACCCGGTCAGTAACGGTCTTCAAATCTTGCTCGATGCTTTGGCAGCTTCAGAGCTCAATTGACCAAGGTTCCGTCATCCAGAGATGTTTCGTTTGCATTCGGAGATGGGCGCTCGGGATGCGGACGTCGTTGCAAAACTTTATAGGGCTGAGGTTCCAGCACAGTGATGCGCTGTTCAGACCTACAAACACAGCGATAAGCCGACGCGAGAGGGCAGATCAGCTTGTACCTAATTTGTGTTCGGACGGGTTGGAGCATCGATGCGGCGTTGCGTTCTTTCGGCATTGGAGACGGTATACACAGCCCAGGCTATCACTGAACACCATTCAAGGTATGTTTTGTTGTTGATAGTCATAAGCTTTAGGTTGTTTTTCCTTGTTTACAAGCTGCCGAATCTACCATTCTTCGTTTTGCGAATCCTGTTGGGGGCTTTTTCGGATCGGCCCCAGGGGTCGACGTTGCCTGCGGCTTGGAGCATGTTAGCGGCGTTTGGCCCAGGCAAGTGAGATAAACTGGCTCTGGCAGAGTGCAAAAGAGGGTGTTGGATGGTGCAGGCTGAACCCTTGCCGGCTGAGACCGGCGGTATGGCGCATGGTGGGCCGGCTTATCTCCATGGGCTGAACGACGAGCAGCGCGCCGCCGTGCTGGCGGAGGACGGGCCGGTGTTGGTGCTGGCGGGGGCTGGGACCGGCAAGACCCGGGTTCTGACCACGCGCCTTGCCCATATGCTGGTGACCGGGCGCGTTCGGCCATTCGAGGTGCTATCGGTCACCTTTACCAATAAAGCCGCACGAGAAATGGTGCATCGGGTCGGCGGGCTCCTGGGTGCCAGCGTCGAGGGGTTCTGGCTCGGAACATTTCATGCGCTCGGTGCACGCTTGCTTCGGCGCCATGCGGAGCTGTTGGGGCTAAAATCCAACTTCACCATTCTGGATGTCGATGATCAGCAACGGCTGATGAAGCAGGTGATCGAAGCCGCCGATCTGGATGCCAAGCGTTGGACGCCCAAGGTTCTGGCGGGGCTGATCGGGCAGTTCAAGGATCGCGGCCAGACGCCGGACAAGGTGCCGGAAAGCGATATTGGCGATTTCGCGCTTGGGCGCACGCGGGATCTCTACCAGGCATATCAGGATCGCCTCTTGACCCTGAATGCCTGCGATTTTGGTGATCTCTTGCTGCACTGTCTGACGCTGTTCGGCAAGGAACCGGATATCTTGAAGGACTATCAGGGCCGGTTCAAAGCGATCCTAGTGGATGAGTATCAGGACACCAATGTCGCGCAATATCTGTGGCTGCGGCTCCTCGCTCAGGGCCACAAAAACATCACGTGTGTTGGTGATGACGATCAATCTATTTACAGCTGGCGCGGTGCTGAGGTCGGCAATATTCTTCGGTTCGAGAAAGATTTTCCTGGCGCCGTAGTGGTACGCTTGGAGCGGAATTATCGGTCCACTGGTCATATTCTTGGCGCGGCGGCCGGGGTTATTTCGAACAATCGCGATCGTCTCGGTAAAACCCTTTGGACCGAGGATGAGGTAGGCGAAAAAGTTCAGATCGCCAGCCTCTGGGACGATCAGGAAGAGGCGCGCTTCGTTGGCGAGGAAATCGAGGCCTATCAACGGGACAACGGTCTCGGGGACAAAGGCAAACTTGCTGATGTCGCGGTTCTTGTGCGCGCCGGTTTTCAAACCCGGTCCTTCGAGGAGCGCTTCATCAGCCTTGGGCTACCTTATCGGGTGATCGGCGGGCCGCGCTTTTATGAGCGCCAGGAGATCCGGGACGCGATCGCGTATCTGCGCGTGGTCGCCCAGCCGGATGATGATCTGGCGCTGGAACGGATCATCAATTTGCCCAAACGCGGCCTGGGCAACGCCACGGTGCAACTCTTTCAGCGCATCGCGCGCGAGGCCGATACCAGTCTCTATAATGCGCTCGGCATGCTGATCGGCACGGACGAACTCAAGCCCAAGGTCAAGAGCACGGTCACTGGCCTGCTCGATGATTTCGCCCGCTGGCGTGATCTTGCCCGAGAAGCACCGCCGCGTCTGCTCACAGAAACCATTTTAGAGGAATCGGGCTATGTGCAGATGTGGCAGAACGACAAAACGCCCGAAGCGCCGGGGCGGCTGGAAAATCTGAAGGAGCTGGTGCAGGCCGAGGATGAGTTTGAAACGCTTGCAGGCTTTCTCGATCATGTCGGCCTGGTGATGGACAATGCGCAGGACCCCACCTCCGACATGGCGACGATCATGACGCTGCATGCCGCCAAGGGGCTGGAATTCGAGCGCGTGTTCCTGCCGGGCTGGGAGGAGGGCGTGTTTCCGAACCAACGCGCCATCGATGGCGGCGGTACCAAGGCGCTGGAGGAAGAACGGCGGCTCGCCTATGTCGGGATCACACGGGCGAGGCGGCTGTTGACCATCTGCTATGCGGCGAACCGGCGGATTTACAATCAATGGGCGGCCTCCGTGCCGTCCCGTTTCATCGAGGAGTTGCCGGCAGACCATACCGATTTTCTGCAGCGGCAAACGCTCCATGAGCCGGCTGCCAGCGGCTGGTTCGACGATCTTCACAGCGGTGGCGGCCGCGGCGGCCGCGGACCCGGGTTTAATAGAATGCGGGCCGCTGGCAGGGCGCCAGTGATCGAAGGACAGGCGCGGCTCTTGGGCAGTGAGCTACCGAAGAGCAAGCACAACATCGATCAAGGGCAGCGCGTGTTCCACGAAAAATTCGGTTATGGCCGCGTGCTGACCATCGATGGTAATAAGCTCGAAATTGCGTTTGACAAAGCGGGTACGAAAAAGGTCATCGATAGCTTCGTGACCCCCGCTTGAGTGGTGCGACCACAGCGGTTGGTATGACCAAATCAGTTCCTAAGGCTAGATTGAAACTTTACCTGTGAGGAGAACAACGCTTGGCGTTCAGGCCCAACGGCAAAGTGTCGTATGAAACAAATGGTGGGGTCACAAATCCGGATAAGGGCTTGTGATCCAGTTTTGGCAAAGTAGCTTCGTCGTTCCAGCTGATGCCGTTCAATCCTTCCTGGACGCAACCGAGCTGGAGACGCTGAGCGTCGCCGTGTTCGAGATCGACAGTGCTGAGAATGGCGATGGTCAGCATTGGCGGGTCGAGATGTTGCATCGGGAGGAGCCGGACAAGGCCGATCTCGCCATGCTGCTGGAACCGATCGCGATCCGGGCCAAGGTTAAACGCCTCCAGATCGATGTGGCGAAGCTGCAGGATGAGAATTGGGTGGAGCGTGTGCAGAACGCATTCGAGCCGTTCGAGATCGGGCGTTTTTGGATCCATGGCAGCCATATCGAGCAAGCGCCGCCTGCCGGGTTGGTTCCCATCCAGCTCGATGCCGGGCTGGCGTTCGGCTCAGGGGAGCATCCGACGACCGAAGGCTGCCTTCGGGCCGTGGATGATATTGCGCGGGGACGACGCTTTTCCCGGGTGTTGGATATGGGATGCGGTGCCGGTCTCCTGGCGATCGCCGCCGCCAAATGCTGGCCAGCACAATGCCTGGCTGTGGACAATGATGAGGTGGCCGTCGATGTCGCTCGTGAAAATGCACGGATCAATCGCATCAGTGATCGGTTCACGGGCCTGGTGAGCGAGGGGTATGCTCATCCGAGGATCCGGGCGCGAGGGCCTTATGATCTCATTCTTTCCAACATTTTGGCCAATCCGTTATGCGAGATGGCGAAGGATTTGGCAGGCCATCTAGCACCGGGTGGTATCGCCGTTCTTGCTGGGCTTTTGGATCGGCAGGTGCCAGAAGTTCTGGCCAGTCATCAGGCCTACGGGGTCTTTATTCGTCGTAAGATTAGGATCAAGCCCTGGACAATATTGGTTATGTCCCGCAAAAAGATGTGAAATCAAGCTCAGTTGGTTACTCGATCGCCATCAATAGATCGTCCCGACAGCGTGAGGCATCATCGTGAGTACCTTTGGTATCGTTCTGTTTCTGTTGGTTGTTGCCCTGTACGTCCTCGATCAGAAAGGATGGGCGGGTGCGCTTTTGTTCATCCTGATTCTGGCCATCGTCGTCGGATAAGGGTAATCTCTCCGATGTGAGTTCCAGCGGGATATTGGGGCTATGAGGGAGAGCGAACCGGCGAGAACGTTGTTGATGCGGCGGTTATAACAGCTCCCTCCCTCATGATGACCATCAATCGAAGCAACGCACAAAACGGCTGCCAACGCGGCTCGTCCGTCGTGGCTCGCAGGCGATGATCGAACCGGTTTCGGGATCAGTGATCCAAAGCGTCTCGCCCGCATTGATCTGATACGACCCTGATCCGCCACGATTGCCGCCACCATGGACGGTACCGCGTTTGGTGGCGGAGCCGCGCAGGACAACCGGGCCTTGGGTATCTCGAGATGAACCATCACTGGTAAAGACGGTTAGCTGCGGACTGACTTTCACAGCCTCGGCCAGAGCGGCGCCGCTCACGGATGCAAGGCCAATCAAGCTGAACGCAGCGGCTGTAAGAACGAGGCGCATGGCAACAACTCCTAAGTCGTTATTGTTGTTCATGCTTAATATTTACCATGAATAGTCTCGCCGATCAAAAAGCGTAAAATAGAACCGATGATTTTTTTTGCGCTCAATGCAAAGAAATCATGGGTTGATTATTTTTTCGACTTCAGGTTATTTTTTGTTAGTCTGTTTGATTACGCTTTAGGTTAGGCTTTATTCTGGGTATTTTTTGGTATTACAATTGGTTGGCAGGGTTGCACGGATGGCGCTGACGCTTGGAATTGGATTTGGCGAGGGGCGCCTCGATAGATCCCCTGGATTCCGTAAAACCGGTCGATCAGCACGGTCATAGGCAGATACATCAAATGATCGAAAGACCATCAGGAGATGCCGATCAAGCCTTCACCACGGGGATGATGTCATGCCTTCCGCAGATGCTCTCGATAGGCATAGGAGCGGTCGATATAAGCTTGTGCGCCCAGCTGCATGCGGGCAATATTTTCCGGCGTTACCTCGCGGATGACTTTGGCGGGTGCACCGACAGCGAGGGAGTTATCCGGAATTTCCATCCCCTCGGTGACCAGCGCTTTGGCGCCAATCAGACAGTTCTTGCCGACGTTGGCGCCATTGAGCACCACGGCATTGATGCCGATCAGGGTGCCGTCGCCTATGGTACATCCATGGACCATCGCCATATGACCGACAGTGACGCGCTCCCCGATGACGAGCGGAAATCCGGGATCGCTATGCAAGATGGCGCCATCTTGGATATTGGTGCCCTCGCTAATGATGATGGGATCGTTGTCGCCGCGTATGACGGCATGCCACCAGACGCTGGTTTCCTTGCCGAGTTGGACGTCGCCAATAACCACCGCCGTCGGTGCAATCCAAAAATTGTCGCCATCGGTTTGAACCCTGCGCTCGCCTAGGGCATAAAGCATCAATCTCTCCAAATGATCGGACTTCGATTGCCATGAGCATAGCAGAGCTCGCCCCCATCTTCGAAGGGCCTGACAAATGGCCGCGCGCCTACGGCCTCCTCCGCTCGCTCGTGATTTATTATGGGCAGCCCTGGCGAACAGCGGGGCTGAAGGAGCTTTATCGCCCGTTTATTAGCCCAGGCGACCTTGCTTTCGATATCGGTGCCCATGTGGGCAATCGAAGCCGGTGCTGGGCCAATCTCGGCGCTAAGGTTGTCGCGATCGAGCCCCAGGCCGATCTGGCCACCTGGCTGCGCTATCAGTTCAAGAATAGGGACGAGATCCTGGTGGTTGAAACCGCTCTTGCCGGCGAGCCCGGCCTCGCCTCCATGCATGTCAGCCCGACCAACCCGACGGTGACGACCCTTTCTGATGATTGGATCGACAATGTCACCAAAACGGACGGCTTCAAGGATGTTGCTTGGCAGGCACCGGTAGAGGTGAAGGTGACCACGCTTGATCGGCTGATCGACACCCATGGCCTGCCGGTCTTCTGCAAGATCGACGTCGAAGGGTACGAGGCCGAGGTCTTGAAAGGCCTCTCCCAACCGATTAAGGCTTTATCGATTGAATTTCTGCCGGCCGTGATCGAGGTTGCGCTTGAGGCAGTTGATCTCCTGGAATCGCTTGGCCGTTATCAATACAACGTTTCATTTGGCGAAGGCATGGCATTCGATAGACCTGATTGGCAATCCGCCGATCAGATGCGTCATTGGTTGACGCAACAACGAGGAGGTCAACGCTCAGGCGATGTCTATGCGCGCCTCGAAAGCTGAGTTGACCAGGGCAGCTTTGCCCTGGTGGCAGGATAAAGGTGGGAGCACGTCATTGAAGCGGCTTGCAGGCCGTTTGATAAAGCCCATCGCCTTGCTCGCAGCCATCCTTTGGCTCTCGATGCTGTGGAACCTGCCGGTCGATCTTCGGGATTTCGATGCGGAAGCGGT
Organism: Geminicoccales bacterium; assembly: GCA_050633905.1. GTDB lineage: Bacteria > Pseudomonadota > Alphaproteobacteria > Geminicoccales > Geminicoccaceae > JANQPX01. Next base: position 65,689 of record JBOEHJ010000013.1, read on the forward strand.
TTCCACCAATTGGCCAGCCCTCCTGCTGCCCACCCTTGGCGCCATCGCCCTGAATGCCAGCTTTATCGATGGTATCGCCGTCGAGATCTTGCTGCTGACACTCGCTATCGCGTTGATACCATTACTCCGCCAAGGCCGCATTGCCGTCGGCATGCGTCATGGCGTTGCTTTGCTGACGCTTTTGCTGGTGGTGTTGTGCCTGACCGATCTCGGCGTGCGCATGGTGCTGGGCCGGCCGTTTGCCCTGCTGCTGGATCTCAGCATCTACGCCAATGTGTTCGACCTGCAAAAGGGATCGTTCAAAGGGATCACCGGCTGGTTTCTCACCGCCGCCCAATTGGCGTTTTGCGCGTCCATCTATGTCGTTTCGCTCAAAGCCGTCGGTGTGATCCAGCGCGTTACCTTAGGAAAACGCTATCGCCCGCTGATCCTGGTGATCACGGCCGGCCTGACGTTTTCCTATATCGGCGCCAAATGGATGCCGGAAAGCCGGATTGCCAAGGCCCATGATCGCTTGATCCATGCAAGAGCGAGCACCACCGTCTGGAAGCAGATCGAGCGCAGCTGGACGATGATGGTCGCTTTGCAAAAATTCGAGGAGGCGGTCGAGGTCGATCAGTTCCCGGATTTGCCGGAAAGTCAGCTGCTATCGAAACTCGACGGTGTCGATGTGTTGCTGGCATTTTTCGAATCCTATGGCCGAAGCGCTCTCAACCAGGCGCGTTTTCAGCAATACAGCCTGCCGGCGCTGGATCGCTTCAGCGAGCGGCTCGCGGACAAGGGCCTGGTCAGTGCATCAGCCTATCTAACCTCGCCAACCATGGGCGGGCAGTCCTGGCTTGCCCATAGCACCCTGGAAAGTGGGCTTTGGCTTGCCCATCAAAGCTATTACAACGCGCTGATGGCCACCGACCGCTTGACCCTCACCAAGGCGTTTGCCAAGCGCGGCCACAAGACCGTGGCGATGAAACCTGCGATCATTATGCCCTGGCCGGAGGGCGCTCATTTTGGATTCGATCAGATCTACGCTGCCGTCGATATGGGCTATGCAGGCGAGCCCTATAATTGGGTTACCATGCCGGACCAATACACGTTTTCGGCCTTCGAGCAGTTTGAGCGATCGGCCGCCGAGCGCGATCAATCGGTGTTCGTCGAATTTTCGCTGATCAGCAGCCACGCACCCTGGACCCATATTCCGCCGGTGGTCGAGGACTGGTCCTCGATCGGCAATGGCGAGATTTTTTCAAAATGGGCCAAGATCGGCGACCCGCCCCATGTCGTCTGGGCCGATCCCGACCGCGTGCGTGAACAATACGCGAAATCGATCCGCTACGTGCTCGACATGCTCGCCTCCTATACATCCGAATATGTCGATGAGAAGAGCTTGTTGATCATTGTAGGCGATCATCAGCCAGCACCGCTGGTAACCGGCGAAGGCGTAACGCGCGACGTGCCCATCCACGTCATCGCAGGCGATCCCTCGTTGATCGAGCCTTTCAAGGAATGGGGCTTTGTTCCAGGCCTACACCCCGATGAGAAAGCCCCCGTCCAGCGCATGGACGCCTTTCGTGACTGGTTCCTAGACGCCTACAGCAACTGACCGCACCGCGGTAAGGGGGGACTTGGGCTTCGTTAGATTGCCGGACGGTCGAACACGTCCCAAATAGTAAGACAGCCGTTGGATCCGTACCTAGGGTGGGAGGAGAAGTTGATGTGCTGGTTTGACTTTTTGGGACATAGGTTCTCTGGCCGCCATTTTCTGGCCATCCTCCTTCTTCTTGTCGGGCCTGCCGCTGCCAGTGGCCAGTGTTTGCCGATGGTGCAAAAGGAACCTCGGGTGATTCCGGCGGCTTTGCCGGAGCCTGGCGATGTGCGTCTGACCTATCTCGGTCATTCCAGCTTTTTGATTGAGAGTGCGGGTGGGGCGACGGCGGTCACGGACTATAATGGTGTTCATCGAGCCCCCTTTGTGCCCGACATCGTGACCATGAACAACGCGCATAGCACCCATTACAGTGATGTGATCGAGCCTGGCGTGAAACATGTGCTGAAGGGCTGGGGAGAGGGAGATAGCGGTTTTGTCGAGCATGACCTTCGCTTCGAGGACATGCATATCCGCAACATCCCGACCAATGTCCGGGACTTCGGCGGGCCGCGCTATAATGGGAATTCGATCTTCGTGTTCGAGCTTGCTGATCTCTGCATCGCGCATCTCGGCCATCTGCATCACACGCTTTCCGATCAGCATCTGGGCGAGCTTGGGCTGATCGATATTCTTTTGGTGCCTATCGATGGTGTCTACACCATCCCCCAAGCCCTGATGGTCAAGGTGATCAACCAGATCGGTGCGGCGGTGATTATCCCGATGCACTATTTTTCAAGACAGGGTGCGGAACGCTTTGCGCAGTTGATGCAGGGGCGCTACGAGGCGGTGTACAGCGACACGCCAACCATCGTCGTCTCTAGATTACGCATGCCCTACAAGAAGCTCGTCGTTCTGCCGAGTAATGGACCGTCTTTCGACGAAGTCGACTAGGCAACGTTCTGCAGCGAGGTTTTGACGGCGTGCAGATAGGATTTGGCTGATGACGAGGCCGACAACAGTAGAAAAGAGTGGTCGCCGTCCCGGCAGACGAAAGCACCCATATGCTCCATCGTAGTGCGAGCGACCTGGCCCTCGGGAAAGACGGTGTCATGGAGATCGATCGGACAGATCCGCTCCAATGCCGAGCCTGCCAGGTCGCCTTCGAGACGAAGGACCACCCAGTTGTCGGATTGCAGCGTGACATAAGCCTTGTCGTTCAGTTTTTTGGCGACGTCCGAGGCGGCGTTTGGGCTTGGATCCTCGAAAATGGCGAAAAGCTGATCACGTGCGGTCCAGAGAAAGCGGATTTTGCTGTCATGCGACAGGACCGATTGTCCGGGCGCCGGCATGGTCGTGCCATAGGCCTCGGCAAGCGCTGCACCCAAGGCCGCCTCGCCACCAAGGGGGATGGCGATCGAGACGATCGCGAGGTTGGCCAATTCGGTAAGGGCCGTGGCACCGATGGTCTCGTCAAAGCCACCAAGCGGCGGTTCGGCCTCAAGCGTGAGATCAAGCACGGAGTCGCTCTCCTTCCGGATCTACGAAATGGGGCGAGACGATCTCGACCTCGATTTTTTTCGCACGTAGAGGATCGTTCGCGACCACCACTTCGCCGAGGCGCTCATGCCCGCGCTTGATGAAGCCAAGTGCAATCGAGCAGCCAAGTTCGGGCGAATAGGCCGTCGATGTCAGCCAGCCCTCATCATTCTCGGTGGACGGCGTCTTGCCGGCGGTGATCAAATGCGCACCAGCGTTGAGGTTAATACCTTGCTCAACCGGCCTGAAACCCATCAGCCGAAGGCCATCCTCACTATTCATGGCCGGACGCTCGGAAAGCGTGTTGCCGATGCAGTCCTTCTTCTTCGAGACCATCCGGCCAAGGCCGAGATCGCGCGCGGTGGTGGTCCCGCAAAGCTCATTACCCGCCGCATGGCCCTTTTCGATGCGCATGACGCCAAGCGCTTCGGTGCCATAGGGTGTGACCTCAAATTCCTCACCGGCCTGTATCAGGACGCGCATCATCGAGGAGCCGTAGCGCGCTGGCACCGCGATCTCATAGGCTAGTTCGCCCGAGAACGAGATCCGAAACAGGCGAGCTGGCGTGCCGCCACAAACAGAAAACTCGGCGCAGGCCATGAAAGGGAAGGCCTCGTTCGAGATATCATGCTCGGGATCGATGACTTTCTGCAGGAGCTTTCGCGCGTTGGGTCCTGCGACCGCGAATTGCGCCCAGCCATCGGTAGTCGAGATCAGATGCACGTCCAGGTCTGGCCAGAGACATTGCCGGCAGAATTCGAGATGGCGAAAGACCGGCCCTGCATTGGCGGTGGTCGTGGTCATGACATAGTGGTTCTCGTCGAGCCTCGCGGTGGTGCCGTCGTCCATCACGATGCCATCCTCGCGCAGCATCAGCCCGTAGCGAACCTTACCGACCGCGAGTTTGGCAAAGCCATTGGCATAGACATGGTTCAGAAACAAAGCGGCATCCCGTCCCTGGACGTCGATCTTGCCCAATGTCGTGACATCGCAGACACCGACGGACTTTCGGGTCGCCGCAACCTCACGATCGACGCTTTCCCGCCAATGGGTCTCGCCTGGTTTCGGATACCACTGCGCGCGCAGCCACATACCGGTCTCGACGAACACCGCCCCCTGTTCTTCCGCCCAAGCATGGCTTGGGGTGTGGCGGTAGGGGCGAAAATCCTTGCCCCTTGAGCGGCCGGCGAGAGCGCCGATCGGCACGGGCGTATAGGGCGGGCGAAAAATCGTGGTGCCGGTCTCGGCGATTGTTTTTCCTGTGTGCTCAGCCATGATGGCCAGGGCCGGTAGATTGGCGGTCTTGCCCTGATCAGTCGCCATGCCAAGGGTGGTATAGCGCTTCAGATGCTCGACCGAGCGAAAGCCCTCCTGGAAGGAAAGCTTGACGTCCTTCACCGTGACGTCGTTTTGCAGATCCAGCCAGGCGCGGCCTTTTCCTTCGGTGACATGCCAGAACGCCTTGATGAAAGAGGCCTCGTCCGCCGCCTTGGGGGCTTCTCCCACGGAGGCCTCGGCACCGAGGTCGGTGCTGATCACTTGGCCCGCATGGAAACCCTCGCGCAGCGAAGCGCCCAGCGTGAGCGAACCCTTGGACGCGCCGACCACGCTCATCCCGTCCGGAAGATCCTCGCCAGGCACGAAGGCGGCGATGTCGTCTTGCCAAATAGGGCGGCCGCGATGGTGGCAGGTGAGATGGACGTTCGGGCTCCAACCACCGGAAACCGCGAGGCAATCGGCTTCGATCGATTGCCCATCAGCAAGCTGAACCGATTTCAGCCCCCTTCGGCCTTTGGTGCCGACCACCCGACCGTTCATAACGATCCTGGCACCGGCAACATCCGCGCGTTTCTCCCCATCGCGGGTATCAATCACCGCAGCAATGTCAACGCCTTTCGAGACGAGGTCGGTGGCGGTGCGCCAGCCGTCGTCATTATTGGTGAAAACGGCAACGCGTTTGCCTGGCGCTACGGCGAAACGGTTGGCGTAAATACGTACGGCACCCGCTAGCATGACGCCGGGGCGGTCATTGCTCGGAAAGGCGATCGAACGCTCGATGGCACCAGCGGCGAGAATGGCACGTTTGGCATAGACCCGCCAAAGAATCTGCCTAGGCTTACCGTGGCCATCAGCGAGATGATCGGTCCGGCGCTCAAGGGCGCCATAGGTGCCGTGATCGAAGACGCCATAGATTGTGGTGCGCGGCATCAAGCGGACATTCGGCATGTCGCTGAGTTCGCTCAGGGCCGAGACGGCCCAGGTCATCCCTGGCTGACCGTCGATCTCGAATGTCTCGGCGTTCAGCCGGCCGCCCAATTGGAAATCCTCATCGGCGAGGATGACGCGAAGGCCGGCTCGGCCAGCGGCGAGGGCAGCCGCGAGGCCACCTGGCCCGGAGCCGATGACGAGGAGATCGGCGTGCAGAAAGCCCTTGTCATAGGTGTCAGGGTCGGCCTGCATCGAGGCCCGGCCCAGACCCGCCGAGTTTCTGATGATCGGCTCGTAGACTTTTTCCCAAAACGCCTTCGGCCACATGAAGGTCTTGTAGTAAAAACCGGCGCTCAGAAAAGGCGAGAGAAAATCGTTCACCGCCATCAGATCGAAGTCGAGGGGGCCACGGTGATTTTGGCTGTTGGCGATCAGCCCCTCAAAAAGCTCAGTGATCGTGGCCCTGGTATTGGGCTCCAGCCTGGCACCCGCACCCAACTCCACAAGGGCATTGGGCTCCTCGGAGCCTGCGGAAAAAATGCCGCGCGGGCGGTGATATTTAAACGAGCGGCCGACCAGACGTTGACCATTCGCCAGGAGTGCGGATGCCAGCGTGTCGCCGGGATGGCCGCTCATCGTCCTGCCGTTGAAGGTGAAGTCCAGTCTTTGGCTGCGATCGATCAGGCCGCCTGCCAGACGGTTGGCCTGGGTCATCGCTAGGGCCTCCTCGCATTGGCGATTTTGGCCGCTGGCTCATTCGCATCATCGTTGGCGGCAGTCGGCGTATCGACCTTGGCCGGTAATGGCTCAGCTGGCCGCCTGCGTCCGCGTGCTCTCGCGACATCCCTCGCCAGCTCGACGTTCAAGATGTCATGGGTCAGCGTATCGCGTGTGACGATGAGCCAGGAACGGTCGCCCTGCTCGTGATACCAGAGCTCTCGATGCTTGCCCGCAGGGTTATCCCGGAGATAGAGATAATCATGGAACTTTTCGCTGGCGTTCTCGTCTTGCCAGTCGGGCCTGTCGATCAAGGAGGCGTCCCCGAGGCAGGTGAACTCGGCGGCATCCCTCGGCCCGAGGAGCGGGTGGTTAATGAGCATGGCTCGCGTTTCCTCAGTGTAAATTAGGTTGGGCGCCCACACCCTTTTCGTCGATCATCGCGCCGGTTCGAAACCGATCGAGGCGATAGGCTGTTGCCGTGGGATGGGGTTCGTCACGCGCTAGCAGATGGGCGTAGCAAAAGCCGGAGGCAGGCGTGGCTTTGAAGCCGCCATAACACCAGCCGCCATTGAAATAGAGCCCCTCAATATGGGTTTGATCGATAAACGGCGAACCGTCCATCGACATGTCCATCACACCGCCCCACATGCGCAGCATGCGGAGCCTTCCAAGGAGCGGCAAGATTGCCATGCCGCCTTCCGAGACGTCCTCGACCACCGGCAGATTGCCGCGCTGGGCGTAGGTGTTGTAACCGTCGATATCGCCGCCGAAGACCAGACCACCCTTATCCGATTGACTGCAATAGAAATGGCCGGCGCCAAAGGTGATCACACCATCGAGGACCGGCTTCAGCCCCTCGGTGACGAAAGCTTGGAGCACATGGCTCTCGATCGGAAGCCGCATTCCGGCTTTCGCCATCACGCGGCCGGAGGAGCCGGCAACCACGACCGCGACCTTCTTCGCCCGGATTTTTCCGCGTGAAGTCTCCACCCCCCGGCACGAGCCGTCCACGATGTCGAAACCGGTGACCTCACAATTCTGAATGACGTCAACACCGAGCGCGTCCGCGCCTCGTGCATAACCCCAGGCAACCGCATCATGGCGGGCCGTGCCGCCACGCCGCTGCAGGAGCCCGCCCTTGATCGGAAAGCGCGCATTATCGAAGTCGAGGAACGGATAAAGGTCACGGACCTGATCGGCGCTCAGGAGTTCGGCATCCGCGCCTGCCATGATCATCCCATTGCCGCGCCTGGCGAAGGCATCGCGCTGAGGATCGTTGTGGATGAGATTGAGGACGCCGCGTTGCGAAACCATGGAATTGTAGTTGACGTCTTGCTCTAATCCTTCCCAGAGCTTCATTGACAACTCGTAGAAGGGTTCGTTGCCAGGTAGGAGATAATTGGAGCGGATGATCGTCGTGTTGCGCCCGATATTGCCGGAGCCGAGCCAGCCCTTTTCCAGAACCGCGACCTTGCGCACGCCAAACGTCTTAGCGAGATAATAGGCCGTCGCAAGACCATGCCCGCCGCCGCCAACGATGACGATGTCGTAGTCGGGCTTCGGTTCAGGCTCCCGCCAGACAGGTTGCCAACCCTTGTTACCCGTCAGACCTTCCCAGAGGACCTTTAATCCAGAGTACGGCATGCTGCGCTTTCTTGATGTGCTCGGACCTATCTTGATCAGTGGCCGAAACTGCAACTTTTTTGAAACCAACAGCGACCCTTAGAACATGGTAGCCGATCGGGCAATATGCTTCGTCTCCAAGTCAAGCTCACGCAATTCAATTTTTTCTATGGGCGGGCCTCCAGCCCCGCTTGCGCAGGTCTTCACGTGGGGAGAGAGCTGGTGGCGACGTCGTTTGTTCGACAAACGCTCTAGTACTGAGCAGAACAACGGCTGATCAATTATCACCGCAGATTGATGGTTTGTATGCAACGAATGAGTCCCGACGGAAGGCAAGCATACCCTTGGACATCCAGGCTCCTTCTTTGAAGGCGACGGGAACCAAATGATGTGGTCACACCACTAGCTTTTTAGATGCGCCGCTGCTGCCGCAATCGCCTCGATGGTTTGTGCGAGATCCTTTTCGGTGAGGGCGAGCGAGATGTAGAATTTGCTCGGAAGCTTTAAGATCCCATGCTGTCGGAGCTGCTGGTTGAAGCGATCGGCGTGTTCGGGGTTGCCGCGTAGCGTGCCGCGGTAATCAGTGACTGGTGCGTCGGTGAAGACCACATCGAACAGCACCGGGTCGCCGACGATCTGATGGGGAATGCCCGCTGCTGACAGATGTTCATCAAGGGCCTGGATGATCGTCTCGCCGCATTTGCGAAGCTGTTCATAGCTGCCGTCGCGCCTAAGGATCTCCAACGTCTTCAACCCTGCCGCCGCTGCCAGCGGATTGCCGCTGAGCGTGCCGATTTGGTAGGTGAAACCGCGCTCTCCCGCTTTGTTCTGGTCGAAATGGGCCATGATCTCGGCTTTGCCGGCGACCGCAGCAAGCGGCAGACCGCCGCCAATCACCTTGCCGAGCGTGCAAAGATCAGGGGTAACGCGATAACGCTCCTGCGCCCCGCCATAGGCAAGGCGAAAACCGGTCACCACCTCATCAAAAATCAGGACAATGCCATGCTGCTCGGTCATCTCCCGGAGGGCTTCAAGAAACCCTGGTGCCGGCGGCACCTGACGCTGCAGGGGTTCGACGATGACGGCGGCGATCTCGCCTGCATGCTCCTCAAGTAAGCCTCGGACGAAATCCGCATCATTGAAGGGCGCTATCAGCATATGATCGCGCACGCTTTCCGGGATGCCAGCGCTGTCAGGCACGGCGAGTGGAAAATTCTCCAGGCGTTTGGGGGCAAGGCTCATCAAGGCTTCGGCCGACATACCGTGATAGCCGCCTTCGAATTTTAAGATCTTTTCACGGCCGGTATGGGCGCGAGCAAGCCGCATCGCATACATGTCCGCCTCGCCGCCAGTGCTGACATAGCGGAGTTGATCGGCAGACAGCACGGCCTCACAGATCACCTCGGCGAGTTCGATGCCAAGGGCGTTGTTGGCAAAGAAGGTCACGCCCTTGGCGGCTTGTTCCTGAACGGCCTCCACCACATCCGGGTGGCTGTGACCGACCAGCATCGGGCCAGAGCCGATCAGATAGTCAACGAACTCATTGCCATCTTCATCCCAGACCCGAGCACCCGCGCCTTCGCGAATGACGATGTTCGGGTCGAAATTGCCGAAGCCACCGGCAGGAAGAATCTTCTCCGCGCGAGAAATCCATTCTTTTTGATTGTTAATCTTCATGGGCGTCACTCCGTCGTTCAAGTTGAGACTACCAATGGCTCATCGGGTTCTTGGTGGTCCGACCACATCATTTGCTTCCCACAGCCAGCAATCCGCCATGACGCGCTTACCGATCAGGGCTTTGTCCGCAGCCTCGCCGACCGCCACCACTCTGCCGACGACATCGGCACCCTGGATGCGTGGGAAGGTGATCGGGGCACCGCCCCAGCTCGGATCGCTGCCATCAACCTCTTGATAGGCCTCGCCGGTCGTGGCCTCGTTCACCGTCTTTGAATACCAACCAGAACGGGTGTTGACGTCGGTATTGTTGAGCCCGCAGGCATGCACCTTGATGAGTACCTCGTCCGGGGCGGGCGTGGGGGTTGGCCAATCCCCGTGAAAGACCAGCTTATCGAAGCTGCCATGGCCAGTGAGGACCATGGCCCGCATGGTTTCCGGAATGTCGCTCACGCCGCCTCCTTTTTTAGAACCTTCGTTCTCAGCAGGAGATTATCGGGCGCCCATGCTAGTTCGACAAGGATCTTAGCCGCCCCCGGCTCGCGCAGGATTGCTCTCTCCACAACCTCACCGGACTTTGCCACTTCCAGCTTGAGATTGGCGGCTTCGGTAAGGTGCTGGAATGGTAGAAGCACCGCCAGCGCAGATCACCAACATCGATTTATAAAAGAGAATTGCACAACCATAAATATAGCTGGTATCTCTTGAGAAGAGCTTCAGGTGGCGGTGTGTTTTCTCTCTGCGCGAAAAGTCTGGGTTTGACGGCGTGAACTTATTTATTCGATCGATGCAGGGTGATAGCAACCTTAGAGCGCCAATTATGAAGGTAGGACGCTATTTTTCAGCTAACCTCATCAAAATGCGGTAAAATATCGACTTTCTCTCTTCAAAATTTACAGGTAGAAAAGTGTCATTCCATGTGACGTTGCGTAACGGTGTTTGAAATCGACAATGGCCAAATCAGCCGGCGACTACGATATTTTTCTGTCCCATGAGTACCAGGATAGCCCCTGGGTGGCGACGCTCGCAGCCAAGCTCGATGCATTTGGTCTTCGGGTTTTTGTCAACCAAGAAGAGATACATGTCGGTGGCAAAGGAATTCTTCGTCTAAGCGACGGTCTTGAGAACAGCCGCTATATGGTGCAGGTCCTCTCGGACCATACGGTAGATCGTGACTGGGTGGCCCAGGAATGGACCAGTTTCGCGGGCGGACATGACCCAATGGGACGCCTGTTGTCGATTAGGATCGATGCGGTCGAGCTGCCCACCATCCTGCATGCCACCCAGGTGATCGATGGGGTCGACCGTGACGCCGAGCGCGCCGCCGCCGAAATTCTTCGCATCGTTGGAGCTCCAACGATCCTGTCATCGACCGATGACCGTAGGCTGGTGCTTGGGCGGGATCTCGTGCTCACCTTGTCGCGCGAGAACGATGAGTTGGTTGTCCTGTGGCCGGATGGAGAGGTGCGTCGATCAACGCTCCCCTGGAAGAAGGACAAAGCGTTCCGCGACGCGTATCTGGATTTTTTTGAACCGCAGCGCAAAGCCTCGATTGAGAGGGCGGGGCGGGGGGATCTGCTTCGCCATGCCAAGTTGATCGGCAGTTGTCTGTTCGAGGTGCTGTTCGACGATGAGGATGCACGAACGCTACGAAAAATAATTGGGGCAGATCGGACCCGACCGGTCATCCAGCTCTGCTTCGACGATCGGTTGCTGCACGCGCTACCCTGGGAGCTTCTCTGCCATGGCGACCGGTTTTTGCTGCGCGAGGGTGAGATCGACCTGCTGCGTAGCACGGCCGATGAGGCGGATATTGCGACGCTTCTCAAGGAGCCGACCGAGCCGTTCAAGTTGGTGGTGAATGTTGCAGCACCGGAGAATTCGAGGCTCGATTATGAGTCGGAGAGCTATCGGATCTCACTTGCCACGGCGGGGTGCCGCGCGATCGTGCCAACAGAGCTTGGCACACTGGATGATCTGGTCGAGACAGTCGCGCGCGAAGCGCCGCAAGGCATTCATTTTTCCGGGCAAAGCATGCCTGGCGCGCTGTTGTTCGAGAATGACGAGGGACGTGATCACGAGGTTCCCGTCCAGGACCTGATCGCGAACATCCGAAAAAATCTGCCCGACGAGCATAGCCTGCCGGCATTTTTCTACCTAGCGAGCGTTGATGGTATTAAATCCGTCGACTTCGATGCAGACGAGCTGGGCTCGAGCGATGCTGCCCTGCACCTTCATCGAGCAGGTGTTAGCCAGGTGGTGGGTTACTTCGGCCCCATCGCGGATGAGCTGTCGACCTGTGTAGAAGAAACGCTCTACGGGGCGATCGCATCGGGGAAAACCACGCGGGATGCCGTGCGCGCTGCACGCCTTCGCCTTGCCGAGCCTTTACATGCTGACGATGCGGGGCATCAGCCGGCGCGCGTCGGGCTTGCGGAGGCGCCAGCGGCAGCATTCGAGGCGGCGATCGACGCCCATCCATTCGCCTGGGCGCAATTGGTTTTCTATCACCGCGGCCTGGAATGGCCGCTCTCGATCGAGAGCGGCAAGCGCGGGCATGGCGACCTTTTCAAGCGCAGCTTCAAGCGCAGCTTCGAGGGCGGCGGCGATCGACGTGTGCTGCGCGTGGGGTTCATCGGCAGACGAAGGGAGCAGCAAGCCGTTCGTCGACGGCTGCGCGCCGGTGCGCGGGCCTTCGTATTCCAGGGGCTCGCGGGGCTGGGTAAGAGCACGCTTGCAGAAGAGACCCTTCCCAGGCTCACCGATAGTGATCGAAACATTTGCACGCTTTGGTGTCAGGAGGCGGCGAAGAGCGAAGGCAGTTTGGCGGATGCGTTGGTCGCACAGCTTCTCGCATATTGCCGAAAGCGCTTCGGCCTGGAATGGGAACAGGTGGTCCAGCAGGTGGACCCGGTTGCAGGCGACGATCCGGCAGAGCGTTTTCGCTATTTTTTAGAGATCCTGGTGCAGAACGCGCCTGGCCTAGTGCTCTATCTGGACAATCTAGAGACGCTCCTAGTCGGTCCTGATGACGATCTCAATGCGGTAGCGTTCGGCCAATGGGCGCAGCCGGCACTGGCTGAAATCTGGCAGCATGCTGCGCGCACAGCGCATGACGCGGAAAACGTCTATCTGGTGGCGAGTTCCCGATATCGGCATCTCGATTTCGGTGACGCGCTATTGCCGGTTTCCCCCTTGTCGCCGGATGCGCTTTTTCGACTGACTGCCAGGTTCCAGTCCTTGCAGCGGCTTCATGCAAGGACACGTGCACGCCTGGTCGCGCGTCTCGATGGTCATCCACGCGGGGTCGACTATGCCGATGATCTCGTCGCCAAGGCGCTGGCCGGCTGGCAGGATCGACATGGTGCCTGGACCCTGTCGACGCCACCTGGGGATGCCGAGATTGCCAAGGAGTGGCACGATCTCGTCGAACCAGTTCTTCCCAAGAATGCGGGCAAGCTCAGGGATAGCCTTCTTCTTCAGGCGATTTGGGACAAGGTGTTGGACCCGGGTGCTCGACGTTTTCTGTGTCGCATGTCCGTGCTTCGAAAGCCCGTCGAATGGTCCCTCCTTGGCCTGCTCGGCGACCAGCATGAAGCTGAAGCAAGCGCCTTAGAGACAGCGCAGCGCTTGCGCGACACCTCCCTGTTCGAGCGGCTCGAGCTTTGTGTCCAGACCGGCGAGGACGAGGTTGGCTTGGTCACCCGCTATCAGCTGCACCCTGCCACCGCGCAGTTCATTAACGAGGCACATCAGCCGAACCGCAATGACCTCCTGCTCGGCGCTCATCGCCGTCTCGGCGAGCATCTGGAAGTCGAAGCGAACACATCGCCGCATATCGAGACCTCGATCGAGGCCGGCTATTACCTTTTCAAAGCAGGCGACTATCGCCGCGCTTTACAGCGCCTTGGACAGACGTCGCAATGGCTGCAGAATCATGGCAGAGTTCGAGAAGGTCTAAAGCTGCTTCAGCCTTTCCTCGCTGAAGATGTTTTGTCAAAAATGGAACGGCGCCTCCAAGGTCAATTGCTTGGTACGATCGCCTTAGCCCATTATCGACTGGATGAGGTTGAGAAGGCTGTCTGCTATTTCGAGCAACGGCTTGCCATTGCGCGCGAGGTTGGCGATCGGCAGGGGGAGGGCCTTGCTCTCGGCAATCTCGGCCTCGCCTATACCCGCCTGGACGACCTCGAGAAAGCTATCAGCACTTATGAGCAAGTGCTTGTTATCTCGCGTGAAACCGGCGATCTGCGTGGCAAGGGCAATACTTTCGGCAATCTTGGTAATGCCTATGCCCGTTTAGGCGAGACCAAAAAGGCCATCGCCTTTCATGAACAAGCCTTGGCCATCTCGCGCGAGATCGGTGATCGGCAGGCTGAGGGGTTGGACCTCCACAATCTTGGCAATGTCTATGCGGATTTGGGCGAGGCCGATAAGGCGACTGGCTACTATGACCAGGCACTTGCCATCGGCCGCGCCATCAACGATCCGCGGCTCATTGAGCTCTGCGAGACGGGCCAAGCGAACCTCTCCAAGCTAAGCTAGAAGAGCATTTCCAGGTCAGGTCGAACCAGCCCTCTCCCTCGCCCAACCACCCGATATGGTTGGATACTGCAGGTGGTTGGGCGGGGGAGAGGGCTGGCGCTGCGTAAACCTCATCGGCAAATGCTCGACTTCGCGCAATCTCAGGCTGAAGCGATAGTAATAAAGCCATACCGCATAGCTGTTGGTCCCTCACGGAAAGCGGTGGCCTTTGAAAGGACCGGGGCAAGATTGAAGCTGCCCATCATTCTACGGATCACACCATTCCGTGCCAACCGATTGCCAACTTGACGATGCCCTTCTATCGCCTCCTTCAAGCCGCCTTATTCGGTTCGGCCTGCTCCATGACACGCATGTTCGGCCAATGTGGATTGTCGTAAGGTGAGGCATAGGACTCGTGCTGCCGATCAGACTGATAGCGCATAAACGTCCAGAGGGTCATCAATGCGAGACCGGTCAGCAAGGATAGAATAGATGCGATCATCGCAATCTTCGGAAGTGAAAAACCGTCGGTCGTTGTCGCGGATGCTCGAGTGACGGGAGGTTTTGACCAGTCCGGATGCTCTAGGAGGATTAACGAGCTTGTCGGAACAGTTGCTGCATCATCGCCTGTAAGCTTGGTGGTTGGGCTCGAGGCACGACGATCGGTCGCCCAACTCATGAGTTGTTTGCGAGCAACAGCTTTAACGGCCTCGAGGTCACCGTCCAATTGGCGACGATCTTTGGCGGGCAGTTCATTGCGCGCATTCGCAAGCGCATCCGTAAACTTTCTTAACAACGCAACGTCCATATCTTCGTTAACAATTCCGTTTTTGTTCTCGCTCGGTAACGGCTGAGGCGCAACTTCGCCATTTGTTAATTCGGTGAATTCGGCCTCGATGTACTCGACAATCCGGCTTTGCAATTCGCGCATCGCTACAGTGTGATGCTGTAGAAGCGCATCGCTGAACACATCCACCATCATTGTAGCGAGATAGGGATCGGCCGCACGAAAGGAAATCTCGATGCGCCGTCCATCATCGGATCGATGAACCGACAACCGCTCCTCAATGATCTCAAGCTGATCGATAAGCGTCTTAGGCTTCAGCCATTCTTCAATCCAGGAACATACGCTCCTTTCGCGAATCCGCCATGCCCCCAATGGTTGGTAGCATGCCAAAGTACGCATGCGCTCCCGCAACTTGACGCTCCAGGTTTCGCCGATCTCTGCAAGCGCTATGGCACGGTTGTGCGGGAGGTCATCGAGGGCGGCCTGGGCTGCCTCTTCCGATTCTAGCCATGATGCACTGTCCACCGTCGACGCTTGTACCGAGTCGAAGTTTGAAAGGCGTGCACGAGTTTCGTTTAAGAGGGCCGTCCCGGTAACCTCAAAATCTGCTTTAGAGTTAGACCAGGGTGCGCCGAACCAGAGAAGTCCAAAAATAGGAAAAAATGCGACGAGCGCTGTCAGCGTAGTACGTTGCATGTACCGCATGGCATTGCTCTCCTAAGCGAATCATTTCCGCCTTGGAAACGGCTTTCTGTAACATCAATTGATCCAGACCAGAGCTTCGTCGACCGGACCATGAGCATCGAAAAGAGATCGAGTGATCGATTCTCCACGATGCAGGGCGACAGTAGTGTTTGTTGCATTGATCGCAAGATATTCATCCCATGACAATCTCTCTGACGGCAGCGCACGGAAGCATTCATAGCATTCCACATCGGTGTTAGAAACGCGTCCGTTCAGTAACTTGGTGATCGGTTGCTGCTTAGAACGTATCTTGATACTGGTACTTACCTGCTGTTGCGTACCTCAAGCGATCAGCGAGATCGACTTGTGTCAGAACGACACCGGCGATCGGCCGGGGGGCTAGCGCGCGAATGGCCGATCGCACCGCGCTGCGGTGGGTTTCTTGCCAGCGAACAACGAACAGGACCTCGTCGGCCTCGTCGCAAAGGACGAGCGTGTCACTGACACCGAGAACGGGGGGGCAATCGACGATGATGAGATCGTAGCGCGCCTTTAAACTGCCGAGCAAAGTCTTCAATTGGACCGAGCGCGATAGGGCGAAAGCGTCTTCGCTCGGTCCCGATGCAAGCAGTAGATCTGCGCCGCTCTCTGTCTCTTTGACGATGACGTCGTCAACCCAATCAACCTTGCCAGAGAGTAGATCGACCAAACCATTTCTCGGTGAGACAGTGGTCAGTTTCGTCGCTAGGCCGACCTTGCGCATATCCCCCTCGACCAGGAGCACCTTAGCACCGCCAGCTGCCGATTGCCGAGCCAGACTAAGTGCCAAGATTGTCTTGCCTTCATCGGGGAAACAGGACGTGATCGCCACGACCCGGTGTGACTGGGTGGAACTCTCTCCGCGAGGCGGCAATATCGCGTTGAAGATGCCGCGCACGCCCTCGATGAAGGTGTAGCCTTCGAGCGCCCAGCGTTTCTCGCGCGACGAAAGTTGGAGCTTGGCAGAAAGGGGTACGACGCCATGCACATTGGGCAGCATGCCGAGAACGCGGAGTCCAAGATAGCTCTCGGCCTCATCCACATCGTTGAACCCTTTGCGTTGAAGCTCAGCCAAGATAGCTCCGACAAAGCCGAGCGCACCTACTCCGAAAAAAGTTAGACCTATAAGGAAGGCACCACTCACCATGCTTGGACGGCTCGGGATGGACGCTGGCTCGATAATTCTCGTTGTGTCGGAAGAGGTAGCCACAAATTCGCTTATCTGATTCCTACGATCGATCATAGCCTCGTAGAAGCGCCGAAATCCCGTATCATCCTCTGCTAAGGCATGAGAATTGAGATGATCGTTCCTCGCATCCGAGAGCTCGGCTTCGACGTCCTCGACCATGGTTTGCAGCTCATCGAAACGCGCTTCGGCGGTGCGTGCTTCCGAACGGAGTTTCTCGGCTACACGCGCGCTTTCCTCTTCGGGCGAGACCGGCAAAGCGTCCAAGGGAGCTTCGGTCAATCGGGCTCTGGCATTGGCAAGCTCGAGTGTGGCGTTGGTCAACTCTTCTGATAACCTGGCGTAGCGCCGCTCGACCGGCGACGTGCCTTGGATAAAAAGAGGGCCGGCCAATGGTGCTTTCTTCTCTTCGATCAATGCCGGGGAAGCTTCGGTGAGACGTTGAAGCTGACGAATCTCCTGCTGCATGGCCTGCTGCCGGCTCTCAACTCTGTGTTCAAGAAACGCCTGTGCGAGCCCATTGGCGACCCTTGCTGCGATTTCCGGATCCGGTGAGCGATAGGAAATGGTGATCACCGATGTCGACGAATCAGCTTCGATCAAGAGTTGGGAACGAAAATCATCCAGGCGGCGCGACGACGACAGACGATGGTCTTCAGAGTCAGATTTCTCGCCGATAAGCATCATCAAGCGATCTCGAACGTTGAAGAATGGTCCTCGGTCGAATTCCGGATTGATATCATTAAGGATCTGCTCGACGATTAGTGCAGATCCGATCAGCTTAGCTTCGCTGCCAAGGTAGTCGTGCGGTGTGTTCGGTGGGCGCTCTGATGAGCGCTGATCAAAACCTTTGACTGCGATCGCGTTCTGATCGAACAGGATTTCGGCATGGGCGACATAGTAGTTAGGGCGCATCAGAACATAAGCGGTCATGGCGGTCGTGGCCGCCATCGCTAGCAAAAAAATCTTGCCGCGGTGCCGACTGAAAGCATTGGAAAGACGAGATAGAATTCGCGAGCCGTAGGTTTGCTCAGCCGCAGCTTCCACCTTTCGCTCGTCTCGCGGGGGGACAATCGCTTCAGTCGACAAGTAACGCCTCCCCTTCGCGCCCGATTTCATTGCTCGCTGATCTCAAGCCGATGGCGTTGAGACCTTTTCTTGTCCTGTTCGCCTTCTTCAACGCGTCCTTTTTGTCAACGATCTCCTGTATCCAAGTCTCGGCGGGATGCCAGCGCTTCCAACCTTGGAGTTCGTCCGTGAGATCGATAATCTGCCACTTAGGGTGGCGGCCCTCGTTTTTGAGTTCAAGAAGCCTCTCAAAGAAAGCGACAACGAACCGCGCTACAACCGCATATCGCTCACCTCCGGGCTGCCAATTGTACGTTGCAAGAACCGTCGGCACCGCAATCGTGCTCACGGCCTGATCTGGCGCTAACAACCCAGGATAGTCGTTCGCTTCGATCGTCGCCGGTTCGTATGCATCGGTGACATCTTTTTGCGCTATCGGCAGCAAGGCTAATCCGTCGTCCGGCCGAAGTGACGCAAGCTCGGGAAGCGGCTTCGCACCTACGATCACAACGCCTGACAACGCTCCGGTCTTGAGCTCGACGATGGCCTCCTCGAGTTCGAGCGATCTCTGAACGACCGGAAGGTTCAGTGCGTCGAATACACTAGCAGCAGTTAGTGCAGCCGTGCTGTTATCGATGCCGAAACTGACACGCTTCCCCTTCAAGTCGTCAATCGTCTTGATGCTCTCGTTGACAAGAAGATGGACTTCCGCGTCGAAGAGTGTCGCGATGTAGCGGACCTGGTCGACAACGTTGGGATAGATTTCCTTCTTTCTTGCGTAAGTGAGAAGGTCTGCTGGAATGATCGCCAGGTCCACACCTTCCCGATAGATCAGGTCACCAAGGTGGTTTAACGAATCCGCGCTTGCCATGGAAATCAGACGTAAGCCGTCTTCATCTTCGAGGACCGTTGCGAGGTCATCCGTTATCATCTGATCGGCAGCACTCGAATCGGCGGCCAGGACACCAACTGTGCTATCATTGATACTCGCGCGAGCGTCGGCTGGGAGTTCGTAGCGCTCCAGCGAGCTGCTCGTGAAGAACTCGGCCAATGCCGGCATGGAAACTTCTCGCTCGCGATAGTAGCGGAGCGCTCCTTCATGAATGGGCACCGGGAGACCGATCGTCGCATCTTCAAGCGTGACCCGCTTGGCATTCTCATCGATGGTCTGCAACTGGGACAGGTGATCAAAGATTGTCTTGGTCATCTTATAGACGACATCGTCGTCAACGTCGGCACGGACCGCTAGAAAGTAACTTTTGCCGATGCCTTGATCTGATCTTCTTGGAGCCTTTGCATCATCGACGCCAGAGCTGCCAATAGCGGCAAGGGCACGCAAAACGCCGTCGTCTTCGAATTCGGCATGTAGATCATCGACTGGGGGGGCAACCATCAAGGCAAATTGCGCGCGATCTTCAAGCACAAGCTCGAGATTTGTTGTGTAGGCTTCCGTACTGATAGTCGTTAAGTCGATATGGTGATGTGGAAGCAATCGCAATTTGATCAGCGATGATATTGCGACCCCGATGGGGAAATGCTCGCTATCTGAAGTAACGAGCGCGAGGGAGTAGCTATGCGTTTGCGGCTTCTGCTGAGCCACGGCCTGCCAACCTAAGAGCAGACTGCAGCAGAACAAGATTGCTCCTCGGAAGGTTGATCCGGATCTTCGGCTTTTCCGCATTGTGATACAGTCCCCTTTTTTTGATCAGGCCGCCCGTACTACTGTCCTGCTATGAAACAAGGCGAAAAAGACGCACGACGGTTTCTTGATCTCGAAGTATCGTGAAGAGTGTCAAAGGGCCGTACGCACGTGTTATGCGCAGATATCGACAATTCCAATCCTTGCCAACACAGTCTTTAATCGATGCACTCAGCCCCTTGCCGGGACATCGTTTGTAGAAACGCACCTATCAAGATAGATGAACCCAAGATGGCTGTGCTTTTATCAACTTTTCGCGATATGCCCATAGCATAAATGTTTGTATGGATAATCTTTGGGTTAAACTAATTCGATTCTAAGTAACTTAAGCGATCAAAATGTCGTGGCTGTCGCTTCATGTTCGAATCACGTGAACATCCAGTATTCTCCAATTGCTCCTGACCCAGCAAAGGTTATTGAATAAAAGCTTTTGATTGAATTAATATTTATTGAATAATGCTTAATTGGTTTGTTTTTGCTTTCATCGCTTACGAGAATAATTGTTACTCAAACGACACAGCATTCGCAAACGTCACGTCACTCATCTTGCCTACCGCCTAAGTTCGAAAAGGATTCTCTCACCTGTAAGCATCTCGGTATCGATCGGGCCGTGTAACATTATAGATGTTAAAGACATGAGCTGTAAAACTATAGGTTGTATTTGGCGATTAATATATCAATTCGCCAATTAGCAATGATTGTATTGTCCACAGAAATCTGGCAGAAACCTGGCGGTGCAATAAGATTGTATTCAAAACCTTCATAGGCAATTGGGACGTCAAAACCAAGTTACGCTTTGTCTTGTTGCCGAAGAATTCTTTCCGCGCTGCGCGAATAACCCTGGCAGTATGTAGGGCTTGCGCGGGAGGCGGATTGACCATCAGCAGGCGCATCGAGTTTTTATTGTCAAAGTAGGCCAGCAAGTGCCTCGTCAATGCTATTCAGCTGCTAGTTACTGTTTTGACTGGATCGAGCAAAAGAACAGGATCGACCTGAACAAGGTCATCATGACGGGTAGGAAGTGATGCAACTAAGTCGAATTTCTTCGAGCACGATGACCGTGTTCATGATGGTGTTTTCGCTATTTACCGGACCGTCGGAGGCCGAAGAACAATACACCTTGGCAACGGCAACAGCGGGCGGGACTTACTACCCGATTGGTGTCGCAATCTCGACTTTGGTGAAGTTCGAACTCTTTCCAGACGATGGCATTGACGTTGTCGCTATCCCGACAGCAGGTTCTGGAGAGAACATCGAGCTGTTACGCAACAACGCAAGCCAGTTTGCCATCATCTCGGGCCTCGCAGCCTATCAAGCCGCTGGTGGCTTGGGCAAATTCGAAAAAGATGGGCCCTTTGATGGATTCCGTGCCATCGGATCTCTCTGGCGCAGTACAGATCATTTCGTCCTCCGATCCGAGTTCGCGAAGTCGGGCACGCTGGACGATCTCTCGAATGCTGTCGGACAGCCGGCTTCTTTCGGTAAGGAGAACTCGGGCACGATTTTAAAAAATAGCCTCCTGCTCGAACGCCTGGGAACCCCGATCAACGACTTCGAACTTCTTCATGAAGGTTACAAAGGGAGCGTCAAACTCTTTGCCGAAGGCGCTATTTCGGTCATGAATCTTTCCGCCGGTGTGCCCGTTTCGGCCGTCTCTGACACGCTCAGCAAAACGGGATCGGACGCTGTGCTTTTGGAGGTCACTGACGAACAATTAAAAAGGCTGGACGCCGGTGCCGGCCTCTGGTCAAGGGAGATCATTCCCGCTGGCACTTATCCCGGACAGACGGAGGGCGTTGCCAGCATAGCGACACCCAATATTCTGGCTGTGCGCAGCGATATTCCGGACGACGTCGTCTACAGCGTTACGAAAACAATCTTCGACAACCTCGACAAACTGCAGTCACTCCATTCCGCAGCCAAGCAGATCGATGTCGATCAGGCTGCTGTCGGTTTGCCGGTGCCAATGCATCCCGGGGCGGAGCGCTATTTTCAAGAGCGCGGACAGCTCTTACCGGTCGCGAGCAACAATGGCTTTGGCGAAGCTTTCCTTGCGCGCTACCAAACCCATGCCGAGGCTCGGGAGACGGTCAATCGCGGTCGGGTCGGCATTGTCACCGGGCCAAGTACCCAAACTTCTGCACGGGCTATCGGCGACATTGCGCTTGCTGTGGAGAGCGATGGTCTGCGTCTCATCACCATGACCGGGAAAGGCTCGGGCCAAAACGTCACCGATCTACTCTACCTCGGAGGCGTTGATGCAGCTGTCGTTCAGATGGACTATCTGCAATACGCCAAGCAGTACGCCTATCCCGACCTGGAGGAGCGGCTTCGAATCATGACGCCACTCTTCGATCAGGAGGTTCATGTTCTTGTGAAGCATGGCATCTATGAATTCGAGCAACTTGCCGGCAAGAAGGTGAACTTTGGCGTGCGCGGAAGTGGCGCTGAATTGACGTCGGAGATTATCTTCGGACAGCTCGATGTGGATGTCGAACGAACGTTCTACGATGATCGCACAGCGCTTGAACTCGTCAAATCCGGTGAAATCGCAGCAGCGATTTTCGTCTCAGGAAAACCAATGCCGCTTCTGGAGGGCGTCGATATTTCCGACGGCGTTCGACTTCTAGCCGTGCCGAAGGTCGACTATAAGGGCAGCTACACGGCAAGCAGCTTCGATCGCGAGGATTATTCCTGGTTGATAGGCGCTGTCGAGGTCGAGACGATTGCTGTTCGGACCGCGATTGCCGCATACAACTGGAAGCCTGACACGGCACGCTTCAAAGGTGTTCAGCAGCTTGCAGAGCGTTTGATCGAGAACTTGCATAAGCTTCGCTCTGCCGGTCGTCATCCCAAGCTTAGGGACCTGGACCCGCGCGCTGATTTCGGTGGATGGCCGAGACTACCGCTTGTCGACGACTATCTCTATCGGCTGGACTTGGCGCAGGGAGACGCCGCTGCTGATGCCGTCAACTGAGAGAATGCTGCGCAAGAAAAGACGCGGTAGGTTCTTCTGATGGTTTCTCGATCGCCCCGAATGCCTGGACCAGTTTCAGTTCGCAGGCGAAGGCGCACGTCGCCTGCCATTCGAGCCGCGCTCTGGGTCGTTCTCAGCTGCTTTTGCATCGTGACGATGGGGTCGATCGCCAAAGGACTTGGTGAGCACATGAGCAGCTTCCAGGTAGCCTTTTTTCGGGCCGCTTTTGGGTTAGCCCTCATTCTGCCTTTGGTCGCTCGTCGCGGTGCACAGGTGTTTCGCACGAAGCATTTGACTCTTCTAACGGGCCGTGGCGTCGCTGGAGCCGTGGGGATGATGGCCGGCTTCTATGCTGTCGTACACATGTCGCTTGCGGAGGCGACGGCAATCACATTCACGTCCCCACTGTTCGTGGTTCTGCTAGCCGGTGTTTTCCTTGGTGAAACTGTCGACCGAAACCGCTGGATGGCCACCATCGTCGGCTTTTTGGGGGTCATCCTCCTGATTCAGCCAGATAGTGGCATCGTCGAACTGGCCGCCGTCGTAGCGCTGATTGGAGCTTTGGCCATTGCTGCAGTCAAGCTCATGCTACGTTCGCTCGCGAAGCAGGAAACTGCGCTGACGATCCTGCTCTACACCAGCTTGATCATGACCCTGGTCACGGCTGCACCGGCTTGGTTGACCTGGAAGACGCCGACACTGGGAGAACTCGTCTTTCTCCTCGTCATCGGCATTCTCGCCAATCTTGGCCAATATTGCATGATCCGGGGCTACCGGCTGCATGAGGCGAGCAAGCTCGCGCCGCTCGAGTACAGTCGACTGATCTTCGCAATACTCCTCGGTGCCTACGTCTTTGCTGAAGCACCGACCGTGGCGACCCTTATTGGTGCCGCGCTGATCGTTCTGGGAAGTCTCTATGTAGCGCTAAGCAAGAAGAGAGAGATTGATCACAATGGTTCGATCAATGATTTTCGGTATATGGCAGCAATCGCAAATTCTCGCATAAGTTGACGGCTACTTTGAACTAAAGAGTCGGGAGAACCTCTTGATGTTTCTTGATGAAGGTTGTGAACCGCTCAGTGCGGACAATGACCTCGCTGATGGCCTGCCGACGAATGAAAGTCACTTCACCCCGGATCGGAAGCGGCGCTTTCAGCGACAAATCATCGAAGCCTCAGAGCTTCATCGATATCTGGTCGATGAGTTGAGCGATAGATTGGGTGGAGCTCGTCCCCATGTGATCCTGTGCTGCGGTAAATGCCGCGTCGGTTCGACACCGCTTGCCAATGTATTTGGGCACGCTGGTCTGGCGGCACTATATCAACCGATCAAAACGCTCCTTCGCTATAAGCTCGTCGGCGAGCTATGCCCACCCTGGAGTCTTGCCACCGATCAGCCAGTTGTTTTCCTGAAAGAAACGTTTGGTCCGTATGTGGCGGCCGAATGTGCCTTCTCGCCACTGCAAGTTCTTCTAGATGTCGGCTTTCGGAGGCAAGATATTACGCTCGTGGTCATGGAACGAGACCCCTTGGCTACCATCGAGTCCTGGTGGCGCTGTTGGCAGAGTCGAATTGCACCGGATGATCTCATGAGAACATTTGTTCGAGCCTCCTTTAATGTGCATCAACTCGCCGTCGTGGCAGCGGATCATGGCATTCAGGTCGCGTACTATCTTCATGAGGAGGCGAGAGAACCAGAAACCGCGGTTTCTCGTCTCTTTGACACGCTCGGACTTAGCAACTTGTTCGACGTGTCAATCTTGCGCAGTTGGACAGCAAGCGACTCGCTGCGTGGCGCGAACACGGCTGTCAGGTTTTTCTCACAGCCAAGGGACTACGTGATCGAAGACATTCATTTAGAGCTCGATGAATATCGTTTCGTCCCATGCCGACCTGGTGATCCCTTAAGAGCTCCTCTTCACGAAGTTGACGCAGCGCTTTGGGAGCAATTGTGCCGGTTCCATCAATATGTTCGTGAACGCAGTGGCTGTTTGAATTCGAGCTGACCCTGTCGTGAACCATACGAGGCGGCATATCAAAAGTGATAGAGCAATCCACAGGTGGGATTTTAGCATCACACAGGACGATGTGCGGATTTGGATGACGAGCGGCTAGCGCGATGTTCAGGCTCTTTCCTTTGTGGCCGACCTTGGGGTTCTTTCCAGCTCTTTGCACTCTCGCGGAAGCCCACCAGAAAGCCCAGAAACTCGTTCGTCAGGCTAGCGCTGATTCTCGGTCAGCACGCGGAGTCGAAGAGGCAGGCCCGATCTTGTCGCCTGATCCACTACCTTCGTGAGCAGTTTCGCCCCGATGGCCTGATTTTGCTTGGTGGCCCCTTCGGGACTCGAACCCGGACCTCCCTAGGAGAACAGATTTTAAGTTCTCTGTTCTCAATTTCATCCGAAAAATCTCGATAAAATTCGGCGCATTTCTAGGATATTGCGGCAAGTAATGTCGAGACGGCCCGTTCCAAATCCAGAAGTCTCGGATCCTTTAGGTACAGAATTGGTACAGAACGGAGGGCCAATCATGACCAATTGCTAGTCTTGCCTCGGCGATTTCGGCCGCGTCTACTCCAAGAGTCCACGCTTCCACAGCCTAGACGGCCTGCGCACTTTCTCCATCGCCTTAGTGATCTGGGCACTTCACCAAGATCAACATGTTCCCAGGCGGCTTCGGCGTCACCGCCTTCTTCGTGATCTCCGGGTTGATCATCACTCATCTCCTGCTGAGAGAGCTAGATCGGACCGGTACCATTGATCTGCTGGCGTTCTACAAACGCCGAGCGTTTCGATTGCTGCCGGCGATCGTGGTCTCGATGATCGGCGTTGCCTGCCTCCAACACTATGTAGATCGTGACTGGCTCGACATGCCGCGAGCACTGGCCTCGATCTTCTGAATTCAGAACTACTATCTGAATTTCCACCCTTACCAGGGACCGACCTGGCAGCATTGGTCGCTCGCGATCGAGGAGCATTTCTATTTCTTCTTTCCACTCCTCCTGCTCTGGTTGGTCACGACTAAGCGGCCGGTGATCAAAGTGCTGCTCTGGTTGTGCTTGCTGTCGTTCGTGATCCGCACAGCTTCTGCCGTTCGATGACGACACTCTGCGAGAGATGATCTACCGGTCCAGCGAGACCAGGATGGATAGCCTACTCTATGGCTGCATCCTGGCCGTGCAAGCTTGAGGCGATCTGGTCCACCGCTATGCCGGCTTGATGTTCTTCGCCGGCCTGGAGGAAGGGATGTGCCATCAATTGCAGCCACTCACTATTCGAGTGCGCGGTAAAACTTGCCGCTTCATAGAAGAAGGGCGCCTGCAGCGAAGCCCAGCAGAATCTGCATCCCGAATTCGAACCATTTCACGTCGAGTTTCATCAAAATCGTACGCCCCAGAATCGCAGTGCCGATCGCACCCAGCACCAAAACAATTGCTGGCCAAGCCATTTCGATCGTTAACAAACCGGTCTGTGCATAACTCGCAAGCTTTGCTAAGTTGGACATGACCGATGTTGCCGCCATGGCCCCAACGAATGCCTCCTTTGTAATCTTCATCTCGCGAAATATGATGACCTTGATCAAGTTTCCGCTACCGAGGAAGCCTGACACAAATCCATAGAACGCCGATCCTCCGATCAGTCCGGTCGTACCAATTTTGAATGTGGGCAGTCGGTTTGTCAGGCTTAGGCCAAGATAGATCAGGACCATCAAACCAAGATGTCGTTTGATGAGACCTGCTGGCACCAGCGCGAGCAACTCAGCACCCAAATAGGCAAATGGCAGACAACTCAACGCCATGATGGCGACGGTCTTCCATTCGATGTGTTGGCCAAACAGCACTGTCTTGGTAACAGTTGATGCTGCAAACAAAACCGTTGCGAGAGCAATCGTTTCTTTGACTGGTAGAATGTGTGAGCCGATCGCCAAGACAAGGAGTGCTGTGCCAAATCCGAAGATAGCCGATACCATCGATCCGGCTAAGCCAACCAACGTGAATAGAAGATAGTCCAAATCTTTGTCCGGCTAGGCTTCGGCAGGTTGCCTCTATCCTGCCACTCGACGCTCTCGAGGACGAATCAAGCATTGCCTCGACCGATGGAAAATCGATCCTATACCAACAAGACTAGTCCGATCGGGGCCAAACCACGTCATTCGGAGCTCTTTCAAGCCGCGGCAGCTACCCGATCGGAAAGCCGTCGTTTGATAAAGGCTGGCGCGATCGCACCCGCATCTTCATTCTCGCGCCGTCATTCGTCAGCAATAGAGGCAGTAAGAACGCTGCCTGCGAAACGGGTAAAATTTGCCACAGGCAACCACGCCACATATTACGGCGTGCTATTAAGACATCTTGAAACAATGATCCCAAATTAAGCTCCGGCTGTCAGAGAGGGGAACGTCATGGTTGACGACGCTGAAATAAAACATGTGGGGTGGAATGCGTCGGTGCCACCGAACGGATTTGCCAACCGCCCTCGAGGGGCGGGGACCAACGACAACCCCGACGGGCTTGCCTCGGCAGCGGCTGAAATCGAGATCGAAACGACCCCTGAGCACATGAACCTGGTCGCAGGCGATCCGTCATGTGCGCATTGGACGCGCGCCTATGACGATCCCCATGTCGCAGCACTGCGCGAAAGGCTGCACAGCGAGAACGGCATCAAGGGTCTGGAGTTGGTCGCACCCGGTGATGTCAAGCGGGCCGCCGCCCTGCTCCATCGCGATGGTTTCGTCGTGGTGCGGGACGTGCTTGACCCGGCGCAACTGGCGCGTATTCAGCAAGCTTCCGCCAAGGCTGTGGACGATCTCATGGCCGATGACCCGACCTGCGCCGCCGGCGGTGGGGCGGGTGGCCTTCCGCATCGCTACTCATTCGGCGGCGGATCGGCCTCCCGTCACATGCTGCACGTCAAAGAATGGTGCGAACTCATCGATCTGGAGACCACGACGCCGATCCTGACCGAGATTTTTGGCTCTGTGAACTATGTGGTCGGCGGATCCGGCGGCGATATCGCCATGCCCGGCGCGATTGAATATCAGGGTCTGCATTCCGATAATATGTGGTCCGAGCTCCCCGATCCCTTCGGCCATATCAACATGCGCGACATGCCCGTTCCGGTTCTAACCATCAATTTCCCGATGATCGACCTGACAACCGAGAACGGCCCGATCCGTCAGATTCCTGGCAGCCAGCGCTGGCGAGCACCGATACCGAGCCTTGCCGACGAGCCCGATTGGATGAAACTGAGCACCGTTTGTCCGGCGCCAGCGGGAAGTGCTATCTTTCGTGACATCCGCGCCTGGCATGGTGGCACACCGAATCTGTCCAAAGACGTGCGCGCCATGCCCAACGTCGAATATTTCGCACCTTGGTTCCGAAGCGAAGCTATCATGCGCTGCATGCCCTTCGAGCGTTGGCAGGAACTGTCACCTCATGGCCAAAGAATTTCCCGTTACGTCGTCTGCGACAAAGGGGAGACGGTTATCGGCGCAGGCTACATGCACCCCAAGGCGAAGATGCGCGAAGCATTCAAAGAAAAGCAGTTCAGCGAGATGCCCCCTGAGGCCGTCCAGGCGTATCTTCGCCGGCTGTGAGGACCTATCGACCGACAGGACAGGCGTCACGATCAGGCTCCCGAAAGCTTCTGGGTATTGAGGAACCTGCCTTTCGCTAATGCCTTCCTCGGGTCAACAGCGTCATCCTTGACGTTCGGGTAACGGCAACTTTTTCCGGCCAATTCGGTCACTGGCGGTGATCGAGCTTAGCGGCGCTTCGTACCAATTCTTGTCTTTAGTGCAGGTGGGCATTTAAGCAGACCTGCGGATGGAATTGTCGTGGGACGTTTGAGCGCATCAAACAGAAGTCCTGCCTATCAAGCCAGTTTCGCTTCAAACAGCGCCGCACATCCAAGTCTTTCCATCGAAACACTGCAAAACCGCTCTTCTAGGGCTGCTTTCAAGTTTTCGAATGTGTCCTGATCGTTCGAGAAAACGCCCTTTTTGTTGTAGACGTTCATAAGAGCTTTAGCCGTAAAATTCCGTGGCGCCTCTCCTTGAAGCAACGTTGCCCCAAAGATCGTCGCCCCTTTCTCCATCACATTCGAGACATTTTTGAACACCGCTGGCGCTTTATCCTTCATGGCGCCAGGCAGGCAATGCAGTAGGTAGCAAAGACTGACCGATTGGAACTTCGTTTCCAGCGGGAGAGGCTCGAAGACATCAGCTTCGACAGTTTCCGGAGAAAATCTGGCAATACGAGCACCGGCAGCTTCAAGGCAGTGGATATTCGGGTCTAACAGAGTGATGTTCGGGTCTCGGCTTGGCCAGCTGGCCCGATCCAGCAGAATCCCGGTGGCAACACCGATGTCGAGATGCTCATTCGTGACGTTGCGGTTATATAGTTCGATCAATCTGTCTGTAGGGCACCGCCAAAGCCACCGGTTGGATACCCCATGAACGATGAAATCGTAAAGCTTCAAGGATTTAGGTGAGTAGACCGAGTAACCAGCCTTAATCTCAGTATGTCTGTCCATCTCTTCAGTCGCCTCCAAACGCCAAAGCGCATTTCAATTCATAGCAATTTCTTCGTGTCTGCAATCCGCTAATTCATGTCGGAACGACCGCACATCCGAGGGGCGGATGCGGGTCAACGCCACCGTCTGGCAGGTAGGGTTTAAAGAGCAGCCTGGCCCGGCGGCTCCGGACATTACAGGTAGCTTCGGCTAGCACCCCGGAGGAACCATGCGTCGGACCGCGCTTCCACAAACTGGCTTCTCTTGGCCAGTGCCATCTTCCGCGTTACCTTGAAGAAAGAGTCGAAATAGGAGGCTTGGCCATGACTGACGTTGTCGCTGACACCCGTTTCACACGCGTAGCATTGCCACCGCGCATCTGCCATCTCGACAGGCTACTGCATGCGCTGAAGGCCAGGGATCTGGACGGGATCGTCGCGACCACGGCGCTCAACGTCTACTACCTCACGTCCTTCAACGGTGTTGCCCACAAGTCCGATGAACCGCGCCCCTATGCGGTCGTCATCTCACGCCATCAGTCGGACCATCCGATTCTGGTGATTGCGGAATACTACCTGGCGAGCTTTTTGACCCAGCCAAGCTGGGTCGAGGACGTCAGGCCGTTTCGGGGCGTGATGCTGCCGATCGACCGGCCGCCAGAACAGGATGAGATCGACCGGTTCATTCCAGCTGGTGCCGCCGACGTCGACTGGATAGCGAAGGCGCGCAAGCGCTATGTCTTCAGCCAGGCTGAGGCGATACGGCAAGCCCTGCGCGACCTTAAGCTCGATCAGGGGCGGGTCGCGTTCGACGATATGGGCTTCGGCGTGCGTCTTGGTGTCGAAGGCCTGACGGTGGCTGATGGCTACGATCCGCTGATGTTCGCCCGGGCGGTCAAGACCGAAACCGAGATCAGCCTTCTGGAGCGTTCGACCGCGCTTAACGAGACGGCGATCAGGCGGACCATGGCGGCCTGGGACAAAGGCGCCACCTGGCGGGATCTAAACCGGGCCTATGCGATGGCGGTTGCTGATCTCGGCGGCTTCGTCCGCGATCCAGGCGGCATGGTCTGGGGTCATCCGCGCGGCGCCGATCAGACGCTGATGCTGTCCAATTGCCTCGAGGATAACGAGGTTAAACCTGGCACCCATGTCATGTTCGATTGCCATGGCACCCTCGATCTCTATTGCTGGGACGGTGGCAAAACCTGGGTAGTCGACGGCGAGCCGGAGGCCGGCGCCAAGACGTTTTCCGATGCTACCGGCAAGGTAGCCCAGATGCTAGTCGACGAGATGAAGCCAGGCGTGCGTATTAGCGAGCTGCAGACGAAAGGACGAGACATCTACCGTAGGGAAGGCGTACCGGATCCCGGGCTTGCGCTGGTGTTCTTCCACGGCCTCGGCCTTTCACACATGGATGTCGAGCTCACCAGGGCGGATGGACAGTCCAACGCCGATTGGATGCTGGAAGAGAACATGATGGCGCCTGTCCATCTCCTCTATCCCGGCAGCGAACATGAACGGATCTGGCTCGAGGATGTCATTCATGTCACCAAGGATGGCGGCAGGCCGCTCTTCTCCTGGGGGTTCGATCCGTTGATACGTTAGCGGCAAGTTGAATGGCGGCCGGTCCAAACGACATTATTTTATAGGCCAGGTGCCACCGCAGCCAGACGGTTGCCAACGTCGACGAAGGCGATATCGACGTCGAGTGCAGGTCGGCTTGGTGCCGATTGTGATGAAATAGTCTGCGCCACCCGAAAGGTGCTTCTCGACCTAGAACGAATTTCCAATTGCAGCGTTTTCTTAGAATTTCATTTAGCAAGAATGTATCTTGAAGGACGTCATTCTAACGAAATCCCACCCCAAGTATTCGCTTCGACTTTTTCATCACAATCTGCCAGCATCGGACCTTTACACTGTCCAGACCAGCACAGGCTTATCGCGCCCGCGGATATGTTTTGGTTCACTGAGATGGAGGCCATTAGCGAGGTCCCGTGCGCTCTCATCCAAAGCCGATATCAGATCGCTGCTTACAACAAGGTTGACGCCGAGTTCTCGGGTCAGGCGCTCGAAACGGCTAGCCACATTCACGGTGTCACCCACAACAGCGAACTCGAGGCGACTTTGATCGCCGACGTCGCCGAGGACCACTGGGCCGTAGTGAACGCCGATGCCGATTTCGACTAGCTGCTCACCACGCCTTTTTCGCTGCTGGTTCATGGCCTCGATACCCGCCAGGATAGCGAGCGCGCAGGCAAGGGCATCCTTGGCCTCATGGCCATTGCCGCGCGGCGTTCCGAAGGTGGCCATGACGCCGTCACCCAGATATTTGTCGAGCGTGCCTTGATGTTGGAAAACCTGCCGTGCCATCAATCCAAGGACTTCGCGCAGCAATGCAAAGACCTTCTCTGGTGATTGCGTCTCCGCCAAGCTGGTGAATCCGACAATGTCGGCAAATAGGATTGCTACATGTTGAGCACGAGCCGTGCCGAGTGGCTCATCCATCCTGGAGAGTTCCTCGACCATGTTCGGTGAGAAGTAACGAGAGAGATTGAAGCGCTCCCGCTCCGCATGCGCATGATTGAACATGAGTGCTCGGAAGCGGGATACGGCCAGGGCAAGGCATCCGGCAACAAGCAGGAATACGATGGCCTGTGTGCCGAGTTGGTTGAGGTCGACCAGCTCTGGCATCAGCTTGTAGGCAATTTCCTCATCGAGGCTGGCAGATTGATGGAGTGTATCCCAGTCGAACCGATGGCTCTCGGGTAGAAAAGCGATCCAGAGCGTACCCGCTCCCCAGGCAAAAGCTGTGCAGAATCCCGACCAGATGACGATGTGGGGGCGATAATAGAAGATAGCCGATGCGATGAGCATGAAGAAATAGATCTCGTTCCCAAACCGCAGAAACATCGGTGGAGGGTAGGTCATGGCGTCAAGCGGATTGGGCACTAGCAGAGTAAACGCCAAGAGTGCCGCGTCGACCAATGGGTAGACGTAGCGCGGCCAAGACCACCGCTTGCCTCGACGCAAGTGATCATAAGGCAGCCATCCGGCAAGAATGAAACCGGCAAGCAGCATCCAATAGAAGAGAACTTCGGTAAGGGGCAATTGGAGGCCAAGCCAGACGGCAATAACTGCCATGCTGATCGTGCGAGCGAGAGCGCCGAGCCGAAGCCCATTCAGCTCCTCAGTTTCAATTGCAGCTTGAAGCCGGCCCTCGATCGCTATCGCTTGCGAACTCATACCCTCTATCCTCGATTTGTAAGATGTTTAGCAAAGCCAAACAACGTCGGTATAGACATCGCATGATCGGGAATAACATGGCTCTGGAAAAGCCATTGGCCGAATTGGGTCNNACTTCCGCCAGTAGCGAGGCCCAGCGAATGCCCGCCACCAGCCCCCACTCCTGCCACAGTGCTTTCCACCGACCATTCCAACGAAGGCAGTGCGCAGCGAGGATGTGAAAGGTTGCCACAAAACGACCTTCACCTATAGCGCGAAACGCCTTTCTTCCATGGTTGATCCAACGCGGAAGGGAGGTTCTTGCAATCCAAGTGCAAGCGGGCGTAGCAACAGCCCGACGATTGCTCTGGACGCCCCTATCCTGCGATGATGATTTCGGTGGCGCAGCAATAATGCGAGGGCACGACTAGGGTTCAAGGGCTTAAAGTAAATGTAAAATGATGACTATGGTAACGCGCGTTGAATTTCATGTGATCTGTATCAATGGTCACATGAAAGGGGCGTTCTATTCCTTACAAAGGATACATGATCTTCATCGACTGCCACCCAACTTACATCATAGTTAGACGAAGGAGAAAGTGACTATGGAACAGTCCCCGAGGATTTCAATTTTGCCTGTTGGCCTTCGCGTTTTTGGTTTCACTTTCCTTGCGCTCGCCGCCATGTTGGTGATGGCTGCTTCATTCAGCACAAATTCGGCCTTCGCGCAGCAGGCATCCGATGTACGAAAGCTAGAGTGTGCCTCTCATGACAAGGTAACCAACTTTCTGGACAGCAAGCACACCGAAACGCCAGTATCACTTGGCCTCGCTACCGATGGCAAAGTCCTGGAAGTATTTTCGACCGAAGACGGTGAAACCTGGACTGTGGTCATGACGGCTCCTGAAGGTGTCAGTTGCATTGTCGCTACCGGGAAGTATTGGCAGGACTTGCCAACGAAACCCAAAGGACCGGCAGTCTAGCGATGGATAATACTGACCTCGGCACCTGATCGCTGAGTAATATCGGATGAGGTGCAAGCTGGCATCGTGCGCCTCGGTCTGAGATCTTGTTGCCATTTCCGTGTTGACCTCCACACAGGTACTTGGGAGCCAGTAATTCGAAGGACGGCCTGCCCAGAGCCTATGGATATAGATGCTGTCGCTTGGGCCTTATCGATACCGGTGTGGTAGCTTTGCTGAATGGCAAGAATCGGCACGAAGCGGCCTAACCTCCAGCAACAACCCAGCCCGCAATCGACATTCACCCATTGCGCAATCTCCGGAGATTGTTCACGACCCGAAGTGCGCTTCTACGATCTGAGGCACACTTTCGCTCTGGCCTCGATGGACGAAGCGGGCAACGCAGCCTTGGTACAGGTGCTGCCAGTATCACGACGACCAGGCGCTACGCTCACCGCCGAAGGTCGCATATTCGAGAGGCTGCTGAACGTGCTCAGAAGAATCGGTTTGGCAAGGTTTAGGTACAATTCGGAATGACGGTGATAATGCAAAATAAAATAATGTCTTCTAACTCACTGATTTTATTGTGGTGGCCCCTCCGGGACTCGAACCCGGACCTCCGTAGGAGAACAGATTTTAAGTCTGCAGCGTCTACCAGTTCCGCCAAGGGGCCTTGTTAATTCTTTCAGTCGTTTAGCCGAGCTACAGATCTAAGGAACATCGGCCGGTGACGCGTGAGTGACATTTGTATGCAACGCGATCATCGGAATTTCCTCGAAGCTTGGACGCGTGTCAACGCATCTTTGAATTTGCGGCGGTTGTGATGAGCATAGCGCTCCGTCCGTCGATCTTCGTCGCGACTTATACGTTTGATCACATGCTGAGCATCTGGTGCCGGAACGAACTTTCCGTCGTCGAGCTCGAGTGCTGGTGGCATGAGATTTCGCTGGACTATGGTGTCGTTCTCATGACGAGCAATGACAACCTGGCCGTTCTCGTGGAGGGGCGGAACCGCGGGGCTGACGTTCGCTAGCTTGGCGAAACCGGACCTTCGCGGAGCAGGTAACCCAAAGGCGCCCATAGTTTAGACGACCAGCGAACCTTTGCGCCGGTCTCGGGGAAATTTGCGACGACCTCAGCACTGACGTTATCGCCGAGATGGGCATCACCGACGACGTGGTTGGTCCTGCCATGGGACGTAGACGTGTCCGATCAGCTCGTGGCGTTGATCTTGCCGAAGTCCAGTGTGTTCTCCTCGGGTGATGCCTCGATGCTGGCCACGTCCTCGCGCTTCACCATTAGAATATAGGCGACGCAGGCGAGGTAGATGCCCACGACGATCGCGCCGATCCACTGAATCTGGAGCCACTGGCTCTGGAAGAGAAGGGTCAGCCCGAACAGCACCGCCACGTTGCCCACGATGTACCAGGTCTTGCCGAGGCGGGACGGTGTCAGCGACAGATTGTCGGAGTAGAGGCGGATCAGGCTGTCGAGCGAGTTGATGACGAAGGTGATGCCGACGATGATCATCGCGATGTTCAACAGGCCGGTCGTGTCGATGCCATTGGTGAAGTAGAAGTAGAGCACCGAGAACCAGACCGCGAGCGGGATCGATGGGATGATCAGGAGGGCGAGCAGCAGGTGCTGCGTCTTAAGCCCACCGACGAAGCGGGAGGTGAACTGTCCGATCATGATCGACCAGGCGAACCACCAGAATAGATAGAATTCGTGGTAGTCATTGATCGGCGTCACGAACTTGTGGATGTTGCCGAAATAGCCTGACGTTAGTTCCGTTAGGTTCGAGGCCATGCCGCTAAAGCCCATGCCGCCATAGACCCACATGAAAATGATCAGGGCGACGAAGAGGAAGGTGGAGCCGACGCTCAAGATGCGGACGAACTTGATGTCCGTGCTGGAATAGGCAGCAGCTAGGATGACGCAGAACACGATCACGTAGAAGGTTGCGACGATGCTTTCGCCATCGCCGATCTCGGGGATATAGAACGGCAGGTAGATCAGGAAGAGGCTGGCCGTGAACGCGCAGGTACCGACGATCACGATATTGTTGAGGATCTTCACGAACGGGATTTCGAAGAATTTCACGCGCGGTTCGACCACGCAGAAATAGAAGCTGGTCAGGAAGTAGAAACTCCAAATCAGGAAGCCCCAGAACCCGAATTCGATGGCGAGCGGATTGGTAAACCCATAATCCCCAGTATTGGCCGGATCGGCATAGGTGGGGAACTCACCGAGCGGGAACATGATCAGCCCGACGTCGAGCCCGGACGTGAACAGGATGGCGACGAAGGTGAAAAGCGGCACGGGCGTCACACCGATCGCCTCTAGATTCCACCACTTGATGACACAGAAGGTCACCAGCGCCAATGCCATCACGATCCCGAAGGATATGATGACGGATAAGAGTACTGTCATTCCCCTTCACCCCCCCTTTTGACCTTCCGCAGTCATTTCGTCGGCTCGTATCGTCGTCCTTCAGGCCACCCCATGATTGCTGACGAACGGTTCCAGGCTGGATCAACATGCCATTCCCCTTCAGCCCGTGCAGCAACCTGGTGGGTCGTTTCCCTTATGTTGAGCTTCGACGACCGCCAAGCTTATGTCCATACCGGTCACTACACCCGATGATGTGAAGATTTCACCATTTTCGGTCCATTCTGCCGTGGCAGGGGCAGATTCTGGCACAACCTTTCCGCCAGCCTTGTGGCAGAAATGTGGTGGATAGCACCCACCTCAGGCGATGCCTCCTGGCGTGGCTGCCTTGCGGCCCATTACCCGCACGCGGCGGCAGTGCTGCCGTTCAACATTTTGAGCCGAACAAGACATAGTTATCAGATGCCAATCAAAGCAGAAATGCTCTGAAACATTGCGGTGAAGTCGCGTTTAGCACGGGCCACACGCAAGTCAGGGTGGCGTTTGGCGAGTTGTGCGATGGCTTCCTCGACTTCGATCACGGCGACATACTGACCGAGACAGGAGAAAGCACCGCCGCCGAAGTTCATATGCGGCGGTGAGGGGCGGCGATCGAGCCTGAAGCGGTGCGGGTCGTCGAACATGTCGGCTTGACGATGGCAGGCACCGAAGCTCGCAAACAGCGATGTACCTTTGGGAATCTCGACGCCATCGATCTCAGTGTTTTCCAACGCCGTTCTCGAGGTTGAAATGGAACGCGGCCAAAGTCGCATCACTTCGCGGACAGCCGGTGTGGCTAAGTTCGGATCAGCGGCGATCGCTGACCAGACCTCGGGCATCGTGGCCAGCCGATCGACAGCGATGGCGATCTGATGGGAGGTGTTGTCCGTGCTCGCTTCGATCAGCATGACCGCGAAATCTTCGAGCTCATCGACGCTGAGGGCGCCCTCCTGCTCGATCCTGATCAAGGCTGAGAGAAAGTCACCGCCCATATCACGCCGCCGCTCATCGAGGCGCGCGCAGGCATAGTCGAACAGCTCGTCATAGGCGGCGACGATTGTCGGCGTCAGGCTTGGGTCACGGCGAAAGATCGACAACACCGTCTCCGACATGTCGGCAACGAAGCGCGCATCCGAAAGGGGTGCTTTGACCCAGGAACAGTAGACGCCGGCGGGGACGAGTTCGGCAAAGTCGCGCTTGAGGTCGACCTCGCCCGTCGGCAGGCCGTCCAGGAGGTTGGATACGACGGTGGCGATATCGGCACGCATGGCCTTTGCATATTTCGGTCCGATCAACCCGGACAGCGCCCGGCGAAGTCGTTGCCGGATTTGGCCCCGATTCTGTGTTAGGAGCATGCGGCGCTTGAAGTCGAGCGCGCGACTTTCGGGTAGGCCCATACGTTCGACCAGATTGCCGTGATCCGTTCCCAGCACCTGATCCAGCAGGAACGCTCGGCAAAGCTGATAATCCAGAATCTCGATGCCGCGCTCGCTGCGCGCGACCTTGCTCGTCTTCGCTTTATCGGCCAGCCAGACAAAGGGATCGGCTCGATAGGCAGGATCGTCATAGTCGAGAAAGGGAAGGTCTGCGATGCGCATGGAAGGCTGCACCTATTGTTTCTAAAATTGTAGTTGCCAGGCCTCAAACGAGGGCATCAGAACATGCCGTTGTCATGGGCGCTCACTGTCGGCATTTCCTGCAGAGCGTCCCAATGCTCGACGATCTTGCCTTGCTCATTCAGGCGAAAGATGTCGATCCCGGCATAATCCCGATCGCCCGGCCAGATCTGATAACAATGGAGGACAACGTAGGGGCCTTCAGCGATCACCCGTTCAAACGTGACCAACTTGTTAGGATGCTCATTTGCCATCCTCTCGAAATAGTCGACGAAGCCAGCTTTCCCGTTCGCGACATGAGGATTGTGCTGGATATAGTCCGGTCCGACGTGACTTTCGATGGCCTTACGCGGTTCGCCTTGGTTGAACATCAGGTCGTAAAAGGCGGTGACGGTCGATTTGTTTCGTTCAAGATCGTTCATGGCATTTCTCGATAATCCGTGAGGCGCTTCCCGTTTTCGACATGAGCGGGAAGCGCCGACGCATGGTGATGACGACTACTCAATCGTGCCAAGCTGGCTAAAGAGCGTATGGGTGTCGAGGACGTCCCAATGCTCGGCAAGCCTACCATCCTCGATGCGGAAGATGTCGACGGCATCGAAGGCATAGGCCTTTCCGGTCGCTGGCACGCCTAGCCAATCGCCGTTATGGGTGCCCGTATAGGTACCGTGAACCCAGACCATTTCACCTTCGGACACAATTTGCCTGGGCTCATAGCTGAAATCGGGGCTGGCGGCGAACCAGGCCTCGAAGAACGTCTGGAAGCCGTCGCGCCCGGTTGGCACCAGTGGGTTATGCTGGATGTAGT
Organism: Geminicoccales bacterium; assembly: GCA_050633905.1. Classification (GTDB taxonomy): domain Bacteria; phylum Pseudomonadota; class Alphaproteobacteria; order Geminicoccales; family Geminicoccaceae; genus JANQPX01. Next base: position 103,547 of record JBOEHJ010000013.1, read on the forward strand.
CCTCGTGCATCAATGCCGGCAGCGCATCGAAGTTCTTCTCGGCAAAGATGGCTTCGCCAAAGGCCGCGATGACAGCTTTCGGGTCCTCAGAGGACTGCTCGCTGGCAGATAAAGCTGCTGGAGCCAGATTGAGGATCATCAAGGCGATCAGGGCGTTTGCGATCGGCTTTGGCATGTGGATATTCCCTTCGGCGAGATGAGGTTTCGTTTCTCACCACCATAATTATTCGTTTAGTATACTTTGGGAAGAAGGCACCTATCAGTGGTATAGGTACCCAGAAGTAACTTAGGGATCCGCCATGACGCCAGATTGGAATGCTCTCTCGGCGCAATGCCCAACACGACTTTTGCTGGACCGCATTGCCAACAAGTGGACCGTGTTGGTCATCGACCTGCTTGAACCTGGATCTCGCCGCTTCAGCGACCTGAAACGATCGATCGAGGGGATCTCGCAAAAGATGCTGACGCAAACGCTCAGAGCCATGGAGGCGGATGGTTTCGTGAATCGGCGCGCCTTCGCCACCGTGCCCGTGACCGTGGAGTACAGTCTCACACCGCTGGGCCAGAGTCTGCAGCAGGCGCTTGGTCCGCTACGGCGGTGGGCGGAAGATAATATCACCGACGTGCTGCGCGCTCGGGCCGAGGGTGCCGACACCACCTAGATCCCGCGACGCGGCCGGCGTTACCTTGTCGATCGGCGCCAGGCGTTGGCGTGATCCGCAGACTCAAGCATTACAAATGTTTTCTCCCGGGAGTTTGGTCTTGGCATGCAATGGTCAAAGTGCCTGTGGCCGAAATGGGGCGGATTGTAGCCTCCCCGAGCAGATCTCGGCCGAGAGGTCTGGTTTCCAGCGCCTTCGCCGCGCTACGTGGACCTGCGCTTACGCGATGACCCGGAGCTGTCCCTGCGTAACAGCAATCTAACGTGCTTTGCACAGCAGACACTGCGCCTCGACAGCTATCATGATTCGCGAACGCGCGATAATCTATTGATGGCCCTGGCTTGGAACCCTGGCCGGGCCCACGATTTCATCAGGGAGGAAAAACTATGGGTCTGTTCACGACAAGAATGCTGACTGGTGCAGCAAGCGCTATATATCTTACCTTTGGTCTTGCAGCGACAGCCCAGGAGGTGAACGATGCGCCGCTCGAGGAGAACTGGGCGCCGAGCGAGTGGGGTCCGGACGACAAGGTCGGCGCACCCAATCGGACCACGCCAGAGATCGTGATGAAGGCGGTCGGACTCGTGAAACAGGGCAAGACTGCGACCCTCGGCAAGCTCTACGACCACGACATACCGCTGATCCCCTGGCGCTCGTACCGCATGACCATCCCCGGCACACCGACCGGCGGGCCCTTCGGCAGCAACCAGCTCGTGTTCCACGACGAGTTCCTGTCGACCGAAATCGGCCAGGTCGGCACCCAGTTCGACGGGCCAGGCCATATCGGCGTGCGGACGTCGGAAGGAGACTTCTTCTATAACGGCCGTATCGCCGAGGAGACGTATGAGCGCGGTCCCGGCAATGCGGTGATCGGCATGGGTGATCTCGGCGTCGAGTTCGTTGCAGAGAAGGGTTTCGTCTGCCGCGGCGTCTTGCTGAACGCGGCGGAATACAAAGGGGTCGACCGTCTGCCGGTGCCGACCTCGACCGACAGTCCGGGCATCGTCACAGCCGATGACATCAAGGGCATGGTCGAAGCCCAGGGTTTGGACCCGATCGGTGAGGGCGATTGCGTCTTCCTCTATACCGGCCATGGCGATCTCTGGAAGAACAGCGAATGGCGAAGCCTGTCCGCCGAGGAGAAAGCTTCCCGCGCGGCCGAATTCGCGTCGGGTGAGCCTGGCTATGGACGCAGTGCTTGTGAATACATGGCCGAGCAGAAGATCATCCTGACGGGAGGCGACACGTCCGCGAACGACGCCCAGCCCGTCGGCGAGATCGAAGGCGAGGCCGTGCCCTGCCATACCGCCATCCAGACCCGCTACGGCATCTGGAATATCGAAAATCTGGACTTCGAACCGCTTCTCGACGACGGCGTCTCGGAGTTCTTGTTTGTGTGGGCCCCTCTCAAGATCGTCGGGGCGACGGGATCACCAGGAAATCCCGTGGCGCTCTACTGATCGATCTCAGGATAAGGAGCTGGTCTTAGGACCGGCTCCTTTCCGGCTTTCGTTTTTGTGAACAGTCTGAAGGCGAGTGTTGAGAGCTCGATTTGTTGCCTATGTCGTCGCAGATGGCATGACCAAGTGCAAAAGAATTGAGATAGACAGAATGGCCGCTTGTGGAACTTCCTACTCGCAAACCCTGTGGCCGAAATGGGGCGGTTACCGACCGTCACGATCGATCTCGCGCCGTTGAAGCTGCTCACTGGCGCATTGTCCGCGCTACGGCGCGAGTTGCTTCCTACCGTCGTAGACCCGGAAGAGACGCTTCAAGATACTATTTGCGACCTTTCGTAGGCTAACGAGTCGCCTAAAACTTCATTCCTTAGGCGGGCTTTCGGCTTTTTGTCACAGCGTCCTGGAGTGACCGGACTTCAGCAGTATCGAGAAAGTAGTTCTTGTTGATCTTGACGGGTATCGGCGGCGTGGAATCGGCGAGCTCGAAAAGCTGCTTGACCCTCATGCCGTCGATTTCAATCTTGTCGGGCTCGGCGAGCGGCTTGCCCAGTAGCGCCATCAGCCTTCCAAGAATCGATTGACTTTGTCGGACAGAGTGCTCGTGCAGCTTCAGCGAATTATGGAGAGAAATGAGTAACGCTTCGTCGGTGTAGCGCGTCCGATGAAATGCGTCGCCAAGATTACGAGCCCAACCTACGCCAAACATTCTCGTCAGGGTCCACGATTTTTCAAGTGATACTTCTCTCAACTGACCCTCCATAATTGCGTGTTACGCCTTCGCTTTGATCGGGTCTCAAATCTCTAAGAGTCAGCTTTTCGCCAGAACAGGTTCGGCACTCAACCCTTACCAAACCTCCATGGAGGAGGGTCTAACCAAAAAAGAAAATCGCTTTATCACTATACCTTACTTGGCATGCAGAGCATTATCAGGCTGATCGAAAAGATGTTCGAACAGTTCGAATGGTAAAGCAGAAATCTGAAACGGCATCGTACCGCCTTTGCATAGGTAGGAGCCTAAGATGCCGTCTTCTATTAGGCGCAGCGATCCGTTTCTTGCGATGTAGCGGTAGGCCTTGACGGTCTAGCCATGTCCGTTCTTGGAAGGACCAGCTGCCATTCAGCAATCAAAGCGGTTCTTGAGCAACTAAAAGGAAAGGGGATATCCAAACGCAACGATGAGCTCGGTGAGTAGCTCCAACCGGTCTAACTTAAATGGCCGGCAATCATTCGATCGCCGGCCGTTGATTGAACTAATCACACTCACTTTCGCCAATCACGCCGATTTCGACGCATGCGACGGCGCCTTGGCCGATCGCAGCGTTGATATTGTCGCCACCGACCACGCCAACATTCAAAACGTCACCGCTGATATCGACACCTTTGATCGTTCCAATTGCAGTGACGGCCTTCGCCTGTTGTCCAATCGCAGCATTGATATTGTTCCCGCCGACCACGCCGACGTTGAGGACGTCGCCGCCCACCGTTGCGTTTTCGACAACGCCGATATCGGTTTCCGCTTCTGCGCCTTTGCCGATAGCAGCATTGATGTGATTACCGCCGACAACGCCGACATTCAGAAGATTACCGCCGACGCTGACCTCATCAACGATACCGATACTGGTCTCGGCCACAGCGTCCTGGCCGATGGCGGCATTGATGCTGTCGCCGCCAATCACACCGACATTCAAGAGATTACCGCCAACGTCTGCGTCACTCACGCGGCCAATCCTGGTCGTGGCTTCGGCATCCTTTCCGATGGCGGCATTGATGCTATTGCCGCCGACCACGCCGACATTCAGGAGATTGCCGCCGACAGTGACATTCTCTTGAGCGAATACGGAGGTGCCGACACAAATGAAGACAAGCGCAGCAGTGGTGAGAAGATTTTTATGCACGGTTCCAGCCCTTTGATGAATTCTACAGTCCTCATCTTCGGGATAGAAACGAACCGATCGCGAAAATCCGACCGGACGATGTGGATCATTCCCTTTAGATAGATAGGTAAAATGCTTGATCTATCTTCTCGTTGTTCCTAGAAGGCCTTCGGATGATCGAGCTGTCACGGACACCTACGCGCCGAAGCCGCTGGATCGGTTTTTCGAGCAGGGCAAGCGCTTCTACATTCTGTATGGCGGCCGGGCGCGCGCGAAGTTCTGGGAGGTTGCCGCTGAGCTGATCGAGATGTCGATCCAGACTAAGCTGAAACGGCTTAGGCGGCTCGCAACGGGTCGCCCGAGCCTGGCCGTATGAAGATGGGGATGAAGGCACTGAAGGGGATGCGGCCGAGGCTCTGGAGTTATTGAGCCCGTCTGCCCGAAAGTGGCCGTAAGCCTTGATTCTCAAATACGCCAAGAGCTGCCGCTGGGTTTGCCGTACAACCGCACCGGCTTATAAGCGTTTCAGCTATCGTTGATCGGGCAAGGACCGATGCGAGCCAGGCTGACCATCGTAGCAGGCAATAAGCTCACCCATCTCGCGGGAGAAATGCGGGTTTGCAGATTTCTATCGCGGCATCAGCAGGTCTTCCAGCTGTTGCCCTTGTCTATTGGCTGTCGCGCAGCTCAGTTTTCGAGAGGCCAGGGTTGCTTGTCTGGCTCGCCTTTGGGCTAGGAGCTTTGTCGGTGAATGCCTCCGGACTGCAGGGGGTGTTCGTAGACATGCTGCCTTTCCAGCCGGAGGAGCAGCTTCGATTATTCATACCGATCTACGTCTTCTTGATCGCCGCGCCCATCGAAGAAATCGCCAAGCTGACTGCGGTGTTGGTGATCCTCTGGTCGTTTCCGCTGCATGATCGACCGCTGGCGCTGGTTGGCTGCGGTCTTGCCGTTGGCATCGGTTTCGCAGCCCTGGAGAATTTTTCTTTTGGCTCGAGAGGTGACTTCAACGATGCACTGTCGCGGCTCGACGGCTTCTTCCTTCATGCAGCTTTCACAGGCATTGCCGCGATCTTCCTGGCTTTCAGCAAGAGGATGCCAGAGCATCGTTGGCGCTATTGGCTTTTGACCATTGGCGTTCCCGTCATCATCCACGGGGCCAACAACCTTTTACTCTCAGCTCGCAAGTGGTTCAGTGCGTTCGATCCGTCCGATCCTCTGGTCGACAAGTTGTCGGAAGTGACCTTGGGGCTCTATGGGCTGGCGATTTATGGCTTAGCTATCGGGACATTCGTCGTTCTGTTTGCTCAGCTCAAGCGAAAGGTCATGGGCGATCGCGAGCCGCAAGCTTGGAAGGTAACGAACGTGTTCGGCACGTTCCTTACGACCATCGGTGTCATTGGCGTGGCAAAGGGGTTCTTGATACTATTGCTAGCGCTTGGCGAGCCGCTTCTTTCCAATGGTTTGGAGGGCTTGCTGTTCCTGTTGATCGGATCGTCGATTATCCTCGTCTCGTTCGCGATGTTGAAGCGGGGGTGGCGTCGTTTGGCGGGAGATGCGGTGCTGAGCCCACGAGCATTGCAACGTTCAGAGACAAGCTGACCGAAGAGGAGAAGGCGATCCTCAAGGACAAGATTTGCAGACGCCTGATCCGGCCAAGGATGGTGTCTGTAGCTGGCGGATCGCTGATCTTTGCGGCTTTGTCGAAACCCGCTTTGACAAAGAGGTCAGCCTGTCCGGCATGTGGGGCATTCTCAAGCGCATGGGCCTATCGCATCAAAAGACCCGGCCGGTTCATCCCAAGAGCGATTCTGTTGCTCAAGATGCTTTTAAAAAAAAGGGCTTTTGGCGCCTTTTTGTGAGACCTATCCTCGATGCCAATTCTCGATCGGTTGCATCCGCCGTTGTGTCGGTACCGCGGTTTCACCTGGATGACGACCACAAACGTAATTGGCGTCCGTCAATCAAATGCTGTTGCCGCATGTCGACTGCATGCGGTTGCTTCCGGAAACCTGGTTTCGAGACGACTAACTTACCGGCATGAGATCGTGCCCAACCCCGATCAGACCTCGTCAGGCTCACCGGCTGCAACCCACTTATCATATTCTGCACGCATCTCGTCGGAGGGCGGATAGAGCCCTGGCATAGGATCACCCTTAGCCAGTCTCCGATTGACCCAGCCTTCGACATGATCCTGCGCCAGGCCGCCGTCCGCGACGTTTGCGGCGAACTCGGCTGGGATCGCGACGGTGCCTTCGTCGTCACCGACGATGATGTCGCCGGGGTATATCGGAACACCGCCACATGTCACCACGCACTGGCTATCGACAAGCATGAGCTTTGTAAAACTGGGAGGTGCTGCCATTGCCGTGCAGCAAACCGGCATGCCAAGCTCACGTATTTCCGGAATGTCTCGCATGCCTCCATCCGTGACCGCGGCTGTCACGCCGCGCACTTTGAGGCGCATCAGGATATTGCCGCCCAACAGCCCGACATCATTGCGGGCATTCGCATCCATCACCATGACCGAACCCGTCGGGATCTCCTCGACGATCGGCGTCATCAAATTGGCGGGATGATTGAGATATTGCTCGGCGTGGCGATCCTCTCGAAGGGGAACGTAGCGCAGCGTAAAAGCCGGTCCTGCAAATCGCCCGAGACTCCTGTCGACCATCAGGACATTGCGGAGTGAGACATTGTAAAGCCCATGGTTGCTCATGAGCTGAGTGGTGATGGTCGGCGTCGAGACCTGCCGCAATTTGTTCAGGACGGTTTTGCTTACCCGCTTGGGTTTAGTTGCTTTAAGCATGATCGCTCCGTGGTCAGGTTGGGGAAATGAAACCTAATTTTGCGGAGATGTCCGCGACCGCTTTCAATAGGGGCGCGCTGTAGCGGCTGGTATCTTCGGCGAGCCGGAAGAGGGGTACCGAGACACTGATGCTCGCAACTGGGCGCTCAGTGCTTTCGCAAACAGCGGCGCCGAAGCAGACGATTCCGATCTCATTCTCCTGATTGTCGCACACGAAACCTGCCGCCTTCGCTGTTATCACGGTCTCCTGCAACTCGTCACGCTCGGTCACCGTGAACGACGTGATCTTGGTAAGCGTAAGGCGGTCGATCAGTTGATCAGCGTCGGATGGCGGCAGGGCGCTTAGAAACGCCTTGCCGACACCGCTGGAGTGGAACGGTACGCGCGTGCCTATCGTCGAACTCATCCGCACGATCTCAAGGCTCTCCATCTTGTCGATGTAGACGAGCTCATTGCCGCTTCGAATGGCTAGGTGAACTGTCTCGCAGGTTGCATCGCGCAGCTCACGCAACGACGGCTCGGCAATCTTGCGCACATCATTCTGAGCTAAAGCCTGCCGCGCGAGACCGACCAATCGGCCACCCAGCCTGTAGCGATTGTCGCCGGTCGTCTCGATCAAACCTTCGGCCTGGAGAGACGCAATGATGCGATAGAGGGTTGGACGGGTCAGCTCGCAACTTCTCAACAGCTCGGCCCGCGTTGGCGCTCTATCCGCATCAGCGATCTGCTGCAGAACGCTCATGGCTCGCGAAAAACTTTGGGTGCCCTGAACGGATGTCAACATGAGTGTCGCCAGTCTCCAATATCGGTAATTGACATGACGATGGGCGTCATGCAAATATTCATTTAGTGGACAATAATCCATAATATGGACAAATACAAGCATATCGGGGAGCCTTTTGGAACTGGATTTTGCGCCCACCGTCGTCGTGACCGGCGCCACTAGTGGAATAGGCCAGGCGCTCGCGCGTGGCTTTGCCAAGGCCGGTGAGCAGGTTCTGGCGATGGGCATCGGCCAATTGCCGCCGCCTGAGCCGAACCTCACCTACGCCGAGCTGGATGTGCAGGACGGTGCTGCAGTCAAGGCCGCGATCTCGCCACTCCACTCGTTGCGCGTTGTCGTGAATTCTGCTGGCATCATCCGCCGCGAAACCGAGCATGATCCAGAGGTTTTCCAGCAAGTCGTCGACATCAATCTGACCGGGACAATGCGTGTCTGCACCGCAGCGCGCCCGCTTCTGTCGATGAACAAGGGCACCATCATCAACATCGCGTCGATGCTCAGCTATTTCGGCGGTGGTCTGGTGCCGGGTTATGCCGCATCGAAAGGCGGCGTCGCGCAGCTCACGAAATCGATTGCGATTGCCTATGCGCCCGACGGCATTCGTGTCAACGCTTTGGCACCCGGCTGGATAGCCACATCTCTGACGCATAGTCTTCGCGAAGATGCTTCGCGTTCAGAGGCCCTGCTTGCACGCACGCCCTTGGGGCGATGGGGTACGCCTGCAGACCTGATCGGTCCGGCCCTTTTTCTGGCGAGCGCTGACGCCTGTTTCATCACCGGAACCATACTGAATGTCGATGGCGGCTACGCCATCATGTAACCCCGAAGGGATGTCCTGATGTCCGTTGTGGAAAAAGATAAAAGCCCACGCACACCCTACCAATTGCCGATGCCTCCCGATGCCCTGCCTGAAATCGTCGTTCCTGACGCACTATCCGAAAATGACGAGCGTATGTGGATCCGGCAGACCGAGCATGTGTTCTTCCGACCGCTTTGTTTGAATGTTTCGCAAGGATATTGGATGAATCTGCTGAAGGTCACGAAGTCCGGCGTCCTGTCCAGGCATCGGCATCCGAATGCAGTCCATGGCTTCGTGTTGAAGGGGCATTGGCATTATTTGGAGCATGACTGGGTCGCGCAGGAAGGTAGCTATGTCTACGAACCCCCTGGCGAGACCCACACATTGGTCGTGCCCGATGATGTCGATGAGATGATCACCTATTTTCAGGTTAACGGCGTGATGTACTACGTCGATCCTTACGGCAAGCATCTCGGTTACGAGGATGTGTTCACCAAGATCGACATGTGCCGAGCCCATTTCGAGAAGGTGGGGCTTGGCGCTGACTACGTGAAAACCTTCATCCGGTGACCAGATGATGAGTGACGTCAAATACGACTTTTCCGGCCAGGTGGCGGTCGTGACCGGTGGCGCCAACGGCATCGGTGCGGAGATTGCGCGCTACTATCACGCGGTCGGCGCGCGCGTATCAATTTGGGATTTGGCCCCCCCGGAGGCAGGCGACATCCCCTATCACTTCTACAGGGTCGATATCAGCAATCAGATGCAGATCGACGCGGCTCTGGCCGAAACCTTAACAAGGTTGGGAAAAGTCGACTTCCTATCTCACAACGCTGGCTTCGCCGGACCGACGGTTCCCGTCACGGATTACGACCCAGTCGAATGGCAAAGAATCATCGACGTCAACTTAACCGGCACGTTCCGGCTTTGCCATGCGATCGTGCCGGTAATGAAGGAGGCCGGTTTTGGCCGGATCGTTAACATGGCATCTCTCGCCGGCAAGGAAGGCACACCCAACGCTTCTGCCTACAGTGCTGCCAAAGCAGGCGTGATTGGCTTTACCAAATCGCTGGCGAAGGAGCTTGCCGAAACCGATATCCGCGTCAATTGCATAGCGCCTGCAGCCATCAAAACGAAAATTCTGGATCAGATGGCCCCAGAGTTTGTGCAGATCATGATCGATAAGTCCCCGATGAAACGCCTTGGCCAAGTCGAAGAGGCAGCAGAAATGGTGATGTGGCTGAGTTCAAGCGCATGTACATTCAACGCAGGTGCGGTGTTCGATCTGTCTGGTGGACGGGCAACATACTGATCAAGCCGGGCGTGTGAAGGAACCGGATCTCGCACGATTGAGCCAATCTCTTATCTTAGAGGTTGTTCGGCGGAATGCCGACAAGGCAACTCTTCAGAGAGAGAGAGCAGCATGGTTCTGCAGCGATGTGAGAATCGAATAGTGTCGGCTTTTGGAAGCTGATTGGGAGCAATCAATGACGTTGACGAAACTCACTTATTTCCGGGGCCGAGGCCGCGCTGAGACGACAAGGTGGATGCTGGCGGCGACCGGCGTAGCCTTCGCCAATCTTGCCATCGACACGCCAGACGAGCTTGCTGCACTTCGAGCGTCGGACAAACTGCCATTCGATCAAATGCCACTCTTGGAGATCGACGGCCTGAACCTTAGCCAGTCGTCTGCAATGATCCGCTATCTCGCCCGTCGCGGCGGGCTTTATGGGAACAATGACACGGATGCGATGTGGTGCGACATGATCGCCGGTGTCGCTGCGGATTTCGCTGAAACAGCAATCCAAGCTCCCTTCAAGCCGAGCGCTGCGGTCGCCATCGCTGACATGGAAGCACGCTTTGCCAAATTCGGCCCGCGGTTCGAAGCGCGGATCGCAGCGCAAGGTTCGGGCTTTTCTGCGTCGGATGACATGGCCTTCGCCGATGTAGTACTGGCCGAAGCGCTGAGCTCATATCTGGAATGGTGTCCTGATATCTTGGCGGACACGCCACATCTTCGGGCCCTGTACCAAAAGGTCGTCAGCTCCCCAGGCGTCGCAGACTATCTCGCCTCGGATCTGCGCTACCCAAAGCCAGGTTCGGACTACGTGATCGCCGCGGCACGAGTCCTGCAACGTGCTCTTCCGGCCCATATGCCGGATCCCAACCGATTTGTCGGCTAGCGTTGCGAATTGACGGTGGCGTGCGCAATACCCTAAGGACCGCACTTGATGGCACATTTTACCCGTTCCGTGAGCGGCGTTGTCGCTGCCGATATTACTGAAAAAAGCCGAGGCAAGAATGAAGCTGCGGCTGCGAGCGCTCCAGCCACTATCGAATGACGGCTTTCCGATCGGATAGCTGCCGCAGCTTGGAAGAGATTCGAATGACGTGGTTTGACCCTTTGTTGCTGGTAGCACAGCTGAGTTTAAATACCAGAAGTTTCAACGAACCCCGTTCTGGAAGAACAGGCTTGAGCAAGGAAATGCCAATTGCTGGCCCGATCCTGGCTACCCGAAACCTCTACGAAACCTTGTATTACCCCCCCACCTTGATCGGCGGCAACCGGCCATCGGTTCAGCCATGGGGTTTGGTTGACGGTGGTGAAGGCAGGCTCATTTCATGAACTCTTCTCTCCTGGAGTTACCGATCAACTAGAGGAGTCATCTATCAGCTGTGCAGCTTCCAGCATTTGCTTTGGAATGTCCAAGCTGAGGCGTTTGGCGGCTGCCGGATTCAATACCAAGATCGGCTCGGGATCGCGGCCGATCGGCATTTCGACGATTGTCTTGTCGTCACGGACAACAGCAACCACCCGTTCGGCAAGCATCCGTCCAAGTTTGTAATCATCGGCGGCCATGCTTGCCAGGGCACCGTATTCGACAGGTTTACGGTTCAGGCTGAAAATGGGCCGATTGCCGGCAGCCTCGAGAGCTGATCTGAATTTTGCCTCATCGTCGTACAAACCAGCCTGATTGCCGACCAGAAAGCCGTCTGTTTCAGCATCGGCGACAATATTGACGATGCCTTCGCCCTTTGGAATTTCATGAAACGAGCATTCCAGAAATAGATTGTCGCATGCTTCTCTGACGCCCTCTGCGTCGATCGGGCCGCCGGGGTGTCCTTTTTCGGTGATGACCGTGAGACGCGACACTTCCGGAGCAATCGCGACAAAAGTCTCCATCACCAATGTATGGTCGAGAAAATAGGTAACGCCGGTCACGTTCCCCTCCGGCGCGTCCATGTTCTGAACCACACCCAATGTCGGCGGGTGATTGCCTCCACCGATGAAAGCTGGGACCGATGTTCGGTTTTTGGCAAGCCATTTCGAACCGCTCGAACGCAGGAATACGATACCCTCATGTTTTTTGGAGAAATCGTCCACGACATCCGTCAACGCGGCAGCATCGGAGAGTTCCTTTTGGATATCGACGAGTAATTCCGGCGCTATCTCCTTCATTTGCTCCTGGAAGCCGGAAATGACGCGATTGGCCATACCGGATTTGCCGATCCAGGCAACACCGACGCTATCGGCGGCGTCGGCCATATTTGTCGTCATTGTGCAGACCAAGACGGCCAGTACCAGCCTCTTCACGATTGATCTCCTTCTACGATGTCGGTCGGTATTGATTAATCGCTCATAAGCAAGGCTTTCTTTACCTGCGCTGAGTACGATCAGAACGAGGCGAATTATGTCGCTATAAACCTTAAATGGCAGTTAACGAGAGGCTTATCTCGATGTTCGATCGTCTGACGATCTCAAGAAGGATTGCTGCAAGCCTGGCCATCACGCTCGCTTTGGTATTGCTTGTTGGAACGACCGGTATCTGGACCGCCAATCGCATGGGCTCAAATGTCGACGAGCTTCACCACTTGGACGAGGTGGCGACGGTCATCGAACGTGCACGATCCGCCTCCGTCGCCTACGCCATTGATCCATCGCAGGAGCGCAGCAACCTCGCCGACCAGCGTTTGAAGGCGCTAGACGCTGCGCTCGGCAACGCGAATGAAATGCTGCTTCTCGACAAGTCCCGGCGCATGAGCGAACAGTTTACCAAGCTGACCGCCATGGACCAGCGGGTGGAGCAGTCCCTGATGGCTATTGGTGCCACGCTGGACGGTGTCGTCACTGCAGCGCAATCATCCACCGAGAGAATGGATGCTTTGGCGGTTGAACTGAATGCTGACGTCGAACGGTTGAACACAGACATGTTCGATGCCGAACGGGGAGCAATGCCGCTCAGAGCGCTTTCCCGCGCCTTGCTGGTTTTTCAGCGCGACGTCAACAGATTCGCCGCCACGTCCGAAGACAAGGACCGTAATGCTCTGCAGGTGTCAGCGCGCCTAGTGAGTGAGAGCACGGCTTCGGTCATCGGCGATATCGGTAGGGTTGAAGCTTCGAAGAAAAGCTATGAGAAGCTGGCCAAGATGAGAGAGGTCACTTCCGGCGTTCTGGCTCAGTGGGTCGAACTCCGAGACACGGCCGGCTCTCCGCCGGCTAGGATCGCTGCTGCGGAAGTTCGTATACTGCGTGGTGCCTCCGCGATGGCCAAGCTTGCCGATCGATTGTCGAAGGCTCAGCAACAGATCACCAGCGAAGCCAAGACCGAAGCCGCCGGTTTGAAACAGGTGATCGCCGCAACCCGCAAGGACACTCGAGAACTCAGAGATCTCGCGACCGCGGTACTGCAACTCAGCCTGAATACCACGCTCTACGCGCAGCAAAGAGACGACGACATCGCTCAAACCCTTGAGGCAAAAGCGAGCGGATTGCTTGCACGCGCAGCCAACCTTAAGGACCAGGATGCACGGGCGGCGCTCGACGGCCTTAGCCACTTTCTGACTGAGATTGCCGAAACGCGAACCGCCTTCGAAGAGCGTAGAACCACCTGGTCCAACCTCAATGCGATAACCGCCGAGCTGTCGGATCATTTTCAGGAAAGCGCCAACGAGGTCAACGCAGCGATCGAATCCACGCGACGTCTGTCGGTCATCGCGATGGCCGCAACAGTGGTTGCAGCCATGATTCTGGGGGTCGCCGTAGGATGGCGCATAGCCGGGTCGATCCGCCGACAGATCAAAAGTATTTGCCATGAGATGCAGTGCCTCATCGATGGGCATTATGACCGGCAGCTGCCCAGCTTCGCACCCGAAACCGAACCCGGGGAAATGTCGGCGGCTCTCGCGATCTTCCAGAACAACGCGCGCCGAATCGATGCCTTAGCGGCAGAAAAGGAGACGAACGACCAGGCAGCGATAGCGGCTCGCGCCAAGATGATGGACGAGATCAGGCAAGCGTTCGGGGCGGTCGTCGATCGTGCCGTCGCCGGCGATTTTTCCGCACGTGTGCCGACGGACTATGCCGACGACGCCCTCAATCAGCTTGCCATCAGCGTCAACAGGCTGCTCGAGACCGTCGATCAGGGCATCGCCGAGACCGGACGGGTGATCGGGCATATGGCGAAGGGCGACCTGACCGAAACCATGAATGGCAGCTTCGGTGGCGCCTTCGCCGATCTGCAGACTGCGGTCAATGCAACGATCGAGCATGTCGCTCGATTGGTTGGTGAGCTACAGACTGCAGCCCAGTCGATGCGTGAGGGAACAGATGGGATCGCTGCATCGGCGACGGATCTGTCCTCTCGAACGGAAAGCCAAGCTTGCACCCTGCAAAGGACGGCAACGTCGATGGAAGAGGTGCGGTCAACGATCCGGTCCAATTCGCAAAGCGCCGAGCAAGCGCAATCCTTGTCGATCGAAGCGTCAAAGCGCGCGGCAAGGGGCAACGAAATCACCCTGCAGGCCATTGATGCGGTATCCCGGATCGAAGAGAGTTCAACGCACATTGCTGACATTGTTTCGATGATCGACGAGATCGCGTTTCAGACGAACCTTCTGGCGCTGAACGCCTCCGTCGAAGCCGCCCGTGCCGGCGAAGCCGGCAAAGGTTTCGCCGTTGTCGCCTCGGAGGTCCGGACGCTTGCTCAACGATCGGCAGAAGCGTCGAAAGATATCAAAGGTCATATTTCCATGAGCGCCGAGCAAGTCTCAGAGGGCTCAACCCTGGTCGCCCGCGCAGGTTCAGCGTTGAACGAGATCGTTGAATCGGCACAAAACGTCACGAATATCGTCGGCGAAATTGCAACAGCAAGTCAGGAGCAGGCAGTCAGTGTTGGGGCCATTTCCTCATCGGTTAGGGACATGGATTCAATGACCCAGAAAAACGCGGCGATGGCAGGGCAGAGCGCCTCTACAGCGCAAAGCCTTGCTGAAGAAAGTGCCCATCTTTTCAAGCTGGTCAGTTTCTTCAGGATCAATCATCCGAAGACCTCATCGATTGTGGCTGTCAATGCCCGATCAGACGCCGTTACCAGCACGTCGGCACATGTCGATTAGGGAATGTCTATAGGTTTGCAGTGCCAGCACGATGTTTTCACTAGCGTCTCCTCTTGGCACGACTCTTCCGCCAGCCCGGACTCGGTTCTGCCAGAGAACGCAGGCGATCAGCCCCTTAGCGTCCACGACGCAAACACTCGACTGTTGCAACGATACATGGAGAGTAGGCGACGAGCGCCTAGCCGCTTTTCGGCAGCTGGTTTCTCATCGCCCCTCGCCGAACCGGATGTGCACCTTTCGTTATGCGTCCGGCTCTCCAGAAGACATGGCAAAGTCAGGCGAGTTCATTGCCTTACTCCACTGATAGAGTTTGCGTTGAACGCCGAGTACACAGACCTTGTCAGCCTGATGATCCGTGTCCACGTGATCACTCCTCCGCAACGCAGTCTCTCTCATCTTCCTGCTTTCCTTCGCCATGTATACGGCTTTCCCGTACCCCGACTACTACGAAAGCTCCGCCCTCGATGTCGTCCGTTTCCGGTCGTCGCGGCTAGCCCAGTTCCGTATTGGGCAGACGTATCGAGTTCCCGTGTTCCCATCATCAACCTTCACGCCCTTAGGCGGCATGCTATACCCCTGGCGATGCGGAGAACGGGCCATGGAAGTTCACCCCGTCCCGAGCACGTTGGACGTGCCCAGCAGCAGAGAGAATCGAGCTCTGCCGCACTGATCGCTTCTCCTCCATGCCATCGCCCATTGCGGAGGCCGTTTATTGGAAAGTCAGAGGCTTCCAACGCACACTTCGTTGTCTCGCCATAGACGCTGTGGTAGCCCGGCCGGCGGTCGATGGTCCGCCTCCGGTACAGTTCAGGCCGATCTGCTTATGACACCCAACCAGCGACACCTGGTCGAGCTTTTCGGGCCCCTTCCTCAAGATGCTCCACCAACACCCGCGCCGTCACGGTGCACCAATACCGCAATAAGACTCCAGGGTCGTCCCTCAGCGATGCTTGGAGCAGGCCAAGCCTGACTCCGGTTCAAACACCAACATCATGAGGGATGACCAAAAGAGCTGCCTATCCAGCCCATGCCCGTTATGCTATCTCGCCGTAAACGCTAAGCACCCCGGCGGTCAAAAAAAGAGCAAAATTCGGACATTCTTTCGCTCTAGATCGAGCCTAGAGGATTAGCATTTGCTCAATATGGAGTTGACCTGCCCCGATGAATTTGTCTCAGGCGCGCTGAAGAAGATGCTGATATTCTTTGTTGATGAATAATACAGTCTTATTCATGAAGCCTCCTATACGTGCAATGCCCATCAACTAATAACGACTTTTGGTCGAATGGCAGTCCTCGGCGTAATTCGAGCAGGATGGCAGGAGAAAACGAAGTCGACTATGTCATGCTGGACGACATCAAGCTCAGCTATGTGCCAACGCGACAGCCGAACCCTATGGGGTAGAGTTCTGCGTTCAAGCTTCTGGTTCCTACCAACAGCAGTCTTAACCCAAATCGCAACCAGGTTTACGGATGTCGACAATCACCCGGCGATCCCACTTCCACACCCGGTGCTTAGTGCCTTCACTGACGTCAAAGGTAACACGCGTGCCGCTGTATTGCTTCTCTGCATAAGCGTTCAGAATGAACCGACCAAGAGAGTTAGACACATCTGAGACGTCGATACTCCTGGGCCGACTAAAATCGACGGAGACCTTATTACCCAAGCGTTTGACTTCGTAGTCAACCGGCTTTGGCCACTCGAATACCACCCGATCATATCCACAATGCTCTCCAGTCCGCACCACGACATGGCTTGGTGGGGGATTGCAGGATTCCTTACAGACTTTCTTGTTTGTTTTTTCAATTATTTTTTTATTTGTTTCTGTATTATTTCTTATATAAGTCCCTTTGTTCGTTTCTATATAAGTTTCTATATAGGTTTCTATAAAGGTTTCCTTTGAGGGGCCAATGGGATCAGTCCTGCAATCTTCTTCGGCCTTCCAGTTATTGATACCACTGATAAAAGTTTTGCGACTAAGGCCACAAGCACGGAGATCATGGTCGCTCCATCGCGAAGCCTTGGTGTCACTAGCGATCCGATTCTGGCACCAACCAGGATAGGCCTTTTTCTTCTTCCCATTCTTGCAGACGGGCTCCGTGATGCGCGTCTCAGCTTTACAGACATGCTCCATGCCACGCATCTGACAAAGCGCATCGCGGTATTCATAGGAATTCAGGACGACAAGCCCCGTCCTTTGCAGCAAATGCGCCGTAGCGATGGCCTTGGCGATCTGACAGTTTTCATCGATTAGCGCCTGACCCAGACCAAAACCAAAACCGGCCCCGCCCGCCCCTAAGGAATAGGACTGGCCGGCACAATTGGCCGCCACAAGATTTGGTATCGCCAAGGCTAAGTAATCGTTGTCGTCGCCATCGACATTGACACTATTATCGCCTTGCCGCTGGTTTTGGTTTTGGTTTTGGTTTTGGTTTTGGTTTTGGTTTTGGTTTTGGCCATTCTTGGCGCCTCCATCAGGGGGAAGCTCTGATTCAGTCGCTTGAACTAAAGAAATGTGTCCCCAAAAGGCAAAAATTGTCGATACAATGAATAGCAACACAAGCTTGGATGGAAATTGCCTTAGATGAATCGTCAATATATGGTTATTCATCGTGCCCTCCAATATTTTTTGTGTATAAAAATGTATATAAACTACATAGATCAAATTTTCTCGATCTCTCGAACTTTATCCATTTTTTTATCTCTTTATAAGAGAAAATATGAAAATCAATCTGTCATGAACCTAAATCAGATCTCGCTTCAATCGGCACGTAGTTTGACGACGTTCGAAGACCTTCTGGTGGCGAATGGCCGACCAGTTGAGACAAACCGAATTCTACTGATTTGGCCGCACCACTAACTGATCAAACCCGGCGCCAGGATCAGTGCGACAAGTGCAATCAGTATAGCAATAGGTGCAGTCCGACAATAAATTCGGCTTCCGCAAGATTCGCAAACGATCGCTGAAGTAATATTCATAACGAAATCTCCTAAAGCGAAAAATGTCATCGCTACCAACTTCGCAGTTTTATTGCGGTCATAGGTGTGAATAAACGCACATCATGTACCGAATTTTCAAAAAAAATCCTTGAACGCGTGCCACTAGAACTACTTATTTCCGGTGTCGTGAACAGGCCAGCAATCCCAGCTGCCATCCCGACAGAGAACCGCATACCCTTCCAGTCCTGTGCGCCTTCTTCGAAGGCTGCCGGAACCAATGATGTGGTCATACCAATCACTAAGTTTTGGGGAGCAGGGTGATCTCGAACCAGTACTCTTTTAGGCGGGCCATCGCCTCGAAGAAGCTAAGCAGGTTAAGGGGCTTTTGAATGTAGGTATTGGCGCCCATCTCATAGCAGGCAGTAATATCCCGTTCATCGTTGGAATTAGTCATGACAATCGTCGGGATGCGCTTCAACGCACCATCATGCTTGATCTCATGCAGCACGGCCCGTCCATCGATGCCCGGCATGTTGAGATCCAACAGAATGATCCCAGGCCTAGGGGCTATATTAGGCAGTGCGTAGTCGCCCTGTTGGAAAAGATAATCCAGGCATTCCTGCCCGTTCTCGCAGCGCTGGATGGGGTTCTTCAGACTGATGCCTCTGGTCAAGGCGCGCAGCGTAGCCTCGTAGTCGTCATCGCTGTCGTCGACGACCAAAATCGTCTGGCTGGCTGGAATGCAATTCATGGCGACGTCGTCTTTCCCAAAGCTTGCGCAGCAATTGTTTCGTCAAGGAACCCGCCAGATGCCTGCGCTGTCAAATTGAGCCCTGGTTTTCTGTTGTGAGCCGGGTGAGGGGGACGGTGGACATGATGATCAGGTTTGGGCTGGTTCAACTTCATCCGGCATCGTGCCGCTTTTATTCGGATTGAAAGCGGCGATCAAAGGCGACCTTTGCAGGGTGAAGAAAAAGGTCGTTCCCTCACCAAGCGCTGAATCGAGCCAGATGTTGCCGCCGTGATTCTCGACGATCTTTTTTGCAAAGGTCAGCCCAGCGCCTGTGCCTTCACCATAGGCTTTCTCATTGTTCAGTCGCTTGAAAATTCGAAAGATGTCCGTTTGAAAGCGCTCATCGATACCAATGCCGTTGTCACGAACGAAAAGGGTGCAGCGTGACGGCTCGCCCGCCTCATCGACAGGCTGCGTACCGATGTTGATAACCTTTTCAGCAGCATCATTGTATTTAGCACCATTGCTGATGAGGTTCTGCAGAAGTGTAAGAATATGGGCGGGATTGCCTGTTACCGAGGGGAGATTGCCTTGGATCTCGATGCGGGCGTTTTGGGCTCGGAGGGTCTCGGCAAGATTAGCCTCGATGTCCGCGACCAGTTTGTTCAGGTCCAGAGTTTCCATGGCCTGGCTGCCACGTCCAAGGCGCGAGAAATAGAGAAGATCCGCAATCAGCTGCTCCATGCGCTTGCTGAGTTTGATCAAGCGTTGCAGGCGTTGCTCACCGTCCTCTTCGAGCTTGTCCTGGTAGTCCTCAAGAAGAAAGTTCGCGTGATTGAAGATCGCGCGCAGCGGTTCCCTCAGGTCATGTGACGCGATATAGGCAAAGTCATCCAGTTCTTGATTGCTGCGCTCAAGTTCTTTCGCGTAGTTGGCGAGGTCGATCGTGGCGCGTTTGCGCTCGGTGATATCGTCGATTGAACCCACCATCCGCTTAGGCTTACCTTCCTCGTCCCAAACGGCCTGACCCCGCGCGTGGATCCAGATATAGTGTCCGTGACTATGGCGAGCACGGTATTCGACATCATAAGCTGCACCACCTTCGAGATGGCCATGAAACCTTGATGTGACCCAGTCTCGATCCTCCGGGTGTAAAAGGTCTTGAAAGGCATCGAACTGCGGTTGGTCATGGCCATTGCCGAGGCCGATAATTTCCCTGTAGCGGTCTGACCAGAAGAATGTTTTTTTCTTGGGATCATAGTCCCAGATACCCACGCTCGTGCCCTTGATCGCCAGCTCGTAGCGCAGCTCACTTTCCGCGAGATCGGCATTGACCTTATCGAGAGCGGCATTGGCAGAAGAGAACGCCGCATTCGCATGCTCTACCTCATCCAGTCGATCGGCGAGCTTTGCATCGGCCCGGCGCAGTTCTAGGGCGTTTTGTCGGAACGTCTCGGTTGCCCTTGCCATGTCGGCAAGCTCATCATGCCCGTTTTGATCGATCTCGACGTCAAGATCACCATTCGCAAGGGCGATGGTGGATGTTGCGAGGCGGTCAAGGCGTTGGGAGATATCTTGGTTGATCAGGTGCTTGCCGATCCAGACCGTGGCGGCGAAGGCCAATGTCGAGAAGATGGACAAGGCAAGAACCGCAAGAAAGCTTCTAGCTTGAGCGGTTTCTGCATCGCTGTCGAAGCGTGTATGGGCCGCGTCGACAATCCTATCCACCAAGCCTGTCATCTGGGTCAGGAGGACGGTGCCTTGTTGATTCAAATCCTCCAAAAGGACGTTTGCGCTGTGGAGCGACTGATATTTGTCGGCGAGGCCGCCGGCGTTCTGCAACCTGCTGTCGAGTCGTTGCAAAGGGGCAGTGATGGCGCGCCGCTTGCCCTCGTCTTCAAGTTTCAAGATCAGCTGGGCCAGGCGGCGAAATGATGATTTGAGGGCTTCCAGCGATGCCGGATTGGGCGATGTCGGATCAGCAACGATATCCCGGTTGACGATTTGGGCCAATCGTTCGGACGCGACGCCGATATCGGACAGCAGCTGGTTCTCATGAATTGCCAGGGCAAGGCTATCCTGCTCGGCGATCGTCCCATCAAGGCTTTTCGAACCCTGAACATAGTCGATGATTTCAAGAGAGGTATCGAGGGCAACGGGGCTGAGTTGATCTTGCAGCCTTTGTGCCTCGGTATCAATCTGCTGCCGAAGAGCGAGAAAGTTCTTTTTTGCCTCGATATTCTTGGCAAGAGCCTCGCCTTTCAGGACTTTGTGTTCTTCCAAGGCGCGCAGCACATCTTTGAGATCCCTGATGATCTCCGGATCAAGATCGCCTGTTTCGAGATCATCAATCGCCTTCTGCAGCAGGTCGCCCTGCATACGGTAGCGTGCCAGAACGATGTTCAGGCGGTGATAGGTTGTGATGGTCTCCAATTCCTTGAAGCTCAGGGAAAAGCCAATAGCCACTTTCGACAACCGCTCGATGTTGACGAGCAGCGGCACTGCCTCGTCGATAAGCCGCTTCTGGGCTGTATAACTTAGGGTATAGGTGACGCAGCCCACGATCAGGGCAAACAGGGTCAACATTGCCATAGCTGTAAAGGCGAAACGAAGCCTTTGAATACTGGATTTGGGAGACACGCGCTTCTCATCCTTAGCCATAAGAGCGAATAGCCTTCGTGATAGGAGCCAACTACCTCGGTTATTAAAATCAAATTGCTACCATGGGTAGATTTTTGTAGGTAGACTTTCGATCTTAAGATATAGTTGATATTTACGCATCGAATCCAAATGGCCAGCGACGGGTGAACTGTTGACGGGATGTCTTCCAAGGATGAGCCGACGAGACCTGCTCATCGGTACTGTGGGATCGATCGCAAGTACGGCGCTTTATCCGGGGTCGGCGGAGGCTGGTCTGCCGTTCGTGGATCTCGATCGCATGGTCGCGAGCGAGGTTGTTCGATTGGCAGCCGGTCGAAACATTGACCTTCGCCTCCTCATTCCTGATGGGTCGCAAGGCAATGTCGAACCGGTGATCGGTGTCTTCGAAGAGATGACCGGTATCAGGGTCAATCTCATCGTCACGGCGGTCGACGACATCAACACCAGGCTGATGCTGGATCAGATAGGTGGAAGCGAGGGCTATGATCTGGCGCTTCCGGCGACCTTCGGTATTCCGGAATTGGCCGAGGCCGGTGTGTTGGCTGATCTCGATGCATTGGCGTCACGATATGAGCCAAAAGCCCTGCGCGAGCAATCACTCTATACCGTTGGTGACCGCTATGACGGCCGGCTTTACGGCTTTCAAGCTGATGGTGACGCCTATCTGATGTTCTACAACAAGCCCTGGCTTGACGATGTGGCCAACCGACAGCGCTATGCTGACGAGTTCGGCCATGCACTTGCCATTCCCGAAACTTGGCGGGAACTGGACCGCCAGATGGCTTTTTTCCATCAGCCTGATCAGAATCGCTTTGGCGGGGCTCTGTTTCGCACGCCCACCTACATTGCCTGGGAGTGGTGGGTTCGATATCATGCCAAGGGTGTTTGGCCGTTTGACGACGACATGAACCCACTGATCGACAACGAAGCCGGCATTGTCGCTTTGGAACAGCTCATCGCCGCATCGCAGTCTCTTTTTCCAGGGGCATCAGCTGCAGGGTTGTTCGACAATTGGAAGGCTTATGCCAAAGGGAATATCTTCGCCAATATTGGCTGGGGCGGCACGCAAAAATACCTAAACGGTCCGCTGTCCAGGCTCCGTGGCAAGCTCGCCTTCAGCGTCACACCTGGCGGTATCGTCGACGGTGAACCCTTGGTCACTCCCTACTTCAATTGGGGTTGGAACTATGTCGTCGTGAACAAATGCAGTGAACAGGAGATCGCCTATCTCTTTGCCCTGTTCGCGAGCAGCCCCAGGCAATCCACGCGATCCGTGAGTAATCCCGAAGGCTATTTTGATCCCCACCGCCCGGAGCACTACCAGGACGAAGACATCGCCAAGGTCTATTCCAAACCGTTCCTGGAAGCCCATGAAGTCAGCATGCGCGGCGCCATTCCTGATCTCTATCTCAACGGCCATGGCGAATATTTCGGGGCCTTGAATGAAGGGATCATGGCTGTCTATGAAGGCCGAAAGGATGCTGCTGCCGCGATGAGCGAAACTGCGAAGAGATGGACCATCATCACCCATCGTCTCGGCAGAACCAAGCAGCAGGCAAGGTGGCGAGCCCTTCGCTCTAAATATCCGGCCCATATCGCCCATCGCTTGAAGCCGCCGATCAAAGCTGGATAGTGGTGTGAACACATCATTTGGTTTCGACTGACATCGCCAGGATCAATAGTATACAGCCAAGTTTTCGCGGTCAGTGACAGTATCATTGGGTCGAAACATGCTTGCGAATATTGTTTTTTGGACTTGGGGCAGGGAGGTTTTTTTCCGCAACCTGCTCGTAGATCGTCATTAACCAGCGAGTCCTATTTTCATGCCCACAAAGTCAGCCGCATACTCTTGTATATCTGACGATATTGGCGGGAATCAAATATTGTGGACACTCCACTAGAAGGCGGTGACGGCCTTCCAGGTCTTTTCCGTCGATGAGCGCTGGATGGTCTCGACCAGATGCTGAATGTGAGCACCCTTGCCAAAATTAAAGGGTTCGGGGGCGAGGCCGGCGATTGCCTCCACATAGCCCGCGATCTCGATGGCCTTGAGATCGTTGAAGCCGATCTGGTGCCCGGGTGCCACGCAGAACCGGCCATAGGGCGGGTGATCGGGGGCAGCTTCTATCCGCCGAAAGCCCTGGCGGCCGGCAGTATCTTCGGTTGAATAGAAATGCAGCTCGTTGAAGCGCTCCTGGCTGAAGACAAGTGCTCCCTTGCTGCCATAGACCTCGAAATCATGCTGCATCTTCCGGCCCGTGGCGAGCCAGTTAGCCTCGATCGATCCGCTGACGCCGCCTGCAAAACGGAGGAACGCTCGGCCGATATCGTCAACTTGGACCGGTTTCCTGCCACCTTGGCCATCCGGGCGTTCCGCGATCATGGTGACGCAATCCCCCAGGACCTCAGTGATTGGCCCGAGCAGAAATTCGGCAGTGGCGAGTGCATGACTGCCGATATCAGCGAGCGCGCCACCGCCTCTTGGGTCATGGCGAAACGTGATCGGCCCTTCGGCATCAGCCATGTAATCTTCGCAATGAAGGCCTCGATAGCCTCTAATCTCACCGAGCTCGCCGGCATCGATCATGGTCTTGGCGAGGTTCAGCATGGGATTGCAGAGATAGTTGAAACCCACCTGGGTCTTCACATCCCTGGCCTCCGCCGCATCGGCCATGTCGCGGGCATCATTCGCCAAGGGGGCCAGCGGTTTCTCGCAATAGACATGCTTGCCCGCTTCGATCGCCGCCAGCGCCATCTCCTTGTGCAGGGCATTGGGGGCGGTGATATCGATGACATCGATCGCCGGATCGTCGATCAAACGGCGCCAATCAGCTGTGGCATGGGCAAAGCCAAATGCCGACGCCGCGTTTTCTGCCGCCTCAACGGTGATATCAGCGACTTTATGCAGCTCGATCGTCATCGGCAGATCGAAAACTTTGGGCGCCGTAGCGAAACCAAAGACATGGGCCTGGCCCATGAAGCCGGTGCCAATGAGACCGATGCGAAGAGTGGGTTTGTCAAGCATGAAAGGCAACCTTTACGGCCGCGATCCCGTATCTTCTAGATCTGCCCTGCAGCATATCGATGTCCCCCTTTACCAAGGCATAGCATCCGCGATGACGAGGGAACAGCCGGGGTCGACGAAGCCCGTTCTGTAACCTGATCAGAGCAGAATTCAGCCTGCCAGAAGCTCGTTGGCGGTGGCCTCGTCGGTGATGAGCGCGGATAGGAGACCGCCTGAGAGGGCCGCTTTGATAGGCGCGACCTTTTGCGGCCCGCAGCCAACGACGACGGTGAGCCGCTTTGGCGGCCGCTCCAGATCCAGACTGGCAATACGCTCATAGATAGGCGATTTGACGGGGAGACCGGTCGCATCGAAGGGCCAGCCCACGATCTCGCCGATAGCGCCTTGATCAAGGAGCTCGGTAACATCGGAATCGCTTACGAAACCGTCTTGGTGCAGCGGCGATTGCCAGGCGATCTCGCCGATGCCGACGAAGCTCGCCCGCGCCTGGGATCTGAGATCGCGCAGGATGGTGAAGGATCGCAGCCTTTGCAGGACCTCACGCTCCTCGGCCGTTTCTGCAAGAACGGGCACCGGCATGGGATATCGTTGCGCGCCGATTTTGTCGGCGAGGCGCATGGCAACTTCATAGGGACTGGCATGACCATCAGCGGACATATTGCCGACCAGCGAGAGGATCTTATGCTGCGGCCGATCGATCACATCCAGCTCGTCCACAGCCGCACGCAATGTTCGCCCGGTGCCGACAGCGATGATGGTCGGTGTCTTGCTGCTAAGTAACTTATTCATGCGAAGTGCTGTTGCGACCGCCGTGCCGCTGATCGATCCCGGCGATGTATTGTCGGCTGGCATGATATCGCAAAATTCGAGCCTGTACCGATCCTGGATGCGCTTGGCGATCTCCATGCATGACGCGATCGGATGGTCCATGCGAAAGCGGATCAGTTTTTCGCTGACCGCAAAGGAAACTAGACGCTGCACGGCCTGACGCGACAGGTCGAGCTGCTTGGCAATGTCGTCCTGGGTTCGTCCGCTGATGAAATAGAGCCAGGCGGCTTTGGCCGCTTCATCCCGGCGCTTATCCAGCTGATCGATCGAGTCGCTCATCAACCTCTCTTGCTTCATTCATCCCTAGTGAGCATTTGATCAGACCTTCGTAATTAGCGCAATTGCTCAAGATTTTGTCACGAGCAATCGATATCAACGGAATTCTTTGGGTTCAGATCAAGATAAGTGCTGTTTTGAGCCAACACGTTGAGCTGTTGATGTCAATCGGAATTTTAGCTGAAATTCGACGCAAACTACGGAAAATTCTGAATTTCATATTGACATAAGCAAGCCCGCATGTGAGCAATTGCTTAGTTGAAAAGCATTTGCTCAATCAAGGAGGCACCGAACCGTGTCACTGAAACCTGCCCTTCTGGCTGCTGGCGCGCTCCTCGCGTCGACGGCCTTGGTTAGCGCTGATACCATCACCATCGCGACCGTTAACAATGGCGATATGATCCGTATGCAGGGTCTGACTGCCGACTTCACTGAAAAGACCGGCCACGAAGTAGAATGGGTCACGCTTGAGGAAAACGTTCTTCGCCAGCGTGTCACCCAGGATATCTCGACCAAGGGTGGTCAGTTCGATGTCATGACCATCGGAATGTATGAGACGCCGATCTGGGCTGCACAGGATTGGCTCGTCTCGCTCGACGACCTGCCGGCCGAATACGACATCGACGACATCCTTCCCGCCATGCGGGCTGGTCTTTCCCATGAAGGGTCGCTCTATGCAGCGCCTTTCTACGGCGAAAGTTCGATGGTCATGTACCGTACGGACATGATGGAAGCCGCTGGGCTCGAGATGCCTGAGGCACCGACATGGGACTTCGTCGCAGAAGCTGCCCGTGCCATGACCGACAAAGATAATGAGACCTATGGCATCTGCCTGCGCGGCAAGGCCGGCTGGGGCGAGAACATGGCGTTTCTCACCACCATGGCCAACTCGTTCGGTGCACGCTGGTTCGACGAAGAGTGGAATGCTCAGTTCGACAGCGATGCCTGGAACAAGACCATCAACTTCTACCTCGATCTGATGAACGACGCCGGACCTCCAGGTGCCGCCACCAACGGCTTCAATGAGAACCTGGCGCTGTTTCAACAGGGCAAGTGCGGCATGTGGATTGACGCTACCGTCGCCGCATCCTTCGTGACCAACCCTGACGACAGCACCGTTGCCGACAAGGTTGGTTTTGCTCTGGCTCCTGATGCCGGCCTTGGCAAGCGCGCTAACTGGCTCTGGGCTTGGGCGCTCGGCATCCCCGCCGGTACCCAGAAGGAAGAGGCCGCCAAAGCGTTCGTCAACTGGGCGACGTCAAAAGAGTACTTGGCGCTGGTCGCCGAGAACGAAGGCTGGGCGAATGTCCCTCCTGGCAGCCGGACCTCTCTCTATGAGAACCCCGAATACCAGAAGGTGCCGTTTGCAGCGATGACGCTGGAAAGCATCAATGTCGCTGATCCGACCAGTCCTTCGGTCGACCCTGTGCCTTATGTCGGCGTTCAGTTCGTGGCGATTCCTGAGTTTGCAGGTATCGGCACCCAGACGGGTCAAGAGTTCTCAGCAGCTCTTGCCGGTCAACAGACCGCCGAAGAAGCGCTTGCTAATGCGCAAGCGATTACGACGGAAGAAATGGAAGCTGCTGGGTACTAAGACACCAAGCAGATCCGTCTACCGGAGGGCGGCCCGGGGTCGCCCTCCAACGTCGGGCAACTGACGACGATCATCGGGTTCAGCCGATGACACTAAAGATTTGATGCAGGCTAATTCGTAGGCCGAAGAGGCACCAGTCTCGGCAGGGGAGACGCGACGATGGCGACCGAGCATTCGAAATCTGCCGCACGCATGATGTTGACGCCAGCCGTGGTTCTGCTTCTCGGCTGGATGCTCGTCCCGCTGATCATGACGCTCTACTTCTCGTTTAAGAAGTATTTGCCGCTGCGTGGCGGTGATCTGGGCTGGGTCGGCTTTGAGAATTACTCCAGGTTCATCACGTCATCCGCCTTTCTCGACAGCGTTGGTGCGACGCTTCTTCTCGTCGGCGGTGTTCTCGTCATCACCGTAGTGTTCGGTGTTCTTCTAGCACTCCTGCTCGATCAGCCGATGTGGGGACAAGGGATCGTCCGTATCCTGGTCATCGCCCCCTTCTTCGTGATGCCCACGGTCTCAGCCCTGGTCTGGAAAAATATGTTCATGGACCCGGTGAATGGGCTCCTTTCGCATCTCTGGGAGTTTTTTGGCGCGCAGCCGGTCGACTGGCTGTCTCAAGCACCGATGACGTCGCTCATTATGATCGTCTCTTGGCAGTGGCTGCCGTTTGCCACGCTCATCCTTCTGACCGCGGTGCAGTCGCTGGACAGTGAGCAACTAGAAGCCTCGGAGATGGATGGCGCGCCGCTCTTGAAGCGCTTTTGGTTCATTATCATGCCCCATCTCGGGCGGGCGATCACCGTGGTGATCTTGATCCAGACGATCTTTCTTTTGTCAATCTTCGCCGAGATTTTCGTCACCACCCAGGGATCCTTCGGCACCCGCTCGCTCACCTATCTGATCTACCAGCGCGTGCTGGAAAGCCAGAATGTGGGGCTGGGCTCAGCTGGCGGCATCTATGCGGTCATCCTGGCCAACATCGTTGCGATCTTCCTGATGCGCATCGTCGGCAAGAACCTTGACGCTTGAGGGGGGAGAAGCATCATGGCACGCCAAGTCTCCAAACAGCGAAAAACCATCAATACTGTGGTCGCCTGGTCGATCGGTCTGCTGATCTTCTTCCCGATTCTCTGGACGGTGCTCACCAGCTTCAAGACCGAAGCGACAGCGATTGCCGATCCGCCAGTGTTTTTCCTGTTCGATTGGACACTGGAGAACTACAGCGTGGTGCAGGAGCGCTCCGACTATATGCGCTACCTCTGGAACTCGGTGATCATCGCAGGCGGCTCTACACTGCTTGGCATCCTGATCGCGGTGCCAGCCGCCTGGTCGATGGCGTTCGTGCCGGGTAGTCGAACCAAGGACATTTTGCTTTGGATGCTGTCGACCAAGATGCTTCCAGCTGTCGGTGTGCTCTATCCGATCTACCTGATTTTCATCAAACTCGGCCTGCTCGACAGCCGGATCGGCCTGGTGATCGTGCTGATGTTGATCAATCTGCCGATCATCGTCTGGATGCTCTACACTTACTTCAAGGAAATCCCGAAGGACATCCTCGAAGCTGCGCGTATGGATGGGGCATCGCTCAAATCGGAGATCCTTCACGTCCTGACACCGATGGCGCTTCCCGGCATCGCCTCGACGATCCTCTTGAACATCATTCTCGCCTGGAATGAGGCGTTCTGGACGCTCAACCTCACTGCTGTCAAAGCCGCACCGCTTACCGCCTTCATCGCCAGCTATTCGAGCCCGGAAGGCTTGTTCTTCGCTAAGCTGTCCGCCGCCTCGACCATGGCGATCGCACCGATTTTGATCATGGGCTGGTTCAGTCAGAAACAGCTGGTGCGCGGCATGACGTTTGGCGCAGTCAAGTGATTTAGAGGCACCGTGGATTGATCAGGCAGTTGTCGCAACGACATAATGCCGTCATACGACATATGCCGGCAAACGGCTGGCATTTTGATACGACCGACCAAAGAATGGAGAATCGACATGGGTAGCATCAGGCTGGAGCAGGTGAACAAGGCCTTCGGTGACGTTACGGTCATTCCCTCGGTCGATCTTGAGATCAAGGATGGTGAGTTCGTGGTGTTCGTTGGCCCGTCGGGTTGCGGCAAGTCCACTTTGCTTCGGCTGATTGCCGGGCTTGAGGATACCACCAGCGGCAACATCTACATCGATGATCAGGACGCCACCGACATACCGCCGGCTAAACGCGGCCTTGCCATGGTGTTCCAGTCCTACGCGCTCTACCCGCATATGAGCGTCTATAAAAACATCGCTTTCCCGCTGAAGATGGCCCAGCAGGAGAAGGATGTGATCGACAAGAAGGTCCGGGGTGCTGCTGAAGTCCTCAATCTCACCGACTATCTCGATCGGCGTCCGGGCCAGCTTTCGGGCGGTCAGCGCCAGCGCGTTGCCATCGGCCGCGCGATCGTGCGTGAGCCGTCTGCCTTCCTGTTCGATGAGCCGCTGTCCAACCTGGATGCCGCCTTGCGCGTCAACATGCGGATCGAGATCAGCGAGCTGCACAACACGCTCGAAACCACCATGATCTATGTCACCCATGATCAGGTCGAGGCGATGACCATGGCTGATAAGATCGTGGTCCTGAATGCCGGCAATGTCGCCCAGGTCGGCTCGCCGCTAGAGCTTTATTCACGCCCCGACAACATCTTCGTCGCCGGCTTCATCGGCTCGCCCAAGATGAATTTTCTCACCGGTGAGGCGGCGTCAAAACGAGATGCCGCGACCATTGGCGTGCGCCCCGAACATCTCAATCTTTCCAAGGATAGCGGCGAGTGGCAGGGCACGGTCACCGTCGCCGAGCATCTGGGCTCAGACACGTTTTTACACATCAAGATGGAGGGCGCCGATCTGATCACGGCGCGGGCTGGCGGCGAGTTCGGTGTCAATCATGGCGATACTGTCTACATGACGCCAGACCCTGTCAGGATCCATCGGTTTGGCGCTGATGGTGCTGCGTTGCGATGACTTGTGGCTCGTGAGCCCTTTGCCGCCTGATCTGCCCGTTTGTTTTAACCTTGGTGCCTTCCAGGGCGTGATCGCGCCATCAAGAGAACCCCCATTCATATGACCACGGCCTGGCCCGCTATCCTTTGGGATGTCGACGGCACGCTTGTTGACAGCGAACCCTTGCACGAGGCTGCCCTGATCAACGCACTCAAGGGGCTCGGTCTGACACCGCCGGATGATCTCCACCAGCATATTGTCGGGCGCGACGCGCGCGAGGTGCACATATGGTGCGAGCGGCATCTTGGCCTTAATCTCGATCTTAAGGATTGGCTGCGTCTGAAATACCAGAACTATTTCGCCTCGGCTGCCGATCTTAAACCGAGAGACGGAGCCGTGACGCTATTCAAGCAATTGCGGGAGGATGGCTATGCCCAGGGCATCGTCTCCAATTCCGATCGCCTGGTGGTCAATGCCAATCTCGAGGCTGTCGGGCTTGGCGAGCCAGGCCTGATTTCGATCAGCCGCAATGATGTATGCAGCGGCAAACCGGATCCTGAACCTTATCAACGTGCTGCCTGGCTCCTTCAGATCGACCCCGAAGATTGTCTGGTCGTCGAGGATTCGATCACCGGCGCGCGAGCCGGCCTCGCTGCAGGCATGCGCACCTTGTTCTGGCCGGAATCCGAGATGGCGATCCCTAAAGGAGCCGAGCATGTCACCGATTTCGCCCATCTCACAACCTTGATTCGAGAAAGCTAGAGGTCATGATTCTTAATAGGAACAATTCTCATAACTGCTCTTGATCCAAAGCGAGAATGACCATGGCAGATATCACGTGTTTCGGTGACCTTCTGATCGATTTTGTGCCAACGGAGAGCGGGCTCGACTTTGCCGATTTGCCGAGCTTCAAACCGGCGCCCGGCGGGGCTGCTGCCAATGTCGCGGTCGGCCTTGCCAGGCTGGGTAGCCAAAGCGCCTTCATTGGCAAAGTCGGCGATGAGGCCTTCGGCCATCTGCTGGTCGACACCTTGAAACGCGAAGGGGTGGATGTCCGGCCGCTTCGCCTCGATGCTGGTGCCAGGACGGCCTTGGCCTTCGTCACGTTGACCGTCGATGGCGAGCGCGACTTCCTGTTCTATCGTCATCCCTCGGCCGATATGCTGTTCACACCGGAAGAGGTTGACGTCCAGGCGATCGATGAGGCGGGGATCTTTCACTTCGACTCGATCAGCCTTGCAGCGTCTCAGCCGCGAGAAACCGCCTTGTTCGCAGCTGATCATGCGGCCAGCGCAGGCAAGTTGATCTCCTATGATGTCAACCTTCGGCTGCCTCTTTGGGAGAGTGAGGCCGCGGCGAAAAATGGGATCTTCGAAGGCTTAAAGCGGGCCGCCATCATGAAACTTAGCGATGATGAGTTGGCCTTCATGACCGGGGGGACGGAACCTGATGACATTCGAAGAGAGCTCTGGCATGACGGCCTGAAACTTGTTGTCCTGAGCCTTGGCCGAGAAGGCTGCATCGCGATGACCGAACATGACGAGATCGTCGTGCCGAGCCTACCCGTCAAAGCAGTGGACACGACCGGTGCCGGTGATGGCTTCGTTGCCGGGCTGCTCGCTGGAATCGCGAAGAACGCCGACCTTCTCGATGATCGTGATGCGATTGCTGAACTCTGTCGTTTTGCCAATGCGGTCGGTGCGCTCACCACCACGGCAAGAGGCGCTATTCCCGCATTGCCGACACGCGAGCAGGTCGATACGCTGTTAGCTTCTGCTTGAGCAACTGCCAACTTGGATGATCAATCCAAGGATAAAAAATTTCATCAACGTCGTGTTAGGGATGAGGGTGCGCGTCATCGGCGACCGCGCTTGTCCTGAAACGATCACGAAAAGCCAGGAACATTTGCGGATGATGACGGGGATGTCTCAACGTGGACGATCTCTAACCACCCTGACGGAGCAGCATTTCTATGCATGCACGCTTACATGAAGTGACTGAGCGAATCGTGGCGCGAAGCCGGGTGTCCCGCGCCGCTTATCTGGAGATGATCAGCACTGCCGCAGGTCGCGGCCCGATCCGTGGCGCGCTTTCCTGCAGCAACCTGGCCCATGGCTTTGCCGCCTGCGATGATCATGACAAGGATGCCCTTAAAGGTGATGTGAAGGCCAATGTCGCGATCGTATCAGCCTACAACGACATGCTATCAGCGCATCAGCCGTTCGAGACCTACCCAGCGATGATCAAGGAGGCCTGCCGTGAAGTTGGCGCTGTTGCGCAATTCGCGGGCGGGGTGCCGGCGATGTGCGATGGGGTGACCCAAGGACAGCCCGGCATGGAGCTATCCCTGTTTTCGCGCGACGTGATCGCCATGGCGAGTGCGGTCGCACTATCCCATGACATGTTCGATGGCGCCCTGTTTCTCGGCGTCTGCGACAAGATCGTGCCTGGCCTTTTGATGGCAGCAGCAAGCTTCGGCCATTTGCCGGCGATCTTCGTGCCGGCGGGACCGATGACCTCTGGCTTGTCCAACAATGACAAGGCGAAGGTTCGACAGCTCTTTGCTGAAGGCAAGGTCGACCGTGCCGAACTCCTAGAGGCTGAAAGTCAGGCCTATCACGGCCCCGGCACATGTACCTTCTACGGCACCGCGAATTCCAACCAGATGCTGGTCGAGATCATGGGCCTCCACCTGCCGGGCGCTTCCTTCGTCAATCCCGGCACCCCGATGCGAGACGCCTTGACCCGGGCTGCTGCCAAGCGCGTCACCGAGATCACAGCACTCGGTAACAACTACACGCCGGTCGGCGAGGTTCTCTCGGAGAAAGCCTTCGTCAACGGCATGGTGGGGCTGCACGCGACCGGCGGCTCGACCAATCACACGATCCACTTGATCGCGATAGCAAAAGCTGCCGGTATCCAGCTTACCTGGGATGATTTCTCCGATCTTTCCGACATCGTGCCGTTGCTTTGCCGGGTTTATCCGAACGGCCTTGCTGATGTGAATCATTTCCAGGCCGCAGGCGGCCTGCCGTTCGTCATCGGCCAGCTACTCGATGCCGGCTTGCTTCACGATGACGTCCAGACCGTGGCCCAAGACGGCCTTGCAGCGTATACCAAGGAGCCGGTGCTGACGGATGGCGAGCTGGTCTGGCAAGACGGCGCTGCCGATAGCCTTGATACATCGATCGTGGCACCGATGAGCGCGCCGTTTACGGCAGATGGTGGCTTGAAGCTGTTGACCGGCAATCTTGGCCGCGCCGTGATCAAGGTCTCCGCGGTTAAGCCGAAACACAGGGTGGTCGAGGCGCCGGCGATCATTTTTGAGGATCAAAAGGAGCTGCAGGCTGCCTTCAAAGCGGGTGAGCTTGAACGCGACTTCATCGCCGTGGTGCGCTTTCAAGGACCGAAGGCGAATGGCATGCCCGAACTGCACAAGCTCACGCCACCCCTTGGCGTCCTTCAGGACAAAGGGTTCAAGGTAGCGCTGGTGACTGACGGGCGCATGTCGGGTGCCTCCGGCAAGGTGCCGGCGGCCATTCATGTGTCCCCAGAAGCGGTGGACGGTGGGGCGCTCGCCAAACTCAGGGATGGCGATCCAATACGTTTGGATGCGATTACGGGTGTCTTGAAAGTTCTGGTCGAGCCTGACGTCTTGGAGGCGCGTGAGCCGGTCACGAGTGATCTTGCCGACTATCAGTCGGGTCTCGGTCGCGAACTCTTCGGTAATTTTCGCCGTTCTGTTACACCCGCTGAACAAGGGGCGGCGGCCGTCGCTTTCATGCCAAACGGGGGCGCTTGATGATGACAACCGACGAGATCATGCGGATGGCACCGGTTATCCCGGTGATGATGATCGATGATCCTGCCGAGGCGGTTCCTCTCTCCAAGGCGCTGGTCGATGGCGGGCTCAAGGTGCTTGAAATCACCCTACGAACGCCGGCGGCAATGGAGGCGATCGAGGTTATCCTAGGTGAGGTTGAAGGCGCTGTCGTCGGCGCTGGCACGGTGTTGGAGCCAAGACAGTTGGAGCAGGTCGGCAAGATTGGCTGCGCCTTTGCCGTATCGCCCGGTTTCACATCTACCTTGCTCGATGCGGCGAGCGCTTTGCCTTGTCCGCTCTTGCCTGGCGCTGCCAGCGCCTCCGAGGTCATGCAGCTCCTGGAGCGTGGTTATGACCGGCAAAAATTCTTTCCAGCCGAAGCGGTCGGCGGGGCGGCATTCTTGAAGTCGATCGCGTCACCGTTGCCGGAAGCAAAGTTCTGTCCAACCGGTGGGATCGGCGCCGCCAATGCCGGCACGTACCTAGATCTGCCGAACGTCTTGTGCGTTGGTGGATCATGGATTGTACCTCAAAAAGCAATTAAGAATAGAAATTGGGAGCATATTAAACAATTATCAATTGATGCTTGCCAGCTGTGTCGCTTAGAACAAACGGCATGACAACAAATAGCCGCCTGTTCGTGCTCGACCATTAATAGGTGGTGACATTGTCGTCTATTTCACTGACGATCCGGTGGTGGGGAACCGCGATGGTGTATGCGATGCATCATGGATCGAGACAGGCGCTCGAAGGATAGAGGATCATACATGAAGCCATTACCGACCTTGTCTCCCGCTGGCGACGTGGAAGCTTTCAAGGCCGATATCTTGGCGAAGCTGACGCTAGTGATCGGCAAGGACCCCGAGCATGCTACCCAACGTGACTGGCTGATCGCAACCTCCCATGCGGTCCGTGATCGGCTGGTGTTGTCCTGGATGGAGAGCACGCGACAAATTGATAAGAAAGCGGAGAAACGGGTTTACTATCTCTCGATGGAGTTCCTGATCGGCCGTTTGCTCATCGACAGCCTTTCTAATCTCGGTCTGCACGCGACCTGCGAGGCCGCCCTTGCCGATCTCGGTCAGAGCTTGGACGAGCTAAGGGAGCTGGAGCCGGATGCCGCCCTTGGCAATGGTGGTCTTGGCAGGCTCGCCGCCTGTTTTCTTGAGAGCATGGGCTCGGTCGGGGTGGCCGGTTTCGGCTATGGCATTCGCTACGATCATGGCCTGTTTCGTCAGGCGTTTGATGATGGCGTGCAGATCGAAGAACCCGAGGACTGGCTATCCTTTGGTAATCCTTGGCAGTTTGAGCGCCCCGAGACGGTCTATGAAATCGGCTTCGGTGGTGTTGCTGCGAGCGAAGGTGTGGGCAAAAGTGGACCTGGCAAGTGGCAGCCCGCTAAGCGGGTGCTGGCGGTGGCGTTTGATACGCCGGTCGCTGGCTGGGAGGGCAGACGGGTGAACACGCTTCGCCTATGGTCGGCGCGCTCACCGGATCTGATGCAGCTCGAAGACTTCAATCGCGGCGACTATCTGGGCGCGCTAAAGGATCAGGCCGATGCCGAGAGTATTTCCCGCGTGCTCTACCCGGATGACAGCACCGAGATCGGCGAGGAACTCCGTGTCAGGCAGGAGTTTTTTTTCACATCCGCTTCACTCCAGGACCTGATCAGGCGCCATCTAGATCAATATCCCGATCTCACCAACCTTGCGGACAAGGCGGCGATCCAGCTGAACGACACCCATCCGGCACTCGCCGTGCCCGAACTCATGCGGCTTTTGATCGACGAGTATGGGTTCTCCTGGGACCAGGCCTGGAAGGTCACAAGGGGCTGCATCGCCTACACCAACCACACGCTGATGCCGGAGGCTCTGGAAAGTTGGCCGGTTGCCTTGATCACGCGCCTACTGCCCCGTCACATGCAGATCATCACGGCTTTGCATGCAGATCAGATGCAGGCGCTCAAGGCCAAGAATGTCGATGAGAAAACCAAGAGTGAGGCCTCGCTGATCGATGATCAAGAAGGCCATCGCGTGCGCATGGGGCATCTCGCCTTTCTCGGCTCGCATCACGTGAATGGTGTTTCGGCGCTCCATTCCGAGCTGATGAAAGAGACGGTCTTCAAGTCGCTGCACCAGCAATTTCCGGAACGCATCGTCAACCAGACTAACGGCATCACCCCTAGACGTTGGCTGCTGCAATGCAACCCTGGGCTGGCGACCTTGGTGACCGAGGCGATCGGCGATGAATGGGTCGGCGATCTACCGGCTTTGGCGGCGCTGGCGCCAATGGCCGATGACGCCGCCTTCGTTGAGCGTTTCGCGGCCGTCAAACATGCCAACAAGGAAGCCCTTGCCAAGGTCATCGATCAAGAGATCGGTCTCAAGGTCGACCCAAGCGCGATGTTCGACGTTCAGATCAAGCGCATCCACGAATACAAGCGTCAGCTCATGAACATTCTTGAGACCGTGGCCTTGGCCAATGCCATCCGCGCGCATCCCGAGCGAGACTGGCAGCCCCGTGTCAAAATCTTCGGCGGTAAGGCGGCGGCCTCCTATCATGTGGCGAAGACGGTCATCAAGCTGATCAACGATGTCGCTGAGGTGATCAACCACGACCCTGTAATCGGTGATCGTTTGAAGGTTGCTTTTCTGCCGAATTACCGCGTCTCGCTCGCGGAGAAAATCATCCCAGCGGCCGATCTCTCGGAACAGATCTCGACCGCAGGCATGGAAGCGTCTGGCACCGGCAATATGAAATTCGCTCTCAATGGCGCGCTGACCATCGGTACCCTGGATGGTGCTAATGTCGAGATCAAGGAGCATGTCGGCGAGGACAATATCGTCATCTTCGGCCTGACTGCGGACGAGGTGTTGGGCATCCGTCGTGATGGTTACGATGCGGCGGCGAAGGTCGAAGCGTCACCGGCCTTACATGGCGTGTTGAAAGCAGTTGAAAGCGGTATCTTCTCGCCTGACGATCCCGACCGTTTCAAGCCGCTGGTGGATCGCCTGATGGAGCACGACTACTTCCTGGTTACCGCTGATTTCGATGCTTATGCCCAAGCCCAGCGCGAGGTTGATCGGCGCTATAGCGAGCCCGAGACGTGGTATCGCCAGGTCATTCTCAACACCACCTATGCCGGCTGGTTCTCCTCCGATCGCACCATTCGTGGCTATGCTCGGGACATCTGGGGTGTACCGACCCAAGGCGCTGATCCATGAGTGAAGGCGTTCTCTCCAAGTCAGCCATCGAAGCCATCGTCACCGGTGATCACCCCGACCCCTTTTCCGTACTAGGGCCACGGTCACGAGCCGCGACGGGCTTTACAATTTGTGCCTTTCTACCCGGCGCTGAAACTGTCGCGGTGATTGACGGTGATGGTGGTGAGCCGCTGGCCAACCTTGAGAAGATCCATGAGTCCGGCCTATTCA
Source organism: Geminicoccales bacterium (assembly GCA_050633905.1). Classification (GTDB taxonomy): domain Bacteria; phylum Pseudomonadota; class Alphaproteobacteria; order Geminicoccales; family Geminicoccaceae; genus JANQPX01. Next base: position 140,613 of record JBOEHJ010000013.1, read on the forward strand.
CCGGACACGTAAAGGATCAAACCCCCTCGCTCGGGTATCGGTTGAAGGCGGTGCGAGGGGGGGATGTTTGGGAGGTGGATGATCCCTATCGGTTCGGTCCGGTGATCGGTGATGTCGACAATTACCTCCTGGGTGAAGGCAGTCACAAGCGCCTTTGGGAGCGGCTCGGCGCGCATGTGATCGAACATGAGGGTGCCCATGGCACCCATTTCGCGGTCTGGGCGCCGAATGCCAAGCGGGTCTCCGTGGTTGGCGACTTCAACGGCTGGGAAGGTCGCCGTCATCCGATGCGGCTCCATCCGGGCACAGGCGTTTGGGAAATCTTCATGCCCGGCCTTGGCGACGGTGTTGCCTACAAATACGAGATCCGTGGGCGGGATGGTCAGCTTCTCCCTCTGAAAGCCGACCCCTTTGGCTTCGGCGCGGAACTAAGGCCGAAGACCGCGTCCGTCGTTCGAAAAATCGATGATTTTTCCTGGGATGACAAATCCTGGTTGGCCAAACGCGGGCCTCGTCAGGCTGTGGATGCCCCCGTCTCCATCTATGAGGTCCATCTGGGGTCATGGAAGCGCGGCGACGGTAACGTTTATCTATCCTACGATGAGCTCGGCGACCAGCTCATCCCCTATGTCACAAAACTGGGCTTCACCCATATCGAGCTGCTGCCGATCACCGAACATCCGTTCGACGGTTCTTGGGGCTACCAGCCGATCGGCCTGTTCGCGCCGACCGCCCGCCACGGCGGGCCCGTTGACTTTGCACGGTTTGTGGACCGTTGCCACGAAGCCGGCATCGGTGTGCTCTTGGACTGGGTACCCGGCCATTTCCCGACGGACGAACATGGGCTTGGCCGCTTCGATGGCACAGCACTTTACGAACATGAGGACCCCCGGCAAGGTTTCCATCAGGACTGGAATACGCTGATCTACAATTACGGCCGGCCGGAGGTCGCGAACTACTTGCATGCCAATGCGCTCTTCTGGCTGGAGGCTTATCATCTCGATGGCCTGCGCGTGGATGCGGTCGCCTCGATGCTCTATCTCGATTATTCCCGTGAAGGCGGCGAGTGGGTGCCGAACCGTTTCGGAGGTCGCGAGAACCTCGAAGCGATCGATCTTCTAAAGCGCATGAACGAACTCGCCTATGGCGAGCATGACGGCGTGATGACCTTGGCCGAAGAATCGACCGCATGGCCCGGCGTGTCCAAGCCTACTTACGCGGGTGGTCTCGGCTTTGGCTATAAATGGAACATGGGCTGGATGCACGACACCTTGCTCTTCATGGGCAAGGACCCGATCCACCGCCGCTGGCATTACCACCAGATGACCTTCGGCTTGCTCTACGCGTTCACCGAGAATTTCGTGTTGCCGCTCTCCCATGACGAAGTCGTGCATGGCAAGGGCTCGATCCTAGGTCGCATGCCCGGCGACACCTGGCAGCAATTCGCGAATATTCGTGCCTACTACGCCTTCATGTGGGGCCATCCCGGCAAGAAGCTCTTGTTCATGGGCCAGGAATTCGCCCAAGGCGTTGAATGGAATGCTGAGCAGTCACTCGACTGGCATCTGCTCGATGTGGACTGGCACCAGGGCGTCCAGACGCTGGTTCGCGATTTGAACAAGCTCTACCGGGATTTGCCCGCACTGCACCAACTGGATTGTGACGGCGGCGGCTTCGAGTGGCTGGAGGCCAATGATGCCGAACACTCTGTGCTCGCCTGGCTCAGAAAGGGCGATGCCGGCACGGCACCGATCCTGGTGATCTGTAACTTCACGCCAACGCTTCACGAAGCGTATCGCCTGGGGCTGCCAGTCCCCGGTCGATGGAAGGAAGTTCTCAACAGTGATGCCGAGATCTATGGCGGTTCGGGCATGGGCAATCAGGGAATGATCGAAACCGAGGAAGTGGCAAGCCATGGCCGGCCCTTCTCTGCATCGATCACCTTGCCGCCGCTGGCGACGGTCTGGTTCAGGCTGGATGAGGCAGAGACATAAGCAATCGAGGGGAGGATATCGTGAATAATGCCAAAAAACGGGGCTCATATCTAGCGCGCAACAGTATGGCTTATGTCCTTGCAGGTGGGCGCGGCTCGCGTCTCCTGGAGCTGACCGACAAACGCGCCAAGCCCTCGGTATTCTTTGGTGGCAAGAGCCGGATCATCGATTTTGCCCTTTCCAATGCACTGAATTCCGGCATCCGCCGGATCGGTGTCGCCACTCAATACAAGGCCCATTCCCTGATCCGCCATCTACAGCGAGGTTGGAATTTCTTCAGGCCAGAGCGCAATGAGGGATTTGACATTCTGCCCGCCTCGCAGCGGGTGTCCGAGACACAATGGTATGACGGCACGGCCGATGCCGTTTATCAGAATATCGACATCATCGAGAGCTATAGCCCGGACCATATGGTGATCCTCGCCGGCGATCATATCTACAAAATGGACTACGAGCTGATGCTCGAACAGCATGTGAATTCGGGGGCTGATGTGACCGTTGGTTGCCTCGAAGTGCCGCGTCTGGAGGCGTCCGGTTTCGGCGTGATGCATATCGACAAGAGTGATCGCATCATTGAGTTTCTGGAAAAACCTGCCGATCCCCCAGGCATGCCGGATAAGCCTGACACCGCACTGGCCAGCATGGGCATCTATGTGTTCGAGACCAAGTTCCTGTTTAAGGAATTGGAGCGCGATGCCAATGACAAAGATAGTGCCCGCGACTTCGGTAAGAACATCATTCCCTATCTGGTGAAAAACGGCAAAGCAGTTGCTCATCGCTTTCCCACCTCTTGCGTGATGAGCGGTGCGGAGGGCAGTGATGAGCCCTATTGGCGTGATGTTGGCACCATCGATGCCTATTGGCTTGCCAATCTCGACCTCACCGATTTCACCCCAGCACTGGATCTTTATGATCAGGACTGGCCGATCTGGACCTATGCCGAGATTACGCCGCCTGCGAAATTCATCCATGACGAGGAGCACAGGCGCGGCATGGCGACCAGCTCGATGGTGTCAGGCGGCTGTGTCGTTTCCGGCAGTCGTATTCACCGCTCGCTCCTGTTCACCGGCGTGCATGCCCATTCCTATAGCGAGCTGGATGGTGTGGTAGCGCTCCCTTACGTGAACATCAATCGCAACTCTAAGCTGACCAATGTGGTGATCGACCGCGGCGTGGTGATCCCTGAGGGGCTCGTCGTTGGCGAGGACCCGGACGAGGATGATAGGCGTTTTCGACGCACCGATCATGGTATTTGCTTGATCACCCAACCGATGATTGATAGGTTGCCCGACTAGATTATGAATGTTCTTTCCGTCACGTCTGAATTCTTTCCCCTGATCAAGACGGGCGGCCTTGCCGATGTCGCCGGTGCCCTGCCGGCTGCTCTCGCGGAAGAGGGTATTGCCATGCGCACGCTGCTGCCGGGCTATACCCGTGTGATGGATGCAACAGGGGTGAGTGAACCGATCGCATCCATCGACGACTTGTTCGGCGAACCGGCAACACTGCTTAAGGCCACCTCGCCCAACGGTGCTGATCTGATCGTTCTCGACGCGCCTCATCTCTACGCCCGCCCCGGCAATCCCTATCTCGACGAGGAGGGTGAGGATTGGGCGGATAATCACCTTCGTTTTGCAGCATTGTCCTGGGTTGCAAGCAAGATCGGCGTCGGCCTGCTGGATAGCTATCGACCAGATGTTGTCCACGGACATGACTGGCAGGCGGCCTTGTCCCCGGTTTACCTCGCCGGCATCGAGGGGCGCCCGGCGACGATGTTGACCCTTCATAATCTTGCCTTTCAAGGGATTTTTCCAGCAGGCTTGCTCTCGGTGCTCAAGCTCCCGGCTTCCAGCTTCACCCTCGATGGGTTGGAGTTCTGGGGCAAGATCAGCTTTTTAAAGGGCGGCCTTCGCTACGCCGACCATCTCACCACGGTCAGCCCTAGCTATGCGCGCGAAATCTGCACGCCCTCGCAAGGCATGGGACTTGATGGCGTTCTGAGCGAGCGGCGCGATGTGCTCACTGGCATTACCAATGGCATCGATGACGGCGTCTGGAACCCGACCGAGGATCCCTATATCGAGCGGCCCTATACCAGCCGGAGCTTGAAGGCCAAAGCGAGCAACAAAGTGGCTTTGCAGGTGCGCTTCAACCTCACCGCCGACACCACTGCGCCCCTCTTTTGCGTGGTGAGCCGGCTGACCACACAAAAGGGTTTTGACCTCCTGTTGGAAGCGCTGCCGACCCTCCTCGAAAAGGGAGGACAGCTCGCCATGCTCGGCAGCGGCGATGCGGTGCTCGAAAAGGGGTTCAAGGATATTGCGAAAAGAAACCCTGGACGGATCGGCGTGGTGATCGGTTATGACGAAGCGCTCTCGCACCAAATCCAGGCAGGGGCCGATGCCATTTTGGTTCCGTCACGATTCGAGCCTTGCGGGCTGACTCAGCTCTATGGTTTGCGCTATGGCACGCTGCCGGTCGTCGCGCGCGTTGGCGGTCTTGCCGATACGGTGATCGATGCCAACCAGGCCGCCCTCGTCGATGGTGTCGCCACCGGCTTTCAGTTCGCGGGCGATGACGTCGATGCGTTGCGCCAGACGCTTGAGCGCGTATTCGCCTTGTATGCCGACCAGCGGCGCTGGCAGCAGATGCAGCGTCGGGCGATGGGGCGGAAGGTCGATTGGTCGGTTCCGGCCAAAGCCTATGCCGATCTCTACCGAAAGCTCCAGTCGTCATCAGCGGTGCCTGGCTGAGATTGGGATGACGACAGAGCGGTTCACCATAGAACCCGGCCGCCCCTATCCTTTGGGCGCGACCTTCGATGGCGGCGGTACCAATTTCGCGCTGTTTTCCGCGAATGCAACCCGGGTGGAGCTCTGTCTTTTTTCTGACGGCGGACGGGAGATTGTCCGTCTCGTCTTACCGGAATACACCGATGAAGTCTGGCATGGCTATGTCCCCGAGATTATCCCAGGCCAACTCTACGGCTACCGCGTGCATGGTCCGTATGCCCCGGAAGAAGGGCATCGCTTCAACCCGGCAAAGCTGCTGCTCGATCCCTATGCCCGGCTGATTGCCAAGCGCCTGCGTTGGTCCGATGCGCTGATGGGCTACCGGATCGGCAGCGGTCGGCTGGATCTCTCACAGGACCGCCGGGACAGCGCCCATGCGATGCCGAAAGCAGTGGTCACCGGGCCACCATTTATATGGGACAACGATCGCCGGCCCGATACGCCGTGGTCGGAAACGATCATCTACGAGGCTAATCCGCGCGGCCTCACCATGGCGCATCCTGACGTACAGCGAGCGCAGCGAGGCCTTTTTTCCGGGCTTGCCAGCCAGCCTATCCTCGACCATCTGATCAGTCTCGGTGTCACGGCGATTGAGCTGTTGCCGGTTCAGGCTTTCCTTGACGAACCCCATCTTCTGGAAAAGGGCCTCACCAATTACTGGGGCTACAATACTATCGGATTCTTCGCACCCGAGCCGCGCTATCTCGGCAAGGGCGGCATCCTCGACTTTCAGTCTATGGTTAGACGCTTTCATGATGCGGGCATCGAGGTGATTTTGGATGTGGTCTACAACCACACCGCTGAGGGCAGCGAACTCGGCCCCACTCTCTCCTTTCGCGGCATCGACAATGCGAGCTATTACCGGTTGCTTGATGACAACCCGCGCTACTATGTCAGTGACAGCGGTTGCGGCAATACACTGAACATGACCCATCCGCGTGTCCTGCAGATGGTGATCGACAGCCTCCGCTATTGGGTCGAGGTGATGCATGTCGACGGCTTTCGTTTCGATCTCGCCTCAGCCCTTGGTCGTGAGACCTATGGCTTCGACGTGAACAGCGGTTTTTTTGACGCTTTACGCCAGGACCCGGTGCTGAGTACCAAAAAACTGATTGCCGAGCCTTGGGACATTGGGCCCGGCGGTTATCAGCTCGGTGGTTTTCCGCCTGGCTTTTCGGAATGGAATGATCGCTACCGTGACACGGTCAGGCGCTTTTGGCGCGGCGATGGCGACATGCTACCGGATCTCGCAAGGTCGCTTCTCGGCTCCAGCGATTTTTTTGAGCGCCGGGGGCGGCGTCCCTCTGCCAGCGTCAACTTCGTCACCTCCCATGATGGGTTCACCCTGAACGATTTGGTCAGCTACGATCACAAGCACAACGAGGCCAACGGCGAAGACAATCGAGACGGTCATGACGCCAATCATAGCTGGAACCACGGCGTCGAGGGTTCGTGCGATGATCCTGTGATCCAGGAGCTTCGGGCGCGCCAGCAGCGCAATATGCTGGCAACCCTCCTTTTTTCCCAGGGCACGCCGATGCTGCTCTCCGGCGATGAGTTCGGCAATTCTCAGAACGGCAACAACAACGCTTATTGCCAAGACAACGAGATTGGCTGGCTGTCCTGGCCGTCGATTGACGGTCCCGAAGGAGACCCAGGGTCTAAACAGGCTATCCAGTTTGCCTTCCTAAAGCGGCTGATCGCATTTCGTCGCTCCCATCCAGTGTTGCGCCGGGCGCGTTTTCTCCACGGGCAAGTGACATCGCCGGGTGGCGTCAAGGACATCACCTGGCTCAGCCCTGACGGCAAGGAAAAGTCCGATCAGGACTGGTCCAATGGTTGGGCGCGATCCATCTGTCTAATGCTCGCCGGTGATGCCGGCCCTGATAAGGATGCGCGGGGCGTTCTGATGAAGGACGACACGCTCCTGATCATGATGAACGCCCATCACGATCGCATTGATTTTCTACTGCCTGGTGCAAGCGGCAAGGTCGCTTGGCGGCTCGAAATTGATACCGAACGGCCGGATCTGGATCCGGACGAAGCACGCGCCATGATGACCGGTGAGAGCGTTGATGTCCCGGGTCGGACGGTGTTGGTCTGGCGCCTGAAGAAAAGCCGATCTGAGGCATGACACCCCTCGATCGCCTGGCAGCGGCTTATGGTATCGAGCCCAGCTATACCGACATCTGGCAGCGGCAGCACGTCATCAGTCCTGAGACCAAACGCGCCTTGCTCGGCGCCATGGGCGTAGGCGCGGACAGCGATGCCGAGATCAAGGCAAGCCTCGCCGACGTCGACGAAAAGATTGCTGCAAAGGCACTGCCCGATGTCCTGGTTGAGCGCGAGGGTGAGACGATCAGCTTGCCGATCCGCATTGAAACAACGGGAAGCGATCGACTGTCCTGGATGCTGCGTACCGAAGACGGTAGGGAAGTCGAGGGCGGCGTCAGGGTTAGCGATCTTCCGATCACCGAACCTACCGAGGACGACGGCCGGTCCCTTACGTGGTGTTGCTTGCCACTGCCTGCAGAACTCCCGCTCGGTTATCATCATTGCACGGTGAGCTTGAACGGTCGTTCGCTTGGCGAGACCAAAATAATCGTCACGCCGATAAGGGCATATTGGCCAGATGACCTTGAGCGTGATGGGGGGCTGATTGGCGTCACAGCACCCCTCTATGGTCTGCGCTCCTCCAGGAATACCGGTATCGGCGACTTCGCCGATCTTGCCGCCATCGCCGAAACGCTCGCCTCCAGGGGTACCGATCTCATCGGCATCAACCCGGCGCATGCTTTATTTCCAAGCCAGCCGGCGAGGATCAGTCCCTATGCGCCCTCCAGCCGAAATTTTTTGAATGTCTTGCTCATCGCGCTCGATCAAGTGCCGGAGGTGGTCGCGTCGAAGGAAGCGGACGCCATCCTTTCCTCATCCGATGGAGAGGCGCAGCTTCAAACGCTGCGCGATCAGGATCTTGTCAATTATCCCGAAGTCGCTGCGTTCAAGCTCAAGGTGCTCGAAGTTGCGTTTGACGCCTTCCTCGCCTTGAAGGCAACAACGCTACGCAAGGCGGCGTTTCAAGCGTTCATCGAAGCCGGCGGCGAGCGCCTTGAACGCCATGCCCGCTTCGAAGCACTTTCCGAATTCTTGTTGAAAGGTGATGAGACGCTCGCCGATTGGCATGACTGGCCGGTAGACTATCAAGACCCCCTAAGTGCTGCCGTGCAGGCATTCGCCGAAAGCCATCAGCATCGGGTCGCCTTCTATACCTATCTCCAATGGCTTGCTGAGGAGCAGCTTGAACAGGCTCAGGCAATTGCTAAAAAATCCGGCATGGCGCTTGGTCTTTATCTCGATCTTGCCGTTGGCGTCGCGCCCGATGGGGCTGAGGCTTGGTCGGATCAGGGCTTGCTGATCAATGGGGTCTGCATCGGTGCGCCTCCCGACGACTTCAATCCGGATGGCCAAAATTGGGGCCTGTTGCCGCTGTCTCCGATGGCGCTTCGGGCTCGTGGTTATGAGCCCTTCATCGAGATGCTGCGCCGGACCATGCGCCATGCGGGCGCCCTTCGCATCGATCATGTTCTTGGCTTGGCAAGAAGCTTCTGGCAGCCGGCAGCTGGTGATGTGCTGGGGGCTTATATCCGCTATCCGATGCGGGATCTCCTTGGTCTGCTCGCCCTTGAATCTCATCGTTCCCAATGCGTGGTGATCGGTGAAGATCTTGGCACCGTGCCGCCCGACTTGCGCACTGCTCTCGACGAGCACGGCTTGCTCGGTTGTCGGCTTCTCTATTTCGAGCGGGATGATGATGGCGGGTTCCGCCCGGCTAAGGCATACCCAAAGGCCTGCATCGCCTCGATCGGTACCCATGATCTGGCGACGCTCAAAGGTTTTTGGCAAGGCCGGGATATCGACTGGCGAGAAAAACTGGAACTCTATGCCGATGCGGACCAGCCGGCCCTTGATCGCGCGGAGCGGCTACACATCCAAAAAAAGCTGCTCCAGCTGCTGGCATCGGAAGGGTTGTTGCCCGACGACGTCGATCTAGATCAACCGCCAGCGACGCTGCCACAAGCGCTGGTCGATGCCTTCCACCGATTTCTTGGGCGCACGCCTGCTGCCCTCAAGGTTGTCCAGCTCGAAGACATGGTCGGCGCCGTTGAGCAGGCCAATCTTCCGGGCACGATTGATGCTTATCCGAACTGGCGTCGCAAGATTGCCGTCCCGGTCGAAGATTTGACGTCGGTTTTGGGACTTTTGGCTTGCCTTAAGCCTTCCGTCTGATCAGCAAATGAGGCACATGACATCAAGACCGCACCAAATGCGGCGCTGACGAAGTGATCTCACGCCCGAACCGGAGCTTTTCCATGACCGTCGTAAACAAACCCACCCAGCCCATTGACGGCCAAAAACCGGGCACGTCGGGACTTCGGAAAAAAGTGACCGTCTTTCGTGAGCCGAATTATCTCGAGAACTTCGTGCAGTCGATCTTCGATGCGCTGGAGGGTTTCCGGGGCAAGACGCTGGTGGTCGGCGGTGATGGTCGCTACTTCAACGAGGAAGCGATACAGATCATTTTGAAGATGGCGGCCGCCAATGGCTTCGGCCGGACCTTGGTTGGCCAAGGCGGTCTCTTGTCCACGCCGGCGGCATCCGCCGTGATCAGAAAACACCAGGCCTTTGGCGGCATCATCCTCTCGGCGAGCCATAATCCAGGCGGGCCGACGGGCGATTTCGGCATCAAGTACAATATCGGTAATGGTGGACCGGCGCCTGAAAAGGTCACCGATGCGATCTTAGCCAACACGACGACGATCAACGCCTACAAGATCCTGGATGCCGCTGATCTGGACCTGTCGACGCTTGGCCCGCGGTCGCTTGGTGAGATGATGGTCGAGGTGATCGATCCGGTTGCGGATTACCAGGAGCTGATGGAAAGCTATTTCGATTTCGGCGCGATGCGAGCGCTGTTCGAAGGAGGCTTTCGCATGCGCTTCGATGCCATGAATGCGGTGACCGGACCTTACGCCAAAGCGATTCTCGAAGGGGTGCTGGCGGCACCGGCTGGAACGGTGGTGAACGGCGAGCCGAAGCCTGACTTCGGTGGTCATCATCCCGACCCAAATCTGGTCCATGCCAAGGAACTCTACGATCTCCTGATGAGCGAGGAGGGGCCGGATTTCGGTGCGGCCTCGGACGGTGATGGCGATCGCAATCTGATCATCGGTAAGGGGATTTTTGTCACCCCTTCCGACAGCCTCGCCCTGCTCGCGGCGAATGCTCATCTGGCGCCGGGCTACAGCCAAGGGCTTGCCGGCATTGCTCGCTCCATGCCGACCTCCCAAGCTGCCGATCGGGTCGCCGATAAGTTAGGCATCGCATGCTATGAGACGCCAACCGGCTGGAAGTTCTTCGGCAATCTGCTGGATGCTGGCAAGGCCACGCTCTGCGGCGAAGAGAGTGCTGGTACGGGCTCCAATCATGTGCGTGAAAAGGATGGGCTTTGGGCGGTGCTGCTATGGTTGAATATCCTTGCGGTGCGAAAACAGCCTGTTGTTGACATCGTCGTCGAGCATTGGCGGGATCATGGTCGTAACTATTATTCGCGCCACGATTATGAGGAGGTCGATGCGGCGTCTGCCGATGAGCTGATGCGTTCTCTCAGAAACCGCCTCGACAGCCTTTCCGGCCTTGATGTCAACGGCAGCAAGATCAAGACCGCCGATGACTTCGCCTATCACGATCCGATAGATGGCTCGATGAGCGAGCATCAAGGCATTCGCATTGGTTTCGAGGACGGCTCCAGGATCGTTTTCCGCTTGTCAGGCACAGGTACTGCCGGTGCAACGCTTCGGGTTTATCTCGAGCGCTTCGAGCCGAATCCAGCTCGCCATGACCTGCCGACCCAAGAAGCACTCGCTTCTCTGATCGTCGCTGCCGACGAGCTTGCCGGGATTAGAACATATACCAAGCGCGATGCACCGACGGTCATTACGTGACGAAGGATGCCAGCCATGCATCATCCCCATAACCCGTACGCTCTGACAACATGAACGCCGAGGAACGGAAACGGCCGCTTGATCTCGATCCGGAGCGGGCTGATCGTGTTGGTCGCAAGCATGTTGCGGTGGTCGATCTGGGCTCGAACTCGGTTCGCCTGGTCATCTATGACAGCTTGAGCCGCGCACCCTTCCCGCGTTTTAACGAGAAGTCGCTTTGTCATCTCGGTGAGGGGCTGCGCGAAACCGGCCAATTGCGGGAGGAAGCGATCGAGGCGACCGTGCGCGCGGTCTCCCGCTTTGCCGCGATCGCCATGGCGATGGATGTCGAGCGCATCGATCTCATCGCGACCGAGGCGATCCGGAAGGCCAGTAACGGCCAGAACCTGATCGATCAACTATTCGACGAGACCGGGTTGCATGTCCGGCTCTTGAGCGAAGCCGAAGAGGCCCGCTTTGCTGCTTATGGCGTGATTTCCGGCTTTTATCGTCCGCGTGGTCTGGTGGGTGACATGGGCGGCGGCAGCCTCGAACTCGCCGAAGTCGCGGAGGATCATGTCGGCGAACGCTGGGTCAGCTTGCCGGTCGGTGCCTTGCCGGTGACGCGGCTGCTGGAGGAGCATGGCAAGGACGCTAAGAATGTCATCGACGAAATCCTTGGCGATCGCCTGCCGCCGTTTCTGACTGAACCTGTTTTATACATGGTAGGCGGCGGCTGGCGGGCACTCGCTCGGGTCCATATGGCGTTGACCAATGCACCGGTGAAAGTCGCCCATGGCTATGAGCTGGACTACAAGGAGATCCGTGACTTCGCCAAGAAGGTCTGGCGAATGCCGATCGCTGAGATCGCCGATTTGCCGGATGTGCCGAGCCGGCGCATCAAAACGCTGCCGGCGGCAGCACTGGTGCTGGATCGTGTCCTGAAAAAGCTCAGACCCGAACGGATCGTGGTCTCGGCGCTTGGCCTGCGGGAGGGGTGGCTCTATGCCCATCTTCCCGATGAGGAGCGTTTGCTCGATCCAGTGATCGAAGGGGCTCAGAATTTTGGCCTGATGCTTGCGAGAGTTCCGTCTTTCGCGCCTGCCTTGGTGTGCTGGACGGCCAATCTTTTTCCGGGCGAGGTGCATCGTGAGAAACGCCTTCGCGTGGCGGCCTGCGCGCTTTCGGATATTGCTTGGAGCGACCATCGAAGCGTTCAGGCCCAGCAGAGCTTTGATCGGATCATCCGTTTTCCCTTTGTTGGCATCAATCACGGTGAGCGCCTCTGGCTCGCGGCGACCGTCTATGCTCGCTATAGCGGTGACTTTGATGCACCGATCCTCGAGCCGGCAAGGGCTATCCTTTCATCAGCGCAGTTGCGCCAAGCGGAAGTCCTTGGCCGTGCCATGCTGCTCGCCTATCGCTTTTCAGGCAGCGTTCCGGAGATCTTGAAATCTGCTCGACTCATCATCGAGGCCGAGCAGGTCCGTCTGGAGACCAGCGATGCGATCAAGGCACCGGACAGCGATGCCGTGCAAACGCGCCTCAGGCAACTTGCCAAGGCACTCGGCTTGTCACGAGGGGAGATTATCGAAGTTGCAGGTAGCGACTTGCCCGACAATTGACCAGGGCTGGTTTGGCAACGAGACGTTGCTTCGACAATGACAAAATCCATGGCGATCCGAGTGATGTATCGGTGAAGAACACTGGGGTGAGAGGGACGACTTTATGAGCGGATTTTTGGCGCTTCTCGACGATGTGACGGCCATCGCGAGGCTTGCGGCATCGCAAATCGACGACATCGCGGCTCAGGCAACGAGGGCTGGCGTTAAAGCTGCCGGCGTGGTGATCGATGATGCGGCCGTTACGCCCAAATACGTAACAGGTCTGCCTGCTGCGCGCGAATTGCCGATCGTCTGGAAGATCGCGCGTGCGTCGTTTTTCAATAAGCTCGTCATTCTCCTGCCGGCTGCCTTGCTGCTGAATGCCTTCGTGCCCTGGCTTCTGACGCCGCTCCTCATGCTTGGTGGGGCCTATCTTTGCTTTGAGGGGGCTGAGAAGGTCTGGCATCTGATCGTGCCCCATAAGGAGCATGGGCCGCAGGAAGCGGAGACGCTGGATGCTGCCCATCTTGAGGAGAGACGGGTGAAGGGCGCAATCAAAACCGATTTCATTCTGTCGGCTGAGATCATGACCATCTCCCTTGCCACGATCGAGACGGACAGTATTTGGGGTGCTGGTATCGCACTCGCCATCGTCGCTATAGGGATCACGGCGGTCGTCTATGGTGCTGTTGCATTGCTGGTGAAGGCTGATGATGTCGGTCTGAAGTTAAGTCAGGTCGGACGCTTTTCGGTGACCAGGGCGCTTGGCCGAGGCATCGTCAAGTTCATGCCGACCCTGATGGCGGTGATTTCGGCGATCGGGACGGCGGCCATGTTGTGGGTCGGCGGCAATATCATCGTGCACGGCTTACACGAACTCGGATGGCACTGGCCGTTTGAGAGCATCCATCATGCCGCAGAGGTGGCGGCTACCATGGTGGGCATGGCGAAAGGCTTCGTCGCCTGGGTGGTGACGGCTGCTTTCGATGGCGTGATCGGGCTTGTGCTCGGCCTGTTGCTGATCCCCATCGCAGCCAGCATCGTCATGCCGATCGCCCAGCTTTTTTCAAACAAAGAGGAAGAAGGTAAGCAGGCGGGTTAGAAGCCAGGCCGAGAAGTTGCTCTTTCGCTCACTTCCTTCGTTGACGTTCTAGGAAACATCCATGCTATCTGAGTCATCAAGCGACGCTGAAATGGCCGCCTTGCAGCGGGATGTGTTTGTGCCCGAAAAACATCAGGGCACGCTGACAAGGGTCCGCTGGCTGGCCGAGCTGTTCGACGACCGATTTCGCCTGCCCGGCACCGGCCGCCGCTTTGGCTTTGACGGCATCCTCGGCCTGGTTCCAGGCGTCGGTGATGCGGCAACCGGTGTCGTCTCGCTCTATCTTGCAGCAGAGAGTTGGCGTCTCGGCATGCCGTTCATGTCCATCTTACGCATGGGCGTGAATGTCGCCATCGATGCAATTCTAGGGGCGATCCCACTGCTGGGCGATCTGTTCGACTTCGCCTGGAGAGCCAACCAAAGAAACGTCCGACTGGTTCTCGATCACCTCGAAAGCAGTGATGGATCCCGATCCTAGTTGTATGACAACATCAGAAGATTAGTCCGGTTAGACTGAAGGGGTATCAGATCAGCGCCCCAGACCGGAGGTTCGCCGCCTTAGTCGCGCCGACGTTTGTCCTGGATGATCTCGCCCAGAATGGAAAGGGCGATCTCTTCGGGATCGATCGCGCCGAGATCGAGGCCGGCTGGACCATGAAGGTCTTGTTTTCGCGCTTTTGGAATGTCGTCGTCTAGCTGGTCCAACAATGCTGTAATCTTCCGTCGGCTACCGACCATACCGACATAATGCGCTGGTGATCGGAGTGCTGCCTCGAGGGCAGGGCGGTCTTGTTGGCCCTGGGTTGCAACGACGATGGCATCTTGCTGATCGAGCATCAATGGCGCGAGGTCGAATCCCTGGATCGACTGATGCGGTGGCTCAGCCTCAGGACGATTTGATGCCCCTGCAGCGATGGTCTGATAACTCATGGCATGGGCCAGGCGCGCAAGGGCGTCGGCGACGGGTGATGAGCCGCAGATCACCAGGCGCATATGTTGCTTCATCGGTTCCAGGAAGAAGTCGACCGTGCCGCCGCTCGGACAGCTCGAACCATGGAGCTCGATCCCATCTTGATCGGTCGAAGCGGTCGAGGCGTCGACCTCGGTTTTTGGCTTAACCCGCATCAGGCGGGGTTCTCCAGATTTGAGGACGTCGAGGGCGGAGCGTTTGACAGCACCCTGAACGCAGCTGCCGCCGACGAAGCCGTGCAGTGTCCCGTCATCGGTGACAACGGCCTTGGCGCCTGCTTTGGCGGAGGTGGCATTGGCCGTGCGCACCACCGTGACCACGCAGAAGTTCCGACCACCGCGTCGGAGGTCGTCGATCAAAGAAAGGGTCGCTTCGAGACTTCGGCTCATCAGCTCACCATGGTCACAAACGCGCCAGATCAGGCTCGATCGCGGCGAGGGCGTCCAGGCTGTGCGCGGCGGCAAAATGATCGATCCAAGGCATGGCAGCTGCCATCGCCTTATTGATCGGCTCATAATCCTGCCAGCCAAGCAACGGGTTCAACCACACGATGCGTCGCGCTCGTTTTTTAAGTCGTGAAAGCTCGTTCACGAGGTTGTGGCACGACCCCGTATCGTAACCATCGGACAGGCATAAAAAGATGGTGCGGCTGTCGATGGTCGACTTGGCGTAGCGGTCGTTGAAGATCTTGAGGCAGGTGCCGAGTTTTGTGCCGCCGCCGAAGCCTTCGGCCATCAGGGCGAGACGGCCCATCGCCCGAATGCTGTCGCGGTCGCGGATCGCATCGGTCACGCGTAGAAGGCGCGTATGGAAAAGGAAAGCGTCCGTTTCTATCCAAGAACACACCAGGCCTTTCAGGAACTGCAGAAAAAAGCGGCTATAAGGCTGCATCGAGCCGGAGACGTCGAGGAACACCACGATCCGCACCGGGCGGTCCGGTTTTTTTTGTTGGACCAGGTCCAGCGGCTCGCCGCCAAGCGAGAGATTGGCGCGGATAGTGCGGCGCAGATCGAGGCGTGAGCCTTTTCGCGCAGCCCGGTGGCGGCGCGACAGGCGGTAGCGGATGGAGCGGGCGAGACGGAACGCCAGGCGTTCGGCGGCGGCAATCTCATCCGGATCGGTGAGATGCCGAAGATCGGTGCGTTGCAGGTTCTTCTGGGTTGAAGCGATCAGGCGGCCCTGACCGTCCTTTGATGCTGCGTCGTCATCGGTGACGGCTTCCTCGTTGACGCCCCGCTTCGGCGTTTTGCTGTCGCCTCGTTCGAGATGATCCTGCCAGATCTCTGGGTGTTGCTTTCCGGTGGCACTTCCCGGTTTAGACATGCTGTGCACGTGGTTACGGATGCGGCCCCGCTGCTGCCAGTAGGCTTCGAAATGCTCGTCGAAGCGCAGCCATTCCTCTCGCCTGGAACTGAGGAGAATGCGCAGGCCAAGTTTGGTCTGGTCATGGGGTAGCCAGCGTCGGTCATTGAGGAGGCGAAGGACTGTTTCGGCCTCTGCCGTGCCGACGGCAAAGTCATTGGCGCGCAGATGGCTGAGAAAACCGATCATGCGGGACGGCAGGCCCGGTGGGGCGGCCGTCTTCACAGTCATGCCGCTCGCCCAGCGAGCCGGTTGGCGACTTCCTTGGTCACTGCATGCTGATCCGCTTCTGTCTTGAGCAGGCAGATGAGTGTCTGCCGAATCACGTCAGGATCCCCGTCAAGTGCCTTGATATCGAGGCCGATCAAGGCGGCAGCCCAATCCAGCGTTTCGGCAATGCCCGGCGTTTTCTCGAGATTTTCCAGGCGAAGGGCCTGAACGAAGCGGACGATCTGCTCTGCGAGCATCTTTTCGATACCGGGCAGGCGTTTTTGCAGAATTTGCAACTCGCGCGCTTCGCTCGGAAAATCAATATGGGCGTAGAGACAGCGGCGGCGAAGGGCATCAGAAAGCTCACGCGTGCCGTTGCTGGTGAGGATAACGATTGGGATCGAGACGGCGTTGATCGTGCCGAGTTCGGGGATGGTGATTTGAAAGTCCGAGAGAATTTCCAAAAGAAAAGCCTCGAACTCTTCGTCCGCCCGATCGATCTCGTCAATCAGCAGGACCGGCGATTTTTTTTGGGAGATGGCGTCGAGCAGGGGGCGGCGGAGGAGAAAGCGATCGGAGAAAATCTCCGTTTCAATCTCATCAGCGCCGAGGCCACCTTGCTCACGGGCTTTGATCGCCAGAAGCTGGCGACGGTAGTTCCATTCATAGATCGCCTGGTTGGCATCCAGACCCTCATAGCACTGAAGGCGGATCAAGCGCGTGCTCAGAACCTTGGCAAGTGTCTTGGCAATCTCTGTCTTGCCGACGCCAGCCTCGCCCTCCAGCAGCAACGGCCGCTGTAGGTGCAAGGTCAAAGCGAGGGCTGCACCGAGCGTCTCGTCGGCGATGTAGCCCGCTTTTGCCAGGCGTTGCTGCAGATCGTCGATATTTTTCATAACAGTAGAAATGGGCCCGGTTGGTTTATGGGGCAATCCAGCGCCGGGCCCATCTCCCCCTCTAGCCGTGCAGCCCTAGCCGCTCGGCTGTTTGCCAGACGCGCCAATGATCGTGGGGCATCTGGGTGTGGGTGAGGCCAAGATGGGCGAACGCATCATTGACCGCATTCGACAAGGCTGAGACACCGCCGACATTCGGGCTCTCGCCGACACCCTTGGCGCCGATCGGATGATGGGGTGACGGCGTTACGGTGTAGTCCGTCTCCCATACCGGCGTCTCGACCGCAGTCGGCAGGAAGAAGTCCATCAGACTAGCTCCCTTAATGTTACCGATGTCGTCGTACGACAGCTCTTGGCCCATAGCGATGGCAAGTGCTTCGGTGAGGCCGCCATGCACCTGGCCTTCGATCACCATCGGATTGATCCGCGTGCCGCAATCATCCAGTGCATAGAAGCGGCGGACGTCGGTCATTCCGGTATCGACATCGATGTCCACGACGCAGACATAGGCGCCAAACGGGTAGGTCATGTTCGGCGGATCGTAATAGCTGACCGCCTCCAAACCAGGCTCGAGGCCGGGGATCGCCTGGTTGTAAGAAGCAAAGGCGATCTCCGCCATGGTCTTGGCGCGCTCCGGGTTGCCCTTGACCTGAAAGCGATCGACGTCCCATTCGAGATCGTCGTCATGCACCTCCAAGAGATAGGCGGCAATCATCTGCGCTTTGGCTCGGATCTTTCGCCCGGCCATCGCGGTCGCAGCCCCTGCGACCGGCGTCGAGCGCGAGCCGTAAGTGCCAAGGCCGTAAGGTGCGGTATCGGTGTCCCCTTCTTCAACGGTGATGTTTTCTGCTGGGATGCCGATCTCGGAAGCCAGGATCTGGGCAAAGGTCGTCGCGTGACCCTGGCCCTGGCTAATGGTGCCGAGACGAGCAATCGCAGAGCCGGTCGGATGGATGCGGATTTCGCAGCTATCGAACATGCCAAGTCCCAGGATATCGCAATTCTTAACCGGTCCAGCGCCGACGATCTCGGTGAAGAATGCGAGACCGACGCCCATCAAGGATCTGGTCTCACCTCGCTCGAACGCCTCCCGGTTGGCCTTCTGTTCAGCCCGCAAGCCCTGATAATCAACCGCCGCCAACGCTTGGTCCATGGCGGTCTGATAGTCGCCGCTGTCATATTCCCAACCCAATGCTGACGTATAGGGGAACTGCTCTGATTTGATGAAGTTTTTCATGCGGAGCTCGGCCGGGTCCATGCCCAGTTTTCGGGCGAGAACGTCCACCATGCGTTCGATAAAGTAGGAAGCTTCGGTGACGCGGAACGAGCAGCGATAGGCGACGCCGCCAGGTGCTTTGTTGGTGTAGACGCCATCGACCCCGACATAGGCCACCGGAATATCGTACGAGCCCGTACAAATATTAAAAAAACCGGCGGGGAATTTTGTGGGATCGGCGCAGGCGTCGAAGGCCCCGTGGTCGGCAAGGACATGACACCAAAGCCCGGTGATTTTGCCATCCTTGGTGGCCGCGATTTTGCCCGTCATGTGATAGTCACGGGCAAACGCTGTCGACGATAGATTCTCGATCCTATCCTCGACCCATTTCACCGGGACGCCAGTAACGATCGAGGCAACGATCGAGCAGATGTAGCCTGGATAGACGCCGACCTTGTTGCCAAAACCACCGCCGATATCGGGTGAGACGATGCGGATATTGTGCTCGGGAATGGTCGAGATCAGGGAGGCAACGGTGCGCACCGCATGAGGGGCCTGAAAGGTGCCCCAGACCGTGAGCTTGCCATTCACCTTATCCATCGAGGCGACACAGCCGCAGGTCTCCAGCGGACAAGGATGCACCCGCTGATAGGTTATTTTTTCCTCGGCAATGACTTCGCCTGCCGCGAGCGCCTGTTCGGCACCTGCCTTGTCGCCTACTTCCCAGGTAAAGATGTGATTTTTATGTTTCCTTGGACCATGTGCTCCTTCCATCTTGTCCGCGATATCCTCGCGCAAGACAGGGGCATCCTCGGCCATTGCTTTATGGGGATCGACCAAGGCTGGCAGCATCTCATAGTCGACCTCGACCAGCTCGACCGCATCGGCTGCGGCATAGCGATCGGTTGCGATGACGAAAGCCACTTCCTGGTTCTGAAACAGGACCTTTTCATCAGCGAGCACTGCCTGCACATCGCCCGCCAAAGTCGGCATGTAGTGGAGGTTTAGGGGTTTGAGATCTGCAGCTGTCAGGACGGCCTTGACACCGGGAACCGCGAGCGCGGCTTCGGCATCGATGGATTTGATGCGTGCGTGGCCGTAGGGCGAGCGGACGAAGTCGCCGAACAGCATGCCTGGCAGCTTGATGTCGTCGACATAATTACCCTTGCCTTGGGTGAAACGGGCGTCTTCGACGCGCTTTCTTGAGCAGCCGAGGCCTTCGAGCTTCGCGGTGCGTTCTGCAGAACTTGGGGCTTGATCGTTCATTCCGCTGCCTCCTCAGTGGCGTTCAATTCGGCAGCAGCCGCCTGGATCGCCTTCACGATGTTCTGATAACCGGTGCAACGGCAGAGATTGCCGGAGATGCCA
The DNA here is from genome assembly GCA_050633905.1 of Geminicoccales bacterium. GTDB lineage: Bacteria > Pseudomonadota > Alphaproteobacteria > Geminicoccales > Geminicoccaceae > JANQPX01. The sequence goes on from JBOEHJ010000013.1 coordinate 160,108, forward strand.
TATCTGATTTCCTCCTCCGACGGTGTCGGGTTTTCTTGAAGCAGCCGGTAAGCTCGAGTGATCATCCCTGGTGTGCAATAGCCGCATTGCAGACCGTGATGTTCGCGAAACGCCTCTTGGATCGCATGCAGCGTTCCATCCGGTTGCGTGATCCCCTCGATCGTGGTGACGGCAGCGCCGTTGGCTTGACCAACGAAGATCATGCAGGACTTCACGGACTTGCCATTCAGATCGACGGTGCAAGCACCACAATGGCCGGTATCGCAGCCGATATGCGGGCCGGTCAGATTCTGCTGCTCCCGAAGAAAATGGATGAGGAGCATGCGCGGCTCGGCAAGGTCCTCGATGGCCTCGCCATTGACGGTCATGTTGACCTGCATTTTCGCCATCAGCTTTCTCCCCCAGCAGCGCGCGACCGCGCTTGTTCGATGGCGCGGCGGACCATCACACCGGCGACTTTGGTGCGAAATGCCGCCGGGCCGCGACCATCTTCAGCCGGCGATGTGATCGCCTCGGCCTCGTTGACGGCAGCATCGATCGCCGCCTTATCGATGGTCGAGCCGACCAAAGCTTGACTTGCTGCTTCAGCGAATAGCGGCGTGTCGGCGACATTGGTCAGGCTAATCGAAGCCTGTGCGCATTGTCCGCCCTTCATGGTTAGAAGGACGGCGGCGGCAGCTGTCGCATAATCGCCGATCTTGCGCTTTTGCTTTTGATAGGCGTATCCGTGTCCCGATAATGGAATCGGAAAGCGGATCGCTGTCAGGATTTCATCGTCTTCAAGCGCTGTGTAAAACGCGGCCTCATAGAAGTCTCGTGCCTTTATATCCCGCGTGCCGGCTGCACTTTGGACCTGATAGGTCCCATCGAGGGCTTGCATCAACGCTGGCATGTCGTTGCCGGGATCGCCATTGGCGACGTTGCCGCCGATGGTGCCGACATTCCTGATCTGTGGATCGGCGATCTGGAGAGAGGTTTCGCGAATAATCGGGCAATGTTCGGCCAGCGCTTCGGAGGCGATCAAGCTTGTCTGGGTGGTCATGGCACCGATCGTGATGACACCACCATCAATGCTGATGCCCTGAAGATCCTTGATGTCTTGCAGATCGATCAGATGCTCGGGGACCGCCATCCGAAGTTTCATCATCGGAATGAGACTATGGCCGCCGGCCACAACACGCGCATCTTCACCATGGTCGACAAGGAGCTGACAGGCATCCGGCACATTGCCGGGCCTGTGATAATCGAACGCACCTGGAATCACATCTAGCCTCCACTGATCCGGCCTGATCGCCTCGACCCGATTATCGGGCGCTTGGTGAGACGCTAGGGCAGGGGCGTGGCGTAGTGCGATAGCAGATACACGGATGCGGGCCCGCATGCACGACATGCGGATAGATTGCATGAAATGCGGCTAAGGCAAGACGGATTCTTGATTACTCGAGGCCGAGCGCGCTTTGAACCACTGGGATCTGCGAGCGGCTTACCGGAACATCGGCACCTTCGGCTTTACGGATCAGGCAATAGCCCTTATCCCCATCGCGTCTGAATCCCTCGACATGATCGAGGTTGACCAGGAAACTCCGATGGGTGCGCAGGAAGGGCAGACCGGACAGGTTTTTCTCGTGCTTCGATATTGCCCAAGAACAGAACAATTCCCCTTTGGCGGTCAGAATTTGGGTGTAATGTCCTTGAGCACGGATCGCCAGAACGTCGTTCGAAGACAGAAACCGGATCGTATCATCCTGCTGATAGGGAATGCGCAAAGCCTGTGGTTCGGTATTGGCCTCGGATGAGGAAAAATCCTCAGAGAGAGCAGTATCTCCGGTGGAGAGGTCGGTGACGTTGCCTTGTTTGACGGCGCTGTCGGCTTCATCCGAGCTTACGCTGGCACCAGGTTCTGCCTCTGCCGGCTCGGCAGCGAACTCGTTGGCGGCAATGCCGGGCACGGTCATCAGGAGAAACAGGCCGCAGATCACGAAAGCGGCGAGGGTGACGACGAGGGCAAGTGTCCCAGAGGACAGGTTCGGTTCGCTCATGATATTGACACCACTGCCGATTGAAAATGTGGTGGAGAGCATGGCGGTATAGTGCATCGCGGCGATGGTCAGGCCGAGGATCGTTGCGCCTAGGAAGATGAGGCTCAGCGTGCGGCGGCGATAGGCGAATTCGAGCGCTAGAACAGAGGCTGCCATGGCGATGCCTGTGGCGAAGAGTACGCCGAACGGATCATACGTGATAATGCAATTGCCGCGCATCGCCGCCATACCGACATAATGCATGCTGACGATGCCAAGTCCGGTGAGCATGCCGGCGGCGGCGATGCGTAGTTGGGTGCGGACGCCGAAATGCAACAGGATGAGACCCAACCCAACGACCAAGATGGCCAGGAGGACCGATATCAATGTCGGCAGCGCATCGTAGACGATCACCACAGGCAAGCTGACTGCCAGCATCCCGACGAAATGCATCGACCAGATCCCAGATCCGAGCGCCACCGCCGCCTTGGCAATCGTCACCCGCCGCTCGCGCGGATCCTGCTGGCCGATGCCTGCCGTCAGCCAAAGGCCGGTAAAGGAGGCCATGATCGCGACCAGGATGGACGCAATCACCAGGGTTGGGTCATAGGTTACTTCAAGCATGATCGGTGCATGATCACCGATCAGTCCATGGTTGCCAATGCCGCATCATCGGAATGCCTCTCCAAGCCGTCGACGATTGGCCACTTCGTCGGATCATCTTTCGCCATTCATTGACCTTCCCAAAGGAAACGTGTTCGACTTTCCTTCAACATCAGGGAAGCGTGCGGTTGGGCGCGATGACAACAAAAAACAAAGGCCGGCCTATTTCCTTGCGCGCCATCAGGTTCTCGACCGGGAGACACTGAACAAGATCTATGTGCCGAAGGCCGTCGATTGCCTGAACAACTTCGATGTGGAGATCCTGATCGTCCATGAGAGCGTCGAGGTGGTCGAGGGGCAGACGGGGCATGACCACTTGGTGATCCTGCGCTTTCCATCCCGCGTGGAGGCCATGCGCTGGTATCATTCGCCCGAAGATCATCACCTCCGCCTTAATTCCGCCGATGGTATTCTATTGTTAGCTGAGGGTCTGGCGCCGGAGGATCTCGCATCGGCAGAGCGCTCAGAGTGGCAAGCTACCCTGATCGCGGCACCGCCGGTCCATCCTCCCTATCCACGGACAGCTTTCGATCCGGTGAGCTGACAACGTCAGACTTTGAAAACGGGTCGGATGAGATTGTTCGGGCGTTCAAGACGAACAATTACGACGGCGAAATCGGCACTGATCTGGTCTTTAAGAACGATCGTGTCCGGCTCTGGCATAGGACGCTCCAGCCTGGTGAGACCATGCCGGTGCATCGCCATGCCTTTATCTATTTCTGGACCGCGATCATGCCTGGCCGCTTTCTCCAGCGGACCGATGACGGCACCACTTGCGCGAGCGACTTCCAGGCTGACTTCAGCCATTTTTACGATGGTGGCTGGAACGAGTTCGCGTTACACAATCTCGAAAATGTCGGCACAATGATGATGATCTTTTGTGCGGTCGAGCTGAAGAAGGAAAGCCGGAATTCGCCGCTTCCGGTCTAAGCTTTGGTGATGTTTGGGGCAGGGTGGTTGCGACTAATTTCTAGCCTAATTGAGCAAAAACGACGCTACGAACGACCCTCTGGATGCAAAAACTCCCGCTTTTCCGTGGCCTTTGGGTTCATTTTGTTTTTTGTAGATCCAACAACGCTATTTTGATCTCAGAATACCAAGGTGCAGGAAAGTAGTTTACTATAAATATGTTGTTTGTTCTGGAACGTTTCTTTGAGCAGGCCTTCCCAGAATTGATCTGAAGTCCTGCTTTGACTCGAATACGACACAAGTACATTTGCCGGTGAGGCTTGTGCGTTGCCAGCTCTTTCCGCCGTCCAAACCACGCACAGGTTTCGACCACCTCGGGTCGTTGGCGCGGGAGACAATTGAACCGATCTTACCAGAAAACGCTCTGGTTCCCGATAAAGATCAGCCACTTCGATGGCTGGCATGGTCTGACACCAGCTCTTCGCGATCCCTTAGTGATACCGTTTAGCGCTTAATTCTTCCGCAGGCATTCATCCCAGAAATCATAAACTGCCATCGCCAGCACCGAGAGCGCAATGATCCAGACAGGTAAGCCGCCCCAAAAACCGGCGAAGCCGGTCGAGATGCTGTGGGCCAAGCCAAGCACGAAGGTCATCACCAAAGCGGTGGCGATCAGGCCTACAATGGATCGGCTCGTTTTCGAAAGCATGGCATGTTCTCCTCTAGTTGTCATACCACTAGCCTGCATCCTGCTGAAGTTCTTTTAAGAGCCAGTTTGCTGTTCGTAGCAAGCGATCATCCTGTTCCAAAGCACCGATCAATTGCACCCCGATCGGCAGTCCATTTTCTCCGACCAGAAGCGGTAGTGTCAGGCATGGCAAGCCGCACAAGGTCCATATTGTGCAGAAAATCGGATCACCGGTATGGCCTGTGTCAACTCTTGGCGCCTCGCCAGCCGCACTCGGTGCCATGATCGCATCGAAATCCCGAAAGAAGGCAAAGAAGAATTTCTCCGCCGAGGCTTTGACCTCCAGCGCTTCTTGGTACTGCGCCGCACTGATGGCACGCCCACGCTCGATGATCGGCAAAAGTGTCGGGCTCAGCTTGTCGGCGTGGTTGGTGAGCACTTCTTCCAGATGGTGACAGAACTCATAATGGTGAATGATGCGCTGCACATCGATCAGCTCGGAAAAAGGTTCTGGGACGGGCATCTTCTCAACCCGTGCGTCCAAACTCTCCACGACCTCGTTCAATCCGTCGCGGGCATCGGTAGCAAGCCGGTCATTGAACGGCAGATCGAACCAGACCAGATCCGGCTCGACCGGGGGATCGGCATGGCAGCCTTCGAGCATCTTGGGCCGCGGCCGTCCATAGCTGATCGGATCGGCTGGATCATAACAACCGATCGCATCGGTCAGGAGAGCGGCATCCTCTAGCTTGCGTGAGAAGACGCCGACCTGGTCAAGCGAGGTTGACGTCTGCAACACGCCGCGTCGCGATATCACACCGGTCGTTGGCTTGAAACCAAAAATGCCAGCGAAGGATGCGGGGCGGATTACTGAGCCATTGGTTTGTGTGCCGATCGTCAACGGCACCTGGAAAGCTGCAACCGCTGCCGCCGAACCCGCGGAAGACCCGCCTGGGGAATGCTCGACATTGTGGGGATTACGGGTTTCCGCTGGATGCATGAAGGCAAGCTCGGTGGTCGCCGTTTTTCCGAGGATGACTGCACCGGCTTCTCGCAACCGCTCGACCAGCGATGCATCACTTTTTGGCTTGCGGCCAGCAAAAATGGCCGTTCCGCATTCCGTCGGAAAATCGCGCGTGTCTATATTGTCCTTCAGACCGATTGGCAGCCCGTGCAACGCGCCCATGGGACGCCCGGTCTGACGGATCCCGTCCATCGCCGCCGCTTCTGCCAAAGCATGCTCGGCATCGAGATGCGCCCAAGCCTTTAGTTGCCCGTCGGTCTCTTCGATCCGGGCGAGACAAGCCTTGACCAGATCGACCGAGGTCAGCGTCCCCGCTCTGATCTTCGATGCGGCCTCTGATGCGGACAGCGCATGATGCATTAAACAGCCCTCATGGGAGCGGTCAGGGGATATACTCACCGAATAGATAATCGGGGAACCAAAGGGCGATGCCCGGGAACTGATACATCAGGAACATGCAGAAGATGACGATCCCAAGATAGGGCATGATGCCCTTGAAGATTTGGACCAGTTCAATCTGAGAGCGCAGCACGCCCTTCAGATAGTAGGCTGACATCGCCATCGGCGGCGTGAGGAACGACGTCTGCAGGTTCAAGGCCACTAGCATCGCAAAGAAATAGGGGTTCACCCCGAAATTATCCAGCATGGGCAGGAAGATCGGCACGAAGATGATCAGGATCTCCGACCATTCGAGCGGCCATCCCAGAACGAAGATGATCAACTGCACCATCACCAGAAACTGCCAGGGCTCCAGGTTCATGCCGAGAACCCAATGCTCAATTACGTCATGACCGCCGAGATAGGAAAAGACCGAGGCGAAGGTCCATGAGCCGACAAAGAGCCAACAGACCATGGCCGTGGCTTTTGCCGTCAAGAACACACTTTGCTTGACCTTTTCCCAAGTGAGCGAGCGGTAAATGAAGGCTAGAATGAGACCGCCCAAGGCACCCATGGCGGCAGCTTCAGCCGGTGTCGCGAGGCCGCCTAGAATGGAGCCCAGGACCAGCATGATGAGTACGGTCAACGGCACGAAGGACACCAGCAGGTCGATAAAAATCTTGCTGGCGGGCGGTACGTCTTCTTGCCTTGGCTTCGGCGCGATCGATGGGTTGATGGCGACCCTGATGATCACATAGAGAATATAGAAACCTGCCAGCATCAGGCCAGGAAATACCGCCGCGGCGTAGAGCCGAAGCGGTGACAATTCCGCGATCGCCGCATAGACGATCAGCATGATAGAAGGCGGGATCAGGATGCCGAGCGTGCCGCCGGCGCAAATGACTCCTGAGGCGAATTCCTTGTTGTACCTGGCATTCGCCATGGCGGGAAAAGCGAGCAGCCCCATCAGGGTCACGACGGCCCCGACGATGCCTGAAGCAGTTGAGAAGACAGTGCAGGTGATAAGGGCTGCGATCGCCATCGAGCCTGGAAGATTTCGCGCAGCCATCTGAAGAGAGTAAAACAGCCGGCTGACGATATTAGCGCGTTCGACCACGTAGCCCATGAACAGGAATAGGGGGATCGCAACCAGCGTATCGTTTTCCATCACCGAATAGGTATTCTGGTTCAACAGATAGAAGATATTGTTGTTGAACAGATCGCCGAAGGTTTCGATGCCGCCTTGATAATAGGCGTAGTAGCCGAAGCCAACGCCCATGGCCAAGAGGGTGAACGCGATGGGAAAGCCCAGCAATACCAAGCCGATAAACAGGCATAGCATGAGGATCGCGACTTCAGGATTGGTCATTGCAGTCTTTCAAAAGCCGGTTTTTTTCGTCGAGGCCCTGGTACATCGACGCTTTCATACGACGACATCAACAGCCCACGATCTCGTTGGTCTTGCCTCAACTCTTCCAGACAAACCTGATCGGTATGTTGAGGTTGATACACTAGCGTTTGAGGTCCTCGGTTTCCTGCATCAGCAGGTCTTCTGTTTCCTTCACGTCATCTAGGCGCTTCATCCATTCGCCCGTCTTCATGGCGCGCCAGCAGCGCAGCATTTCGGCAACCCCCTGCAGGATCAGCAAAAATCCGGCGACAGGGATCAGCGTCTTGAAAAAATAAATCTGGATGCGAGCGGGGCTGTTCCAGCTGACTTCCTGGTAGCGCCAGCTATCCGCGGCGATTTCCGCGCCGTACCAAAAAAGCGCCAGGATGCCGGGGAAAAAGAACAAGATATAGAGGGTAAAGTCGAGGCGGGCCTGCCAGCGCACTGGAAATAAGCGGTAGAGGACGTCGCCGCGCACATGGGTATCCTGGGCGAGCGCATAGGGGCCGGCCATCAGGAATAGAGCGCCATACATCTGGACCATCATGTCAAAGGCCCAGACCGTCGGCGCGTTCAGGACGTAGCGAACAAACACCTCGTAAGAGACAGAAAAAGTCAGGATCAGGATACACCAACCAAAGGCGCGCCCCACCCAGACGCTGAGGCCTTCAATTGTATAAATGATCGATGTCACCTAGGCCTCCACTGTCCGCAGTCAATCGCAGCCGGGAGCCGAAGAACGGCTCCCGGACAGCAAAGCATTACTCGGTTCAACCGGAATTCTACGGTTCAGCCGAAATGGTGGTCGTAGGCCAGCCTGTAGTTCGGCTGGTTGAGATTGAGGTAGTTCATCACGTCCTTGGCATAAGCCTTTTGGGACTCGATGACCTTGGCGAAGAATTCATCCTCCGCAGAAAGCCGCTCGACGACAATGTCCCAAGCTTTAAGCTGCTCGACCATCACCGAATCTGGCGTCCGGTAAACGTTCACGCCCTGCTCATCGCGAAGCTTGATCAGATCTTCCGAATAGCGCTTTGTGTTGTTCCAATAGAAGTTCGAGTTCTCGGCCTCCGAGGCATGTTTCAGGATCGCCTGAAGCTCAGCCGGCAGCGCCTCGAACTTCTCCTTGTTGAAGGTGACCTCGAAGAATTCCTGGCTTTGGTGGAACGATGCCAAGTGGTAGTGCTTGGACACGTCCTGCATGCCAAAATCGCGATCCGAGGTCGGGTTGTTGAACTCGGCCGCATCAATCAGGCCGGACTTTAGCGCCGGCTGAATTTCACCGCCGGGAAGCTGAACGACCGACATGCCCATTTCCAATAACACGTCAGCGGCAAGACCGACCGTCCTGTATTTCAGGCCGTTCATCTGGCCCGCATCCTTGATTTCTTCCTTGAACCAGCCGAGAGGCTGAGCTGGCATCGGGCTGTTGAAGAAGGATACCACATTGAGGCCAAGAGAACCCATCAACTCGTCGAACAGTTCCTGGCCGCCGCCATAATGTACCCAGCCGAGGACTTCCTGTGAGGACCAGCCGAAGCATGGTCCGGTGCCGAACAAGGATGCTGCCTTGGATTTGGAGTACCAGTAGGCCGGCACATAATGCGCCGCATCGAGAACGCCGCGATGAACGGCATCCTGCATCTGGCTGGTTTTTACGACCGAGTCCACGGCCAGAAGGTCGATTTTTAGCGCATCGCCAGCCATCGCGTGAACGCGATCGACATAGGACTTGGCGTTCTCGAGAAAGATGCCGCCGCCCCAGGCAGCCTGCATCTTCAAAACTGTCGTTTCGGCCTTGGCAATGGACGGTGCAGCAAGGGTGCCGGCAGTCGCCGTTGCGGCAAGCGCACTACCTTTGATAAATTTCCTACGATTGACGTTATCGGTCATCTTTAACTCCCTGAGTGCCGCATTAGAAACGGTCAGTGTGAAACTTAGGAGAAACACTAACCATTTTTTTAAACCAGCGGCAAGTTAAGGTCATTGACGTCGGCGGAATGATACAGAAGGCAAGTGCCTCGATTTGACCCCGCCAGATCTGAACGAAGTAACCAACTCCTGCAGACAACCTTCGCTATTCACTCAGATTTTTCCGTCCTCCCAACACGATGCATCACCGGCCAATTCCTGCGACGCTGTATCGTACCAAGGTCATCGTGGTCTAACGACAAACCCTAAATCCAAGTTGAATGCGATTGTTGCTCGGACACACTGGTCTCGGAAGCATGGTGCTGTATCTCGGCATTGAGGTTGATGAGGCGTTTGCTATCGATGCGCATAAGAAGAGTAAGCAACTCATAGGCGCTCTTTTCGCAGTTGGTATTTCGCCTTTTCCAATGTCATGACCTCGACATCAATGCGCAGATGGGGCCCGGGATCACTTCTGGCACTTTTGAGAGGCTGGCGTATTGGCTACTCACAAGCGGATAGTGGACCTCCAGAGGGTGGATGTAAGGCAGTCAGCTGACCGGATCAAAGCCCGGTCAGCTTTTTTCCCTCGTATGTAGCTAGGAGCCTGTCGTCAACATTGAGGCGCGCAACATCCCACTTGGGCGCATACCGCCGACCCAGGTGCTACTGCTCAACGTCTATGAGGTGGCCACGCCACTAGTTGCAGGTGGGGACGTCACGGCCGACTTCGCCTAGGGCCAGGAATTCTTCTCGTGGGAAGCCCAGGGTTTGGTTGACTGAGGGGATGACCTCGATGAGCTGGTTTTGGAGATTGCCGTCGGGGCCTTCCACGACCTCGGTCAGGAAGTTATTGGCGATGGCGTTGCGGTTTTCGTCCAGAGTGACGGTGCCGGTGGGGGCTGCCAGCTCCAGCGTTGAGAGGGTTTCGCGGAAAGCGGCCTGGCCGTCCGAGAGGTCGCCGTCGACGGCGTTTAAGGCAGAGATCATCGCCTTGGTTGCGGTATAGTAGGTGGTGGCGAAGAGGGAGGGGCTTGGGAAGCGTTCGTTTTCGGGGAAGGTGTTTTGATAGAGTTCGACGAAGGCCTGCCAAGTTGGATCATCCCAGCTGTCCGCTTGGGGGCCGGCAGACGGCGTGCCGACCAGGGCGTCCTTGGCCGAGCCCTTTTGCGACAGGATCGACTGATCGACGGTGATCGAGCCCGCGATGAACGGTGTCTCACCGCCGGCTTGCTGGTACTGGTTTAGAAAGTTGACGGCATCGCCGCCGCCGAGGCCGACCCAGATTGCATCGATGTCGTCGGGAAGGGCGGCGATGATCGAGGCGAAGTCCTTCTGACCGATCGGAACCCAAAAGCGATCGGTGACCTCACCGCCCGCGGCACAGAACTCGGACAGGAAACCGAAGATCATGGTGTAGGGAAAAGAGTAATCTTCGCCGAGCGTGGCTATTCTTTTGTATCCTTTTTCTTCGACTGCATAGGTGCCGAGCCCTGCCATCCACTGGGCACCATCTGTCGAAAACCGGAAGAAATTCTCGGCAGGATCGCGCAATGTTGTATCCTGTGCACCGGACGAACCGTTGAGGAACGTGGTCTGCGGCTGGAGCTTGGCGTAGTCCTTCATTGCCAGGCCTTCTGAGCCCGAGAGCGGACCGATGAGAACGGCGACCTCATCCTGCTCGACCAGTTTTCGCGCGGCGCGGATCGCGCTGTCGGGACTGGCGTCCGAGGAGGCTTTGATCAGCTCGATGGTGTAGCCGCCGGCGGCGTAACCGACTTCTTCCAACGCGGTTTCGATGCCGCGCATGGAATCCTCGCCAAGGATGGTGAACGCGCCTTCAAGCGTTGCGAGGCCGCCGACTTTGAGGATGCCCTTATCCTGAGCCATGGCATTTGTGCCCAAGGTAACCAAAGCAACGGCAGCAGCCGTCCACATCCGAACCATCGTCCACTTCCCTGTTTCTTGCTTCATTAATTCTCTGTGTGACCTGATTGATGAAGACACAATTCAACAGATGTGACGAGACCTCACGACGGTTTTGTCATTTTTCTAGGTGGTCGATGCTAGCTCGTCAGTTCTTCAAGGAGACGATATCAGGCGGCTTTGACGATCCAGATCTGGCGTTTGCCATAGGCGGGGGCATTGCGGTCAAAGTCGGCGTATTCAGCCTCGATCTCGAATTCACAAAGCTCGAATAGCCAAGCTATTTCCTGACGAGTTGCCCAACGGAGATGGTGGGTGGCCTGGTCGCTTGCGAGGAGCTTGCCGGACGCATCGAGTCTCTCCAACGCGAAAGTCTCGTGAACTATCTGGCTCTGCGGATCGTTGATGCGCTCGATGCTTTTGCGTCGCAGAAGATGTCCGGTCCCAGGTTCGATCGCTTCACGATCTGGGTTCGGCGTGGGAGCGCCAGGAGTGCAAGCATCCAGAATGGGATCGAAGACATCGAGCACGAGATGGCCGCCAGGGATGAGGTGGCGATGGACGGCGGTGAGGCAAGCGCGTTGTTGATCCGGTGTCGTCAGATGCTGGAAGGTGCTGAACGGAATGAGCGCCAAGGGCATTTTTCTTGCCAGATCGAAGGACGCGATGTCGGTTTCGATGAGCGTGACACGTCGGCTGACGTCATCGCCATAGTTTTCACTTTTTCTTTGCGCGGCGTCGAGCATGCCCTTCGAACGATCGAGCCCGACCACCTCGTGACCGGCTTTAGCCAGCGCCCAAGCGATCCGTCCTGTGCCGACGCCGAGTTCGAGCACCGGGCTGCCGAAACGCTCGGCACAATCCAGGTAGAATTCGACGTCGCCAGTAATCTGCTGGTTGGCCTGCTCGGTCAGGTGATCGTAAGTGGCAATGACCAGGTCGCTGTCGAAAAAATCATTCGTCATGGATGTCGAACATTGCAGCGATGTTTGTCCGTCCCTCGGCGAGGGCGGCGATGAAGACGCTGTTTTCAAATCCTGCATCAAGTACTGCGGCACTGACGTCGTAAGGCAACCCAGGAAGCACCATCATCTCTCTCCTACAAGCCGACCTGCCATGCACGGGCCGGCTCATCGTTGTTCATCCATTCAAGCCACGAACTGGCGAGTCAAGGCCATGGCCTCGTCACTGCCGCTATTGCCAGCCGGCACGATCCATGGCTTTGAGGGCATCGGCGTTGTTCTGGCCGAAGGCGGTGACGGCAACGGCGTCGGTTTTGAAGTCGCCCCATTCTTCGAGTACGGGGCTAAGCTTAACGCCTTCGACCACGGGATATTCATTGTTGCCGTCGGCGAAATAGGCTTGAGCGGAGGGGGTTGCCAGATATTCGATGAACTGGATGGCGGCGTCTTTGTTGGGGGCGTGGGCTGCCACGCCGGCGGCACTGATATTGGCATGGCTGCCACGGCCTTCCTGGTTTGGAAAGATGATGCCAACGTCATCGGCTACAGCGCTGTCCTCGGCCTTGTCCGAGCGTGCCAGCCTGGCGAGGTAGTAGTGGTTGGCGACGGCGATGTCGCATTCGCCTGCGGCGACCGCCTTGATTTGGTCGGTGTCACCGCCTTGAGGATTTCTTGCGAGATTGGCGACGATGCCGCTCACCCAGCTCTCCGCGGCCTCCAAACCATCTGCTGCAATCATCGAAGCGACCAGGGACTGATTGTACACGTTGGAGGAGGAACGAATGCAGATCTTGTCGGCCCATTTCGGATCTGTGAGATCTTCGTAGGTCTTGATCTGGCTCGGATCGACTCGGTCTTTGGCATAGATGATGGCGCGCACGCGGGTGCTGAGACCGAACCAGAACCCGTCGGGATGACGGAGGTTCGCCGGAACGGCCGCTTGCAGCATGTCCGAAGAGATCGGCTGAAAAAGCCCCGCTTCGACCGCGCGTGCGATGCGGCTACCATCGGCGGTGATGAAGACGTCCGCTGGGCTGCTGCCCCCTTCGGCGGTCATGCGCTCAATCAGGGCGTCCCCCTTGGCCTCAATCAGATTGACCGTGATGCCGGTGGTTTTGGTGAACTCGTCATAAAGCGCATGATCGGTGTTGTAGTGGCGCGAAGAATAGATGTTGACGTCTTCTGCCGCGGCATTCGCCGTGAATAAGATCATCAAAACAGCTGGTAGATAGGTGCGCATGGTGTCTCACTCCGTGCTGGTTACTCTCGCCGCAATGTGATTGAGTTTTTTTGTCTTCTGTCTTCGTTATGGTAGAGCAAGAAAATAATCAAGTAAAAATGAATGATTTAGAACTGTTATATTTCAAAAAATAGTTTAGAATTATTAAAAAGTGAGAAGTTAATCATTGCTCAGATCGCCTTTATCTATAAAAATCGAGCCTTGAACGACAAATCGACAAGGCCTGCTTCTTGTCGTGAAAAAGGCGGAAGCGACTTGGCTGAAGAACGCTCATCGGTATTGACGGTCGGACGGATCAAGCGTTCCCTCGATCTCGACGTCAGTGCTATCCTCATAGCCGAGCGTCTGGTCGGCGGGATTCTGGGCTGGGACAAGGTGGACTGGTCCGTCGTCGAATCCCATAGGAGCAGAAGGTTCTCCTTTGGCCGTCAGCGGCAAGACAACCTCTCCATTCACGATCAGCTCAAACCGTTCTTCGATCGCTGTGATCCTGGTCGAGGGGATTTTTCGGCGCTCAAGCCATCACCCGCCGTCAATCACAATCTCTCGAATTTGGTAAGGCTCCTTTGTTGTCATATCGGCGGGCACAGCCTTCCCGGAAGCAAAACAAATGGCAAGGTTTTTGAGCGAACAATCGAGCAGGAGCGTCTGCATCAACTGGTGATTGATCAGTTCCTTTGCCGTGTCGGCGACGATCCTGTTCTCGATGCACGCGCCGCGCGGCTGAAGGCGATCGCTGCGGCTGCGGAGAACGAACTTGAAAAGCATTTCGCCGATCTGATCAATGATCATCTGGAGAAGAACTACCTGCCCGATGGTGTTCTGGATTCCCACAAGCATGCAAGCCTGCGTGATCAGGCGAGAAATCGGGTGGAGGCGGCGCGCGCTCTGAACGCGCGTGAACTCGCCGGTCTCTCGACACCCCATGGTGTGCTCGATGCTGAGGCCTTGATCAGAACAGAAATGGCCAAGATCCTGCTTGGGCGTTTTCCCTATATGCGCAATTACGAACTGATGCTGTTGGCGGAACTTGCCATGTTGCAACGACCGCTCGCGCCACGGTTCGTGCCGGATCGCATGCTTTCCAGCAGGGGGGGTGTAATCGATGCAGCACTAATCGAACAATGGGACGATGCGATCTCAAAGGCCGCATCGCGCCTTCACCCTCTTAAGAAGACGGGGGCAGCTTGGGATCGGACGCCTTTGCAAGACCGCAGTATCGCCATCTGCGGCAGCGGTCCATTGCCGCTGAGCGCGCTTTTTCTGCATCTCTTCGCCGGGACAAAGGTGATTCTGATCGATCAGGCCCCTGTAGCGATCGACCGCTCCAGACGGTTGATCAGCAATCTAGAACGGCTGGACGTCATCGCACCTGGCGCACTTACGGTCAGAGAGCATGACGCCGGGCGCGTTTGTTTCTACGCCCCTGACATGCCGCCGCCGGCGGTAACGTCTGACGAGTCGTCGATGATCGCCTGCGATGCCGTGATGATTGCAAGCCTGGTCGATAGTACCGCGAAGACGACCATTGCCGACCAGGTCAGCCGTGACCCCAACGCGCCAGACCTCCTGATCATGCGCTCGGCAACGGGACTAAGCGCCAAGCTTGCCTACGACACCATCCCGACCCAGGTCGTGAGCAGGCGCGGGCTCGCCTATTGCGGCGAAGCCCTGCCAGCAACGCAGGTCGCCACCCGGTTGGATCGTATCAAGGCAATCCGCCAAGGAGTTGCGTGCATCACAAGCCCCGACGTCCTCGCCATCGCTCACCCCGATGTGGTCAACACCACCGAGGTCTATCGCAAGATCCCAAGGATTGAGACGGGCACTGGTCTGACTATCGAAGATTGGATGGAATGGCTTCAGCTTGCAGGTCAGGGCAGCTGAACCCAATTCCATCCTACCTGGATCCGGTCTAGTGGAGGGACTTTTCGATACGGCGCAGGATATCTTGAAAGCTGAAACTCATGCTCGGCTTTTTGGTTTCGCGACGGACTTGATTGGCTCGCTCGATGCGTTGCTCGACGAGTTTTGCAAATGCTTCGGACAGGTCCTTCCGTTCTGCAAGAACTGATCGCAGACAGTTCATGTCGATGCGGATCAAGGTGGCGTCGGTCAGCGCCGTGAACTTGAGGAATGACGGGACATTCGTCAGCATCGAGGCGATGCCGAAGTATTCGCCGGGAACCAGTTGATCGATCGGCTTGACCGTGCCTTGAGGGGTCATGATGCTGGTCTCGACAACGCCGCTCGTAATGATGTCGACGCCTGGAGCAATCACCCCCTCATTTAAAATAACGGACCCGGCATCGTAGATGTTGGTCACGCTCTTCGACACCAGCTTGGCCAATTCATCCTCCTCCAACAGGGCGCCGATATCGAGCGCCTTCATCGCGAGCAAAGGCGTTGGCGGTTCGGCCATCGTGGCCTCGACCGTGCGCGTTAGATGATGCCGCATCATTGGCGAAGGCTGAATGCCTGCCTTCTTGAACCCATGATGGATTTCTCGAAACAGCTCCTCCCGCCCAGCGAACATGGAAATGTAGTTCGGAAAATGAACCCAGACCATGTAGGTGTAAGGAACTGTGGAGGCATCTATCAGCCGCACGACCGGTAATGGCATCTTTTGAATTTTCCTGCATTTGAGCGCCGCGTCCAACAGCAAAGCTTTGGCGAAACGCGGGTCGACCTCTGCTGGAACTTTGATCTCGTACCATGGCGAGAACCGATGATTTGATCCGTGAAGGTTTTTGAAACCCTGTGCGGCTAACGCGCCGTTGGGGATGACGAGTGTTGTGTTGTCCCAAGCGCGCAATCGGGTCGCCCGCCAGTTGATGTCGATCACTTGTCCCTGGCGGCCGTCTTCCAGTTCGATCCATTCACCAAGCCGAAAGGGATGTTCGATGCTAAGAGCGATGCCCGAAAAGAGATCACCTAGGGTCCGTTGCATGGCGAAAGCGACGACCGCAGCGACCGCACCGGTGGACACATACAGGCCGGTGATCGAATAACCCTTGGCGGCAAGGAAAGCGAGAAGGCCAAGAAACAACATCCCGCCGAACAGAAGGCCGCGCTCCAGGCCCGGCTGATAGGTGCCGACGTCGTATCTTGACCTTGAGAGAATCCAGAGCTCAAAGAAATGCGCAACGAACCAGGCGATCGACAGGAAGACGCTGAGATGGACGAGAAATCCGACGTTTTCCGCAAGACCCGCAACATCAAGCCAAGTCAGGACTGTCTTGGCGAGGCTTCCGAGGCAGATCAGGGCAAGGGGTGTCAACAGCAGATCGATCGATGCCAAAACCCGCATCCGCAGGCTGGCCACGGAACCATCTCGCAGCACACGCCTCGCGACCAACCAGATGAGGTAAACCATGATGATCGTTGCGGTGAACCATCCGTTACGGTCCGCCAAGCGATCAATCAGATCGAGCATGTTCATCTATACCAACTCACTTTTGGTTCCTTGTCGTGATGTTAAAAGGTCTTCTTTATTACAGATAGGAAGCGAGAACTTTTCTCAGACGGCTCGCCATCTTATGGCTTGGCAAGATTGGCTGCGATGGCTGGATCGAACGATCGGTAGAAAATTCGGTCACGCCGGGCTTGATTTGTCCCGTCGGTAGGCGACCCAAAAAGCCGGGATCAGCATCGATGCGATCAGAAACGAATAATAGCACATGGGGATGCCAGTCGGTGATTGGGGGCATGTTTCACGGCCCAGGATCTCCATGGTCGAACCGGTCAGTGCGAGAAGAAAAACCGGTAACCATCCCAGGAGAAACAGCCAGGATAAACGACGCGGCGCCATCACGGCCGACACGGCCATCGCCACGTAGCAGATCATCACGAGGTAACAAGCTGGAATGGCGCCGAGGGTGGGGCAGGCGTTACCCGCATGCCATTGGTTGATGACCACAGGCGCAAGTCCATAAAGGACCGATGCCGTCACGGTCAGAATGAACCCGCGCGACAACCACCTCAGCCACATCATCAAGGATCGGCGAAGACGATGGTCTCGTTTTGGAATGAGCCTGTCCGCTCGTCGGTGTCGCCTGTTATGTAACGTAGCGCGACTTTGGTCGCCTTTTGATCACCGAGCCCGGCAATGATGATGTGCGATGAGTCTGACGCAAGCCCTTCACCGGAGACATAGGGCTTGAACAATTCCGTGCCGTCCTCGAGCGTGATGGTGACCATCGCGCCGATCGATGTGATGTCGCGCGGCAGGGCAACCTTTAGAAAACCGTTCGTGCCATCACCATTGCTGAGAAACACTTTCGAGCGGCCGGCGATGTTGACATGGACGATGTCGGGACGACCATCGCCGTTGAAGTCCGACGTTACCGGGGCAATCGAATAGCGCTTGTTGACCACGCCTGCTTGCGCACCAACTTCGGCAAACTCACCCGCCGGTGTTTGCACCAGAAGCCGGCCTGGCAGACGTAGGAACGGCACTTTGTGGAAGGGTGCGGTTACGAAGTTCTGGGACACCAGCAAATCTTCGCGGCCATCCAGGTTTAGGTCTTCGAAGGCAGCACCCCAGGCGAATTCGTAATCCGCAAGTTTTGCATCGGCGGCGACATCCTCGAACGACATGCCGCCTTGATTACGGAACAATAGCCATTTCCAATTATGTTGCTGATCATCGCGCAAATCACCCTTCACCATGAAATGGGGCGGGCTCGAGCCGACATTGGAAAAGAAGAAATCGACAAGGCCGTCATTGTCGTAGTCCCCGATGGCGATGCCCATAGGGTAGGCGTAGTCGGTAGAGTTGGGATTGGGCACTTCGCTGAACTTACCGCTGCCGTCATTCTCCCAGGTTTTGACCTGACCGGTATCATGGGCGACGATCAGATCGAGATCGTCATCGAGATCGGCATCAATGAAGGTCGCTTGAAATGTATTATGTTTGTAGGCGAGACCTCGCTCTGCTGTCTGGTCCTCGAAGCTGTTGTCACCGCGATTGATCAAGAGCGCACTGGTGCCGCCATAGCCCTCCTTGTTGAAGATATTCAGACCCTCAACCAGATCGCTGCGGATATAGCCGCTGACATACATGTCGAAATGCCCATCCGCATTGATGTCGGCCACGGCAACCGAGAGCGCTGTGGTGTCATCGAGCAAGGGGGCTTCGAGCCTTTGCCCTGTGAAGCTGCCGCCTTCATTTGTGTACAGCCAGATGCCTGATGGCCTGGTGACGATCAGGTCCTGCGTGCCGTTCCTGTCGACATCAAGGACCAGGGCACCGAGGCTGGAACTGCCCTCGGTTTTCTCGATGCCGGCGGCCTTCGGCAAGATGTCAAAGCCTTCGCCATTGAACTTGTACAGAACATCCATCTGGCCGTGGCCGCCGCCGATAAACAACTCGTCGACGCCATCATCGTCGATATCGATCGCAGCGCCGCCCGTGAATGGTAACGAGGTCGCATCGCTGTGACTTTGTTCCTTTGAAAGCTCCAATTCGGTGAAGGTTGGAATGTCGGTGCCGGCCAGGTCGACGTCATAATCGATCTGCCGATCGAGGATCGCCCGCACCGCCACGACTGCCGCCATCATCACGACGAGCGCGATGATCCCGATAAAGCCGTATTTCAGGATCTTGATCATGTTGAAACTCCGTGAAACGAGCGCGCTGCGATGAGCGTCGAGATAGTGAACAAGACGAAGTAAGCGACGTTCAGGGCGATTGGCATCAAGTATTTGCCAATGTCGGGGGTCAGAAAGAAGATTAGGAAACAGGCGACAATCAGGAGGACAGGGTTAAAGACTGCCATCCAGCGAGGATAGTGGCTCCGTCCGGTCAGTGTGAGCCAAACGAAGATGATGGAAAGAGCCAAAATGGCGATCCGAACGATCGTCAAAAGGTTCTCATAGCGCAGCTCATAAAGAGCTAATCCCGATGCCAGGCCACTGTCTGAAGCTGTGTTGACGATCATCGCAGCCGTGGCGCGCGAGCCGATCCAGACGGCGCCGACGATGCATCCATAAGCCATCACGAAGAATGCCAGCTTTGCCCAGAAATGATTGGCCGGTTGCAGCATGAGATGAATGTGCCATGCACCCAGCACATAGAGCGGTGCGCCCAACACACCGATGAAATGCCCGATGGTCGCTTGAAACTCGCTGACGCCCCTTAGGAAATCAAAATCCTGGCCGTATCGCGCGAGTGGATCGAAATGCAGCAGGAATTCACCGAGGCCCACAAGTGCAGCCGCCAGCATACCGATTGCGCCGGTTGAAATCGCCACCTGTCGTCCCGTCATGCCGTCCCCTCATCGAACCTCGTTGCCCATCTACGCCAATTTCTTCCCAGTCATGCCATCAAAGAAAGGAGCGCAGCGTCGATGCGTTTGATGCTCGATCATCGACTGTGGTTACAGGAACATCGAAAGAGTCCAATCGTGATTTTTCACGATTTGAAAAGAACAGTCGCATGTGGCGAAAGATTTGAGCCGTAACGTTCTGGGGACCCGCAGCTTCCAAGCTATCGACGCGACCCAAGTCAGGAGGACAGTCGGTGACTACCACGAGCAAGATCCTTATCGTCGAGCAGGATGCTGCATTATGCGAATCCCTTGCTGAGCAGCTGGAGCTCAATGAGAATTTTACCGCTTTCAAAGCGGATACCGGCAAGCAAGCATGCGAATTGGCGGAGTATCATCATTTTTCGGTCATTCTGATGGAGGTCACTCTACCTGATGCCGATGGTCGTGATATCTGCCGTTTGATGCGTCGCCAGGGCGTCAAAACGCCCATCATGCTGATGACCACTTATGATAGCGATGCCGATAAAATTCTTGGCCTGGACAGCGGTGCTAGCGACTATATCGTCAAGCCTTTTCGTCTCGGCGTGCTACTTGCTCGAATTCGTGCCCATCACCGTCAGTTTGAGTATTCCGATGATGCCAGCTTTCCGATCGGCCCCTATACGTTCCGCCCGAGCACCAAACTTCTGACCGATGCGAAAACCGACAAGAAGATTCGTCTGACCGAGAGAGAGGTGGCGATCCTCAAATATCTCTACCGCTTAGATGATCGACCCGCGCCGCGACCGGTGCTTCTGCGCGAAATTTGGGGCTACAACACCAGCGTAACAACGCATACCGTCGAGACGCATGTCTATCGGCTTCGGCAAAAAATCGAAGCGAACCCAAGTAAAGCAGAGATCTTGGTCACCGAACGGAAAGGTTATCGCCTCGTTCGCTAGTGGTATGACCACGTCATTTGAAGTGCCACGGCAGTCATAGAAAGCGGCAAGGAAATCAAGGCCGGTCGCTAACCATCTGTCCCGTCATCGTTCTCATCGGGCCGAGGTCGGCTATTCGAAGTCTTGGTGCTAGAACTTTCGAGAGATGTGGTTGGGGACGCCACTTGGGCAGGTTGCCCTGATTTCGATGCGGATAATTGATAGGAAACCGCGCCGTATGTCGCCACACAATAGGGAACGATGAATGTCAGGAGCACTTTGAGCACATTCACATCGCCGCCTGCGATAAGGACGTCACCCTGGTTGATAGCGTTCAGGATGACGCCGACGACTAAGGCGACAAAGAAAGATCGACGTGGGACCCCGCCGGTTACGCATGAATGAAAGACCCTACGCAATGTTTTTGCAAAAGACTTTGACTTTGCCCAATACATCAGGGCAACCATCGTGACGTGATCGGGCGCATGATCCGAATGCCGATCATGTTGCTAACTCCAATTCGCAGCTCATGCTTTTTGTGGCGTGTCGACGACCGGTAAGCCCGAGAGCGTAGGGAACCTACTTTTAGCCATTATGTTGGGGACCGATATTTCTGAACATGGCATCGAGGTCGATGGTTGAGCGCTGGCCAAGATCGGCGAAATGCTGTCCGAGCCAAGTCTCGGCCGTTTCCCGGCCGATGTCGCGCAAATGGGTTAAAAATGCCCATTCAGCATTCAGTTTCGACGACGCACCCAGTGGCTTGAGGGCATCCTGATTTTCAACGATATGGATATTCAGTCGCCGATAATGCAGCGGATCAAGCTTGCCTTCTGCGAGCAGGCGGCGAACGAAATCAACCGCACGAAGTTCTTTCAGGAGGCTGCCGTTGAAGGTGATCTCGTTGATCCGGTTGAGAATTTCCTGAGCGGTTTTTGGCGCTCCCTTACGCTCGATCGGGTTGATCTGGATGATCACAATGTCGTCGGTGGCCTCGACATGATAAAAAGGAAACAGCGCCGGGTTGCCCATATACCCACCGTCCCAATAGGGCACGCCGTCGATCTCGACAGCCTGGAACATGAGGGGCAAGCAGGCCGATGCCATCACCATGTCAACGGTCAGTGTTTTGCGATCGAAGACCTTGACCCGGCCGGTTTCAACATTGGTCGCGGAGATGAAGATCTTCAACCTGTCGCAGCCCTGTACTCGATCGAAGTCGACCTTCTCGGTGAGCACGTCACGCAGGGGATTATAGTCAAAGGGGTTGAGCTGGTAGGGCGATACCAAGCGCGATAGCGCGTCGGACATATGATAGCCGAGCGAGTTGTCCAGGCTCCAATTGTTCATATAAGCATCGATCGGTGAGCGTTTGATCGGGCTATGTCGGGAGGCGTCGCTGACCGTTTTCCAGAATTCGTGGAGGCAAGCGCGCGCACCGTCCACACCATCCCGCATCATGCCGTCCGCTAATACAACGGCGTTCATGGCGCCAGCGGATGTCCCGCTGATGGCGCTGATGTTGATCCGGCCGTCTTCCAAAATCCGATCGAGCACGCCCCAGGTGAAGGCGCCATGGGCGCCACCACCTTGAAGTGCGAGACTGATACATCTGGGAGTCGTCGCCTTGCTGGTTCTGCGGCCGCCATTAGTTTTCGAGCGAGTGCCATTTGCTTTGGCAGGTTTGCCTGTCATTGGGCCGTCCAACCGCCGTCGACCGGAAGTGAGATGCCGGTGATCGAGGCAGCGTCATCCGAACAGAGGAACGTCGCCAAACCGCCCAGTTGTTCGACGGTGACGAACTGCTTGGTCGGCTGGGCATGGAGGAGGACGTCCTCGATGACCTGCTTTTCGGTAATGCCACGCGCTTCGGCCGTCTCGGGGATCTGCTTTTCCACTAGCGGCGTCCAGACATAGCCTGGACAGATCGCATTGACCGTGATGCCTTGATCGGCGACTTCCAGAGCGACGGTTTTCGTGATGCCTAGGATACCATGTTTGGCCGCGACATAGGCGGACTTGTAAGGCGATGCTACTAGGCCATGCGCTGATGCGATGTTGATGATGCGCCCCCAGCCACGGGCCTTCATGCCCGGCAGTGCCGCCTTGATCGTATGAAAAGCCGCCGACAAATTGATCGCCATGATCGCATCCCACTTCTCATCCGGAAATTCGTCGATCGGGGCCACGAACTGAATGCCGGCATTGTTCACCAGGATATCGACCTGGCCGAACGTCTTTTCGGCGTGCGCCACCATGTTGCGCACCTCTTCCGGCTTCATCATGTTTGCCGGGCTGTAAACAATCTTGGTACCATAGCCCTCTAGCCGGGCGACGTCTTCGGCCACCTGCTCGGCGGGCTCGATACCATTCATCATCACATTGACGCCGGCTTTGGCAAAGCTCTCGGCAATGCCGAGGCCGATGCCGCTCGATGAGCCGGTAACGATAGCTGTCTTTCCTTTAAGCATAACAAGAAACTCCTTCTTCAGTGGATAAGACGTTCCGAGATCGGCTGGCTTCAGGCGTCGGGGCCGCAATCCAGACAACACGCGATTGGCGAGGATTCCATGGCGAGGTCCGCATTCAGCAGGTGCAAGGCTGTTCGCAGGCCTTCTTCGACCAGGGATGGTAGAACGGCCGCTCCAACATTTCATCGACGGTGAGATTGGACTGGTAAGCCCAGGCGAGCCCCATGGTCCCCGGATCGACGTCATAAGCGATGGTCGACAACGGCAGCAGGACCTGGGCGCCGAAGAGGTCGACCAGCGTCAGAAAGCTGATCAAGCCAATCACAAGGCGCCGCCGCAATGTCCTGTTGGCAGCGGCATGGTCGTTTTGGACATGGTCCGCTGGCGTCATGAAATCCTGAATTCCGCGATTGAACGTTAGATCGGTTGCTTGTTGAACTGAGGTTTTGAGAAGGCCGGGATCTTGGTCCCACACTGACTGAGATTACCGAAATCGGTATCGGCAGTCTGATGTCCAGTTTGGACACGCATATGACCGAGAATGTGCCGATAGTCTAGAGCGTTTCCCGACCACATCGATCCAGCCCTTTTCCTCGAAGTGCCACTCGCAATATCCGACCATATCGGGTTAGCCTGCGGGTAGAGCGAGCTAGCTGCTCGCTAAGCGGATGAACTTTCGCTTCAGCGCACCAGGGAAAAAGGGCGGGGGTCAGTTTATCACCATGACTGATCCCATGATCCGCCATGCCAATTGAACGCATCGTCCTTGCCCATTACGGATCGACTGGGATGGCGGGATCGTAAAGATCGACCGTGAACAGACGAACGATCTGATCGCCCTCATTCGAGAATGACTAGCCATGTTCATCGTTTTTAGGTGACGGATGGGCTAAACTTACTTGTGGCAAAGCGGTCGCGATCAGGGTCAAGCTTGATAGGGCTGCCCTTCGGGTGTTGCGGCTTTTGAGCATGGGGCTCTCTCTCATCTATTGGCTGGTGAATTGAGCAGACCGACAAGTCGAGACCGAACGTCCATCATCGGATGCACCGCCTTAGTCGATTGATGTCGCGATTGTGAATTCATTCAGGTTTGCTGCTTACGTTTTCGTGATCTTGCCGTAACATGAAATGCAGAGCTTTGGCGTCGATATCGTCAACGTCAGAAGAGCGGAAGGGACCTTAGCCTTTCTTGGAAGCCGGTGGCTCGCTCGGCTGCGCAATGACTTCCAGGCTCTCCTTCATCTTGTCGAAAGTCGCCCGGTTCATGTCCTGAGCGCATTCCAGCGCGACACGCATAGGCCCCAAAGCGCATTTCAACAATGTCGTCATGCAGTGCTGCTGGATGTCGGCATTGAAAGCCCTACTGTCATTCTGCTTGAGCGTCTGGATCAGGGAACCGAACTCATCGAAGGTGCTGCCCAGGGCTTTAGATTGCCCTGCCACCAGCGTTTGTGCGCCATGCAGAGCGACTTGATTGACGTGCAGCAGGAAGTCGACATTGATGTGTCCAGCTTTGGTCAAGGCTTCCAGCTGCTCGGAGCGAATGTCCATCATCGATTGCAATCCCCCGAGGCCGCAGGTCCATCACCTTTCTTCTTCATAAAATTCCTCCCTAGTGTTTCAACAGCATCAGAATAATCCCCCTGGCTTACTGACGTTCGAGGAGCGGAATCGGTTACAGAATGCGGTCAAAAAATCTTATCGTCTCTGGCGGTTGTCGAGCTTGCTGCGCGCTGCTTGCTCCAGCGATTCCAGGGACATGAACGCATCAAGATGACTAGGACCGCCGGATATGGCGACGAGTTTCGTCACGTCGATCGTATAACAATAGGCTGCCAGATGGTCCCGGCACTCGCGGCAAAGCTTGAGATGCAGTTTGAAAACGATCTCCTGGCGAGGTTGCAAGTCACCATCGAGGTAATCGAGGATGAAGTCCTCCAATTGCTGGCAGCTGCGCATGAAGAGAGCGTATCTCAAGAAGAATGCTCGTATCTTGTGTCGCATCCTGGACCCCAAAGCATATCTCTAAAAATACGCTCGCCTGGCCGGGTAGATGTGATATGTCGATGAGCATGTTGACGCCGACTTTTGGCACCTCAGCTGGTCCTGCAATGTTGAGGCCGCTCCAATCTACGATGCAGAGCGACGGCACAGCGTTACGATGGTTCTCAAAATGCGTTGCTAACCGCCGTCGTCGTTTATGCCAGGTGCTTCAGCTGATACCGTTGATCCGTCTTGTGCGTTCCAGCAAAGGGTGCCAGAACGTACCGAGATGTCATGTAAAATTGCGGGGAAAAACTTGGAGGGCGCGGGCGAAGAAGGACCGCCATCAGGCGGACAATCCGCAAGCACGACTGAAGACCTGGTCAAGCGACTTAAAGCAGGCGATGACCAAGCGATTGAGAGCATGGTCAGGGAACATGCATCATGGATGACGACTGTCGCCTGGCGTATCACCCGTGATAGGGGGCTGGCTGAAGATTGCCTGCAAGAAGCGTTTATCAACGCGCTCAACAAGATTGCTGATTTTGAAGGACGCTCCAGTCTCAAAACATGGTTGCACCGGATCGTGGTCAACCAGGCTCTTGTCAAGCTGCGTCAGCGGCGGCGGGCGAATGAAGTGCAGGTGGACGAGTGGCTGCCTGAGTTCGATGAAAATGCCTGCAGAATTGAAGAGCCCTGGACCAAAATATTGACACCCGAGGAGCTCTTGGAGCGCCAAGATAGTCGAGCATTTGTTCTCTCTAAAATTGATTTGCTTCCTGAAAATTATCGCCTTGTGCTATATTTGCGTGACATCGAAGAACTGGGCACGGCAGAAGTGGCTGAGCTCACCGGATTGTCCGAAACCAACATCAAAGTCCGCCTGCATCGAGCCAGATCAGCGTTGAAGAAGCTGATCGAGCCAGTCCTTCGGGGAGAGAGATGATGCCAAGGTCTTTCGGATCAAGAATGCGACGTTGGCTTCGTGGCAAAATGCTCAAGCACATGCCCTTCATGATAACCTGCCAGCAGTTCGAGGACTTCATTCTCGACTATCTCGAGGGTGATTTGCCCGAACGACAAAAGACAGTCTTTGAGATCCATCTCAAGGTCTGCCGCGAATGCAGAGAGTATTTGGCTGCGTATCGGCAGACCATGGACGTTGCTACGCTCGTTGTCCGATCGGATCCGTCCGGTGTCCCGGAGCCGATGCCCGACGACCTGATCAAGGCTATTCGCGAGGCACGTAAAGCCTAGTGATCCTGATGATCACGTAATCTTTATCTCTCGTGTAACTTCGGTCGATACCGTTGCATCAACAAGTGTGATGAATTGTCCGCTCGCGGCATTGATGGGCGGCGCCAATAAAAATTCTGGTCGATCCATGGTCCTGAGACAGGTCGTACGAACCGGCCTTCGGTGATCACGACCAAAAAATGGAGAACGGCAATGCTACCTGGCTTTGTGCTCACGACGCTGAATGTTATGGCAACCTTACTGGTGGTTGCCATCGGGATCGGCATCTTTGCGATTTTTGTTCTCTATGTCATCGACCGCACACAACAAGACAGTGCTATTCGCCGAAACTATCCGGTCATTGGTCGGCTTCGTTATTTCTTCGAGCATCTTGGCGAGTTTTTCCGCCAGTATTTTTTTGCGATGGACCGCGAAGAGCTGCCTTTCAACCGGGCGCAGCGCTCCTGGGCCTACCGCGCTGCTAAAGGTGTCGACAACACTGCCGCCTTCGGCTCGACGCGAGATCTCAGGCCGGTTGGAACACCCCTGTTTGTTGCCTGCCCCTTTCCCACCCTCGACGAGGATGCTGAAGAGCCTGCTGCCGTGACCGTTGGACCCTACTGCGCCAAGCCTTATACGCAAAACCGGTTGTTCAACATCTCCGGCATGTCCTACGGAGCACTTTCCAGAGTGGCGGTAAAGTCCCTGTCGCGTGGCGCCAAGCTTGCCGGTTGCTGGTATAATACCGGCGAAGGCGCCATGTCCGAATTTCACCTGGAAGGCGGCTGCGATGTCATTTTTCAGATCGGCACAGCCAAATATGGATGCCGTACGGAAGAGGGTGATTTTTCCGAGGAAAAGATTGCCGAGGTCGCCGCACATCCTGAAGTGAAGATGTTCGAGATCAAGCTTAGTCAGGGCGCGAAACCCGGCAAGGGAGGCATCCTTCCAGGCAATAAGGTAACGGAGGAGATTTCCCGAACGCGTGGCATTCCGATCGGTAAGGACAGTATCAGCCCCAATCGTCACGTCGAGATCGATAGTCCGGCGGAGCTTTTGGATTTCATCGATCGGGTGCGTAAAGCAACCGGGAAGCCGGTCGGCTTCAAGACGGTGATCTCAGGCGTTGTCTGGCTGGGCAAGCTGTTCGAAGAAATCCATCGGCGCGGCATCGAAAGTGCCCCTGATTTCATTACGGTCGACAGTGCCGATGGCGGCACCGGCGCTGCCCCGCAGAGCCTGATCGACAATATGGGGCTGCCGATCTGGGAGACCCTGCCGATGGTCGCCGATCAGCTTATTCGCTACGATCTGAAGGATCGGGTAAAACTGATCGCGTCTGGCAAGCTGATAACGCCGACCGAGGTTGCCTGGGCGCTTTGTGCCGGGGCTGACTTCGTGGTGTCTGCCCGCGGCTTCATGTTCGCCCTCGGCTGCATCCAAGCCCTGCAATGTAATAAAAACACCTGCCCGACAGGGGTGACAACCCATAACAAGGACCTGCAGCGTGGGCTGGTGCCCAAGGAAAAGCAGTTCCGGGTTGCGAGTTATGCCCAGAACATGGAGAAAGAGGTCGGTATCATCGCGCACTCATGTGGCGTCCATGAACCGAGGCTTTTGAAGCGCTACCATGTTCGCATTCAGACCGACACCGGGAAGTCGATCCCCATGGACCAGCTCTGGCCCTATCCCGATGCGGGCGAAGCCTTGAGGACTGACGCAGCAACGGCAGCAGAATGATGATGCATGTCTCCTTGATGGTACCTGGCGCGAAGACAATCGACACCGCGCCTCTTGTCGTCGAAGCCCCGTTTGATCGAAGCCCGATCGGTGAGGTTGATCTCGCCGATGCGACGACAGTCGAGACAGCGCTTGCAACGGCTGATCGGCTGTTCCGCGACCGTGATGGATGGCTGCCGGCCGATCGGCGTATCGCGATACTCGAGCGTGCCATCGGGATCATGAGCGAGCGGGCCGAATCCCTTGCGCTCGAGGCGGCACGCGAAGGTGGTAAGCCGCTCATCGATTCCCGTGTGGAAACGGCACGCGCAATCGACTCGTTCAAAATCTGCATTGAAACACTTCGCACCGAAGCCGGCTCCATGGTGCCGATGGGCGTCACGCCATCGTCGAAAAATCGCCTTGCCATGACGCGCTCCGAACCGATCGGTTCCGTGGTCGCGGTGAGCGCCTTCAACCATCCATTGAACCTAATCGCCCATCAGATCGGCCCGGCGATTGCCAATGGTTGTCCGGTGATCGTCAAACCGGCAGACGACACCCCGCTTTCCTGTTTCCGTCTCGTGGAAATTCTTCGCGAGGCTGGCTTGCCGGAAGGTTGGTGTCAGTCGCTGGTAACCGACACACTTGAAACGGCCGAGGCGCTGGTGACAGATCCGAGGACCGCGTTCTTTAGCTTCATCGGATCGCCGAAAGTTGGCTGGATGCTGCGTTCCAAGTTGGCGCCCGGTACGCGTTGTGCTTTGGAGCATGGCGGTGCGGCACCTGTGATCGTGACGCCCGGCATTGATCTCGATCAGGTTGTGCCATCGCTCTTGAAAGGTGCATTTTACCATGCCGGCCAGGTCTGCGTCTCGGTGCAGCGGGTGTTCGCCCATGACAGGATCGCTGACGACCTGATCGAGCGGCTTAGGGCGGGAGTAGCAGCGCTGCATGTCGGTGATCCGACCGATGAGGCCACCGACGTTGGGCCATTGATCCGGCCGCGCGAAGTCGATCGGGTGGAGGACTGGGTTGCCAAGGCTGGCGTGACCGCCATCATCGGTGGCAAGCGGTTGGGCGAGACCATCTACGCGCCAACCGTGTTGACTGAGCCTTCCTCGGACGCCTTGGTTTCAACGGCCGAGATTTTCGGACCGGTCGTCTGCATCTATCGTTACAACGATCTTGATCAAGCGATCGCGCGTGCCAACGCCTTGCCGTTCGCTTTCCAAGCTGCCGTTTTCACCGCGGACCTCGATGCCGCGCTTCGGACGGCAAACCGGCTCGAAGCATCGGCCGTCATGGTGAATGATCACACCGCCTTTCGTGTGGATTGGATGCCTTTCGCAGGGCTCAAGCAGTCCGGCCTCGGCATCGGCGGTATCCCCCACACCATGCGTGACATGCGCACGGAAAAAATGATCCTGATCCACTCACAAGAGCTTTGACATACCTCACAGCACTTTGACACTAAGGAGCAAAAAACCATGCCTAAGACGATGAAGGCATCCGATCTGTTCGTGCGTTGCCTCGAAGCCGAAGGCGTGGAGCGGATCTTCGGCGTGCCGGGTGAAGAGAACGCCGATCTCATGATCTCGCTGGAAGAAAGCCCGATCGAATTCATTCTTTGCCGCCATGAGCAGGCCGCCGCTTTCATGGCCGATGCCTATGGCAGGCTCACCGGCAAGGCCGGCGTTTGCCTCGCGACCCTTGGACCGGGCGCCACCAATCTGGTGACCGGTGTTGCTGATGCCAATATGGATCGTGCACCCGTGGTCGCGATCATCGGCCAAGGCTCCACGGCCAGGCTGCACAAGGAAAGCCACCAGAACATGGATGCAATCGCCATGTTCGAGCCAATCAGCAAATGGAGCCGGTCGATCGGCAAGGCGGAGACGATTCCCGAAATCATCAGAAAGGCGTTCAAGCTGGCGCAAGAGGAGAAGCCGGGTGCGACCGTGATCGAACTGCCCGAAGATGTCGCAAAGGACGGCGTGGATCTGGCACCGATGCCGGTCGTCGCCACCCGTAGACCAGCCGCCGATCACAAAGCGATCGCCCGCGCGGTCGAACTGATCGGCCAGTCCAAAAATGCGCTGATCCTCGCCGGCAATGGCGCCATCAGAAAGCGTGCTGCCAAGCAGCTTCGCCGGCTTGCGAAAAAGACCGGCATCGGCGTGGTCAACAGCTTCATGGGCAAAGGCGCTGTTCCGCTGGATGATCCTCACTGCCTGTACACCATCGGCATGCAGGGTAAGGATCACATTATCGGCGCTTTCCATCGCGCAGATACCATCATCACGATCGGCTACGATCTGGTGGAGTACGCCCCTTCCTTCTGGAATCAAGGTGTCGATAAACAGATCATTCATATCGACTTCGAGCCCGCCGAGATCGATAGGGACTACCCGGTCGCTGTCGACATTTCGGCTGACATCGCCGATGCGCTCTGGCATCTGAACGAGGGGCTGAATGAGCGCTTCGAGGCTCGGCTACCGCTTTTCGACATCGGCGGGCAAGCAGCCCTTCGCGAAACCATCAACAGTGATCTCTGGTCGGAGGAGCATGACGTCAGCTTTCCAATGAAGCCTCAACGTATCCTCACCGATCTTCGAAAAACTCTCTCGCCTGGCGATGTTCTTCTCTCTGATGTCGGCGCTCACAAAATGTGGATCGCGCGCTACTATCAATGCTATGAGGCGAATTGCTGCCTGATCTCCAACGGTTTCTGCTCCATGGGATTTGCACTCCCGGGTGCCATGGGAGCTGCATTCGCGCGTCCAGACAAACAGGTGGTCGCGATCTGCGGCGACGGTGGCTTCCTGATGAATGTACAGGATCTGGAAACCCTTGCCCGCCACAACACAGACATGGTGTGCATCATCTGGGTCGATGGCACCTATGGTCTTATCGAATGGAAACAATCGAACCAGTTCGACGGCCGTCATTCCGATCTCGCCTTCAACAATCCGGATTTCGAAATGTTGGCTAGGGCGTTCGGCCTTTGGGGCAAGGAGGTCAAGGCAGCCGAGGACTTTGCGCCTGCTCTGGAAGAGGCGCTTGCTCATAAAGGCCCGGCCCTCCTCGCGGTGCCGGTGGATTACCAGGAGAACCGCAAGCTGACCAAGCGTTTGGGCGATCTCGAATTTACACTGTGAGTTACGCGCCAGCCGCATAGCGGGTTTGAGACCTATCGGTGTCATCCCGGCAGCCATCATCGGAAGACCTCAGGCTATCCCCGAGCACTAGTGACGCTTGAGCCTGACGTCTTCCAGATGGTGATGAAGAAGGGCAGGGGAAGGCGTAACGCGAATAGGGCATGTCCTTGTTAGAAGACGGTTCCAGGTGACGCTGTGGTCGAAACGTCGATGTCCTACATAATCTCCTACTGGGTTGCGCTATCGACGATCTTGGTCCAGATGGCATCGAGTTCGCTTGCCATGCTGTTGAGGTCTGCTGAGCCATAGGGAGCAAAGACAGCTGATGGAAGCTGGTAGGAGAGAGAAGCACTGCCATCGGCGTTTTCGGTAAGATAGAAACGTATCGGCGCTTCGATGCCGGCGGGAACGCTCGCTTCCAGCATGCGCACGGCGAAATCATTCCGATAGACGCCGACCACCATATTGCCGGGAATGGTCACGTCGCGCTTGGCGGCACCACAACTGGCGCAGGCACGCGAGACAACGAACATCTTATTGGCCGTGACCGCGGCCTCGAGAGCGTCTTGCAATTCCTTGAAGGATTTCGTTGTCGCGACCGTTTCAAGACCGCCCTCGGCCAACGCCGTTTCGACCACCAGCGACAGCATCATCGCCGATGCCAGCATGAGAGACCCAGCTTTTCGTGCCCACATCTTGTTCTCCTCCGATACGGCCGTCCAGTTGTGGGACAACGCTAGGCGAGGGGTGTTACAGGCTCAATCGAACGGCCGGTCACATTGATGTGAACACCGATCTCACCACGAACTGGTCTCAGCTCTAAGATGTCGGTTCCGGTCGCGTTGTGAGATGCGCGGCGGCGGCACTTGTCACACCGCTTGGAGGTAACTTGCTCCGGACTTCCTCTTCCTCCTCATCATCGTCGACCACGACCCTAACTTCAGGTGTCGCGAATTCGATGCCGGCTTCTGCGAAAGCTTCTTGCACAGCGCGATAGGCATGACGTCGGATGATGAACTGGCGTCCCGGTTTCGACATGAACTTGGCACGGATAATCAGGCCGTAATCATCGACTTCGAGAACGCCTTGGGACTTGAAAGGTTGGATGAAATCATCCTCGATATCGGGAAGCTCAAGAAGATCCTGACCAATCTTCTTGAACATCTTTCGGATTTTCTCGATATCAGCGCCGAACGGAACTCGAAAGCGCAGCTTCATGATCGCCCAGTCGCGTGAATGATTGGTAAGATGGTTGATTTCGCCGAAGGGCACGGTATGCAGCGCACCGCGGTGATGGCGAAGACGTACGGAGCGAACCGACATTTGTTCGACCGATCCTTTGACGTTGCCAACATCGATATATTCGCCGAGCCGAAAGGCATCATCCAGGAGGAAGAAAGCGCCGGAGACGATGTCGCGCACGAGGGTCTGCGAGCCGAAGCCGATCGCGATGCCGACGACACCGGCGCCAGCGAGGAGTGGACCGATATCGACACCAAGTGCTGATAGCACGATCATAAGCGCGATCGATCCGAGGATGATGCGCGCCGTGCCCTTCAACAGAGGAAGAAGCGTGCGAATACGAGAAAGGCCGGCGCCGCCGATCTCCATCTCGCCAAGGTCCATCCCAGATTGCGCCATCGCTGCATCCTCGCGCGCAATCGCGCGATCGATCCAGATGCGGATCACCTGCCAGACCAGATAGGCAACAAACATGGTGGCGGTAATCTGCAGGGCTGCATTGGCGATGATCCCCATGAAGCCGTCATCCGCCATCGCGGTCATGTCGACTCGCCAGGCGAAGGCCAGGAGGATGACCGCGAGAAAGGGGATGGCGAGGCGAAGGGTGCGCATGATAGCGGCGCCGATTTCGTTGGTATCCGGTTCAGCCGCTTCGTCGACCAGGATGGCGTCGACGGCCGGCAGCAGAGCGGCGAGTGCTATGGTCAAAAGCCCGGCGCCATAGCCGACATGTCCGCCAACGAGCTGTTTCACCAGGAGATAACACCAGATGGCGACGACCAGCGCGCCGAGCAACCAAGGCCAGAGTTGTGCGAAGGTGAGCCTTAGAAGCGGCGCTTTCTCGATCTGGTGACCCATGACCATGCAGGTCACCGCCCGCCGGTTGGCGAGAAAGGTCACCGCCAGGACAGCGGTGGTCGCCGTGCCGACCAGGATGAGCAGCAGGCCATGGGCGTTACCGTGAATGCCCAAAAGACCGAACAGCGCACAGGTGTAAAATCCGAAAGCGCCAAGTCCGACAGCGATCAAGAGGGTCCGATGTAGGCGCGTTGCGGATCGATCGTCGAGCACGGGCAGACGAAGGTCGGGTTCGTGCGGCGCATGCCAAAAATTGGACAAGATCATGGCAATCCGAAAGATAACCAGTGCCGATAGATAGAAGATGAAGGTGATGCGATCGGTGGGGTCGACGTCGAACAGCGCCCAGTAAATTCCGACCGCAGCCAACACAAAGACCAAGAGCTTCAGGATCGCCAGGAGGGCGGTCAGACCGAGCCCGCCCGCTCGGCCAGCGAGGCTTGGCGATACAAATTCGCGAACGCGCAGGCGTGCTGGGCGAAGCCATTTGGCGAAGCCGTATTCGATCATGAACGCGCCACCGAAACTCAACAAAATCGCGGCGAGAAACGCGCCGAAGGTTCGATTGTTACGTGGGGCTTTCAGTTTTTCCAGTGCCTGGCGCGAAATGTCGGGCAGGTCACCAAACGCTCCGAACTTTGCACCTAAGCGGCCTCGCAGCCAGCTGATCTGCTGTTGGATCTGGATGCTGGTAACGGCGGGATTGCCGGGATCATCAGAGCTTCCGGCGTCGGCCTTTTCCTCAAGCTCATGGAGGAGAAGCGCTCTGACCTCAGCGTCCGACAACCGTGCGACCGTGTCGGACGGGCCTTCGGTCGCCGATTGGGCTCTAGCGATCGGGGATGAGAGCCCCGCAATCAGTAACAGAAAGACCATCGCTAAAAAGAGCTTAAGCGATTGAATTCTCATGAAAGCGTCCCGTGCATAGTGACGCATCCTTGCTGGTCTTATCGATGGCTCAATGCAAGCGCTTTTTTGCCTTTGCAGCCCGTTTCGGCCTGGATTCAGATCAACGAATTTTATGATCACCGATAGGGCAGGTATTGACGCCCATCATCTTATAGAGGTGGCAGTGGGTGACCCAGGCGGTCACAAGGAGATAGATACCGACGAGGCCAAAGATTTTCATGGCCCGGCAAAGAACAAAAAACAGCATGAGCAAAGCACCGCCGATGGCACTTCATGAGAAGCCGATCTTTTATTCCAACATTCTCAATCATCGCGGGGCATTTCTTGGTTTCATTCTGATACTCATGATCAACGATAGACGGCCGGTCTTTGCCAAGGCAACGCAAGCCACAGCAAACGGAGGCGATTTGGTTTGTTATGATCAGCTGGCTGAAGCAGTTGATCAGTTCACGATCCATCAGATCTCGATCGAGGACGCGCATCGCTACGATGATCTGACACTGCTCAAGAAGTTCCAAACTTCGAGGGTCTTTTTTTTCGCGGATGGGCGCTGTAGGTGCTCTAACCATCGACGAGATCTGCGCCGCGCACCTAAGAGCGCCGGATAACTACCTGATGATGCAAAGCAGCGACAGCGAGAACGTTTGGGGGATAGAGGGGAACCACCTCCCACGATGCACCCTATCCGGTTGGCTGCGGCTGCCATGGCGGCCTAAGTCCGTTCGAGCTGCAGAATGGGTTGACCATGGATGGAACACGCTTCAAGGCCGGCGAAGCCCTCTCGACCCCTGCCGGCAATATCGACATCCTTCCAACCATCCTCCATCTGCTCTGCATGGATCAACCGACGAACATTGACGGCCGCCCCCTCCTCGAAGGTCTTTGTGACAAACCCTATGCCAACCCGCCATACCTGCCAGCCCTCTCATCAAGGCACCGAACGGCCAGACGCATCTTTCCGTGACCGACCTTGGCCAACAGCGCTATCTCAACAAGGCCCAGGCCCCATGATCCGGCCTGTACAAGACATTGGATATTGACGGCCCACGACGGTCGACATGACTTGATCCTGGTACTTCAACCCTTCGGGGGGCGCTCCATTGTGATCAAAGCTGATATCGCAAGGTCCGGTATGAACTATTGCTGGAGCAAAGGTTCCAGCGTTGTTAGAAGCCGACTGTTACGACGCTCGGTAAGGCAAATGTGGTATTCGCTTGCAGTGATGTCGACTTCCTTGATCATCGCTTTGGCAAGACGCGGATCGTTGCCAAACTCTGGCTCCTGGATGACACCGAGGCCGATGCCGGTTGCAACCGCCTCACGCACGGCCTCGCGGCTGCCGATTTCCAGGACGATCTCCGGCGTGATCTTGGCTGCATCGAGAACATCTTCGAAACGGCGCCTGGTTGCTGAGCCTTTTTCGCGCAGGACCATGGGCATGCCCTCCAACTCAGCGATGCCCACACTCGGCCGTCCCGCCCAAGGGTGACTGGCCGGGATCATTAAGATGACGGCATGCTGGTTAGAGGAGAGGATGGCGAACCGCTCGTCGGTCTCAAATTCGCTCAGCACACCGATTTCTGCCTGATAGTCGAGCAGGGCCTGGCGGACGAAACTGGAATTGCCAGTGGAGACATGGACGCTGATGCTGGGAAGCTTGGCGCGGATGGCCTGGATGAGCGGCATGATATGAAAGGGACCATCTGCGGCGATTGCAAGACGGCCACGCTTCAATCCACCTTCCGCTTCGAGAAACGCATCTGCCTGATACTCCAGCGCGACCATCCGTTGGGTAAGCTGATAGAGTTCTTGGCCGACTTCCGTCAGCACAGCCTGCCTCGGACGCCGATGGAAGAGTTCAACTTGATAGCGCTCTTCCAGCGCCTTCACCTGAACGGTAACAGCCGGCTGCGTAATACCAAGGCGCGCGGCGGCGGCGGTAAAACCGCCCTGTTCGGCAACGGCATGGAAGGCCTTTAGCTGCGCGCGGTTCATAACGCCCCAACATATTAGTTAAATTAATGGATCATGCTAATGCTATTAATTTCAAAAACAATACGGGATCAGCTAATTTCATTTGTCAGGATATGATGCTTGGGAGAGACCTCACCGTGAACGAAGCCATCACCGAAGCGGGCGCGACCGGCACGGAACCTGCTGCAAGTACTGGTAATAATCAGTTTTTGTTGACACCCGGTCCGCTCACCACCTCCCTTGGCGTCAAGCGCGCGATGCTGAGAGATTGGGGCAGCCGGGATCCGGCGTTTATTGCGCTGAATGCCGATATTCAGAACCGGCTCGTGACGATCGCCGGAGGTGGGGATGATTTTGTCTGTGTGCCGGTCCAGGGATCGGGAACATTTGCGATCGAGGCAACCCTTGGCACGCTCGTGCCGAGAGATGGCAAGCTTCTCGTCCTGGTCAACGGCGCCTATGGCGAACGCATGATGAAAATCATGCAATATCTGGGTCGCCCGGCAGCAGCCCTGACTTACAGCGAAGACGAACGACCCGATCTTGGCGAGATCCGGTCAACGCTGGCCGGCGATCCGGCCATCACGCATGTTGCTGCGGTGCATTGCGAGACAACCAGTGGGATATTGAATCCGCTTAGCGACATAGCCGCTCTCGTCGCCGAGCACGGCCGCACCTTAATCGTCGATGCGATGAGCAGCTTCGGCGCCTTGCCCTTGGATGTAAAGGCTCTCCCCTGCGCCGCCGTAGTCGCCTCCTCCAATAAATGCCTCGAAGGCGTGCCCGGCATGGGGTATGCGATCATTCGCAAATCGGTGCTCGCCACATGCCAGAGAAATGCGCACTCGCTGGCGCTCGATCTCTATAACCAGCATCAGGCGATGGAGGGCAATGGTCAATGGCGCTTCACCCCGCCGACCCATGTCATGGCAGCCTTTCACCAAGCTCTGGTAGAACATGAGCATGAAGGCTCCGTGGCAGGCCGGCATGTCCGCTATGTCGAGAACTGCAGCATCTTGATGAACAGGATGAAGGCGCTCGGCTTCAAGCCGTTGCTCGCCGATTCCGACCAGGCACCCATTATCGTAACGTTCCACATGCCTAGGGATCCGCGGTTCGACTTCAACAGCTTTTACGATCTCCTGGCTGCGCGTGGTTATGTCATTTATCCAGGCAAGCTGACCAAGACGCCGTCCTTTAGGATTGGTTGCATCGGTCAGATCATGCAGGAGGATATGGAGAACGCGGTTGCAGCAGTCGGCGAAGTGCTTCAGGAGATGCAGGTCAAGGATTGCAGCCCTAAGGTCATTGGAGACCATGAATGAACAACGCCGGTAGCGACGGGCGAATCGTGTCCGTCAACGGCCGTGACTATGCCTGGCCGAAGGTGACCACAGTGGTTATTTGTATCGACGGCTCGGAGCCCGCTTATATCGAGCGGGCCATCGCCGATGGCTTGATGCCGAACATGGCTGGCATTCTGGAGCGGGGCGTCTATCTGAAGGCAGCGTCCGCCATGCCAAGCTTCACCAATCCCAATAACCTCTCGATCGTGACGGGCTGCCCGCCGGCAGTTCACGGTATTGCCGGTAATTACCTACTCGACCCGGAAACCGCCGAGAAAGTGATGATGAACGACCCGAAGTTTCTACGGGCGCCCACCATCTTTCCCGCATTTCAGAAGGCAGGTGCCAAGATCGCCGTGGTCACCGCGAAAGATAAACTCCGCCGGTTGCTAGGCCACGGTTTAGTTATCGCTGACGGCCGCGATGGCGGCGCCATATGCTTTTCTTCTGAGAAGGCGGATGAGGCGACACTTACTGAGAACGGGATTGAGAACCTGCTGGAACTGGTTGGGCAACCACTGCCGGACGTCTATTCAGCGGAGCTTTCGGGTTTCGTCATGGCAGCGGGTGTCAAGATAGCGAAGCAGCAAAAGCCCGATCTGATGTATCTCTCGACCACAGATTACATCCAACACAAGTTCGAACCTGGTTCCGACGGTGCGAATACATTCTATACGATGATGGATGGCTATATCGGCGCGCTCGATGCGCTTGGCTGCACCTTGGTGATGGTCGCAGACCATGGCATGAACGCCAAGCATAAGGCGGATGGCACCCCGGATGTCATCTACCTCCAGGATGTGCTGGACGATTGGCTGGGCGAAGGCTTGGCCGAGGTCATCTGCCCGATCACCGATCCTTATGTGGT
This sequence comes from Geminicoccales bacterium, assembly GCA_050633905.1. GTDB lineage: Bacteria > Pseudomonadota > Alphaproteobacteria > Geminicoccales > Geminicoccaceae > JANQPX01. The sequence continues at coordinate 198,176 of JBOEHJ010000013.1, forward strand.
GCATCACGGAGCGCTCGGGTCGTTCGTCACGGCCTATCTGCCAAAAGAGGCCGATGCCACTGCAATCGTCGACCGGCTGCGTGCTATAGATGGCATCGACACCGTCCAAGTCCGCGCCGAGGCTGCTGTCTCAATGGAGCTGCCACCTGATCGGATTGGGGATATCGTGGTCACGTCGACACGCCATGTGGTTATCGGTGCGGCCGAAGCCGCTCATGATCTTTCCGGTCTCGATGCCCCGCTTCGCTCCCATGGCGGCTTCACCGAACAGACCGTTCCCTTCATGGTCAACCGGCCGACCATCGACCTCGATAACAACAGAAAACTTCGGAACTTCGATGCGTTTGATGTGGCGCTTAATCATGTACAAGTGAGGGACTGATCATGTCATCAGCTAAAACACGGACAACAGAGCGGCGCCACGAGCCGATGCGTATCGCTGGTAAAATGGTCGATGCCGATGATGTGATCGAGGTCCGTTACCCTTACACCGACGAGGTTATCGGCACGGTCCCGGCAGGGCAAGCTGACCATGCTAAACAAGCGTTTGAGATCGCGGCTAGCTATCAATCCAAGCTCAGTCGGTATGACCGACAGCAAATCCTTTTGCGCACGGCGGAAGGGCTGGTTGCCAGGCGCGATGAGCTTTCTGATGTGATCACCCTGGAACTTGGTATCTCAAAAGCCGATTCGCTTTACGAAGTCGGCCGTGCCTTCGACGTGTTCACGCTCGCGAGCCAGCTTTGCATCCTCGATGACGGCGAGATTTTCTCCTGCGATCTGACGCCCCATGGCAAGGCTCGGAAAATCTTTACCAAGCGCGAACCGCTGACCGCCATCTCCGCCATCACACCGTTCAACCATCCGCTCAACATGGTCGCCCATAAGATAGCACCATCGGTTGCCACCAATAACTGCATGGTGGTCAAACCGACCGAACTGACCCCTCTGACGGCGTTGCTCCTGGCCGATGTTCTCTATGAAGCTGGCCTTCCGCCAGAGATGCTGTCCATCGTTACCGGATGGCCCGCGGCCATTGGCGATGAGATGATCACCAATCCTGCGGCAGACCTCATTACCTTCACGGGCGGCGTTCCGGTTGGCAAGATGATCGCAGAGAAGGCGGGTTATCGCCGTACCGTGCTCGAACTCGGCGGCAATGACCCACTGATCATCTGCGATGACCTGTCGGACGCGGATCTTGCGAAGGCTGCAGATCTTGCGGTTGCTGGCGCCACCAAAAACTCCGGTCAACGCTGTACGGCGGTCAAACGTATTCTCTGTCAGGAGGCGGTCGCGGACCGCTTCGTCCCGATGGTGCTGGAAAGAGCCAAGGCAATAACCTTCGGTGATCCGATGGACCCATCCACCGATCTCGGCACGGTCGTTCATGCCGAGGCGGCGGCCCTATTCGAGAACCTTGTCGTCCAAGCCGGAGAACAGGGCGCCGACATTCTCTATCACCCCGAACGTCGGGGCGCTGTTTTGCCGCCAATCGTGGTTGATCGCGTACCGCATGAATCAGAATTGGTCACCGAGGAGACCTTCGGCCCGATAATTCCAATTATTCGTGTGCCGAACGATGACGATGCGACCATGACGATCTCCAACAGCACTGCATTCGGCCTTTCCTCAGGCGTCTGCACCAATCGCCTCGATAGAATGACAGCTTACGTGAATGGCCTTAACGTCGGCACGGTCAATATTTGGGAGGTTCCAGGCTATCGGATCGAGATGTCACCTTTTGGTGGTATTAAAGATAGCGGTCTAGGCTATAAAGAGGGCGTCATTGAGGCCATGAAATCATTCACCAATGTGAAAACCTATTCGATGCCCTGGCCTGATTGATCCGGAACGAGTGACTGTCGGAGATCATGTTGAGCGGCAGCGACATTCTGATCAACATCCTGGGCGGTGTGGCACTGCTCCTTTGGGGTGCGCGCATGATCCGCACTGGGATGATGCGCGCCTTTGGCGCCTCGTTGCGTGCCGCCATCGGAACCTGGACCAGCAACCGCATAAAGGCCGCCCTGATCGGCGTCCTGGCCGCGGCGACAGTGCAAAGCTCAACGGCGACCGCGCTGATGGTCTGCTCATTTGTCGCCCATGGCGCTCTGGCGACGGCACCAGCCCTTGCCGTTATGCTCGGCGCCGATCTTGGGGCTGCTGTCGGTGCCCAGATTTTCACGTCCGGCATCGCTTCGTTCTGGCCACTCCTCGCCCTCACCGGCTATATGATGCACACCATGTTCGACGGTCGGAATGCCCGCATTCGGCATCTCGGACGGGTGATCATGGGCCTGGCAATCCTGCTCTTGGCCCTGCGCATGATTGGTACCGCTGCAGGTACGCTTGGCGACAGCAAGGTCTTAAGCGATGTGCTTCAGGCTGTCACCGATGAGCCGCTCCTAGCTATTCTCGTTGGCGCGCTCCTAACCTGGCTTGCCTATTCCAGCCTCGCCCTGATTCTGGTGGTGGCAACGCTTGCCACAAGCGGCCTCCTGCCTGCTGCAGCTTTCTTCCCGATTGTGCTCGGCATCAATCTCGGGGCCGCCCTGCCGGCGATCTCGGCAACAATGGCTGAGCCCGTGGAAGCCAGGCGAATTCCACTCGGCAATCTCGTCTTCCGACTGCTCGGCGTCCTGCTTGCGCTACCCTTCCTGGATCACATCACGCCCTATCTTCTGGCGTTCGATTCTGATCCCATACATCTCATCGTCAATTTCCATGTCTTGTTCAACTTTGCGCTTTGCTTCGGCCTGATCATCTTTATCGGCCCGGTCGGCCGTCTGGTCGAAACGCTGATGCCTGCCCAGGTCGAGACCGCGGGTCTGGAGGAAGGCCCGAGGCATCTGGACGACACCCTTCTCGATACGCCCAGCGTCGCCATCGCCATGGCGGCGCGGGAAACCCTGCGCATCGGTGACACCGTTGAGCAGATGCTTGGCAAAAGCCTTGTTGTCCTTGAGCAAAACGATGACTTGCTGCGCCGGGATGTCGAAGCTGCGGATGACGTCATCGATGACCTGCATGAAGCGATCAAACTCTATCTGACCGAACTGTCACGCGGTGAGCTTGACGAGGAGGACAGCCGGCGTGCGGTGGATATCATCACTTTCACGACAAATCTCGAGCATGTCGGCGATATCATCGATAAGAACCTGATGGAGCTGGCGGCCAAGAAGATCCGAAAGCAGCTCCAGTTTTCGCCAGAGGGCCTCCAAGACCTGAAGGACATGCATGCGCGGCTGATGGAAACGGTGCGTCTGTCGCTCACAGTGTTCATTAATCAGGAACTGGGCATTGCTACCGAACTTCTGGCGCGAAAAGAGCAATTCCGTGAGATGGAACTGAGAGATACGGAACGTCACCTTGATCGTTTGCGCTCGGGCAAGGCCGCCAGCATTGAAACCAGCGCGCTCCACCTCGACATCGTCAGGGATTTTAAGCGTATCAACTCACACTTGACCTCGGTCGCCTACCCGATCCTGGACCGGGCGGGCGCCCTCCGCGCGACGCGCCTCCGATCAACGCCGAAAACAAAAAACCGCCGGCGAGATCAGCGTCGATTAAACGAAAACGCTGAGGATCCAAGACTGCCGGGACAACCGCCGACACCACAAGGAACATCTTGATGGTTTTCAACCAAGAAGCTGAAGGAGCGAACGACGAGGCATACGATGAGATGTCAGCGTCACGAACCTGTCGCTGGCGGAAGCTAACTAATTATGACAGCATTGAGGCAAATGATGTCTCTTTGGGTCATCTAACAAAAAGGGAAGGCTATCATGGCACTAAAATCAATCCTCTTGTCCGGCGCGGCCATCACGGCGTTGACGATTTCTCAGATTGCCGGTGCGGCTGAACTCACCGTTTACACGGCTGTTGAAGCTGAAGATCTGCAGAAATATGCGGAGCGTTTCAACAAGGATCACCCGGATATTGAGATCAAGTGGGTGCGGGACAGCACTGGGATCGTGACCGCGAAGCTATTGGCGGAGAAAGACAATCCACAGGCTGATGTCGTCTGGGGGTTGGCGGCGACCTCGCTGATGTTGTTGAAGAACGAAGGTATGCTGGAGCCCTACGCACCGGCTGGTGTCGAGGAACTCGATGCGAAATTTGTCGATAGTGACCAGCCGCCGAGCTGGACCGGGATGGATGCCTGGGTCGCTTCAATCTGTGTCAACACGGTTGAGGCGGAAGCCAATAATCTGCCGATACCCACGTCATGGGCGGACCTCACTAAGCCTGAATATGCAGGCCACGTCGCCATGCCCAACCCCAATTCCTCAGGCACCGGTTTTCTGGATGTTTCCAGCTGGTTGCAGATAATGGGCGAAGACGGCGGTTGGGCGTTCATGGACGGTCTCCATGACAACATCGCCTACTACACCCATTCGGGCTCCAAGCCCTGTAAGGATGCAGCACGCGGTGAGGTCGCGATCGGCGTTTCCTTCGCTTTCCGCGGTGCCAAGTCGAAGGCTGAGGGTGCTCCGCTTGACATTGTCGTGCCGTCAGAGGGCATCGGTTGGGACATGGAAGCGACCGCCATCGTCAAAGGCACGGAAGAAATGGAAGCGGCCCAGACCCTGGTCGACTGGTCGGTAACGCCGCAAGCCAATGAGATGTACAACGAAGGCTACGCCGTGATCGCGCGCACCGAGCTTGCCAAGCCCGTCGAGCATTTCCCCGAAGGTATCACTGAGGCGATGATCGACAACGACTTCGAATGGGCAGCTCAAAACCGTGAGGCGATCCTCGCCGAGTGGCAATCCCGCTACGACAGCAAATCCGAACCCAAATAGTGCGACCCGCATTTGGGTGATTTGAACTGGTGGTGTTGGTCATGGTGCTTGGGTGCATCATGACCGGCGGCCGGTTGTTTGAGTTCGGTGAATGATGTGACAGACGACAGTTCAACATCCTTCTTGACGATAGAAGGCCTGACCAAACGTTTCGGTACGTTCGAAGCGCTGAAGGATGTATCGCTCAGCATCAATCAGGGCGAGCTGGTTTGTTTTCTTGGGCCATCCGGTTGCGGCAAGACCACGTTGCTGCGCGCGATTGCTGGGCTCGACATCCAGACCAGCGGAAGCATCTGGCAGGACGGCCTGGACATTTCCGCCCTGCCGCCAGAAGAGCGCGACTTCGGCATTGTCTTTCAGTCCTACGCCCTCTTTCCCAATCTCACGATCGAGCGCAATGTCGCCTACGGTCTTGAAAACCGTGGGGCCGAGCGCGAGCAAGTTACGCAGCAGGTTGCAAATCTGTTGGGACTTGTTGGGCTTCCTGACCAGGGCAAGAAATACCCCTCCCAGCTCTCTGGTGGGCAGCAGCAACGTGTGGCGCTGGCGAGAGCCCTCGCGACCTCGCCCGGCTTGCTTCTCTTGGACGAACCGCTTTCGGCGCTTGATGCCAAGGTTCGCGCCCATCTCCGCCACGAGATCAAGGATCTGCAGCGCCGGATCGGCGTGACCACCATCCTGGTAACCCATGACCAGGAAGAGGCGCTGACCATGGCGGATCGGATCGTGGTGATGAACCACGGCGTGATCGAGCAGATCGGTACACCGGAAGAAATCTATGGCCAGCCTGCGACCGCCTTCGTTGCCGACTTCATCGGCGCGATGAATTTCTTGAACGGTCGTCTGACGGAATCTGGCCGAATTCTGGTGGGCAGTGTCGATCTTGCCTGCGACGGTCATTGCCCTGATGGCTGCACTGACGTCACGCTTGCCATTCGCCCGGAAGACATTCTCCTTCGCGATGTCAGTGGGCAGGAGGAAAACTCGATCAGAGTCGAAATTCAGGATCTCGAATTTCTGGGCGCCTTCGTCCGCGCCCGCCTGACGGCACCGTCCATGAACGACAAATTGCTGGAGGCGGATCTCTCAATCAACCTGTTGCGAAGCCGGACGCTTGAAGCCGGTCAGACCCTGCCGATTGTTCTCCCCCGCGACCATCTCCTGGTGTATCCGAGCGAAAAAAAGGATGGCTAGCACAGCCGAGGCGAGTGTGCCGTCAAATCCGATCAAACCGAAGCTCGGCCGAGATGACTGGACGGCCCGCCTACTGATTGGCCTGGTCACCCTCTACCTCCTGGCGACGCTTGCTTTGCCGCTCTACGCGATTCTCTCGAAATCGGCGACCGTCTATGATTTTCGCTTCGACCAGATCGAAATCGAGGCCACCGACTCTACTGGCGGATGGGAGGCTCTTGGAACGGCGCAAACCTGGGTCGACCAACTGGTGGAACCAGTCAATAAGGGGTTGACGCCGACAGCACGCACGCGCCTGCCTGCCAACCAGCTCTTTCCAAAGGATCACTTCCAGAACGGCGAAAAACTCCGTGTCCACGACCGGTCGGCGACCGGCGGGTTACTTTTGTTCGAGGGTGCGCTTTCCTCAGCCGACAGCAGTTTTGACATCAGTTCGGAAAATCTGCGAAAGCTGCTGATCCGCCCCACCGGCAGCGTCGGCCTGCGTAATTATGTCGAATATTTCACCACGCCGGCCCTTCGTCGCTCCATCGGCAATAGTCTTTTTATCGCGACAATCACCACCATCATCACCGTCACGCTCGCCTTTCTCTTCGCTTATGCGCTGACGCGAAGCTGCATGCCGGCGAAGGGCCTGTTCAAGACCATTGCGGTGATCCCGATCCTGGTGCCGTCGCTCCTCCCCGGCATTGCGCTGGTATATCTCTTCGGCAAGCAGGGCATCTTAAAAGGCCTCCTGTTCGGAAGCTCGATCTACGGACCGATCGGCATCGTGACCGCATCCGTCTTCTATACCTTCCCCCACGCCCTCGTGATTATCCTGGTGGCGTTGTCGATCGCCGATGCTAGGCTCTACGAAGCAGCCACGGCATTGCGCACACCGAAACGAAGAATTTTCTGGACGGTCACCTTGCCAGGTGCACGCTATGGGCTAATCTCGGCGGCCTTTGTGGTGTTCAACCTGGTGATCACCGATTTTGGTGTGCCGAAAGTGATCGGCGGGCAGTATAATGTGCTCGCCCTCGACATCTATAAACAGGTGGTCGGCCAGCAGAATTTCGAGATGGGCGCCGTGGTCTCGGTCGTGCTCCTGATCCCGGCCATCGCCGCTTTCGCCGTGGACCGGTTGATGCAACGTCGCCAGGTTGCCCTACTCTCGGCGCGCGCCGTTCCCTATGAGCCCAAGCCAAACCGCCGGCTCGATCGTTCGATGCTCGTGATCTGCATCCTGATCTCGACCTTCATCCTGGGCCTGATCGCCATGTGCCAGTTCGCAGCTCTCGTGAAATTTTGGCCCTACGATCTCTCGCTCGGCCTTAAGAACTATAATTTTGACGTGGTCGATGGCGGTGGTTGGGACTCTTATCTCAATTCCATCCGCATGGCGCTTTTGGTCGCAGGGATCGGCACCGCCATCATTTTTATCGGCGCTTACCTGGTCGAAAAAGCCAGAAACTTCGCTGTCGGCCGGCTTTTCGTGCAGTTTCTGGCGATGATGCCCATGGCAATCCCGGGTATGGTCCTGGGCCTGGCTTACGTTTTCTTCTTTAACAATCCCGCCAATCCGCTCTATCTGATCTACGGCACGATGACGATCCTGGTGATCTGCACGATTACCCACTTCTATACCGTCTCCCATCTGACCGCGACCACGGCCCTGAAGCAGATGGACCCGGAGTTCGAGGCGGTATCCGCTTCCCTAAAGCAGCCCGTGACAAAAATGTTCCGGACGGTCACGATCCCGGTTTGCCTGCCGGCCATCCTGGACATCTCGATCTATCTCTTCGTCAACGCCATGACCACGGTCTCAGCCGTGGTTTTCCTCTACGCCCCCGACACCACGCTTGCCTCGGTCGCCGTCCTCAACATGGACGACGCCGGCGACATCGCCCCTGCCGCCGCCATGGGCATGATGATTTTTTATACCAATGTGATGGCGCGGTTGATCCATATTGGGTTGAGCGCAGGTGTGCTCAAACGGACCCAGGCCTGGCGAATTAGTCGCGCATAAAGGGCCGGGCCGAGGTTCAGAGCCGTCACCTGCCCTTAGGAAATAGGACACCTTGTGTCTGTTTCGTGAGGCGTGGATCCGATGACTTTATCAGTACCGGCTTACCTTCAAGAATTTCGACACAGCGCTCCAAGCTTTCATCTTCGAGGCGTTGCATAGCCTCTCGGGTATAGAAGGTGAGATGAGGTGTTAGGATCACATTGTCCATCTCAAACAGAGGACTGAGTAGGTGGCCCGAGGTCGTCAGCGGCTCCTCACCGAAGACATCGAGGCCCGCACCAGCGATCTGCTTGGTTTGAAGGGCCTGCACCAGTGCTCTTTCATCAATAATGGCCCCACGCGCAGTATTGATGAGAATGGCATCGGGTTTCATGGCTGCGAGCGCAGCCTTATCGATCAGATGACGGGTCTCCGGGTTGAGGACGGCATGGACTGAGACAAAATCACTCTCACGCAACATGCCGTGGAGGTCGTCACGCTTCTCCACCCCAGCCAGGCGCATGGCTTCAGCTGACGTATAGGGGCTGTAGGCCAGCACGCGGGCGTTAAAGCCACGGCCTGCCATGCGCGCCATGCTGCGACTGATTTGTCCAAATCCGACAAGCCCGAGTGTCTTTCCGGAAATGTCATGGCCAAGCCACGCCTCGCAGGGCCAGACCCATCCTTCGGCGTCCATCGCTTTTTGCAGAGGCCGTATTTTTTTCGCGAGAGCGATCATCAATGCGAAGGCACCCTCGGCGACTGTTTCTGCGGCATAGTCGGGAACATTGACGACGGGGATGGCTCGCGCTTTCGCTGCTTCGATGTCGATCGCATCGATGCCGACGCCATACTTAACGATTCCCTTAAGTCGCTTCGCCTCTGCGATCACCCGTGCAGTGATCGGTGTGTAGCACATGAGTAGAAGATCGGCGTCGCAGACGACTTCAATAACGTCATTCTCGCTGGCACCATCGGGTATCAGGAGAAGTTCGCCCCGCTCACGTAACGCTCCATCGAGATGTGGCGTTTCAATATTGGCATCCGTGCGGACGATCTTGAGGCGATCAGTCATCGTGCCGAGGCATCCTCGATAGCGGCATCGATGATGCCAAGCGCTGTCTCCATTTGATCCTTCGTTGTCACCAGCGGAGGATAAAGCGTCAGGACTGAGCCCATGGAAATCTTGAAACTGAGGCCGTTTTCAAGGCAACGGTAGAAGACCTCTTCGGCCAGGTCCTTTGCCGGTTCTTTGGTGCTGCGATCCTCGACCAGGTCGATGCCCATGAGGAAACCGCGCCCGCGCACATCGCCGATAGAGGCGTGGCGATCCATCATGTCATGAAGACGCGTCATGGCCCATCTGCCAACTTCAGCCGCATTCTCGACAAGATTCTCGTCTTCAATGATCTCGATGGTGGAGAGTGCAGCCCGACATGTCACCGGGTTTTTCTCATGGGTGTAGTGACCGACGGCGAAGTCACCGCAAACATCGAGCGCCGGCTGGCACAGGGTTGCAGCGATCGGCAGGATTCCGCCGCCCAATGCCTTCCCCATCACCAGAATGTCAGGCACGACATCGTCATGGTCGCAAGCAAACATGCGCCCCGTCTTGCCAAGGCCCGTCGGGATTTCATCGAAGATCAACAGCGTGCCGGTTTCATTGCAGGCGGCCCGAACCTTGTTCCAGAAACCTTTCGGCGGAATATAAGGAACGGCGCGGTTCGGCTCGGCGATGACCGCCGCAATATCCCCCTCCTTTTCCAGCGTGAACCGGATGAGACTCGCGACAATGTCGCCAACCTTCGCGTCACCCGGCGTTTCCCGCGAATGTTCAATACCGAAGGGATTACGATAGGCATCAAAGGAGGGCACATGTTCCGTTCCCGGCAAAAGCGGGCCGACCGGACCCATCCTGAAAAGCTGTTCCCCTCCGATGCTGGAGGCGCCGAAACCAGCGCCGTGGAAAGAGTCCCAAAAGGACAGGGTCTTGAACCGTCCCGTGGCAATCCGCGCGACCTTAAGGGCTATTTCAATCGCATCCGAGCCCCCCGTTGTAAAAAGAACCTTGCTCAGATTGCCAGGCGCAATATCGCCAATTTTTTCCGCAAGCTCTGTTGCCACATCACAGCAAAAACGTCGTGGTGCAAAGGGAAGCTCATCCATCTGCTTTGCGATCGCAGCCTTCAGGCGTGGATGCCCATAACCGATGTGATGAACCGAGTTGCCATGGTAATCCATGTAACGTCGTCCATCCTTATCCTCTATCCAGATACCTTCCGCTTTGCTGATGGCACTCATGCACGGGGAGGAAACGGACTGATGGACAAAGCAAGCTGCGTCTCTTGCCACGGCCATACGCGTGTCGGTGCCGAGACGAGTCTGCCAGTTTAACCGTCTGGGGCTCAAATTGGACTCACCTTCGGAATTGTCAGGGGACCTATCCGGGTCGCTCAGATGAGGTTGGGACACTGTTGAAACTCCCTTCCCGTTCGAGGGGGTGGCATTCAGGATCGGAGGCGTCTTTCAAGGTCTACATGAGATGACCGATAACATCAGCTGCGACAGCAAACGCATGGGTCATGCCTTGCCCATTCGTCATTGTTACTACAGTCACACCGTTAACTGGCGACAGTCGGAGGGTTTCGTTTCCCGGCAGGTGGGCATAGCGTCCGAGCCAACGTTCGGCTATCTGCGGGTTTGGCAATGAGATCATCGTCGCCAGATCATTCAGGATGAGCCGATCAATGTCCTCCGATCGCTCATGGCTCAACTTGTCGCCGTAGCTATGCGAGTCACCGATAGTCACACTGCCGTCAGCTTCCTGACAGGCAATGACATGAATGCCATGGGCGAGTTGGGAGCTTTGCTTTCTTTTCTGTAGCTTCTTCAGGTCTGGAAGGCTGGGGCATGATGCGAAGGCGCTGTACCGAGTCAGGCTCAGACCGCCCAGGACGAATGGCTGCAACCGCCAACCATCTGGCTGAGGATGGGTTCGCAACATCTGGAGCTTACATGTCGTCACGCCCGTTGCCTGGAAGCTATCGGGGAACAGCATATCAAACTCATCCCCTCCGCAGATGATGACATGATCAGCTTTAAAGGTGCCTATCGACGTATCGACGTAAGGTAGATCGACAGCTCGAGCCTCCGCAGAGAAATGAACGGATACATCGTGGGCTCTTTGCAGCCAGTCTGCGATCTTCGCCGTTGCCTGGCGTTGATCGACCTTCCAGGCGTCCGGGCTCCACAAACCTCCCAGAAGATCTTTCGAACGTAAGCCAGCTGCGTATCGGCAAAGGTCATCCTGTTTCACCAGATTTGCGCTATGGTCCGACAGGCTTGCAGCATGACAGAATTCTTCGAGAACTCTCATCTCCTCGGGTTCGCGAGCGAGGAATAAGCATCCAGACGGCTCCATCTCGATGCCGGCTTGATCGGCAATTTCTTGCCAATCGGCGAGAGCGCGCCGGGCATCCGCCAATTGTCGACCTGACGCCTGCGCGATGATTGCGAGCATGCCAAAGTTCTGGACCGATGCACCAAGCGCCTTGGGGCTGCGCTCGAAAACAACGACGGACAGACCTGCCCTTGATGCATAAACGGCATGTGCCAGCCCCATGACGCCTGCCCCGACAATCGCGAGGTCCCAGTGCTTCATCATGCTTCGATCGGATGGTTTGTCATGGAAGTAAGGTCAAAGGCCTGAGCTGTCGCAATGAGCATTCACCACCCGCTGAACCATCGGCGCAAAATGGGCAAATGTCGGTGTGTTCAGCCCGGCGACCTTACCGCCGTCATCAAGATGGCGAACCTTGATGATCGCATGCAGATTGGGGTTCGCTTCGAAGGTTTTCATCTCGTCAGCGTTCATCGGGCCGCCTTGGAGATGCAAGGAATGGACCGATGCTGCTGACAGCTTTTCAAAATAGGCAGGGTTTTTCGCACAAAGGTAACGCTTGGCGGCAACGTGGTAGCGTACACAATCGGTAACGATGGTCGGGAAGAATTGCTCCAGAATACGAGCGCCCGCATCTTCGTGATGCCTGTCTTCGGTGTCGTCCATCGAGAAGGTGCCGAACTCGCTGGTGAAATGGCCGATGTCATGAAGCAAGGCGGCAACGATGATCGCCTCGTTCTCCCCGTTCTGTTCGGCGGCGGAAGCAGCTTGCAGCATATGCTCGGCGATGGTCACCGGCTCGCCCAGATATTCCTCCGCACCTCGGCGCTCAAAGACATCGGTAAGGAACGAAACGATGTTGTCGGGGGCCAATCCGGTCTTGTCGGCAACACTCATGTTACAGTCTCCAGCATACGGTCCTCCAAAATCGAGAGTGTCGAGAGCAGCCCATCCTTGTCGGCGTAACAGCCTTGCAGCCAGCGCGAACCACCGCTTCCGGCATAGCCAGTGCGTCCGTGCAGCACCCGTGTGTTGTCGACGATGAAGCACTCGCCAGGTGCGAGTTTAAAGCTGGCCGCCATGGTAGGATCATCGATGATCGCGCTGAGCCGGCGATAAGCGGCGTAGTATTCCTGCATGTCGTCAAAGGGGACATCAATGATGGGTGCCGTGCTCCGGTTGTTGAAGCGGAGGCCTGTCAGTTCGCCATCTGGACTGAGCTCGATCATCGGTTTTTTCGAACGGAGATGCACATCCCCAGCGCCGTGATAGTCGAACCGGGCGCAATGGTTTGAGAGCAGATCGAACATTTTTTTGTCCTCAGCCCGCAGCCGCATGGCTGCCCGAAAACCATCCACGATCTGGCTATCACCGCCGTCCATCGAGTTCTCGAGGCAGTAGAGAATTTGCAATGTCGGCACCGGATCTCGATAGGGGTTGTCGGTATGTGCCTGAAGCCCAAGCCCGGTATAGGCGAGGTTGGTCGGGTTCACCTCGGTGCGCACCTCGAACCACCTGCCGTAATTGGTCTCGCGGACATAGCCGAAAAGTGCCGCAACCTTTAACAAAGCACCACTTTCCACCGGACAGCCGGTCAGCTTGGCGAAGCCGTAGCGGCGAACATGGCCGAGCCATGTGCATAACTTATCCTGCTGGTTGGAAATGGTTTCGAAGTCACCGGATATCGACGTGACATCGAGCGTGCCGTCCCAACTCTCGACGTCCGAGGGAAGATGCGGGCTGGAGGCGTGCCTCTGACGATCATAGGCGTTGTCACGAAGCCATTCTGATGGATAACGCGCTCTCTTGCCCTCGGCGGAGAAGAGGATGTCCAACGCGTCTTCGATGATATCAGCCTCAACGATCCGTATTGATGCGGGGAAATCCTGGAGCGTGATCAGCCGCTGTCCATTCAACGGAGATCGCGTCGCCTCGTCCAGGGCGTTGTCTCGCAGCCAGATCGCATGAAACCGCCTCGTCGTACCATCGGCCCACTCAACCGCCAACGCCTGTCCGCCATCAAGCCGTTTGACCGACGTCAACGTCATCATGAACCCCTCTTCATGCCAAGCCATCATGTCGAGTGTCGCCCTATCTATCTATCACCACAAGCAACATGTTCGACGGATAAGGGGTGATTTTCGTTCTAGCTAGCGATATTGAGGTGGTCTGGTTTGTTTGGACAGCTGCATCTTGGCGACTCGATGTTACTGTTGGCCACAACGTCTAACGGTATGACCACTTCATTTGATTCGTCCAGAGTTTGGAATTTAGGCTTGGAATCATATGCTTATGCGTCTCGTCAGTGACTCTTTCGATGTGGTCGCACCACTAGCAACATGAAACCGATGATCAAGCAGAAATTGACGATCGTTTGCGGCCTTCCCGGTGCGGGCAAGACGGTCGTTGCGCGGCTGGTATCAACGATGCGCGGAGCGGCTTTGTTGAGGTCTGATGTCCTGCGCAAAGACGTGCTGATCACGCCTACCTATACCGACGACGAAAAGCAGGCTGTCTACGGTGAGATGTTCAAGCGCGCCAGGTGCTCGCTGCTCAAGGGGCGTGACGTTGTTCTGGATGCCGCCTTCAATAAAGAAACCAATCGAAAGAAGGCTGCATCACTCGCCAAGGCACTGGAAGCTGATTTTGAGATTGTCGAGGTCACATCGTCAGAAGAGACCATACGAGATCGGCTTCGTCATCGAGAAGGCGATGAGAGTGAAGCGGACTGGCAAGTTTACCAGTTGTTGAAGCAACGTTTCGAGCGGATCGACGAGCCGCATATTATTGTCACTAATGACGGTGACCTCGCTAGCCTCGAACAACGGGTTCATAGGTTGCTGCCATAGCGAGACGTGGCTGCAGAGATCGGATTTAGAGGCCATCTATTTGATTCCAGCACGCATGAAGCTTTGCACGAACTGCCGCTGGAACAGAAGAAAGGCGATGAGGAGCGGGCCGCTGGTCAAGAGCGTCGCCGCAGTGATCACTGACCAGTTGATTCCCTGATCGACGGATGAAAAGACTTGAAGGCCGACCGTGACTGGCCTCGTCTCAACCGAGTTGGTGACGATCAGCGGCCAGAGGAAGTTATTCCAATGGTGGCTCACCGAGACCAAGCCGTAGGCAACGTAGATAGGTCGCGCCAGTGGAACGTAGACCTTCCAGAGAATCTGGAGAATGCCTGCCCCCTCGACGCGGGCCGCATCCTCCAGTTCTGAGGGGATCGACTTAAAGGTCTGGCGCAGCAGGAAAATACCAAAGGCCGAGCCCATATAGGGAAGGCCGATCGCGGTGATCGTATCGATGAGGCCGAGCTGACCCATGGTCCTATAGTTCTCGACGATCAGCACGTCCGGCATGATCATCAGCTGCAGCAGGACCAGGATAAAGAGCACGTCGCGGCCGACAAAATCGAAACGCGCGAAGGCATATGCGGCAAGGGTGCAGAGGAACAGCTGACCTGCCAGGATCATTGTGACCAGGATGAAGCTGTTCAGCAAATAGCGCGCAAACGGGGCGGCGGCCCAGGCTTCAGCGAAGTTCTCGAGCGTAAGCGGTGCTGTCAGATCGAAGCGGACCGCATAGGCTCCGGGATGAAACGCGGTCCAGATCGCGTAGAGCAAAGGCGCTACCCAGATCAACGCCAGAAGCCAGGCGCCGAGCGTGGTCAAGCTGTGCCAGAACCAGGCATCATCAGCACCGGCCATCCTACTTTCGGTTGCACCAGCACTCATCGGTAGTGGACCCGCCGGTCCATGTAGATGAACTGGCTGACGGCCATGGTGGCCAGGATCACCAGCAGCACGACGGTCAGCGCCGAGGCGTAGCCCGTGTCCCAGAATTTGAACGCGACCTCGTAGATGTAATAGAGCAGCAGCGAGCTCGCATTATCCGGACCGCCCTGGGTCATGGCAACGATGTGGTCGACCAGGCGAAAGGCGCCGATCACCGCGTTGATCAGGACGAACATCGTGGTTGGCATCAAAAGCGGAAAGACGATCCTACGGAAATAGGTCCAGAGACCAGCGCCCTCCAGGATAGCTGCCTCCTTAAGCGAGGGTGGGATCGCCTGAAGTGCGGCCAGGTAGAAGATCATGAAAAAGCCGGCCTCCTTCCAAATCGTGACCGCCATCAGGCTCCAGAGCACCTTGCTCGGATCGCCGATGAAATTGACGTCGGGCAGGCCTATGAGGCCTCCGATTTGGTTAAGAAGCCCATAGCCTGGTGTGTAGAAAAAGAGCCAGATATTGGCAGCGGCGACCATCGGCAGCACTGTCGGCGTGAAGAATGCCATACGGGTCAGTGCTCTTCCTCTAAGCCGCTCATTGACCAACATTGCCATCAAAAGAGCGAGCGCTATCGAAAGCGGGATGGTACCAACAGCGTAAAGCGCATTGTTCCAGAGCACTTTCCAGAAGATCGGATCGTCAAGCATCTGCCGGTAGTGATCGAAGCCGATGAACTCGGCCGGC
Source organism: Geminicoccales bacterium (assembly GCA_050633905.1). Taxonomy (GTDB): domain Bacteria; phylum Pseudomonadota; class Alphaproteobacteria; order Geminicoccales; family Geminicoccaceae; genus JANQPX01. The sequence continues at coordinate 214,043 of JBOEHJ010000013.1, forward strand.
CGCCGGCCGCGCGGCGTCGAAAAAAAACTGTCGATGAAGGTGCGGACAGCGGGGTAGTGGGTGAACGCGGCCAGCATCACCGCGGCTGGAAGGACCAGCAGCCAACCGTGGATATGGACGAGATGTCGTTGCATGAGGTCACGTCCGGGAGGCGCGCGCGTGGCGCGCCGCCCCGAACATTGCCGTTCAGCGATAGGCGGACAGCACGCGATCGGCCTCTGCCTGCGCTTCGGCGAGAGCATCCGCCGGCTCCTTCGCTAAGGTCAGCGCAGCTTGCAAGGCGTCGTTGAAGATTTTCGTGACCCGCTGGTTCTCGTGCGTGGAAAGCTCGGCTGTGGCGAACTCAAGCTGGTCGCGGGCAACGGTCGCCACCGGAAAGTCGGCTACATAGGCCTGCATGCGCTCGGTTTCCCAGGCAGCTGGGCTGGTGGCGACGTAGCCGGTTGCGATGCTCCAATCCGCAGCCTGTTCAGGCGAGGTCATCCACTGCGCGAAGCCGAGGGCGGCTGCCTGCTCTTCCTCGTTCAGATGATTGAAGATGAAGAGGTTACCGCCGCCGGTCGGCGCACCGCGCCGTTTGTTAGCCGGCAGCATGGCGACACCGAAGGGAAACGGCGCGTTCTCCCGGACATTGGTGAGATTGCCTGTGGTGGTCCACATCATCGCAGTCCGGCCCTCGAAGAAATCTTTTGGCGTCGTGCCCCACTCGATGATCTCTGAGGGCATGGCGCCGTGGAGCTTGGAAAGATCGACCATATATTGCAGCGCCTCAACCACGCCTTCCTGGTCGAAAGAAACCTCGTTGCCGTCCTGGTTCATGAGGAATGCGTCGTTCTGGGTGGTCAGGCCCTGGAACAGCCAATAAGGAAAGCCCGAGCTCGGGATCTGGATGCCGTATTGGCTGACCTGATCGCCGTCCTTCTTGGTTAGCTTTTTCGCGAACTCAACCTGCTCCTCCCAGGTGGCCGGCGGCGTGTCGGGATCGAGACCGGCCTCGGCAAAGGCATCCTTGTTCCAATAGAGCACCGGGGTTGAGCGCTGGAATGGAATGCCCCAAACCTTGCCCTCGACCCTGCCGTTCTCCATGAAGGCGGGATAGAAACTATCTAGCCAAGCCTGCTCCTCGTCGGTGCTGATTAGATCGTCATAGGCGAGGATCGCGTCCTCATCATAGAGCGTAAAGGTATCGACTGCGAGAATCACGGCGACATCCGGCGGGTTGCCGCCCTTGATGGCGGTAATGGTTTTGGTGACGGTATCAAGATAGCTGCCGGTATAGACTGGCTCGATCGTGACCCCCGGCGTCATCTCACTGTAGGTTTGCGCGTAGCCGTCGATCACCTTGGTCACTGGCCCGCCGACAGCGACCGGATAATAGAAGGTAAGCTCAACATCGGCGTTGGCTGCCGAGCCAGCAATGCCGATCATGGCAAGGCTGATGGCGCCACTGACGGATTTGTTCAATAGGCTCCGCGTTACGACTTTCAGCATCTGGTTTTCTCCCTGATCAACCGGTCATTTGTTTCGCTGCGGCCGACGCCGGCGTCGTCAGCCCTCGGCCGCTATCGCGATCGAAGTGATGTTCGGCATCCTTCTCCCAATCGAGACGGACGGCAGTTCCTTTATCGAAAAAAACCTCGCCGGGATGGCGAACCAGGAGTGTCTGGTCACCAACCAGGCAACTAAGGATTGTATCAGCGCCAAGATATTCGATGGCATCAATCGTCGCCGCTATTCCGTCCTCGCTGACCAGGTGAACGGCCTCGGGCCGAACGCCAACGATTTTACTGGTGGAACGTCCATCGCCATCACTAGCCGCCGTCGGGGGATCGATGAGATTCATCGGTGGCGTGCCGATAAAGCTTGCCGTGAACGCTGTTGCTGGCTGGTTGTAGAGGGCGGCGGGTCGCGCATCCTGCTCGATCCGTCCGTGGTTCAAGAGAATAACCTGATCCGCCATGCTCATCGCCTCGGCCTGATCATGGGTGACGTAAAGCATCGTCATGTCGAGGCGCTGCTGGAGTTCTCTGATCTCGCGCCGCATCTCGTTTCTGAGCTTGGCGTCCAGGTTGGAGAGCGGCTCGTCCATCAGGCANNCGCTGCTGCTGGCCGCCGGAGAGCTGGCTGGGCTTGCGATGCATAAGTTCGTCAAGGCCGAGGAGATCGGCGGCTCGCTGCAACCTCTCCTGCCGCTCTTTCGCCGGTACCCTCCTGACCCGAAGACCAAATGCGATGTTCTCGGCAACGTTCAGATGGGGAAACAGCGCATAGTTCTGAAAGACCATGGAGAGAGAACGCTTGGGCGGGGGAAGGTCCGTTACGTCTCGATCGCCGATTAGGATTCTGCCATCGCTCACCTGATCGAGCCCGGCAATAAGACGAAGCGTTGTCGATTTCCCACAGCCAGAGGGTCCAAGAAGAACAGCAAACGCACCATCGGCGATGGTAAACGAAATACCGTCGACCGCCGCGGTCTCATCCCACCGCTTGGTAAGATTCTCAACGCGAATGTCCGGCAACGGCCCCCCACCACTTGCGTGTTCGTACGCTTGGCCCAGTTTAGATCTTGTTCGATAATGAGCCTAACGCATCGATGCCTCATTTGGTAGCCAAGCCCGCGCTCGGCGCCGCCGTTATCCAAAGGTGCCGGCTGTCATGCCGTGGCTTTGCCGAGAGGCTTGGATTTTTCAGGTATTTTTCGGCGCCCCGTTCCATGGCACAAGAGAACCGACTTACGATGGTTGGACTGGTACGGCCTTGTCGATTGTTTCCGTGGAGAGGCATGGCGTTCGACGTCGGCGATGCTATCATCGATCCTATAACAAACTAACAGTCAACAAAGTGGGGAGAACACTCATGCGGACGATACTAGCGGTGGCTTTAGCCGGTATTGTGGCGACGGTTGGCAGCTTGCAGGCTCAAGAACCGACTATCGCGCTTGTTCAGATTAATCAGCAGGCATTGTTTTTCAACCAGATGAATGAGGGGGCGACCGAGGCAGCGGAGAAGGCCGGTGCTGAGCTGGTGATCTTCAATGCTAACAACGACCCGGCGGCACAGAATAACGCCATCGAGACCTATATCGCCGAAGGCGTGGATGCGATCATTGTGGTTGCGATCGACGTCAATGGCGTCATGCCGGCGGTGCAGCAGGCGGCCGATGCCGGTATTCATGTGCTTGCGGTCGATGCGATCCTGCCGGAAGGACCGCACAAGACGCAGATCGGTGTCGATAATGGCGGAGCAGGCGGCGATATCGGGGCGGACTTTCTGGCCTATGTCGATGCCGAGATGGGCGGCAGCGCCAAAATTGGTATCGTCGGTGCGCTAAATTCCTTCATCCAGAATCTCCGCCAAGAAGGGTTCGAGACCGCGATTGCGGCCAATTCCAGTGTCGAGGTCGCTGGCGTGGTTGATGGGCGTAATATTCAGGACAATGCGCTGGCAGCGGCCGAGAACCTGATGACCGGCAACCCTGACATGAACGCGATCTATGCCACTGGCGAGCCCGCTTTGGTCGGTGCGATCGCGGCGGTCGAGGCACAGGGTGCTGCTGATCGGGTCAAGGTGTTCGGCTGGGACCTGACAGCCCAAGTGATCAAAGGGATTGATGACGGCTTCGTGGTGGCGATCGTGCAGCAAAGCCCGCACGGCATGGGTGCTGCCGCGGTTGATGCTGCCATGACCTTGATCGGCGGCGGCGAGGTCGAAGCGGAGATCGCTGTGCCGGTCACCATCGTCACCAAGGACAATGTTGACGATTTTCGCGCGACCTTCCAATAGACGGGCGACGATCGTGGATCGGGTGGTAGGTAGCTGCTGCCCGATCCGTGCTCGTGTGAGAACTCGACGTGACAAGTCATAAAAAACCGCGCATTCGTATGACGGGTGTTCGGAAGAGTTTCGGCACGATCGATGCGCTGCGTGGCGTCGATCTCGACCTCTGGCCGGGCGAGGCGCTTGGGCTGGTGGGAGACAATGCCGCTGGCAAATCGACGCTCACCAAGATCTTGGCCGGCGCGCTCGTGCCAGATGCCGGCAGCATCGAGTTGGATGGCTTATCCGTCCATTTTACCTCACCGGCCGATGCACGAAATAAGCGAATCGAGATGGTCTATCAGGACCTCTCGCTCTGCGACACCATCGATGTGGCCGGCAACCTGTTCCTTGGACGGGAACCGGTGCGCCACATCCTTGGTGGGCGCTTTCTCGACAAGGATAGGATGGCCCAGGATGCCAGGCAGATGCTGGATAGCCTAGACATCCATATTCCCAACATGAATGCCCTGGTTGGCAATCTCTCCGGCGGCCAACGTCAATCGATTGCCATCGGCCGTGCCGCTTCCTTCGCACCCGATGTGCTTATTATGGATGAGCCAACCTCGGCACTTGCCGTAGCCGAAGTCGAGGCAGTTCTTGCACTCATCAATCGAGTGAAGGCAAGCGGCGTCAGCGTCATCTTGATCACCCATCGTCTCCAGGATCTGTTCCGCGTCTGCGATCGGATCATGGTGCTCTATGAGGGCCAAAATGTCGCCGAACGCAGGATTGCAGAAACCGATCTCGAAGAGGTGGTCCACCTCATCGTCGGCGAAAAAATGTCACGCCACAGAGCAACCAACGATGCCCAGTAGCGCCACCGTCAAAAGTCAACCGCCTGCCGGCGGCGGCGGCAGGGAGTTTCTTACGGTCAATGCGCCGGTGCTGAGCATTGCCGGTTTTTTTGTCTTGGTCTGCCTGGTCTTCAGTGTCATCACCGATAGTTTTCTGACCCAGGTGAACATCCTGAACCTGCTGCGTCAGAGTGCTCCGATCCTGATTGTCGCCTGTGCCATGACCTTCGTGATCACCACGGGCGGTATTGATCTTTCGGTTGGTTCCAACCTCGCTTTGGTCAACGCGCTTGCCGCGATTGCCCTTGCTACGGGAATCCCGTGGCCGGTCGTGGTGGTGCTGATGCTCCTGCTTGGCGCCGTGATTGGAGGCGCGCAGGGCTATTTTGTCGCCTATGAGGGCATTCCTGCCTTCATCGTGACGCTTGCTGGCCTTAGCGCCATCCGCGGCGTCGCTCTGCTCATAACGGAAGGCTATTCGGTCCCGATAAGTGGTGATAGCTGGTTCATACAGATCGGCCGTGGTTGGCTGTTCGGCATACCGCTGCCGGCGATCATCGGCTTGATCATCGCCGTGCTTGGTTACGTCATTCTGACCCAAACTCGCTACGGCCGGTACGTCACCGGCATCGGTGCCAATGTCGAGGCGGTCAGGCGGGCAGGCGTCAATGTTCGCCGCACGATCCTTACCGTCTACATATTGACGGGCATCGCCGCGGCCATTGCCGGTCTGGTCATCGCCGCCCGTCTCGGATCCGGGTCGTCCAACGCCGGCGTCGGCTTCGAACTCGAGGTGATCGCGGCGGTGGTCCTCGGCGGCACCAATCTGTTTGGCGGCCGCGGCACCATCATCGGCACGGCGCTTGGCGCCCTTACCATCGCAGTGATCGGCAACGGTCTGATCCTTGCACACATCTCGCCATTCTTCACCCAGATCGTCACGGGCTTGATTATCCTTCTGGCGATCTGGCTAAACACCCGCCTCTTCGACCAAGCAAGCCGCCTGCGCCGTGCGGTGTGACCATATCATTGACTCTGCAAGACCTGAGAAAGCCACTTTCGTTGACGCTAGATCATGGGAAGGGGAGGGCAAATTATGAGCGAGGAACGAAGCTTGGCGGCGACCGATAGCGGTCAGGTCATGACCGTCCAGGGACCGATCTCAGTCGAGACGATGGGCGTTACCTTGATGCACGAACATCTTCTGGTGGATGCCCGTTCCTGGTGGCATGAGCCAACGCAGTCGGAACGCCGTTACCTTGCGGAAGGACCTGTAAGACCGGGGATTTTCGGCGAATTACGCATGGACCCGTTCGTGAACCCGGATAATTGCCGGCTTGAGGACGAGCGGGCGGCGATCGAGGAGCTGGAGCTGTTCACCGAAACAGGTGGACAAACGGTGATCGACCCCACCTGCCGAGGCATCGGTCGCGATCCCGAAGCGTTGATGCGGATAAGTCAGGCCAGTGCCCTCAATATCGTGATGGGGGCCGGCTACTATCTCGAAGGCTCACACCCAGCATGTGTTCAAAGGATGAGTAGCGAGGCGATTGCCGATGAGATTGTCCGCGATGCTGTGGATGGCGTCGACGGCACCGACATCAATATTGGGCTGATCGGCGAGATCGGGGTCAGTGCCGACTTTACGCCCGAAGAAGAGAAAGTCCTGCGTGGTGCTGCGCGCGCAGCGAAAACAACTGGTCTGCCCTTGATGGTGCATCTTCCGGGCTGGGAGCGCCTGGCTCACCGGGTGTTGGACATCACCGGCGAGGAGGGGGCCGATCCTGCTCATACGGTTCTCTGCCACATGAATCCAAGCTTCGATGACCAGGATTATCAGATCAGCCTCGCGGAGCGGGGAGCCTTCATCGAGTACGACATGATCGGCATGGATTTCTACTATGCAGACCAGGAGGCACAGTGCCCCTCCGATGCCGAGACCGCCTGCGCGATTAAGGCCTTGATCGATCAGGGCTGGCTCAAATCCCTGCTGCTTTCTCAGGACGTGTTCCTGAAGATGATGCTCAGCCGTAACGGTGGCTTCGGTTACGGATACGTTACGCGGCATTTTCTGCCAAGGCTGAGGCGACTGGGTGTGACAGAGGCTGAGGTCGAGCAGCTGATGATCGGTAATCCGAGACGGGTGTTTTCCGAAACACACCGGCAAACCTGACGGTGAAGGAAGAAGGCCATGGCAAAACAAAAAATACTGCTTGCAGGTGAGTCCTGGGTGAGCGCTGCAACCCATCATAAGGGTTGGGATCATTTCGGCAGTGTCACGTTTCATCTCGGCGCCGAGCCGCTGGTGGAAGCATTGAAGGATAGTCCCTTTGATCTGACCTACATGCCGGCCCACGAAGCAGCCGCTGGTTTCCCGCTCACGGCAGAAGGGCTGAACGCCTATGACGCGATCATTCTGAGCGACATCGGCTCGAACACGCTGCTGCTTCACCCGGATGTCTGGATCCACGGCAAGCCTGTGCCCAACCGCCTAAAGCTGCTGCGCGACTACGTTGCCGGCGGCGCCGGGTTGATGATGATCGGTGGCTATTACAGCTTTCAGGGTATCAATGGCGGTGCCCGCTATCATCGGACGCCAATCGAGGAGGTGCTGCCGGTCACCTGCCATCCCTTTGACGATCGGATCGAGGTGCCTGACGGCTTCAAGGCCGATGTGATCGGCAAAACGGATCATCCCATCCTCGAGGGGCTTGGCAAGGACTGGCCGATTCTGCTCGGGGTCAACGAAGTCCAATTGAAGACAGGTGACGACATTGAGCTACTGGCGCGTTTGCCCATGGAAGAGGGTGGTCATCCGCTGCTGGTCGCCGGCCACCACGGCGCGGGCCGAACCATTGCCTGGACCTCCGACATCGGGCCCCACTGGGTGCCAGCGGAGTTCGCTGCCTGGCAAGGTTTCGGCCGCCTTTGGCGACAATGCCTCGGTTGGCTGACCGATCGCTAAATCACGATCAAGCGTCGTAGGGTGCGTGGTGAAAGTCGATTTCGAGATCCAGCATCTGCCCGAAAATGGTCACGCAAACTTCCTGGTCATCCGGCGGCATGGTCGGGCCGTGGGTATTCATCGTCCGCTTCAGCCAATCGACTTGGCTGATAAATTTGGGACACACATGCATGGCGACCCATTCTGCCGCGAGGGGGTCTTCAATCTTGCCATGTGCCGCTCGGCACCAGGTCAGATACATCCACTCCGCCACCAACATCATGGTGATGATCTCTTCGAACGAACCGTGTTCGGCAATGGCGAGTGAACCATCACGCAAAACGGTTGCAGACGATGGCAGCGTGTCTGCGGCAAGCTCCTTCGCATCAATCTTCATCGTGCGAAAGGCCTTGTCGAAAAAACTATCCTGCCCTGCTGCCAGCATCTGCAGTACGTCGATCAAATGGACTTGGTCGCTAAATGACGGCGCCCGGGCGAGAGCGTAGCTGAAAATGGAAATGGCCGTGCGCACGAAGTTGTGCTCGTAGCGGAGATAACGGCTGAAGACCACCATCGGGATTTGGTTTGCTGAGAGCTCCCGGGTGAAGCGATGGTCGATCATCGCATCCCATCGCCCTTGATGCCGCGCACGTAGCCAATCGACGAAACCGGCGTTTGGCTGTCTCGCTTGAAAGTCTGTAAAATCAAGGTCAGTGGTCATCGTCGAGGTCATTTTGGCTTCAATGTCTGGAGGGTTTTGGAGCTTGGGAACGAACCGATGGTGCCATGACAGGTCACTGACTGGCTCGCGGCAGCAACGGCCCAACGACAGGCGGCCTCGGGCGCCATATCCTGGTCGAGTGCAGCGGCCATCACGCCGCAAAACACATCACCCGCCCCGGTGCTGTCGACGGCTTGGATGATCGGGGCGCCGATCGGAATCGATTGATCGTCATAGCCGAGGAGAGCGCCTGCTTCACCGAGCGTCACCACGGCGAGGTCGACGCCGAATGTCTGAAGGCGGGAGACGATCGTTTCTGATTCGGCGCAGCCGGTCAGGACGTCGCCTTCGACCTGGTTGACGATGGTGACATCAATCAGTGGCCAGAGATCGTCATAGTCGAAGGTGATTGGCGCCGGATTGACGAGGGTGCGGACATGCCTGGCGCGCGCGCATTCAAGGCATGCTCTGGTCAACGCCATGGGTAGATTTCCTTGAAGCAGCAAGGTGTCGTCAGGTCCCAGTGCCCCAAGCAACGGATCGATCTCATCAACGCTCAGGGATGCTGTCATCCCGGTCGTGCTGACAATGCAGTTCTCGCCCTCATCGCCGACATAGATGATCGAGTGATCGCTTGGCCCGTCGCGAATGATGAGATCGGCGGACCGCATCCCATCGTCCATGATCTGCTTTTCGATCAGCTTGCCATGGGCGTCATTGCCGATGACCGCGGCCAAGCGCACCAAACTGCCGGCGCGATGGCTGACGATCGCCTGGTTCAGACCCTTGCCGCCAATATCGACCCTGGTCGTGGATGCCAGGATGGTTTCGCCGGAACGCGGCAATGTAGGAACCTCATAGCTGAGATCGAGAACGGCGTTGCCAATGACCCCAATCAAGTAGATGTCTCCCAAAGGCGCTTGCCGGAGCCCCAACGGCGTTCAGGCGACTTGCTATCGCCAACTTTTCACGCGCTGGCCATGGCAAGCTCTCGCTATTCAGCAGGGAACCGCATGCGGCACACGCAGTGATATTATCGACTCACGAGCTGAAGGCTAGAGCTTGGGGGTGCTCCAATCCTCGAGTGACAGATGGAGCGATTAAAAGGGTGCCGGCCGGTGAGGGATCGGTTCCAACTCTCGCCGCACCATCGATGCCGATCATGTTCGTGCTATGGTCATTCAGCGGTCCTTGGAACGGTCGTTCGTCGATGCATAGCTTGGGGTGAATTTTTGAAAGCGAGCGATCGCGCAGAACAAAAGGGCGAGCTCGACCATGATTTCGCTCGATCTGACCACTCTTTCTGATTGCCAGGAGCCATGCAATGCTTTGTGGTGATCATTGGAATTCGACCTCGACTCGCTCGACAAACGATACTTCAATCCGGCCTAACATTGCCTTATCAGGCGATTGGCGAGGGCGGATCGGGCTGCTTTGGCCTGATGAAGGCCACACGGATGACGAGTTCTGGGCCTATTTGACAGCGCGTGTCACCCTGCTTGTCGCGAGATGCAAAGCTCGGGAAGATCAAGCTTACTCAATGTGAACGCACTTGCTGCCTATGCCGCATCTGGACCGCTCATCGAGGCTGTGGAGCTGTTGCATCTTGCCAAACCCGATGTCGTCGTCTCTGTGGATTATGCAGGCAGCTTTATCGGTGGCATTGAGGGAGAAGTCACTCAGTGGCAAGCGGTTCACGACAGCTTGAGCGTGCCCTTCAGCACGGCAAGCTATGCTGCGGTCGCGACTTTTCGAACGCTCGGCGTCCGGCGACTTGCCTTGGTCGTATCCTATCCGAACGAGGTCACTGACTATCTTGAGACATTTCTTGCGGGCGATGGTCTCACGGTCACAATATCCTGTGGCCTTGATCTAGAAAGCGAAGCCGAAATGGGCACGCTGCCGGCCGAACGCTAGCATCGGATATCCAAAGACGCCGGTCATCCCGATGCCGAATCGCTATTCCTTGCTGGCAATGTCAATGGGAACTCGCTTGTTCTCCTAATACCAGGAGCGCTCCACGTCGGCGCCGAGCGTTTCGTCATAGAGATCGATCCGGCGGTCGCGCAGCAGCTGGTTGAATTCGTTCAGTGTGCGTTTTCGGCGCGCATCCGAGAGGTCGACATCGGCATAGATGATCTCCTCGCCGGAAGCACTCGCCGGCCCGGCAAGAGGCCAGCCTCGATGACCGACAATCAGGCTGCGGCCGAGGAAGAGTTGTTGCCGTTCCGTGCCGACGCGATCGGCTGCTGCAATGAAGAGGCTGTTGGAATGGGCAGCCGACATCGTCAGAATATTGGCCATGACTGGCATGTCTTCAGGCTGATCCGGCATTGGCACCCAGTTGGTCGGAATGCAGAGAAGATCAGCTCCTTGCACCGCCGCCATGCGAAAAATTTCCGGGAACCAACAATCGTAGCAGATCGCTGCGGCGATCCGGCCATAGCGGGTGTGCCAGACAGGCACGCCTTGATTGCCAGGTTCAAAGAACAGATTCTCAGCTGCCCATAAATGGTTCTTACGATAAGTACCGATATGGCCTTCAGGGCCGATGGCGACGGCGCTGTTATAGAGCTTGCCGCCGTCATTTTCGGCGATACCGGCGACGATGATCATGTCCTTTTCGGCGGCAAAGGCCATCCAACTTTCCGTCGTCGATCCTGTCGGGACAGGCTCAGCCAGACTGAACGCCTCGTCCCGGCTCTCGAAGACATAACCGGAATTGGAGAGCTCAGGCAGGACAGCGATCTTGGCGCCGTTCTGATGAGCATCCTCGAGGTAGCCCAAGGACTTTTCGAGATTGGCACTGAGGTCACCGATCAACGGCTCCATCTGAATGCAGGCAATGCGCATGGTCGTTTCGGGCATGACATCCCTTTCTTCCTGAGTGATCAGAGCTTGGCGCGGGCGTTTTTCCAATCCTGCCGGGCTTCGTAGGCGTGGGCTAGGCGAAAGAGATCGGCTTCGCGAAAGGCGGGGGGTGCAATCTGAAGCCCAACCGGCAAACCGCGGATGTCGAAGCCAGAGCAGACCGATATCGCGGGCATACCGACCAGATTTCAGGGATAGGTGAGGTGCCATGAGGCGGCGAGCACGCTCTCATCGACATCGGCGGCATAACGCGATCGACTTGCATCGAAATGTCGATGAAATCGAGTGTGATGCGACTTGAGCAGGTTTCCGTCATTGCCAATAATGAGGATAACAGGTCAGGATCAATGCTGTTGAGTTCGAAGTCTGATGCGGGAGCAGAGCAGATGCGTGATAGCGTTAGTGACAGGCGGTTCCTAGGTATGCTCACGCCATCCTCGAACACCGTGCTCGAACCCTACACCGCCAAGATGTTATCCGACGTTCCCGACGTCACCGCGCATTTCGGCCGTTTCAAAGTCACGGAAATTTCCTTGAGGGACCAAGCGCTAGGTCAGTTCGACACCGAACCCATGCTGGAAGCTGCAAGCCTCCTTGCCGATGCCAAGGCGCATAGCATCTGCTGGAACGGCACGTCAGCCGGCTGGCTTGGCTTCGAGCAGGACGAGGTTTTGTGCGAAAACATCACCGCAAGGACCGGCGTGCCCGCCTGCTCCTCCGTTCTTGCGCTAAACGAAGTGTTCGAGAAAACTAGCGTTAAGCGGTTTGCGCTGGTGACGCCTTATCTCGATGAAATCCAGGCACGTATCGTCGAGACTTATGCCGCTGCTGGCTTCGATTGCGTCGCTGAACGCCATCTCCGCGATCCCGGCAATTTCAGTTTTTCCGAAGTCAGCGAGACGACAATCGCCGGTATGTGTCGCGAGGTCGCCAAGGCGGACGGTGTTCAGGCGATCGCGATTTTCTGCACCAACCTCCGCGGTATCGCCGTGGTTCCTGAGCTGGAGGCCGAGCTTGGCCTGCCTATCTACGACACGGTGGCTATAGCACTCTGGAAGTCACTTAAAGTTGCAGGAGTCGACCCCACCCGGGTCCGGGGATGGGGGCGGTTGTTTCAGGAGGTCGCCTGATCATGTCTGAGGAGGATGGCTTTCAGGCCCGCGACTTCGTTGGATATGGTTCTGATCCGCCGGGTCCCGGTTGGCCCGGTGGTGCGCGCGTCGCCGTCTCGGTCGTGATCAATGTCGAAGAAGGCTCTGAGCATTCGATCCGCCGAGGCGATGCCATCAACGATAATATCGACGGCGTACGGGGAATTTTTCGCGCTATCTGATCGACGCCTATGATTGGTTGTATGAGGAGGGTGAACGCTAGTCGCGGATGATGAGCATTGGTCTCCATCTCCGCATCATCAGTAGGCCAGAGCGGATCAAGGGGCTGGCCGATACGCGTGCCCATATCCAGCGGAAGGGCGGCGCCTGGTTTGCCAAACGGGATCGGATCGCCCGCCACTGGCTGCAGCGTTTTGGATGAGACAACGTCGAAGGAGAAGGTCATGCGGTTTTTGCTGATCAACGGCAACACCAGCGCCTTCGTCACCGAACGTGCGGTGGAGGAGGCACAAAGGGCCGTGTCCTCGGGCACGGAGATCGTTGGTGTCACAGGCGAAACCGGTGCTAGCATCATTGCGACCCGGGTCGAAAACGCCCTTGCTGAGCGGGAAATGATCACGCTCGCCGCAAAACACGGCAAGGGCGTCGACGGCGTCCTGATCGCCGTCTCCTTCGATACGGCCCTGCCAGCCCTTCGCGAACTCATGCCCGTGCCCGTTGTCGGCATGACCGAGGCGGCCATGCTCACGGCTTATCTTATCGGCAGTCGCATTGGTCTGGTTTCCCTGGGGGGCCGGGTTCAGCCGGTCTACGCCGAGCTGATCCGTGGTTACGATCTCGATCGCCGGATCGCCGGCTGGGAAATCATCTCATCGGACGAGGCCTATTCACCGGACGATCCTAATGCAATCGATTCATCCGTCATCGATGCTTGTAGCCGCTTGGTCGAGGACCAGAGATCGGAGGTTATCGTGCTGCTGGGTGCCGTCATGTCTGGCGTCGCAAGACGCCTTCAAAGCGCGTTGCCCGTGCCCTTGATCGACGGCATCACGGCAGCGACCCACCAACTCGAAGCCCTGATCAGCATGAACTTGCCAAAAGCGCAGATAGGAAGCTTTGCCCCTCCAGGCACACGCGACCTTAAAGGCGTTGATCCTGCCATCGGCACTGCTTTGCAAGACGGCACGATCTGACTTGCCAGTTACTGTCAGGGAATCACTGAGAAACGACTTTCAGAAAATTGCGTGGGGATTGGAATGGATATTGTATCGGATACAGTAGGTTTCCCCCCCACCTCCTGACCCCGCACCCTCAACGTGTAGGTTGTGGGGGAACAGGCCAAGTGCATTCGTCCAGGCCATGCCTCGCCACTAGCTTTCGCCGATATCGATGAAGACGCCGCCATCCTTGATCTTCACGGGATAGGTCTTGAGTGCAACACAAGCCGGCGCGACGGTTGGGATGCCGGAGCGATAGTCGAAGGCGCCGAAATGCAACGGGCACTCGATCTCATGACCATCGACGATACCGTCGGCCAGATGGGCATGCTCATGGGTGCAATGTCCGTCGGTCGCGAAGAACTCACCGTCAGGGGCGTGATAGATCGCGAAGGTGCGTTCCCCGTGATCGAATCTCTGAACGCCTTCCTCTTCGATATCGTCCACGCTGCATGCTCGAACGAATGTTCCCATCGCTGATACTTCCTTCGCTGTTGGAACAGAAACGTCGTTTCGACAGTTTTCATGCCACGTACTTGCGCTGACCCTTCTGTTTCTTCATCCGGAGCCTCTCCGTCGATCGGTTCTCATCGTGATACAATCGGAGATGGGCCTTGATCGCTTCGATGCAGCCATCGGCATCACGCTGGATGGCCGTTTCGTAAATCGCTCTGTGCTCGTCGATAGTTCCCGGTACGAGAAAGCCGAAATTGTCGATCTGGGCTGCGGCATACATGCGGAAAGTATCGTAGACCGACCGATAGCGGCGCATCAGCAACCTGGAGCCGCAGGCCGAGAGCACAGCACTGTGGAACGCCCAGTCGAGTTTGGACCAGCGCTGCGCGAATAGTGTGATGTCATCGGCATGCGCCATCTGGTTTTCGATATAAGCGAGGTTGTGATGCGCGGCGTTGATGGCCATTTCCCATTCGAAGTCGCCGCGTTTCACCGCAAGCTCCGCCGCCTCGCACTCCAAAAGCAGCCGTAAATGCGCCGCCTCGCGAAACGTCTCCTCGTCATAGGAGGCGACGCGGAAACCGGCATTCTTGACCAGTAAGACCATGCCCTCGCCCGAGAGGCGCAGGAGCGCCTCGCGCAGTACACCCGGCGTGCAGTTCAGCTCCTCCTTCAGATATTGCGGCTTGAGCTGCTCGCCTGAGCGCCACCGGCCCCAGATCAGATCCTCACGGAGGGTATTGTATATCGATGAATCGTCGGGGTGATCATCTGCCATGGGAAACCTGTCACTGCGGGAAACGGCGAGGCAATGCCTCAATGCACATTGTTCCTGAATGAACGTCGAAAGGAAAGAATATTTTCGAAAATATAAAGATTTTCGAAAATTTCTTGACACTGTCATGTCAGCCAACAAAAGTGAATCCTGGAGTAGGATTGCAGAGGAATCGCCATGGCCAAGCCGAAGACGACGATCGATGAGCATGGACAGGTGCGCGACCGTCGCGGCGAGTGGCGCTCCGGTCGACCGGTCTATCTGGAGCCGCTGCTGGACGATCCCGCGAATGTCAAGAAAATCCTCAAGTGGCTGACCGGATTCCCCGGCTTCTTCTTTCCTTGGTTCGCGCTCTACATGGTCGTGATCGGGATATCGTTTGTCTGGTTTACGCCGGCCATGGAGCGCATGCAGACACTTGAACTTGGCTGGATGGCGGAAATTCTTCTGCGCAACCTGGTGATCCTATGGATCTGGAACGGCGCCTTTCATCTCTGGTTCTATAGCTGCAAGATGCAGGGCCGCCTCAAGAAGTACAACGCCAACTGGCAGTCGACCGACAACGGCACCTTTCTCTTCAACGACCAGGTCTACGACAACGTCTTCTGGGCGCATGTCGGCCTGGTGATCTGGACGGCTTACGAGTGCGCGCTCTGGTGGTGCTACGCCAATAACTGGCTGCCCTATCTCGACCCGGTTGAGCATCCCATCATCTTCTGCCTGATGATGATGGCCGTGCCGTTCTGGCGGAATTTTCATTTCTATTGGATCCATCGCCTGATCCATTGGAAGCCGCTCTACGACACTGTGCATTATCTCCATCACAAAAACGTCAATGTTGGCCCCTGGTCGGGCATGGCGATGCATCCGGTCGAGCATCTGCTCTACTTCTCCTGCATGCTGATCCACGTAATCGTGCCAACCCATCCGCTGCACATGCTGTTCAACGGCTTCCAGACAGGGCTCGGCCCGGCGGTCAGCCATTCTGGCTTCGATGAGATCGTGTTCGGGGACGAGGCAGCGATCCGCAATGACCGCTATATGCACTATCTCCACCACCGTTATCACAACGTGAACTACGGCGAGAGCAACGTGCCGCTGGATAAGTGGTTCGGCAGCCTGCACGACGGCTCGCCCGAAGCGGATGCGCATTTCCGACGCGTGCATAGCGAACGGGTCAAGGCCGGCGCCGCATGAGTAATGGCATCATCCCGCCGCCGCGACATGCTGATGCCGTCCGACGTCAGGCGGCTTGACGAGTGGCTACGCATGTCGTGTTGAAATTTTTGCTAAGAGCCATTGGCTCTTTTTCGCACGCCATGTCGCAACGAGGCGCGGTGGCTTCTCCGCGTCTTTTCTCAACA
This sequence comes from Geminicoccales bacterium, assembly GCA_050633905.1. Lineage (GTDB taxonomy): Bacteria > Pseudomonadota > Alphaproteobacteria > Geminicoccales > Geminicoccaceae > JANQPX01. Next base: position 230,116 of record JBOEHJ010000013.1, read on the forward strand.
ATAACCGAAACAAGCGTTCGGTGCCCTTAGATCTCAAAGCGGAAGAGGGGATTGCTGCCCTTAAGGCGATCGTCGCCACCGACGACGCTTCGATCAGCTCATTGTGATTGGCATCGCCCGACCTTGATCCCATATTGCGATTGCAGAATACGACGCTGGTATGTTTTGAGAGCGCGCGGTTTCGACGACTGGGATCATGGATGCAAAGCGGAGTCCAAAGTCCGGAGAATCCAATCGAGGACACTTTTCGTGAAGCCGAGCAAGCGGGTCTCAGGATCGCCATCAAGGGCCGAACGGTCGCTCTCCTGCTGCTCGGGACCTTCCTGGTCCTGTCACGCAGGGCAAACCCGGAGCATGCGCTTGAGCTCGGTATCGGTATCGCTGGATTCGCAGCACTTGGCCTCATTCATTACGCTCTCATCGGAACTCGTTATGACAGAGCATGGCTGAAATACGCCTTCGTCGCGTTTGATATCGCAGTCCTGTCAATGCTCATGGCGACACAGCCATTGTTCGAGACGATCGACGTGCCCCAAGTCATGACGTTCCGAAACGCGGTTTTTCCGTTTTACTTTCTGATCCTCGGCGTGGCTGCCTTCAGCTTCTCGCCAGGTCTGGTGATCTGGTCTGGCGTCGTCGGTGTCGTCGGCTGGCTCAGCGCTTTCGCTTGGGCCATCCGTGACATGCCGGAGCGTCTCAGTTGGAGCGACATCGGCCCATCACCGACGACGGAGCACTTCTTTTCGATCTTCTTCAATCCCAACTTCGTCGGCGGCGGCAGCCGCATTCAGGAATCGCTCGCTTATTTTCTGGTGGCCGTCTTGATCGCCATCGTCACGTGGCGCGCGCGGGCGACCGTGCGCCGGCAATGGGAATTGGATCAGGAGAGGCGCACTCTGTCCGAAGTCTTCGGTCAATATGTTCCAAAGACCATTGCCAATGCGCTGATCAGCGATCGAGGGCTGCTCGAACCGGTCGAGGGGACGGCGACGGTCCTGTTCATCGACGTCGCTAGCTTCACGAGGATGACAGAGATAAATGGACCACGCAGCGTGGTCGGCGTTTTGAATGCATTCTTCGACGAGGCGACAGCGACGATCACGCGTTATGACGGCGTCGTCACGCAGTTCATCGGCGATGCCATCATGGCGACCTTCAACCTGCCTGTCAGAGACCCTGAACACGCCGCCAACGCCGTGCGCGCTGCGCTGGATATTATCGACCTGACCGCGAAGCGCACATTCGACGGCGAGCGATTGACGATCCGTGCCGGGATCGCAACCGGCCCGGTCATTGCCGGTAGCGTCGGCGGGGGCGGCCGGCAGTCCTATTCACTCTATGGCGATACGGTCAATCTGTCGGCGCGGCTGGAGGACCTCAACAAAGAGCAAGGCACCCTGATCCTGATGGATAAGACCACGGTCGAGCGCCTCGTCGATTTTCCCACGCGAGAAATCGGGCTCGTTGATGTTCGTGGATTCTCAGAGCCTGTGGCCATATTCACGACGAGCAGTGGAGACTAGCGGGCGCCGTTGCCTGTGAGGTCCATGGCGGTGGTCCTGCCGTGACACGAGGCAGGCTTGCCCAGCAAAGCTTTCGTCACGGTCACTTGCCGATCCTCTCCAGCCGCAACACCTTATTGTAGGAAAGCGCCAAGACTGGACTCGCGAGGGAATGGCTCGAGCAGCATAGCGCACGCGATTGCCCGCTGCTGCGGCCCGGACGTGATCCGGACGAATAGAGTGGCAAATAGAAAACGAGAATAACCCAAGGGAGGCGTTCATGGCGACAAGAGCAAATCGGCAATCCGGCGTGGCGACAGACTATGTTGCGGGCGGCGGGTTGTTGCACAGGCGGACGCTGCTTACGGGCAGTGCAGCGGCGGCCAGCGCGATGGCTGTGAGTGGTCTATCGACAGGTGTCGCCGAGGCCGCTTCTTTGAAGGTGCCACCCTGGATGCAAATTCCAGGAGCGCCCTTTCGAAACTACGGTATGCCGTCCACTTATGAAGAGGCTGTGCAGCGCGGTGTCCTTCAACCTTATGGGGATGTCGCGCCAGGAGCTGGCGTGTCGATGACGCCCCTTCATCAGCTGAATGGCACGATCACGCCCAACGGCCTGCATTTCGAGCGCCACCACAATGGTGTGCCCGACATCGATCCTGCTGCGCACAAGCTTCTCTTGCATGGCCTCGTGTCGAGAAACCTGACCTTTGGTGTCGATGACCTTCTGCGTTATCCGATGACCAGCCGGCTCTGCTTCATCGAGTGCTCTGGGAATAGCTTCTTCAACGCCTTTGCCGAGCCGCAACAGATGCCCTGCGGTATGATCCATGGTCTCGTCTCCTGCTCGGAGTGGACTGGTGTCAGCCTAGCGGTTTTGCTCGACGAGGCTGGCGTGGATCTGTCCGGCAACTGGCTCTTGGCTGAAGGGGCCGACTCTGCTGCGATGAGCCGAAGTGTGCCCATGGAAAAAGCCATGGATGACGCGATCATCGCGCTCTATCAGAACGGCGAGCGCATTCGTCCGGAACAAGGTTATCCCATGCGCCTGCTGCTCCCCGGCTTCGAGGGCAATATGAGCGTGAAGTGGCTACGACGCTTGAAGGTGACCGATCAGCCGACCCACACCAAAGACGAGACCTCGAAATACACCGAGCTAATGCCCGATGGTCAGTCGCGCCAGTTCACCTATGCCATGGGCGTAAAGTCGACCATTACCCATCCGTCCTTCGGCATGACCATGTCAGGGCCAGGCTTTTATGAGATCTCGGGTCTGGCTTGGTCCGGCGCGGGCAAGATCGAGAAGGTGGAGATATCTGCTGACGGCGGCGCGAGTTGGGCAGTAGCGGTTCTTCAGGAACCGGTGTTGCCCATGAGCCTCACCCGGTTTCGCATGCCATGGGACTGGTCCGGCGGACCTGCCACTCTGCAGAGTAGGGCGACCGATGATCAAGGCCGTTCGCAGACCGCTCGAAGCGAATGGACGACCCAATACGCGCCGGGTCAAATCTATCACTACAACGCGATCCAGAGCTGGCAGGTCGCGGACAATGGGGAGATCAGCAATGTCTTTGCCTAGGCAGGTCGCGGCAAGCACCGTCTTTGTGGTCCTGACCCTTTGCGGCAGCGCTCAGGCAGCCGGCCCGGGGCTCGGACAAGAGATCAGTGAGGATGAGCTCAGCGCCTGGAATATCAGCATCGAGCCGGATGGCAGCGGCCTGCCGCCTGGATCCGGCAATGTCGCGGCCGGCGCTGACGTCTACGCCGCCAAGTGCGCTCAGTGCCACGGCGAAACCGGCACCGAAGGGCCGACCGATCCCATCGCAGGCGGCATCGGGTCGCTGACCACGGAAGCGCCCGTGAAGACCGTAGGGAGCTTTTGGCCCTATGCAACGACGCTTTTCGATTACACGAGAAGGGCCATGCCCTTCGATGCGCCACAGTCTTTGACCGCCGACGAGACCTATGCGGTCACCGCCTATGTCTTGCATCTCAACGGAATCCTCGAGGAGGATGCCGTTCTGGACGCCGCGAGCCTGCCGGCAATCGTGATGCCGAACAAAGAAGGATTCATCTCCTATTGGCCAGATGCGCCGCAATGAACGGTGCGTGCGTCAGAGGAACATGAGGGTAGCAAGGCCGTGACCGAATGTGACCTCTAGGTTCACATGCCGGTCACGGTCGACCGTTGGCTGCCGCGCGTCCATTCGGATGGCTGTCGGCGGAATGTCTCGAGACTGCCGCCAAATGAGGCGGCAGCCTGAGGAGGCGTAAGAGGGATCAAGCTGGGGGACGCTCGCTGCTCCAGATGTCGTGATGCCAACGCCAAGCGCCGTTCTCCTTCTTCCAGATCACAATATATTTGCCTTCGTCAGCCACCGAGCCATCGCCGAGCGTCAGCTTGAAAAGTCCGATTTCATTCACCGTATCGCCGAGATCATCAAGCTCGATCGTCTTCAATTCGACGGCTTTGATGCCCATGTCGATCGCACCTTGCCAGAACGCGCGGATCTCGTTTCCGCCTTTGATGATCGGGCTGTTCGGCGGCATGATCGACCCGGAGCTTGTGTAGACTGAAAGCAGCCCTTCAGAGTCGGACCGGCTCATCGCCTGCTCGAACTGCCGGTTCACCTGATCGATGGCGGCTGAAACATCTGCATTGGGTGAGTTGATCATAACGCTTCCTCTTCCGCTGGTGTTGTGGCTTTAGAATAGGGATGCGCAAAGAGCGCCGCCATGGAGCTGAATTTCGAACATCGACAACTTGTCTCATCGATGAGACAGGAGAGATCGTCCGGTCAGAAGAGCATCGTCGCCGATTGCCGATGCTTTAGGATTTGGTGCCGTCACCCTGCTCGATCGGCCTCGCAGGATCCTGCTTCCAGGCGGCGAAGGAGCCGTCGAAAAGCTTAGCGGGCTTATCCAGGCTTGAGAGCGCCATAAGGATGACCGTCGCCGCGTAGCCTGAACCGCAAGACACGATGATCGGCTTGTCGCGCCATTGTGGAACCATATCGTCGAGCAGGTGAGCGATATGATCGCTGTCGAGAAAGAGGCCCGTGTCGGGGTCGAGCACCGTACTGAACGGGACACTTAGCGCGCCTGGGATGTGTCCTGTCCGCGGATCATCAGGTTTGCCGGCATAGCCCGCCAAGCCACGGGCATCAATGAGGCAAGCCTGTTCGTACGTGTCCAGGAAGATGTCCAGATCGATCTTCAGACCATCCTGCATCTTGGGCTCGAACGTTCCCTTTCTTAGCTCGGGAACCTCGTTCGTGACCGGTAGATCTTGGGATTTCCAATAGGTCCAGCCGCCATTCAGCACGCGCAAATTGTCGAAGCCCCAGTGGCGCATGGCGAGCCAGATGCGGCCAGCCTGCATATGGGAATAGCCGTCATAAAGAACGACCAGATCACCGTCGTCGATGCCGAGCGCCTCGAAGGCGAAACGTGCTCCGGCCTCGTCGGAAACCGATGCCAGGCCGAGCGCTACACCCTGCTCGATGAAATGTTTCGTCCAGTCGAGGAAGGCGGCTCCTTGAATGTGCTCGGCTTCATAGTCTCCAGTCAGCGCCCGCGCAGGCGTGCTCCATGTGCCGCGCACATCGAAGATCTTGACGTCGCTTCGGCCGAGCATGCCAGCTAGCTCCCCGGCGGAGATGAGTGGCGAGCGGCTCGCAGCTGGCCGCTCCCCGCCATCGTTGGTCACGCTCATTCAGAAACTGCGAAGTCGAAGGGGACGTCCTGATAGAAGAACGTCAGGCAGTCGACCGGGCTGTCTTCGGCACAGCGCGTGATGTGCGCAGCTTCGGCCGGCACGTAGTAGTAGCTACCCTTGGTCAGCGTCACGTTCGACGCCTCATCGCCCTCGATCGGGTTCTCAAAATTGCCATCGATGACCACGGCGTGATAGGCGGAGCCATGGGTGTGCATCGGCGTGGCCTGCCCCGGAGGAATTCGAACGAACGTGCCATGCGCACCCGACTCGCGATCGCCGACTACGGTGGCGAAGGCGACGGTGCCTGGGATGATGTCCTGGAATTCCACGTCCGCAGATGACATGAAGACGCCCTTGTCCTCGCCGGCGATCGCCTGCAGGCTAAATGCGGCCATGGCCAGACCTGCAGCCACCAAAAGAGTTCGTTTCATGAGATCCCTCGTCCTTGTTTGATGTCGGCTGAGCATCTCAAAAGCGGAGACACTGTCCCATACACGAAACCGACATTGACATGGACAAAATCGAACGCTGGCACACAGAAACGCAGTATTTTTGAGAGAAATCCGTCCCGGACATGGACAGATTACGACTCGTCTGCCGCATATTTTTGACGTCGGCGCCGACTGTGTGAACCCGATGACGTGATCACATCACTAGAATGGTTGTGGGTTGGTGAAATAGTCGGAGGGTGAGAAGCCGAACTGCTTCTTGAAGAACCGCGAAAAATAGAGGGGATCGTCGAAACCGAGATCGAAGGCGACCTCTTTGACCGACTTTTGCCCCGATCGCAATTCGACGCGTGCAGCGATCGCAACCCGCTCGTTGAGGGCCTGCATCGCCGTCTGTCCTAGTTCGGCTTTGAGATGCCGGTTGAGCGTCGTCGGCGTCACCCCGAGCGCATCGCAGAAGAAGGTCATCTCCTTTCGCTCCAGATAATGTTCTTCCACGAGGTCCTGAAAACGAAGAACCAGATCGGAAATTCTGCCATCCTGCAGCGAGGGATCGACGCTCCCCGCCGTCGTGCGCAGCTTACATTCCGCAGCCTGCAGCAGGATCGAGCGCAGTGCGCTGATCGATCGCTCCGCGGCGAAGGCTCCTTTGAAACGAACGATTTCGTTCAGCTCTTCGAACCGGCTCGTCAGCAAAGGCCATTCTCGCTCCGGCAAGGTAATCAGAGGCTTGCCAGCGACACGATTGAAAACGATGCCATCACAATAGACCTCGCCACGTTTCACCCGAACGCAAAAGAAGTTGTGATGAAATGCGAGGGAATAGACTGTCGCTGCACCTTCGAAGCGGACGCGTTCTCCCGGCGATACCGGCAGCAACTGCCCCGTCATCATCGACAGTCGTCGATTGTCCAAAATGACCGACGCTTCTCCCACCTCTTTGACATAGATCCTGTAGAGATCGGATGGATAATCAGGCGGCGCGCCGGCTTTGACTTGAACCCAAAGGCTTGGCGGATCGGACAAACTCTGGACATCGAGCTCCAAGCTGGCCTCCAAAGAGTGGTCTGACGTCATCTTTCATCCCGCAGGGCGTAGTCTGTACTCTCTCGATCATTGTGCAGAACGAAGAAGCCCGATCAAGGTCGTACAGCGCGGGGCACCTCATCACGCGACGTCAAGCCCTACTGCCGATATGACGACGTTGGCTGACCAGCCAGATCAGCGCCGCCCCGGCAAGCAACAGGAAGGGAATCATAGCATAGTTGACGGCATTCCAGCCATCGACCGGTGTGCTGCCGGAGCAATTCATCAAGCCGCCTGAAGCCAGGCTTGCCAGGGTTACGCACCCGAAAACGATCATATCGTTCAGACCCTGGGCACGCCCACGCTCATGTGGAGCATGGGCGGTCGCCAGGAGGCTGGTTGCTCCGATGAACCCAAAGTTCCAGCCGAGGCCCAGGAAAATCAATGCGGCATAGAAATTTGTCAGCGTCACGCCGGCAAGTGCGACGAGGCCCGCGAGGCCTAAAATCGTCAGCCCTGCGGTGATGACCCTCGGCGCACCGAACCGCACGATGAGATGACCGGTGAAGAAGGACGGGATGAACATCGCCAAGACGTGGGCGGAGACGATGTCGTTGGCATCCTCGTTGGTGAAACCACAGCCTATGACCGCAAGCGGCGTCGACGTCATCACCAGGTTCATCAGCGCGTAGCTGACCATGGCGCAGATAATGGCGACGAGGATGGTCGGATTGCGCAGCAATTCCAGCCGGGATGCTCCCTCCTGCACCGTTTTGCCGGCTGCGTCGTCGTCCTCACCCTTGGGCAGATCGAGGAGCAGAAACAGGAACATGCCGACGAGGTTTAAGGCGACGATGGTCAGGTAGGTTCCGAAGAAGGGAACAACCGTCACATCATAGACCAGCTTGTTCAGCTGCGGGCCAAAGACGGCAGCCAGAAGCCCACCTGCCATGACATAGGAGATCGCCTTGGGCCGAAACGCATCGGATGCTGTGTCGGCAGCGGCAAATCGGTAGAATCCTTGTGCCGACATGTAGATACCTGTGAAGTAGGAGCCCAGGAGCAGTATGGAGAAAGATCCGACATAGAGCCCTATGGCTGCGATCGCAGCACCGATGGCGCCACCGATGGCGCCTATGAAAAATCCGAACTGGCGCCCCCTTCGCTGCATCAGCGGGGAGATCCAAGGTGCGGTGGTCATCGAACCGAACACGATCATCGAGATCGGGAGCGTGGCAAAGCATGGATTGTCGGCCAGCATGGCGCCTGCGAGACCGCCCACGACGAAGATCATCGGCATCTGTGCTCCGAGAATGGCCTGCGCCGCGACGAGCACCATGACATTCCGCTTGGCGATAGCGTCACCTGAAAAACTCAACAGCCTCGATCCCTTTCATGCGCCGCATTGCGCCAGAAATACCCTGTTTCGCGGAGTAGTCGCACCCTTAAGCAGCCGTCTGCTTTTTGCTGGTCGCCATGAAGACGCCGAGGCCGGCGACGACCATACCCACCCATGCAAGCGGCGGCATGATTTCGTCAAGTACAATCCAGGCGACGGCAGCGGCCATGGGCGGCACGGGGATGAACAGGGCGGAGATCTTGGATACCTCGCCCGCGCGGACCGACGGCGATCAACGAGCTCGCGATGATCAGATAGACTAGGGATCCGACGAGCTGCGATTCCGGTTGCGGTGTCTACATGGACAGCTAGGAGGGCTTGGCGTTCAACTTTCGGTTCAAAAAAGACCTTGATACCGCTTGAACCTGTCTTGAAGGTCTCCGAAATCGATTGGTCGGCGGCAGTGGCGGTCAAATGACATCAGATGAATTGGCGTCTGCTTGAACGATCGTCGCCGCCCAGGTTTCACGCATCCATTCGACGCAGGCTATGGCCTGCTCGAAGAGTGAGTATCCGCAGCCTTCGCCGTAATCTGTGTTGGGAATGAACTCGGTCGATATTTGTCCAAGCTTGCCTTTGGGATCATTGACGTGATGACGCATCAGCAAGCGGATACCTTCTTTCCAGGGCTCCAACAAATCTTCGTGCCATAGGGCATGATACGCCCCTTCCGACGGTTGCTTGAATGGGTATTGAATACCTCTCCCTACACTGCCATCGGGATGACGACCGTTGATGTTTTTGGGATTGTTAGGGATTGCGGCACGCGCATGGCAGTGACGTATCCAGCCGGCCTCGATCCACTCGGCGATCACATTGCCATTCGTGAACGGATCCAGGATCAGGTCGCCGGCGGCGATCTTCTTGCTGGTGTCGAAGATTTGTTGTTCATCAGGGTTGTCCATCTTGAAGACCACGTGGCTATGATCGAGTGTCATGTTGAATTCGACGCCTCTCGCTTCCACCAAGCGGCCCACACGTGCAACGCGAGGAAAATCCTCCGACCACATGTTCACGTGGACTTCGAAACAGGGCACGCAGCCATATCGGTCGCCAAGCTCGGCGGCATGTATGTAAGCGTCGACGACCTCATCGTCCGTCACCACATGCCCTTTGGCATGATGCAGCTTGACCTGTGTATTGTGGGCGATCGAACCGAGGTCTTGGCCTATTCGGAGGTTCTCTTCTAGCAGCGATTCATCGGAGCCCAGAGTGTAGAACCAGCCACCGGCTCGTACAGGCAGGTTGTATTTTGCACTCGCTTTAAGAAACTCATCGACCTCGTCCGACTCAGGCGTCTTATCGACATAGTCAAACACGCCGGCGTCGCGCACCATGGCAAAGCGCGTATCGATGTCCGGCATCGGGTCGACGTGCGTATGTTTGATGCCATTGGTCTGAATACCGAATAGAAGCTCGTTCCTCATATTCTTCCCCTTTTCAGGCCGCCAATTTGGGCCAGCCATCGTCCTACTATGTCAGCGCAGCCGAAAAACGCTATCGCCGAGGCGATGCGCTGCACAATGACCTTCGGCGATTGAACCGCTATGCTTCGAGCCGCACCCTGACATGCGTATCAAGGCATCAGCGTGATTGGCAGCGATGACGAATCACCCGGAGGACGGCCTTGCCAATCAGGTCAGCTGAAACACCGCTTGGCTGGATCAGCCTCAAGGAAGAAAACGAGGCTATCACCACATTGACGTGGGGCAGGGAGGGCACGGACGAGACGCCTTTGCTTGTCGAGGCCGTGGGACAGCTGACATCATATTTCTCGCATGATCTAAATGCCTTTGACTTGCCGCTGTGTCCAAGTGGTGGTGCCTTTCAGCAGGCCGTCAACGCGGCCAAGCAGGCATCCCCTATGGCGAAACCCGGGAATATGGCGAAATCGCCCAGGAGCTAGGATCGATGCCGCAGCCGGTAGGCAGTGCTTGCGGTAGTAATTCCATCGCCATCATGATTCCCCGCCATCGGGCCGTTGCGTCATCGGGGCTGGGCGGATTCTCGGCGTCGGGCGGAATCGAAACCAAAGTCGCCTTGCTACGTCATGAAGGGGCCTACTCGGTGCTCATCTAGCGGTGTGATCGAAAAGAAGCGTTCCAGTCGAAAGGAAGGCGGGCACCGCCTTGCTGGGGAAGCTCGATGCTACCAGGATGATGGGATGGCCGAGATTCTGCTGACTGCACCTTAGGCAGGCTAGCAAGTCGATGAAGAAGGCGAAGACTTCGGGGCGACGGGTTCTGGTTTTGGGCGACGGCATTGTAGGTGCTACGACAGCCTACGCTCAGGCGAAGCGCGGCTTCGAGGTCATCGTGATCGAGCGCCAGGACAGCGTTCGGCCTCGAAACCTCCTTTGCCGATGGCAGCCTGACCATGGCCCATCCCAGGGCAGCGCTTGGACTACCGTTGAAGCTCCTGAAATGGTTAGGCCGCGAGGAGGAGCCCTTCCTCGTCCGCCTTGGTGCTCTGCCGGGCATGACTATGGGCGCCATCAAAGGCTCGGTGGCGTGGCCACCTCATCGACATTGGCGCGCCGTCGTCTGTTCTGTCGATAGGCGGTTTTGTCCGGGTGCGTTAGCTGTTCAGCCGCGGCAGGACTTCCTTTGCAGCAAGCTCCATCGAGCGTTGCCAAAGCGCTTTGTCGTCCCAGTCGAGGCCGGCGAGGACCAGCGTGCCGAAGGGACCGATTTCGTCTCGAAGGTGATTGATCCTNNTCATCGCTGATTTCATGGAGGCCCTTCATCACTTGCGAGAAACCCGCCTTTTTCATGAGCGAGCTCAGATAGTTGAAATAGTAGCGGGGTGCGCAATCGGGCTTGGCGAGATAGCGCTCGGCGTCCTGGTCGGTTTCCGTGACGAGGATCGTCCGGGCGACATGCCAGTTTTCGGGATCGGGATCAACGCCCGCTTCCTCGGAGCCCTGGACATATTTTTGCCAATGGGTCGCGGCACTGTTCGGCGGAATGAAGTTCGCGGTTATAGCGATCCAGCCGCGCTTTCCGGCCTGCTGAACGAAATAGGGGTGGGGGCTCATGCCGGCGAGTGCGATCTTGGGATGCGGTTTTTGAAAAGGCTTCGGCATGATGCCGAGACCGAATTCCGGCCAATACCACGCGCCCGGATCGATCGACCAGAACTCGCCCTCGATCTTATAGGGCGGATCAGTGGTCCAGATCTTCAAGATGATGTCGATGGCCTCGTTCGTCATGCGTCCCCGCTGCATCGCATCGTTCAGCTTGAACAGCTCGAAGTCGGAGGGCAGGCCGCCCGGCCCGATACCCATAATGAACCGCCCCTCGGCGAGGTGATCGAACATCGCGGCAAAGCCTGCGACGACGGCAGGGTGCTGCTGGGGCAGGTTTAGAACGCCCGTACAGAGATTGATCTTTTTCGTGAGTGGGATGGCTTTGGCCATGAACATCAAGGGCGAGGTGATCGGCTCGGTCGAGCAACTGAAATGCTCGCCGATCCAGACATCATCGAAGCCATACTCATCGGCCTTGACGATCGCCTCCAGATCTTCGTCGAGCACTGTGTGATAGTCTCGCGTCGCTGGGTGCAAGGGCATCATGAACAAACCGAGTCGCATGGCTCGCCTCCCCTTAAATGATATCAGGTTGGTGGCCCGACATCGTTCTTTTTGATCACCTTATCACAGAACGCTGCCTTCGGACTATGCGAAGACAGCGAAGCGACCGCTGGGTCGGCCCACTAGGCAAAGGTCACGCATATTCCTTGCCGCTGATGCTGCCAGGCCGTAGGATTCTGGAGACGCTGCAAAGACGGCGCGAAAGAAATGATTAAAAAGGGGAGGTCAATGATGCTGTCGCATCTTGCAGATTATCTAATTGATCGACGTCGGACCATCGCGATGCTTGCCGTTGCCGGAGGATGGCTGTCTTTACCGGCAGGTGCACTCGCGGCCGATCCGGTGCAGATGATCAGCCATCGCTATCCGGCGCTGGAATTCTATGCCGAGCGCATGCGCGAGGCGCTGCCGGACGTGGAAGTCAACACGCAGCTCATGCCCCACGACAAGGCGATGGAACTTGCCAATATCGCCATGTCATCCAAGGCGGATACGGTCGATCTGCTCTATCTAAACGACAGCACCTTCCTGAGCTTCGCCAAGAACGGCTGGCTGCGGCCGCTCGACGACCTCTTCGAAAAATACAAGGAAGAATTCGGACTGGATGACTTCACCGAGTCGGTACTCGAGACCTTCACCTATGAAGGCCATCTCTACGTCCTGCCGCACACGGTCAACACCCAGCTTTTCTTCTATCGCAAGGATTTGTTCGAAGAAGCGAGCAAGAACCCGCCCACCAGCTTCGATGAGTATAAGGCCCTCGCCACCGAGATGAACTCGCCTCTTCGTGCCGGTACCATCAGCTGCCTGAAGCCGGTCGATGCGGCCTTGAACGAGATGCATTGGTACATCAATGCGCTCGGCGGCGCCTGGTTCGATGATGAGATGAAACCGGTCTTCAACGACGAAGCGGGCGTCCAGGCGATCACCATGCTGGACGAGATCACCGATGCTGCCCAGCGCGGCTTCACCTCCGCCGCCAATGACGAATGCACGATCGCGTTGCAACAGGACGTCGCCGTGATGGGGATGCAATGGGCATCACGCGCGGCAGCGATGGACGATCCGGAAAAGTCCAACGTGGTCGGCAAGATCGACTGGGCAGCACCACCCGGCGGCCATCAGCGGATCGGCGCCGACGGCTATGCAATCTCGGCGTTCAGCAAGCAGGATCCGGAGACGCTCTTCAAGATCATCGCAACATCGTCCAACCAGGACAATATGCGGGAAGCCGCATCGATGATTTTGCCGCCCAGGCGCTCGCTCTTGAACGATCCCGAGTTGCAAGCATCGAATCGCCACTACCCGGCATCCCTCGATTCGTTGGAGATCGGTCTGGCCTTTCCGCGCCTGCCCGAGTTCTACGAGGTCGGTGAGTTCATCACTCGGCGGATACTCCAGGCGGTTACCGACGAGATGGAGGTCAAGGCTGCCCTCGATGCGGCGGCCAGCGAAAGCGAGGACCTCCTGAAGAGCCGCGGCTACTATCAGTAAGACGTGAATGGCCGGGCGGCCTCGGTCGCTCGGTCTTGCGTGAACCATGCACACCCAACGCGGTCTCTGGCTATTTCTCGTCCCAAGCGGGCTGGTGCTGACGCTCGTTCTGCTCTACCCGCTCGGCTATGCGATCTATCTGAGTTTCTTCAACTACTATCTCGGCGCCGGTGAACGCACCTTCATCGGCCTCGGCAATTATACTGCTCTACTCGGCGATGAACGTTTCTGGTCTTCCTTATGGAAAACGCTGATCATCGTCGGCTCAGCTGTGTCGCTGGAGTTCGTCGTCGGTCTCGCCGTCGCCTTCGGTCTCTACAAGCTCACCTTCGGCGTGCGCACGTTCAATCTTCTCTTGTTCCTTCCGCACATCATCACGCCGGTCGTCGCCGCACTCTTTCTTCGCTGGGTGTTCATGGGGCGCTGGGGGCTGATCGACGGCCTCTTGATCAGCTTCAACATCTTCCCGCCGGATTGGCTCGGCAGCCCTGGCTGGGCGCGCCTGACCGTGGTGCTCGCTGATGCCTGGCAGTTCACACCCTTCATGATCCTGGTGCTCTATGCGGGCCTGAATACCGTCGATCAAAACCAGATTGAATCCGCCAAGATGGATGGCGCCGGCAACTGGACGATCCTCACCCGGATCATGCTGCCTGCCCTTCGTCCGCTGATCGTGTTCGTGCTGGCGATCCGTACCATGGACGCGTTTCGCTTCTTCGACAGCATCTACGTTCTTACCGCGGGCGGCCCGGGAACGGCGACGGAAACGATCACCATCTATACCTACGCACTTGCTTTCCGACTGCTCGAGGTCGGCAAGGGCTCGGCGCTCGGCGTGCTGACGCTCTTGATCGTCGCCGCTCTGGTGGCGCTCCTGATCTTGATCGTCTATCGCCGCGAACGCGGAGCGTTCTAATGCGGCCGACGCAGCGCACCCAGATCACCTTGTTCGTGGCGCTCGCCGCCTTCACCGCGCTCAATCTCACGCCGATCATCTGGGCGTTCATGACGTCGATCAAGCTGCCGGTCGATGCCTTTGCCGTGCCGCCGAAGCTGATCTTCGAGCCGACCTTCAAATTCCACTATGAGGTCTGGGTGGAAAAGGAATTTTGGCGATTTTTGATCAACAGCGTGGTCATTTCAGTCGCCACTGTCTGCTGTTCGGTGCCGATTGGCACCATGGCCGCCTTCGGCCTTTCCCGTATGCAAGGGGCAGGGGCGCGAGGTCTGCTGTTCGGTTTGCTCGCGATCCGCATGTTCCCGCACATTCTGCTCGCCATCCCGTTCTTCGTGATCGCAACCTTCGTTGATCTGATCGACACCTATGCTGTCATGGTGCTGGCCTTGGTCGCGATTAACCAACCGTTCACGATCTGGCTGATGCGCAGTTTTTTTCTCGATGTGCCGAAGGAGCTTGATGAAGCAGCCTGCATCGATGGCTGCAACCTCTGGCAGACCTTTACCAAGGTTGCCCTACCGATCGTTCGCCCCGGCCTTTGGGTGACGTCCCTGTTCAGTTTGCTGCTTGCCTACAACGAGTTCCTGTTCGCCCTGGTGCTGACCGGCCCCGATACCAAGCCGCTGCCGGTGGCGATCGCCGAATATGGCGGCGAGGACATCAATTACTGGTCGCTTTCCGCCGCTGCCGCGATCGGCATCATGCTGCCTATCGTCGCCTTCATGATGGCACTGCAGCGTCACCTCGTGCGCGGTA
>JBOEHJ010000014.1:0-17222 GCA_050633905.1 Geminicoccales bacterium
GCGCTAGGTCTGCGGGCGGGGAGAAAAATCTCGAGGTAGCGTCCATCACTCCCTAGTCTCGTTGATTTTACCTTGATTAAGGCGAAAATATCGAGATCGAACCTTTCTTATTCGAGAAGATGTTCATAGACTGGTACGCTTAACTTTCGATAAGCGCTCTTCGCAAGCCATCGAATATTGAAGTTGATTAGCGTCAACCCCTACATTCAGCGTGCTAGCGAAATGGCTATTTTGGGCGGGACCTGATTTAGCGGGAGAGCCAGTTTGCGAAAAGTGTTCTTATCAGATCGACCGGTGACCACCCCGAACCCGTCAGGCAGCCGCTTGATGACAATGGCTCTGCTCGTTCTCGGCGAGGAGGCATCGTCATGAGGTTCGCAAGCCATCCGGTAAAGAGCCCCTATCAGCAGGGTCTTGATCGTAATCCTGCGAACCATGCGCCCCTCACCCCGTTGAGCTTTCTCGAACGGACGGCTGAGGTTTACCCGGATCGCCTGGCGGTGGTCCATGGCTCCTGGCAGGCCGACTACAAGACATTGCGCGAGCGTTCGAGACGGCTTGCCTCAGCCCTTGCGCAACGGGGCGTCAAGCCGGGCGACACGGTCGCTGCGATGCTTCCCAATACGCCGCCAATGATTGAGGCTCATCATGGCGTACCGATGGCCGGTGCGGTGCTGAACGCGCTCAATGTCCGCCTCGAAGCGGAGACCATCGCCTATATTCTCGATCACGGCGAGGCCAAGGTCCTTCTGACCGATACCGAATACAGTGCTGTGATCGATGAGGCGCTCTCGATCGCCTCTATAAAGCCGATCGTGATCGACGTGGTCGATATGGAGGAAGGCGCCCTTGGCGATCGACTGGGCGATGTCAGCTACGAACAATTTCTCGAGGATGGCGATCCCTCCTTTCAGCCGCTGTTTCCCGAGGATGAGTGGCAGGCCATTGCCCTCAATTACACATCGGGCACGACGGGCCGTCCCAAGGGCGTGGTGGTTCATCATCGCGGCGCCTATCTCAACGCCATCGGCGATATTCTCGCCTGGGACATGCCAATGCATCCGTCCTATCTCTGGACGCTGCCGATGTTCCATTGCAATGGCTGGTGTTTCCCCTGGGCCATCTGCCTGCAGGCGGGGACCCATGTCTGCCTGCGCAAGGTCGAAACCGGCGCCATCTACAACGCTTTCGCCGATCACAATGTGACCCATCTATGCGGCGCTCCTGTGGTGATGAACATGCTGGTCAACGCCACCGATGACCAACGCCAGTCCTTCGATCAGCCGGTTGAGATGATGACCGCGGCCTCCGCACCTCCGGCCGCCGTGCTCCAGTCGATGGAGGATCTCGGTATTCGGGTGACCCATGCCTATGGTCTGACGGAGGTTTATGGGCCGGCCACGGTTTGTGCTTGGCAGGAGGACTGGACGAGCCTCCCTCCTGACGAGAAGGCACAAAAGCTGGCGCGGCAAGGCGTTTGTTATCCAGTGCTGGAAGGCCTCGAGGTGATGGACCCCGAAACCATGATGCCCGTTCCCCGCGACGGCGAGACCATCGGCGAGATCATGATGCGCGGCCATGACGTCATGAAAGGGTATTTGAAGAACAAGGAAGCAACCGAGGCTGCCTTCCGCGGTGGCTGGTTCCACACCGGCGATCTCGGCGTGATGCATGAAGATGGCTATATCGAGATCAAGGACCGCTCCAAGGACATCATCATCTCCGGCGGGGAGAATATCTCATCCATCGAAATCGAAGGCGCTCTTTACCGGCATCCGGCGGTCTTAGAGGCCGCCGTCGTGGCGATGGCCGACGAGCGTTGGGGCGAAACGCCCTGCGCCTTTGTCACGCTTAAGACGGGTGAGCAGGCAAGCGAGCAGGATCTCATCGATCATTGCAGAAGCCTGATGGCACATTTCAAAGCCCCAAAGACGGTCGTTTTCACCGACCTGCCCAAGACCTCCACCGGCAAAGTGCAGAAAAACCTGCTGCGAGAACGGGCCAACGCGCTCTAAAAGTTCATTTCTGACGGTATCTAACGGATTCCATCAACTTGCCCTGAAGCCGATACGAGCAAGTCGGTGCATCGCCGCAGCCTATCGCTGTTTGCCTTGTCTCGCGCCTAACCTCGATGGCCCAGCATTCACGGCAGCGTCTTTGCTCAGCAGCGCGAACTAGCTCTCACCTTCTCCCCAAGAACCCCTTAAGCGAAAAAAGAGACCATATCGGCAACATTCTTCATGGAATTCATGTGAATTTATGTTGCGTTAAGCGCGCTTTTAAAACACATATATATAACTTACAATTGATCAATCAAAGATTGTATGGCTAGCAACGTTCCTGTACTTCGGCATGGGTCATCGGGACGTTTCTGGCTGATCTCTCCCTATATAAGCACGGCCGGGGGCTAGAATGACTGAGAAAAATCAAAACGATAAGCGCGACATCAACAAGATGGCGCAACTCGAAAGTGAGTTGAGACGACTGATTTCCGCTGTCGATGAACGGCTACCGGCCAAGAAGCTGGCGCATTCAGAACATCCGGCTTGGCTCATTCGGAGCAAAAAGAAGGCCTTGAGCTTTCCTGATGACGGCTGGGATATCGGCCATGTCGTGGCGATCGCAGGCATTGCGGCCTTACTGTTCACCGCCGGCTGGGCAGGCTCAAGCCTCTTCTACAGCAGCCGCCTGAAAGTTCAGGTTGAAGACGAACTTCGCCCTTATGCCCAGGAGCTGGCTGCAACAGTGGCCACCATTCAAACCGATCTCACCCCAAGGCTGGTCGCCGCCGATGAGCTCAAGTCAGAGATTGATAAGGCCAGACGCGAGCTCGTGACGAGGGACGACGACATTGAGACCACCATCGCCACCGCGCAAAGTCAGCTTTTGAACATCCGCGATACGGCCATCGACGATATCGAACGTCGCCTTACCGACCAGACCGACGACCTGACGTCGATGCTCGACATGTCCCGCGAACGTGCCGTCGAGCTGGATGATGGGCTGAACGAGATGTCACAAGCATTGGCGGCTTTTGAAAGTCAGCTCCCATCCCTAACCGATGGCTTCACTGACCTGGCTAGGAACTTGGCTTCGAACCGCGCGATCCTCAAAACGGTGTCTGAAGAAGCCGCCACCTTGGATGGTGTTGCGCCGCCCCTGCTCGGCAGCATTGTCGAGCACCAAAAAGGGGTGGAAGCGGGCACAAAAACGCTCGCAATTCTTCAGACCCAGCTTGAAGCGCTGAAGGGACAGACCCAACGGTCAAGCCGCCAGCTCGAGCAAGTTCTCGCCCAAGGTCGTGGCCAGATCACCAGTTGGGAAGACATGGACAGACAGGTTGATCAAAGAAAGCAGGAAATCATGCGCAGCCTTGATCTGTACGCTGATTCGTTGAATAGCAGGGTTCGCGAATTTCTCGAAGTCTTGAACGACGAAACGGTCTTCACCGGTGGTTGATTTTCATACAATCAGGCCGCGTCTGCTCAACGCCCACCATTCTGGCGTTCGCATCATGGTCCACGGGGAACATGCTGGAATGCTGACTGACGAGAAAGTCGCCCTGCGCGGTTAGAAAAGCCCGGATCTGGTCGAGCCGGATATCAGGTCCATCTTGGCTGCGAAAATCGACGAGCAGGCGGTCGCGCAAGACCGGCCCTCCCTCAAAGTCGCTGTTTATTTTCCCTCTCGCGACGTCCCATCATGATATCGTGGCAAACCGCTGAATTCGCCAGCTGGGCCCCTTGGCCAGGTTCCAGGATTGCGGGCACGCCTGAGCACGGAGCCTTCACAAGAGCCAGCCCGCGACTGCGGTCGACCGTCGCAACCAGGCCAAGCACATCATCGCCAAGCTCGCCGTCGACGTCGAACAACGCAACAAATCGCTTGTCACCAGCACCAGATCAGGCGTGACATCGACGCTCTTTCCTTGCCGATCGTCAGCGAGGAACCGAACCACATTTGCAGGCCCGAGCCCATTGGCATCCCCCCTGGAGCGGTGCGTACAACCAGGCCTCTTGCGGCGCCGTTGGCACGCCCATCGAATGAGGGTTGTGGCGCGGCCGCCACATCGAGAGAGGCCAAGGAGGCGAGACGCGACGATGGTCGATCGGTCTTCAAGGCAAGGTGTGTTTTTTTCAACTCAATAATATCGCCCGCCGATAAGCCAGCTAGCAGCAAGGTCAGCTTGCCACGACAGTCCGTGGCGCCCACCCAATCGATCTGCGATTTGATCAACGCGTCAAGGATGCTGACTACAGGGTCCGGGGAGGGGTCGGCTTCTTCGAAAATCTAGGTAGAGGGATAGCATCCTAGGAGCGACGAAAAGCAGACTAGGATTGCCAAGGCTCGAACGAGAAACACGGCTGAACCTTCTAAAAAGGACAACATTAATGATGAAATATCAATTATTGATTAATATTCCACGCATAGAATTACAGCCTTTGGAGTATGGGGACACCAAACCAAGAATGGCCCATCGCTGCTGCCATGGGTGCGGCAACACCGTGGCTAGCCAATGGATCGTGATTTAGCTAGAGAATGGGAGCGTTTCGGGTTGAGGCTCCCTCGGTATGCGCCTCGGAAGAAATCAGATTCCGACATTAGGGTAAGGATTGAAAAGATGCCGAAGATCAAAGTAGCCAACCCAATCGTTGAGCTGGACGGTGACGAAATGACCCGGATCATCTGGCAGATGATCAAGGATCGGCTGATTTTTCCCTATCTGGACATCGAGATGCTGTATTATGACCTCTCGGTCCAAAAGCGCGACGAGACTGACGACCAGATCACCATTGATGCCGCCGAGGCCATTAAGGCCAATAATGTAGGCGTCAAATGCGCGACCATTACGCCTGATGAGGACAGGGTCGAAGAATTCGGTCTCAAGAAAATGTGGCGCTCGCCCAACGGCACCATCCGCAACATTCTGGGCGGCACCGTGTTCCGCGAGCCCATCATCTGCCAGAATGTCCCCCGCCTGGTACCAGGCTGGACCCAGCCGATCGTCATCGGCCGCCATGCCTTCGGCGATCAGTACCGCGCGACCGATCTGAAAGTGCCAGGGCCAGGTACACTCACCATGACTTTCACGCCGGAAGATGGTGCTGCACCGCAAGAGCTTGAGGTCTACAAGTTCCCGTCCTCGGGTGTCGCGCTCAGCATGTACAACCGGGACGATTCGATCCGCGACTTTGCTCGCGCGAGCCTGAATTACGGCCTCATGCGTGGCTACTCGGTCTATCTCTCAACCAAGAATACGATCCTGAAAACCTATGATGGCCGCTTCAAGGATCTGTTCCAGGAGATGTTCGACGATGAATTCAAGGACAAATTCGCCGAGAAGAACATCACCTACGAGCATCGTCTGATCGATGACATGGTCGCCGCTGCGATGAAGTGGAGCGGCGGATTCGTCTGGGCCTGCAAGAACTATGACGGTGATGTGCAGAGCGACACGGTCGCCCAGGGCTTCGGTTCATTGGGGCTCATGACGTCGGTGCTGATGACACCGGACGGCAAGACGGTAGAGGCCGAAGCTGCACACGGTACCGTCACCCGTCATTACCGCCAGCATCAGCAAGGCCAGGAAACCTCAACCAACTCAATCGCCTCGATCTTCGCCTGGACCCGTGGTCTCACCTATCGCGCCAAGATCGACGGCACGCCTGAGGTTGCGAAATTTGCTCAACTTGTCGAGAATACCTGCGTCGCTACCGTCGAGGGCGGGCAGATGACTAAGGATCTAGCACTTCTGATTGGCCCGGATCAGACTTGGCTCACCACCGAAGGTTTCTTGGAGGCCGTCGCGACAAACCTCGAGAAGGCGATGTCCTAGTGGTATGACCACATCAGGTACTTGGTGAGCGAAACTAACCGCTCGTCGCCGTTGCGTTTAGAGCCCGATGCTTTGTTTGGCTGAACGGAGCGTCGGGCATTCTCAGCACACGAATAACAAAGTACCGTCTTACACGTTGCCTTATGTTCAGCACGCCTTACGTAAGCACTGACCACCGTCCGCAGCCTGTTGCCGTCATGATTGTATTTTCATGGTGCGTTAAGCATTTTTGAAGAGCTTAATGCGATGCTCGATCGTCCGAAGGGTCGCTCCAGGGGATTGATCGACGATGAAAATGCGCACATGATTCTTGGCTCTGTTCCTGTCGATAGCAGCGCCGACGGCAGCTTTTTCGGGTGTGCTCGACCTTTATGAACGTTCTGCCGGTACGGATTTGAAACGTATCAGCCATGATGTCGGCGAACTCGCAGCCCTCGCTGAAAGCCATATCGCCAATGTCGGGCGGGGGACGGCGACGCGAAATTTTCAAGAAGTTCCTTCGATCCGCGAGGCAAATGGCCTTCATCTCTGGGGCGTAACCGTCTCCGGCACCCATTGATTCGATGCCGGCCACCCGGGATTTATTGGCCTGCTGGTCATTGAGATGAGTGACATTTAAGGCCGGCATTGGGCCAAGATGGCGCTCGATTTGGCAACTGGCGATGGACCGAAAGTCTTCGAGATCCTTGTCCCTCACCCTCGATGTGGCAAAGCCGCCCGCGGCCTGCATCAGTGCTGCAAGTTGGACGACTGGCAGCACGTGCTTTGAGCCGGCGCTTATCAGGATATCGAGTAGTTTTTTCCGCGGCAGAACATCATGGAGGCCCGAAGCTTCACCTTTCGATCATGTCTCAATCCCAGTCATTGGCTGATCAGCCGAAAAATTGCCGCTGGTCCGGTGATCATGCTCGGATTGCTGTGTCTGTTCATCTTTCTAGGCTGGTCAATTGCTGACCGTCACCAACGATTGATCGAAGACACGTACGAGAAGTATGTAGCCTTTGAGGAAGCGGCGCATCGCTTACCTCATATGCTCGGGAAGGTTCAAAAAAGAATCTCTAAAAGCTCTCCATATGGTCAAGACACTGGTGGATATGCATGGCGGGCGGATCGATGTCACCAGTACAGTGGGGGCTGGCTCAACCTTTATCATTCATCTGCCAGAACACGATCAGATGTTTGATAAAAAGGTAACCGGCGAAGCTGTCTGAGGCTGTCTTTCGGGAAAGAATCGAAGTTACAATGCAGGCCTCAGGCGACCTAATCGGGACGATCCTCTCCGCTATGTCTCGACGACCTAAAGCGTTTCACCAAAATGATTGTTGGGCAGACGATACGGCGATAGCAACCATCTTGGCCAGAAGACGTTTCGGCACGCCCCAATTCTTCTTTTTGATCGGATGGGCGAGCCCTCAGGGGACCGCTTTCGCACTCAAAGAATGAATTTTGAAAGATCGGCCCCCTCGACCAGCTGACCGACCTGCTCTCGAACATAAGCGGGATCGATGGTGACCGTGTCACCTTCCCGGTCTGTTGCGGTGAAACTGATTTCTTCGACTAGCCGCTCCATCACCGTGTGCAGCCGGCGGGCGCCAATGTTTTCGACCTTGTCGTTGATCTCGGTCGCCAGGCGCGCGATTTCCTCGATGCCATCCTCGGTAAAATCGATCGTCACCCCTTCGGTTGCCAAAAGGGCCACATATTGCTTGATCAAACTCGCCTCTGGCTCGACCAGAATGCGTGCCAAATCTTCCTGGGTCAGAGGATTAAGTTCGACCCGGATCGGCAAACGCCCCTGCAATTCGGGGAGGAGGTCGGCGGGCTTGCTTTGATGAAAGGCACCTGAGGCGATAAACAGAATATGCTCGGTGCGAATGGCACCATGTTTGGTGGTGACACTGGTACCTTCGATCAGTGGCAGCAGATCGCGCTGGACCCCTTCTCTCGACACATCGGCGCCCTGGCGATCTTCGCGCCCGCCAATCTTGTCGATCTCATCGATGAAAACGATCCCATCCTGTTCGACCGATGTGATCGCCTCGCGCTTGACTTGCTCCTGGTCGAGGAGCTTATCAGCCTCCTCTTCGATCAACACCGCGTAGCTGTCCGCAACGTTCATGCGTCTTTTCTTGGTCCGCTCACCAAAGGCTTTGCCAAACATGTCGCCCAGATTGAGCATGCCCATCTGGGCACCGGGCATGCCGGGGATATCCAGGGTTGGAAGAGTGCCACCAGCACGATCGGCGACCTCAATTTCAATCTCCTTGTCAGCGAGAGAACCTTCGCGCAGCAATCGGCGGAACTTTTCACGCGTTTCCTGCCCAGAATTCTCGCCGACAAGGGCTTCAAGCACCCGGTCTTCGGCATTCAGTTCGGCTTGGGCGCCAACCTCCTTGCCTAGTCGCTCACGCGTCATGGTGATTGCCATCTCGACAAGATCGCGGATGATCGATTCGACATCCCGGCCGACATAGCCGACTTCGGTGAATTTGGTGGCTTCGACCTTCATGAAAGGAGCTTGCGCAAGCTTGGCCAAACGCCGTGCAATCTCGGTCTTGCCGCAACCGGTGGGGCCGATCATCAAGATATTCTTCGGCAGCACCTCTTCGCGCAGATCTTCATCGAGTTGCTGCCGGCGCCAGCGATTGCGCAGAGCAATTGCAACGGCGCGTTTCGCAGCCTGTTGTCCCACGATATATCGATCGAGTTCGGAAACAATTTCACGCGGCGTCAAAGCGGTCATGACGGTATTCAGCCCTCAGGAAGGTCTATGACCTCAATGGTCAAATGGGTATTGGTATAGACACAGATGCCGGCAGCGATCGCCATGGACCTCCGAACGATCTCTTCGGCAGCGAGACCATCGACATCGACAAGCGCGCGCGCTGCAGCCAGAGCATAAGGGCCGCCGGAACCGATACCGATCAGGCCATCGTCGGGCTCTAAAACATCGCCATTGCCAGTCAGCAATAGGGAAATTTCGGCATTCGCGACGGCCATCATCGCCTCAAGACGCCGTAGATACCGATCGGTACGCCAATCTTTGGCGAGTTCGACCGCTGCTCGCATTAGTTGTCCGGGATGACGCTCGAGTTTTGCCTCCAAGCGCTCCAGAAGCGTAAAAGCATCGGCGGTACTACCGGCAAAACCGGCGACGATGTCGCCCTTGCCAACACGCCGCACTTTTCGGGCGCTTGGTTTCAAGATCATGCTTTGCAGGCTGACTTGCCCGTCGCCTGCGATCACAACTTGCCGGCCCTTTCGAACCGACAAAATTGTCGTGCCATGCCAAGTTTCGGTCATTGATCCTCGCGAATGCGCAGCGCTTCGAACAACACTTGATGGGCTGCCGCAAGCATGTGGTCAAGGCAAAACCCAAGATCAAGACCTCTGGGCAGAGCGTGTATCGGCTAGAGAAGGCAATGGTTGCTCGAGCTAGGCAGGATCGGCACTAGCAAGTGCTTCGATGTTCAGATGATCTTCGGCCGATCGGTGGTGCAAGAAGCCGTCTATATGTGGATAGATTGGGAGAACGTCATCCGCTTCCTCTAGATCGGGCCATTGGCGAATGCCGCTCTCCGCTGTCAGACCGAGATGGTGTTATTCTTCCGGCTGATCTTGTTCAAAATCCTGCGCACCCCCGAAGGGCTTCACAGCCTAAACCATTAGCGGCAATGCATTGATCAGCGCATCATCATCGCGCAACCGAAAGGCGGCCTTTGCTGGAATGGCCGTGGTGATGTAACGTTGGCATGGCTCGCTATCGATTGCCCCTTCCGGATGAGAATGATTGAAATCAGAAGCATGGCGATCATTCAAACCGACAGTTTTTGTTGGCAGCGCTCATACGTGTCGGTTTCGTCAGGATAAGTTCCTTTGGAACCAGTCTAACAGAAGCATACTCAGTTTCGATCCTCAAAAAAATCGCCCCCGACGGCACGACCGGCGGGGGCGACTAAAGGGAGGGAGGCACCGTCTGACTTGACTGTTTCTTTATATAACAACCGCATGAGAAAATCAACGATAAGGAGAATTATTTTTGATTCATAAACTTTTTGGTAGAAATCCTACCCTCTGTCGATGACCAAAACCAACATGCACATCGCTATTGATAGAGCCAGCTATCGTCGATGTGATGTAAAATAGCCCAGTGGGATATTTTAGAAGCTTTTGGGCTGTTATCAGCTTGTATTTGCTGATTTCCAGGCTGGCAGAGGTCTGATGTCAATAAGAGGCTGAGGGGCGATAAGGTAATATGCTTCGATCCGATGAAACCTGTGCGCCTCATTTTTTTTCAGCGGATCTATCCGCTACGATTGTCGAAAACTTGGCCGCATACCATCAACCCAGGCTATTGTGTTAGGCAACCAAATGACGTGGTCACACCACCACTAGCTGAGGTCGATGTTCGTCGCCAGGAATTTGGCCAGCTCGTACTCCATGGCGGAATCGAGTTCGAAGGCAATATTGGTTCGGTTTTCGGCAACGTTAACCACACGGCCTAGCAACGGCCGGCCAAAGCGCGCGCTTTGCAGTTCCACAACATGCCCTAGAGCTGATGGAATCGCGGGCTCGATGCCAGCGCCTTTTGGTGAGATATCGCAGATCGTGCAATGCCAGGCACCGCCATCGAAAAGCAACGTAGCGGTAATGCGGCTCGATACGCGCTGGTGGCTCCGCTGTTCTTTAGAAGCGTTTGGGTTTTCCGAGTTCCGAGACATCAAATTGGCCGATTTGAGTGTTGCGACAGGCCGCAATCTGACGCGACCAATCACACTACCTAACCTGGAAATATTTAATGTTCGGTTAACCCCGGGTTGTAATTCAGTGATCTACCTCATCGATGACCTGGATCGTAATTTTTACGGTTGGTCAGGGTTGGCCTTGGGCGATCGGCACAATCTGTGCTAGAGACCGATGCAGTTTGGCAAGGAGAAGGGCAGATTGTCGCTGACCCTTTTCCAAGATGACCAGATGAGCACAGGAAGCAGCGAGCAGACGAGGCGATGGCCGGACATTCCAAATTCAAGAACATCATGCACCGCAAAGGGCGCCAAGACGCCAATCGGGCAAAGACATTTATGCGCCTGGTGCGCGAAGTGCAGGTCGCGGTCAAGATGGGTGGGCCAGATCCTTCGTCCAATCCCAGGCTTCGCAGCGCCTTGCTGGCAGCACGCTCAGCTAATGTGCCCAAAGACAATATCGAGCGTGCGGTCAACAAAGGTTCGGGTGCTGATAGCGAGAACTACGAAGAGGTGCGCTATGAGGGTTACGGTCCTGCTGGCGTTGCGGTGATCGTCGAGACGCTGACGGATAACCGCAATCGTACCGCGGCTGAGATGCGCACGGCTTTTTCGAAAATGGGTGGTTCCCTCGGCGAGACCAATAGCGTCAGCTTTCAATTCGATCGCGTCGGCGAGATCACCTACCCGGCCGATGCCGGCGATGCCGATACTGTTCTCGAAGCGGCGATCGAAGCTGGTGCAGAGGACTGCCAGTCCGGTGAAAGCGGGCACGATATCATTTGCGCACCTGATGACTTGAATATTGTGCGTGAAGCGCTCGAGGCATCCCTGGGCGAGCCGGAGGCAGCGCGCTTGGGATGGCGTCCACAGGTGACCGTGCCAGTCAACGAGGACCAGGCAACGACCCTGTTCAAGCTGCTCGATACCCTCGATGACAATGATGATGTCCAGCGTGTTATCACCAATTTCGAGGCGGATGACGCGGTGCTGGAGCGTTTGAGCGCCTGATGCTGTTGCTGGGCCTCGATCCAGGCCTGCAGCGCACCGGATGGGGCGTTATTTTTTCGCGAGACAACACGCTCAGCTTTAGAGGGTCAGGCGTGGTCACCAGCGATCCCGCAGACCCATTGGCCGAACGGCTCGACGCACTTTATCGGGGGCTGCAGGATGTTGTGCGGCATTATCAGCCGGATGCGGCAGCGGTCGAAGAAACGGTGATCAATAAGAATGCAGGATCGTCGCTCAAGCTTGGTCAGGCACGAGGCGTTGTTCTGCTGGCCGCCGCTCATGCGGGCATGCCCGTCGCGGAATACGCCTCTAAGACCGTGAAACGCGCCGTTGTCGGCACTGGCGCGGCGCAAAAGGCGCAAGTCGCGATGATGGTGCAAATCTTGCTGCCAGGTGCTGGTCCTGTGAAAGGCGATGCGGCCGATGCGCTCGCCGTTGCGGTCTGTCACGCCCATCACCGCACGCAGCTTGACCGTATGGCCGAGATCATGCCGGAGGCTCAGCGATGATTGCCTATCTAAATGGCACGGTTCATGAGATCGCCGAGGATTCGGTGATTATCGATGTCGGCGGCGTTGGCTATCTGGCATTCTGTTCAAGTCGAACGCTCGCCAATCTGCCCGTGGCCGGTGACCCGGCCGCCTTGCAGATTGAGACCCAGTTCAAGGCGGAAAGCCTGACACTTTACGGATTTCAAAGCGCTGCCGAACGTAGCTGGTTCCGCCTCTTGCAAACGGTGCAGGGCGTCGGCGCCAGGGTGGCTCTTGCCCTCCTCTCCGCCCTGACACCCGAACAACTTACCCAAGCCATCATGGCGCGGGACAAGGCAGCTTTCGCCCAAGCAAGCGGCGTCGGCCCACGCCTCGCCCAGCGCCTTGTCAGCGAACTTCAAAGCAAGGTCGGCGACCTCCCAACGACACCCACCGTTACCATCCCAAATTCAGCGACCGCCGCCGGCAGCGTTGGACATATTGGTGAGGATGCGGTGTCGGCCTTGGTCAATCTCGGCTATGGGCGAAGCGAAGCCCATAGTGCTGTTGCCAAAGCGGCAGCGGCGCTGGGCGAGAATGGCCATGTCGAAGATCTTATTCGGGCAGGTTTGAAAGAACTGACGGCTCTTGGCTCAGACAGCAGAGGTCGCCATGCATCGGCCTGATGTGATCATCGCCAACGGATTTGATCGTTTTCTTTTGCTAATCTCGGCAACAGAAGCCGAAAAGCGGGGCCGGCTGGATCGATGCATAGCCGGCTTTTATCCGACAGAGCAGATGAAGAAGCGCTTGTCGATGCTCGGCTTGTTGAACCAGCCACGCATCGCCCGGCTCCTGGATCGTCATGTCGCCTTGCCCGACGACAAGCTGACCACGACACCGGTTCTGGAGACCATCGGGCATCTCGGTGGCAGGGTGATCGGCGATCAGGCAGTCAAGGCGGCAAGGGCCGCTTTCGCGCGAAAAGCCAAATCAACCGTGCTCGCGTCTTCCGCCAAGATCTACCATTACCGTACGGGTTACGGGCATTGCTCGGCTGCGGCTGCCCGGCAAAAAGGCATGGCGACGCTCGCTGATCATACGATTGCGCATCCAGGGGTTCTCGCTCATCTCGTCGATCACCAGGGACGCCTGCCCCCCCAAGGCGAGCGAGGCCGGATGGCACCGCTTTGGGTCGAGGTGATGAACGACCTCCGCCATGCGGACCGGGTGATGGTCAACTCAGCTTTCGTCAAGGATACCTTCGTCCATCAAGGCTGGGACCCGGAACGTGTCGAGGTGCTTTATCAAGGCCTGGACGATGCCTTTTTTGACCTTCTCCCCCAGCAGCAGGCGCAGCCAACGGCTGAGGCGTTCCCTGATACCCCGCTTCAGCTTGTGTTCGCCGGTGCTTTCGAGCAGCGGAAAGGGGCAGATCATGTGATCGAGGCACTGTCGGTGCTTGACGATCTTCCCTGGAGCCTTGACCTGGTCGGCCCCATTGATCAAGCGATGGCGGCCAAACAAAAAAACTTTCTCGATGATCCGCGCGTCACGGTTGTTGGACGGGTCGACCGGCGGGAAATGGCGGCGAGGCTGAGTGCTGCGGACGTTTTTTTGTTTCCCTCCCTTGCCGAGGGGTCGGCGCGCGTCGTTTTTGAAGCTCTAGCGACCGGCTGTTATGTCATCACCACGCACAATAGCGGCTCGATCGTCGAGGATGGTGTCCATGGTGCCCTGGTCAAGCCTGATGATCCGATGACGACGGCCCAAGCCTTGCGCTACGCTGCGGCGCATCGTGACCAGGTTCGCCAAATCGGGATCGACAATGCCAAGATTGTTCGGGCCCGCTATCGGCAGGCTGACTTCGGTGACGCGCTGATGGCTATCTATGATCGCTTGCTGGATGCGCAAACACTGGCCAGCAAACGAGAGGCTGCGTGATCAATGACGATGATCGACGAGACTGAGAGCCACCCGCAAGATCGGCTGATCAGTCCCAAAGCGGCTGACGACGATGCTGACGTAACACTTCGCCCAAAAAGGCTCGATCATTTCATCGGCCAAGCCCAGCTTCGCACCAATCTTCGGGTCTTTATCGAGGCCGCCAAGCAGCGCGAGGAAGCCCTCGATCACGTCCTGTTCGCGGGACCTCCTGGCCTTGGCAAGACCACGCTTGCCCAGATCGTCGCAGCTGAACTCGGCGTCGGCTTTCGGATGACCTCTGGGCCGGTGATCGCGCGCGCCGGCGACCTTGCTGCATTGCTCACCAATCTTCAGCACCGGGACGTGCTGTTTATCGATGAAATTCACCGCCTCAACCCAGCGGTCGAGGAGGTGCTTTATCCGGCGATGGAGGACTTCCAGCTGGATCTGATCATCGGCGAGGGACCGGCGGCACGCTCGGTGCGCATCGACCTGCAAGCCTTCACTCTGGTGGGCGCCACAACACGAACCGGCCTTTTGACCACGCCGCTCCGGGATCGGTTCGGTATTCCATTGCGGCTGGAATTCTACACCCATAAGGAGCTGATCGAGATCGTCAGCCGAGGTGCTGACCTCCTTGACTTGAACCTCGCCCCCGACGGGGCCGCTGAGATCGCCAAGCGGTCAAGAGGGACCCCCCGGGTGGCAGCGAGGTTGCTTCGCCGGGTTCGGGACTTCGCTACGGTTGGCGGTATCGAGATTGTCGACGCAAAGGCCGCCGATGCGGCCCTAACCAATCTTGATGTGGATCGCCTCGGCTTGGACAGCATGGACCGGCGTTATCTCAGCTGCATCGCCCGTCATTATGACGGCGGTCCGGTCGGCATCGATACCATGGCAGCGGCCCTTTCCGAGCAAAGAGATACCCTCGAAGAGGTGGTCGAGCCCTTTCTCCTACAGCAAGGCCTGTTGCAGCGAACGCCAAGAGGCCGGTTTATGACCAGGCTCGCCTGGGAGCATCTCAACCTCACCCCGCCAAAACCAGCCACCTCCAAGAGCGATCTGTTCGATCAGGCTGATCGCGATCAAGGCTGAGACATCGGAGATGATGGTGGATCGCGACGAGGCCGGGGCCGATGAACCTCACCATTTCGCCATCCGTGTCTACTATGAGGATACGGATGCGGGCGGAATCGTTTATTACGCGAATTATCTAAAGTTCGCAGAACGCGCCCGAACCGAGATGCTGCGCGACTATGATGCTGCCCACAGTCTCCTTCAGGACAGCCACGGTCTGACCTTCGTCGTGAAGCATTGTTCCCTCGATTATCATTACCCGGCTCGTCTTGATGATTTGCTCGATATACGCACGAGCGTCAGGAAAATAGGCGGTGCGTCGATCAATCTGGACCAGCGAGTCTATCATGGTGATCGCCTCCTGGTGTCGCTTGATATTCACCTCGCCTTGCTAAATGACATGATGAAGCCATCGCGTTTGCCGCCTGCATTGATTGCGGCGCTCAGGCCACAATATAAAGGTTGAAACTGTGTAGAGAGGGTTGCAATAAGGTTGAAGCTTGACACTTTCGCGCGAGAAGCGTTTTTGGTCCGGTGACGTGAGTCGACCTCGCACAATCCTCGCCGTTTTCTTGTCACGCGGCATCTTTTCTACATTCTGGTCATTGGCGCGAGGCAGTCTCTCGGCACTATTAGATCACAGGATGGAACCATGGCAGACAACTCGATCGCCACACTCGGCCTAGCCGGCGATGAAGTCGTCGGATTGAGCATCTGGTCGCTGGTTGGCCAGGCTGATCCGATCGTCAAAGGGGTGATGCTCATCCTCCTGCTATGCTCGGTTTGGTCCTGGACCATCATCTTCCAAAAGCTCTGGAAGTTCAGAAACCTTCGACGACGCGCCAACATTTTCGAGCGTGACTTCTGGTCAGGCGCTGCTCTCGATGATCTTTATCGTCGACTGGGCACCCGGCCCGATAACCCGATGGCATCAGCTTTCGCGGCCGGTATGGAGGAATGGCGGGACGCGCCAGCTCCCAATCGTGCTAGCAGTGCAGCCGCCCTTTTGACTCGGGTCGGGAAGGTCATGTCGTTGACCGCTGATCGGGAAATCGAACTGGTGGAACGCTATCTGAGTTCACTCGCCACGATCGGAGCGACCGCCCCTTTCATCGGCCTGTTCGGCACGGTCTGGGGCATCATGGGCAGCTTCCAGGCCATTGCACTCACCAAAAACACCACACTTGCGGTCGTCGCCCCCGGCATCGCGGAAGCTCTGCTGGCAACGGGCTTTGGCCTGATCGCCGCAATCCCTGCCGTCGTCGCTTATAACAAGCTCTCCGGCGACGTGGACCGTTATGCGACCAGGGTTGGCACCTTCACGGATGAATTCACAGTCGTCCTGTCGCGTGAACTCGACGATGGCCAAAGCGGTTTCGACGGTTCGAGGGCAGCGTAACCTTGGGTATTATCAGCGCCGATACCACAATGCGGCGCGGCAGCCGCCGCCGCGCCAAGCCTATGTCCGAGATCAATGTCACGCCGTTTGTCGACGTGATGCTGGTGCTGTTGATCGTGTTCATGGTCACAGCCCCACTTCTAACCGTAGGTGTGACCGTTGACCTACCCAAAGCGACCAGCTCGCCTTTGCCGGGGCAGGACGAGCCGCTAACCGTCACTGTCAATCGTAACGGCGCCATCTATCTGCAGGAAAGCGAGATCGCCCTCGATGAACTCGGCCCGCGTCTGAACGCGGTGCTCGAAACCAAGCCTGGAACCCGGATTTTCGTCCGTGGTGATAAAGTGATCGATTACGGCCGTGTGATGCAGGTGGTCGGCACGATCCATGACGCTGGCATTTCCAAGGTCGCACTCGTCACCAAGCTGCGCGACGAGAATACCGTTCCGGTCACCCTCGAAGACCAGGGCGCTCCCAATGGAGCAGAATAAGCCTATCGCCAGCTTTGCGTTTAGCCGCGGCGTCAAGGGACGGGCTTAACGGATCATGGGCAGCGCAAGCCTGATCTCCCTCGCGTTTCATGTGGTCTTTGGTCTAGTCCTGTTCTTTGGCCTGCCCTCTTTTGGCCGCTTGCCACCACCCGCCGAAGAAACCGTGACCGTGGAGCTGGTGAATGCCGTCGACGAACCGACGCCAGAGCTACCAGCGCCCGAACAGGCAGCGACGGCGGAGCGGGATCAGGAAGCAGCCGAAGTCGAGCC
>JBOEHJ010000014.1:17355-89776 GCA_050633905.1 Geminicoccales bacterium
GAGCCTGAGCTCGAATCCGAGCAGGAAGAAGAGCAGGCTGCCTTCAATGAAGATGAGCCGCCGCCAACACCGACGGCCCGCCCGGCATCCAAGCCTGAGTTAGTTGAGCCCGAGCCAAAACCGGTTGAAGAGAATAAATTTGCCGCTCTTCTGAAGAGCGTCGAAAACCTCGATCAAAAGGTTGCCGGCAATGTCGAGCAGGATGGTGAAGGCCGTGTGATCACGGGTGAAGGGCAGGCAAGAACGGACCGTGCTGGCTCATCATTGCAATTGACGTCCAGTGAGGTCGGCGCGCTTCAAGATGCGATCATAAATGCCTGGATCCGACCGGGCGGAACCCATGATGAAGCGGTGCCGTTGAGTATCAGGGTTCATCCCGATGGGACGGTGATCAGCGTCAGGGTTGATGACCCGAGTGATCGCATGTCACGGGATCCCGCCTACAGGGCCTTTGCAGAGAGCGCGGTGCGAGCTGTACAAAGGGCTAGTCCTTTACCGATACCAAGTGGTAAATACGCACTACTAAACGATGCTACATTCCTGTTCCGGCCATAATCGTCAGGCGAATTGAAGGTATCGGCTATGCTCCATATGATCCGTATCCGCAGCTTGGCGCTAGGCGTTTTCTTTACCGCCTTGATCTCTTTTGGCGCTGCAGCACAAAACGTGATCGACATCACCGGCGGCAAAATCGAACCCCTGCCGATCGCGATCAGCGAGCTCCATGGCGAAACCCCGGATGCGAGCGAACTCGGCCGCGATATGGCCGATGTGATCAGTGCCGATCTCGAAAGCTCCGGCTTATTTCGCCCGATTGATCGACGCGCCTTCATTCAAGCGCCGGATCAGTTGCAAAAAACACCGCGCTTCGCCGATTGGCGCCAGATCAACGCACAAACGCTGGTCACCGGCACCGTGATCAGCGGCGGAGCCGCGGGCGACCTCACCGTCGAATTTCGCCTATGGGACGTGTTCGGTGGCACGCAGATGCGCGGCCTTCGTTTCAATGCGGACCGGGACAAATGGCGCCGTATCGCCCATCGCATCGCCGATGCGGTCTATGAACGGGTGACCGGCGAAGAGGGCTATTTCGACAGCCAAATCGTCTATGTCAGCGAAACCGGCCCGGCAACCGATCGTCTCAAGCGGATCGCCGTGATGGACCAGGACGGCGCCAATCATCGTTTCCTGACAGATGGCAGCGATCTGGTTCTGACCCCAAGATTTCACCCTGAGGGCACTAGCATCGCCTATATGGCCTATCGTGGACGCGTTCCCCAGATCTATGAACGTAACCTTTTGACGTCGACCGAGAGGCCGCTTGGGAATTTTCCAGGCATGACCTTCGCGCCAAAATTTGCCCCGAACGGCAATCACCTGGCAATGTCCTTAGCCACCAGCGGCAATACCGATCTCTATCTGCTCGACGTGATCAATGGCCGCGTTGGCAGTCAGCGCGAACGGCTGACCGACAACCAAGCCATCGATACATCGCCCTCTTTTTCGCCCAATGGCACCGAAATGGTCTTCAACTCGGATCGCGCCGGCAGCCCACAACTCTATGTTATGAACATCAATGGTGGACAGCCAAGGCGGATCAGCTTCGGTGGCGGCAGCTATGGCAGCCCTGCTTGGTCACCGCGCGGCGACCTGATCGCGTTTACCAAGATCAAGGGTGGCCTGTTTCATATCGGTGTAATGCGCACGGATGGCAGCGATGAACGCCTCCTTACCCGGAGCGCCCTGGACGAGGGACCAACCTGGTCGCCCAACGGCCGAATCATCCTGTTCAGCAGAAAGGACTACCGGACCAACCAGATCAGGCTCTTCACCATCGACGTCACCGGCTACAATGAACGAGAGCTCCTGACGCCGCTGGATGCTTCCGATCCGGACTGGTCGGTCTTGATTCCCTGATCACATGCATTTATTCAAGAATTTACGTGTAGAACGTTAACTGATAGATTAATATCGATTGAACATCCTCGCTCATCAAGATTAGGGCTTAACTATCGACCATAAAAGGTCAGCCGATGAGCGGGTAAGGAGGGAAATGATGCCTTTGAAACAACGCTTGGCCGATGGCACATGACGTGTCTCTATGGAGCATTCAATGCTTAGGAATTCCTATCTCCTGCTCGCAGCAACCTTCTTTCTGGCAAGCTGTTCTTCCAATGAAGACTACGACTATGGCACCGATGAGGTTGCAAGCGGTCCCGTCGTCTCAGCGACAACAGGCGTGGATGATGGTCGCGGCATCGGCAGCGATACCCTAGCCGCCAATCAGCCGGCTCCTGGAACACAAGAGGACCTGGAGCTTTCAGTCGGCGATCGTGTCTTTTTCGATTTCGACAGCGCCGTCCTTAGTCCCTTGGCCACCGAGACACTTGACCGGCAGGGAGCCTGGCTTCGCCAATATCCGAACCTCGTCGTCACGGTCGAAGGTCATGCCGACGAGCGCGGCACGCGTGAATACAATCTGGCAATCGGCGATCGACGGGCTACGACCGTCAAAAACTATCTGACCGCCTTGGGCATCGAAAGCAATCGCGTGCAGACGATTTCCTATGGCGAAGAACGCCCAGCCGATGCCGGAAACGACGACACCGCATGGGCAAACAACCGGAGGTCGGTCACGGTGGTGGCCACAATAAACTGATGACCCAAAACGATAAAGCCTGGCCGATTGTCCCAGGCTTTGCTTTACAAAAACCATATTTGAAACGCCAGGCTAAGCCTGTGATCGTCACGATCGCAACGTTGCTTTTCGCAAACCTCTTAGTCACCCCGGCCAAGGCTGGCGTCTCGGTGTTTGATCGCGGGCAAGCCTCACAAATGGCGGCGCCAGCTCTTCAGCTCGTTCAAGCGCAAACCAATAACCGTGCGCGAGAACAGGCCATCATCGGGCGCCTCGAGGAGGAAATCCGGCGATTGAACGGCCGTATCGAAGAGTTGGAATTCGAGCAGCGACAGACGAATAATCGCCTGGACGATCTAGCCCAGCGTCTGGATCAAAGGGCGGTGCAATCCGGCGCGAGCGATCAATCAGGCTCGTCTCCGACCCTAGTCGATCAGACCTCACGCTCGCCGGAAGAAGCATTGCGAGCACTCACCGAGCAATCCGGGGACGGTTCTTTAGGAAGTGTGCCCGAAAGTGCGGTTGCCAATCTACCCAGGCCGGACCCGACGGCGATCGCGCCACCGGAGAAGGGCACCTTCTCCGCTGAAAAGCAATATGAGAATGCCGTTCAGCTCCTGCGCGCCGGCGATTACCAAGGCGCACAGAACGGGCTCGAAACGTTCTTGGACATTCATGAGGAGCATCAACTCGCTTCGAATGCGGCTTACTGGTTGGCTGAAACCCACTATGTGCGCCAAAATTACACGGCCTCTGCTGCGGCTTTTGCACGCAATTATGGGGATTACGGCAAGGATGCGCCCAAGGCGATCGACAACCTCTTGAAGCTGGGCATGTCGCTTGCCAATCTTGGTCAGATGGAACAAGCTTGCTTGACCTATGACGAGCTGAACGACGCATTCCCGAATACACCAGCGCATATCGGGCAAGCCGTCAACCGGGAGCGCGCTCGCGCCGCTTGTGGCTGATTAGGCCCCTCACATCCTACCATTGAGCGGCAGCCGCGATGAACGCGGTGGCAAGGCCGTTGCAGCGACAAAGTTGATGACGTGGACAATCCGCTAGCCGATAATGATCGCTCTTATCAAGGCTTGCCTCTATCAACAGCCGGCAGAAAGCCTCTATTGAGCGTCGAATTTGATGGCCTGATGGCGGCGGTTGACCCCTTCGAACAGAACCCCATTCTTGCCGTTGCGTTGTCCGGCGGTCCCGACAGCATGGCATTGACCCTACTCCTCCAGGACTGGGCAGCAAGGCGAAACGGACGGGTGATTGGCCTCACCGTCGACCACGGCCTGCGCCCCTCCTCAGCAGAAGAAGCACACCAAGCCGGGTGCTGGTTAAGATCTCTCGGCATCGAGCACCATATCCTGACATGGTCCGGGCCAAAGCCCAGGACTGGTGTGCAGCAAAGGGCTCGAGACGCAAGGTATGACCACCTCAGCAATTGGTGCCGAAAGGCAGGCGTTCTCCATCTCCTGACAGCTCATCATCGCCAGGATCAGGCCGAAACGGTTGCGCTTAGAATAGTTAAAGGCAGCGGTCCGGATGGCCTCGCAGCGATGTCGGCCATCCGCGACTTGCCAAGACTGCGCCTCATTCGGCCATTGCTCAGGATCGATAAGGAACGCCTGATCGCTACCCTGGAAGATGCCGGCCAACCATGGATCGATGATCCGAGCAACAAAAGCCGTTCGTTTGCGCGCAACCGCCTTCGCCTGGACGGCATCGATGTGCCTGCACTTAGCGAAAGGGCCGCCGATCACAGCCGCAGGCGAAACAGCTCGGACAAACGGATCAGCATCCTGCTGGCACGTCTCGTCACTATCGATCCCATGGGATTTGCCCGGATATCAGCCGGTCATTTCGGTGATTTATCGAGCGAAGTTTCAGCCCGCCTCCTCGCGAGAGTGCTGACCACCATCGGCGGCGCGCCCTATCCTCCGAGAAGAGACAGCCTGGAGAGACTCGTCGGCAGGATGCGTGACGAGCGACCATTTCGCGGTACTACCCTCGCTCATTGTCAGATCCGACAACGAAGGGGTCAATGGCTCCTTTGTCGCGAAAACGATCGAAGACCTGCCCTGGAGCTTACACCACAACATTGGCATTGTTGGGAAGATCGGTTCCTGATCCGACTTCGAGGTCGACTTCGACCGGTCTTCGTACACCGATTGGGCGATCAAGCCTGGTCCAAGCGCAAAGACCTGGTTCAGCATGGCCAAAAGCGAGACATTCCAGCGGTTATCAGGGAAAGTCTGCCCGCAATCTGGCAAGATGGGGCGTTGATCGCGATCCCTCATCTTGGTCTCTTTGAACGAACCTTGGCCCCCACGGTACTCGATCTTAAATTTAGGCCGCGCACCCCCCTAGCCAATGCGCCATTCGCAGCCCATATGTGATGGATCTCTGATGGGACAATCGTTGCGCTGTGAAGAGGCAACTCTATGTTAAGAATTGGGGTGAGCCTATGTTAAGGATTGTGCTGTTAAGATGACGTTTCGGAATTCGATTTCTTCGCGGTCCGAAGTCTGGAATGAGGCGAATGAGCAGGTCGATCCTCGATCGGCTGCAATTGGGCTAGCGAGTTGGAAAGGCATCTGACGTGAACAACTTCACGAAAAATCTGGCGCTTTGGGTCATTATCGGCCTTTTGCTGATCGCACTTTTCAATCTCTTCCAGAACCCGTCGGGTCGTAATACCCAGGCCAATCTCTCTTATTCGGACTTTCTCAGCCATGTCGATGCGGGCCGGGTAAGCGACGTCACGATCCAAGGTAAGACGATCAACGGCCATTTCACGGATAATCGCTCCTTTAGCACCTATGTTCCGCCTGAAGATCCCAATCTGGTCGCAAGCCTGCGCCAAAAGGGTGTGGTCATCACCGCGGCACCGATCGATGACAGCATGCCGTCACTTCTCGGCGTCTTGGTGTCCTGGTTCCCGATGCTGCTGTTAATCGGCGTTTGGATCTTTTTCATGCGCCAGATGCAGTCTGGTGGCGGCAAAGCCATGGGCTTTGGCAAGTCCCGCGCTCGCCTCCTCACCGAAAAGCATGGGCGGGTGACCTTCAACGATGTTGCCGGGATCGACGAAGCGAAAGAAGAACTCGAAGAAGTCGTCGAATTTCTGAAACATCCACAGAAATTCCAGCAGGTTGGCGGCCGCATTCCCAAAGGTGTGCTGCTCGTTGGCCCTCCAGGTACAGGTAAGACACTCCTTGCCCGCGCCATCGCCGGCGAAGCTAATGTGCCGTTCTTCACCATCTCCGGCTCCGACTTCGTCGAGATGTTTGTCGGCGTCGGCGCCTCTCGTGTCCGTGACATGTTCGAGCAGGCCAAGAAACACGCGCCCTGCATCGTGTTCATCGACGAAATCGACGCGGTCGGCCGTCATCGCGGTGCTGGTCTCGGCGGCGGTAATGATGAGCGCGAGCAGACGTTGAACCAGCTCTTGGTCGAGATGGATGGTTTTGAGGCCAATGAAGGTGTCATTCTAATCGCCGCCACCAACCGTCCAGATGTGCTCGATCCAGCGTTGCTCCGACCCGGCCGTTTCGACCGTCAGGTTGTCGTTCCGAACCCGGATGTGCTGGGCCGCGAGCGAATCCTTCAAGTTCATATGAAAAAAGTGCGGGTTGGTCCTGATATCGATGCCAAGGTGATAGCCCGTGGTACGCCCGGCTTCTCAGGTGCCGACCTCGCCAACATCGTCAACGAAGCAGCCCTGCTCGCTGCGCGCGCCGGCAAACGCATGGTCAGCATGGTCGACTTCGAGTCAGCAAAGGACAAGGTGATGATGGGAGCGGAGCGCCGCTCTATGGTCATGACCGAAGATGAGAAAAAGCTGACGGCCTATCATGAAGCAGGTCACGCTTTGGTGGGTTTCTTCACACCGGCATCAGATCCTATTCATAAAGCTACAATCATCCCCCGCGGCCGAGCGCTTGGCATGGTGATGCGCCTGCCTGAGGGCGATCGGATCTCGCTGGCGCGCGAAAAACTGGAAGCTGATATCGCGGTTGCGATGGGCGGCCGGGTCGCTGAGGAGCTGATCTTCGGACATGATAAGGTCACGACAGGCGCTTCGTCCGACATCGAACAAGCGACCAAGATGGCGCGCCATATGGTTACGCACTGGGGAATGAGCGACAAGCTCGGACCAATTGCTTACGGCGAAAACCAGCAAGAGGTATTTCTCGGCCATTCCGTAACACAGTCCAAGAATGTGTCCGAGGAAACCGCGCAGCTGATCGATTCGGAAGTTCGTCAGATCGTCGATACCGGCTATGAAAGTGCCAGAAAACTGATCGGCGACGATATCGACAAGTTGCATGATCTCGCCAATGCGCTGCTCGAGCATGAAACGCTGACAGGCGATGAAATCGGTGCGATTTTGCGTGGTGAACCCATGCCAAAGGCAACGCCGCCCCAGGAACCACCCAGTGCTTCGGCCACCACGGGCGGCAAACGCGGATCGGTACCGACAACGTCCCCATCAGATGATGATCATGATACCGGTGGCATGGAGCCAAGCCCGCAACCTGGCACGTGAAGCTCTACCACATGACTTGAGCAGCAGCGTTTGAGCCTGCTTCGATAGGTCGAACGTTAGTCATTGATGCCTGTGGTCATGCTGCAACCATGACTTAATGATTTTTTAACGGCTGGCGCTGCAGGTTGCCTTGGTGCATCGCTTTGCGTAAGACCACGCGTCTTCACTGTGATTAATCAGTCCAAAGCGAGCTAAATCAACGTTGGGAACGCCATGACACGCCAATTTTTTGGTACGGACGGCATACGCGGCACGGCCAATACGCCGCCGATGACCGCCGAAATCGCCCTCAAGCTCGGCATGGCTGCCGGTAGCCAATTTACGCGCGGTGACCATCGTCACCGCGTGGTCATCGGCAAGGATACACGCCTCTCGGGCTATATGCTGGAGCCGGCGCTGACCGCTGGTTTTCTCGCCATGGGGATGGATGTCACCATTCTAGGGCCGCTGCCCACCCCAGGCGTCGCCATGATGACCAGATCGCTTCGCGCCGATCTCGGCGTCATGATCTCCGCTTCGCACAACGCCTATCAAGACAATGGCATCAAGCTTTTCGGCCCCGACGGCTTTAAGCTCTCGGACGACATCGAGCTTGCCATCGAGCAACGGATGCGCGATGTCGACACGATCTCCCTTGCCTCCCCGGACTTGCTCGGCCGCGCTCTTAAGCTTGAAGGCTCGCGCGAACGCTATATCGAGGCATTGAAAGCCACCTTGCCCAAAGGCATGACCTTGAATGGCCTGAAGATCGTGATCGATTGCGCCCATGGTGCCGGCTATGTGGTCTCGCCCAAAGTGCTCTGGGAACTTGGTGCCGAGGTCATCGAAATCGGCACTGCACCCAATGGCTTCAACATTAATGACCAATGCGGCTCCACTTACCCGGATGGCCTTTGCGCGACCGTCAAGGAGCATGGCGCCGATCTCGGTATTGCACTCGACGGCGATGCCGATCGCTTGGTGCTTGCGGATGAAAATGGACGCCTGATCGACGGCGATCAGATGTTGGGATTACTCGCCAACCACTGGAAGCGACAGGACAGGCTTGGTTCTGACACCGTGGTGGCCACCATCATGTCAAATCTTGGCCTGGAGCGTTACCTGGAAAGCCAGGGTATGAAACTGCATCGCACCAAAGTTGGTGATCGTTATGTGGTTGAGCATATGCGAGCAAGCGGCCACACCCTCGGCGGCGAGCAATCCGGCCATATTGTCATGAGCGAGTTTGCCTCCACCGGCGACGGCCTGCTCGCCGGCTTGCAGATCCTGGCCGCCATGCGTGAGCAGGATCAACCATTGAGCATGATCGGCCGCGTGTTCGAGCCCCTGCCCCAGCGCCTCAAGAATTGCAAATTGACCGGCGGCAAACCGCTTGAGGACGGTGAAGTCCAGCGCTGCATCGAAGTCGCTAATGACCGCTTATCGGGCCATGGGCGCCTTTTGGTGCGACCATCAGGAACTGAACCCCTTATCCGGGTGATGGTCGAGGCCGATGACGAGAGTCTGCTGAGCGAAGTTCTGGATGAAGTAAGCGACATTATCCAAAAGCACGCCTAGTGATGTGACCACGTCGGTTGGTTCGCACCGCTTTCGATGCAAGGAGGATACGCAGTCCTTTAGCGTGATGGCGCCGATACTGTACCGGAACGGATCAATTCAACCTTGGCCGGTGACGCGCTAACGTTGCCATAGCGGGTTTTTGATCTGCCCCATGAATTGTTTGTGGGCAGCAAGCTCGGTGTCGCTTGCTGCGTGAGGGCGTGCAGGCCTCAGCACCCGTGTTCCTCTGACCACATCTTGCCGATCATCCTTATTGACCGCGAGGTCAAGCCCTGGCTGACGACCGCCGATCAGACCGAGATAAACTTCGGCCAGGAGTTCCGAATCCAAGAGTGCGCCATGCTTGGTGCGCACGGATGCATCGACATCGAAGCGGCGACAAAGCGCATCCAGATTGGCAGGTGCTCCGGGAAAACGCTGACGTGCGAGCTGCAGCGAATCGATCACGCGTTCGCCATCGATGGCCTCATGGCCAAGCCGACCAAGCTCGCTGTTCAAGAATTTCATATCGAAGGCGGCGTTATGGATGACAAGAACACCTGGAGCCGGCTCTCCCTGCCCATCCTCATCGAGAAAAGTAAGGAACGCATCCACGATCCCAGCAAACAGCGGCTTATCCTCGAGAAATGCGCTGCTGATACCATGGATCTTCTCGGCCTCAGCCGGCATGTCCCGCTCTGGATTGATATATTCGTGAAAGACACGCCCAGTCGGCAAATGGTTCATCAACTCGACAGCGCCAATTTCGACCACCCGATGCCCGTCTGTGGGATCGAGACCGGTGGTTTCAGTATCCAACACGATTTCACGCATGATGATGTTCCAAGGCGTTCGTTGATATCATTTTTTGGCTGATCGCCGCCATCGATCCGGCCAAACCGATGGCTGACGGCCATTGATGTCGTCAACAATCGATCCAATGACCTCTAGTGAGACCCGCTTGCCCAATCCTGTAGGGATGACAAAGTCGGCGCGTCGCCGTTTCTCGCGATCCGGCATCTGCCTTGCCAAAATAGCGGCTAATCGTTCCCGCGTCATGCCGGGGCGGCGAA
This sequence comes from Geminicoccales bacterium, assembly GCA_050633905.1. GTDB lineage: Bacteria > Pseudomonadota > Alphaproteobacteria > Geminicoccales > Geminicoccaceae > JANQPX01. The sequence continues at coordinate 27,161 of JBOEHJ010000014.1, forward strand.
GAACCCGTTGGGCTTGAAGGAAAGCTGGCGCACTGACAACCGCGACCGCATCCATCAGCCGCTCCCCCCCGGTTTCATAGAGAAGCGGTATATCCATGACCACCGCTGGAACATGATCCTTGGCGTTCGCTGCCAGGAAACACTGCTGCACATGTCGAACCAAGGGATGCACGATCCGCTCAAGACGACGGAGCGCTAGTGGGTCATCGAACACCAGCTGTCCCAGTATCTTACGATCGATCCCACCCGCATCATTGGCAGTACCAGGGAATGCTTCGAGCACCGGACCAACAGCCTCTCCACCTGGAAAAAAAAGCCGATGGACCGCGGCATCAGCATCGAAGACTGGCAGGCCGAAGACGCGAAAAAAGCTGCTCGCCGTGGATTTTCCCATGGCAATCGATCCGGTGAGCCCAAGGATGAAGGACATCATCTCTGCCTTTAGTCCTGGAGAACCACGCGGCGAAGTTCCTCGGTGACCATAGGCTCAACGCCGAACCAGGCATGAAAACCCGGCCGCCCTTGATGCAACAACATGCCAAGACCATCCACGATCGAGTTCCCCCGCTTGCGCGCCGAGGCCAAGAGCTCGGTTTCGAGCGGCGCATAGACAATGTCGGTCACCAGCGTTGCCGTGGGCAAGGCATCCAATTTTAGCGTCAAAGGCGGTTGCCCTTCCATACCAAGGCTCGTTGTGTTCACCAGAAGATTGGCGCCCCTCAGCGCTTCATGCCGGTCACGCCAGGCGAGAACTTGAACCTCCACACCATCGGTCATGGATCGAAGCGGTGTTGCCAGACGTTCCGCACGCTCTTCGGTGCGATTGAGCAAACGAAGCTGTCGCACACCTGCCTCGATCAGCGCCACCGCGACGGCGCGCGCGGCACCGCCAGCACCAAGAATAACCGCCGACCCGGCCTCAGGCTGCCAAGCTCTCTGGTCTGCCAGAAGATTGGCCATGAACCCGAAGCCATCTGTGTTGTCACCTGACAGCCGACCATCCGGACCAACCACCACCGTATTGACCGCTCCGATACGCTTTGCGGTCTCCGTCACGTCGTCAACGATCGACAAGGCCGCTTCTTTGTGCGGGATCGTCAGATTGGTGCCCTTGAACCCTAGGGCTGGCAAGGCGCGGAGCGCTTGTTCCAGCCGGTCGGGTGCAACAGTCAAAGGGACATAGGCTCCATCAATACCGTACTGGTCCAGCCAATAGCCATGCAACCTCGGCGAACGGGAGTGATGAACGGGCCAGCCCATCAAGCCAGCAAGCTTCGCACCACCGGTGAGATAGGTTGGTTTGCTCAATCGAGAACAGCCCCTTGTTCACGCAGAAAGGAAAGCACTGGCAATAACGGCATCCCCAAAATCGAAAAATGATCGCCCTTAATCTGACTAAAGAGATGGGCCCCCAGTCGCTCCATATGATAACCGCCGACCGTTGTCGTGGCATCCTCGCCGACCATCTCCAGATAGCGTTCCAGGAAAGCTGGTGACAGCGATCGCATGGTTAAGGTCGTGAGATCAAGATGATGCCAAACCCGCTGCCGCCCACGAAAGGCAACGACCGCTGTATGCAACTGGTGGGAATCACCGCTTAAGCGCTCTAACTGTTGCCTTGCGGCTCCAAGATCGCTCGGCTTGTCGAACCATTCCTGTCCAGAGGTGAGAATTTGATCGGCCCCGAGGACGATGTGGTCTTCAGGCAGCATCGCAACGACCCTCATCGCCTTCAATTCGGCAAGGGCAATGGCGGCGTCACCGGGAGAGCCGCCCGCAGCCTTGAAGGACGCCTTGATCTCGCCCTCATCAACATCGGCCGGCTGAATGGCCGCATCGATACCAGCAGCACGCAGCATCGATGCACGCGCGCTGCTCGCCGATGCCAGGGTGACGCTTGGCGCATTCTCTTTGAGCATTGAACCGCTCATCTCGACTTTTCCAGCATGGTCAACATGGCAGACGGATCAGAACGCGCAGCCCACCTGCAGGCGAATCGTGCAATTGAATATCACCGCCATGGCTCAGCACGATATCCCGTGCGATCGCCAAACCCAAGCCGACGCCGCCGGTATTCGGGTTGCGCGAAGGGTCAAGTCTGAAAAACGGTTTGAAGACCGCTTCCCGCTGGCTCTCCGGTACGCCCGGCCCGTTGTCGTCGATGGCGATCCAGACCTGCTCGCCTTCGGCAGTCGCCCGAATGCCGACCCAATTGGCGTGACGCACTGCATTGTCGATCAAATTAGCCACACATCGCCGGATCGCCACCGGACGAAGGGGCATGGAGATCGGATGTTCGAGTTCGATCTCGACGATGACATCATCGCCACCCGCTCGTTGGCCGACTTCGGTCAAGATATTGCCGAGATCGGTCGGCGTGATGCTTTCCTGCCCCTCACCGCGCGCAAAGGCGAGGTATCCGTCAACCACTCGTGCCATGTCCTCGACATCGTCCTGTAGGGCTTTGATGTCGTCGGGGTGCGGTTTGGCGCCCTGCAGCATTTCAAGTTCGAGCTTCATTCGGGTCAGCGGCGTGCGTAGATCGTGAGAGACGGCCGCCAGCATTTCGGTGCGCTGGGTGAGCTGTCGGAGAATGCGCTTGCGCATCGTGTTGAAAGCCGCCCCAGCCTGCCTGATCTCTGTTGCACCAGCGAGCTTGAAGTCGCCGACATCCTGACCTTTACCGAAATTATCCGCGGCCCAGGCCAACCGCCTTATGGGGCGCAGTTGCCTCGTCAAAAAATAGATCGCAAGCATCAACAACAGCAAGGAGAGCCCTACCATCCAACCGATGAAGATCCTCGTCGTCGTGCTATCCACCCGTTTTCTTGGCGCCACCACCTGCAGCAAACCCTGATCCAGTTGAACATAAATCGAGATCTGACGCGGCCGGCGGTCCGACAAGGTGGTGTCGAGCGCAAACGGTCGATTGAGCTGGCGGTTAAAGGTCTTGGTCAGGGTTTGATCAAGCCGTGACGTCCTATTGGGAACATTTGTCTGGTAATCCTCCAAACGACCGTCACGGCTCAAGCTGACGATGATCCCGAAATGGTCTCGTGCCAGCCCGAGCACATCGTTCCGCTCGACCTCACCATCGGCTGTTTCCAGCATCTCCACCAGCAAGCTGACCTCGCCTGCCAGGCCAACAGCCAGCCAGCGGGTCACGGTATCCCAGTGACGTTCGTAGAAGACATAGGCCAGAACCGCCTGGAGGATCAGGAGCGGCAGGAGAACGATGAGAAGCGATCGGCCAAACAGACTCTTCGGCAGGAGCTGCCGCAACCAGGGCTCGCGAGGTGCTAGGCCCGCTTGCTTGGCAGATGCCAGTTTATCCGCCAACTCGGAGAACATATCCGGCTCCTCGCATGGTCAGGAGATATTGTGGCCGGCGCGGATCACTCTCCAACTTGCGCCGCAATCGAGCGATCTGGGTGTCGACCGCGCGGTCGGATCCGCTGATCCGACTCTGTTCACTGAGGGATCGCCGATCCACCGGCGACCCTGGCTGCTTTGCTAAGATATGAAGTAGCGATAATTCAGCCGTGGTCAGATGGACTGGTTGGCCCTCCTGTTTCAATTCCTGCCGCTCGACATCAAACACGAATGGCCCGAAACGAAGAAGCCGCTGCATCGGCAACGGTTCGGGTACGGTGGGCACCACACGGCGGAGGATCGTTGCCACCCTAAGCAACAGCTCCCTCGGATCGAATGGCTTCACCAGATAATCGTCGGCGCCTGCAGCAAGGCCGCTCACCCGATCATCAGTCTCCCCTCTTGCCGTCAAAAGAAGGACTGGAAGATCGGTCGTTTGTCTGATTTCACTGGTGAAGCTAATCCCATCCTGACCCGGCATCATGACGTCCAACACCATGAGATCGAAAGCAAAATTCTTGAGCGCCGCCGTCGCCTCCACGGTGTCAGCTGCGCTCGTCACATGATAGCCGTTCTCCGTCAGAAAACGGCGCAAGAGATCCCGCAAGCGCCGATCGTCATCAACGACAAGGATATGTCGATCGTCTTCCGCTGCATTCAAGGGATTTCGATCCTCCTCCAACCCAAGCTGATCCTTATTGTTCATGACGGCTGCCAGCGCGTTTGAGGCGAGGTCTTGCCCCGGCCTAGCAAGCGCCGGGCAGGTTCGTCGATCAAGCCCTCGAGGACTTTATGATAACCGGCAACAGCTTCGGCACCTGCCGCCCGATAGGCAATCGCTAAACGGCGCTGAAGCACATCATTAAGCTGTTGATTGACGTTACGTCCCTTCTCCGTCAGCTCCAGAAGCCGTTGACGCCGATCGACATCGTCCTGCGTCTGGGTGATCAACCCCATCGTCGCCAGTTCGCGCAACAGCCTGGATTGACTTTGCTTGGTCAACGGTACGATCTGCAGCAACGCTGCCATGGTGATACCGGGTTGTCGTCCGATGAAATGGAGCAGGCGCTGATGACTGCGGCCAAGGCCGACGTCGCCAAGGTGCTCCGACAGATCAGCAAAGAGCTGTTGCAGCGCAAACTCGAGCAGCTCCAATCCTTCAATCAGCTCCTCGTCTTTGAGGAAAAGCGGATTGGGCGGTGTTGGCGGGATATGGCGGGTCGCCTTGGGTTTACTCACGTTGACACCCATGTCTTGGCAGTGCTAGGCGGGTAGGCTTAGCACGATGACTTCGGAAAGGCAGCGTCTCATGTCACTCGTCCCCTACGACAATCGCGATGGGTTTATCTGGTTCGATGGTTCGATGGCACCCTGGCGGGACGTAAAGGTCCATATCCTGACGCATGCGCTGCACTATGCCAGTTCCGTCTTCGAAGGAACACGGGTTTATGGTGGTGAAGGGTTCAAGCTTTCCGAGCATAATGAACGCTTGATCTTTTCCGGCAAGGAAATGGGGTTCGATGTGCCCTATGACGTGGCGACACTCGATCAGGCCTGCAAGCAGGTGATCGCCGCCAATGGCATCGATGACGGTTATCTACGCCCCATCGCCTGGCGTGGCTCGGAAATGATGGGTGTGTCGGCGCAAGCTTGTAAAATTCATGTGGCGATCGCCACCTGGGAATGGCCAGCCTATTTCACGCCGGAAGCGAGGCTGGAAGGCATCCGCATGACCTGGGCCCGGTATCGCAGGCCAGCACCGGACACGGCCCCCATCAAGAGCAAGGCGGCCGGTCTCTATATGATCTGCACGCTCTGTAAGCATGAGGCGGAAGCTGCGGGCTACAATGATGCGCTGATGCTCGATTACCGGGGCTATCTCGCCGAAGGTTCTGGCGCAAATCTTTTCCTTGCTATCGATGGCGAGCTACATACACCCACGGCCGATTGCTTCTTGAATGGCATCACCCGCCAGACGGTGATCAACCTCGCCGAACAACGCCAGATCAAGGTGATCGAGCGGCATATCAAGCCGGAAGAGCTGGCCACGGCCGATGAAGTATTTCTGACCGGCACCGCGGTCGAGGTCACGCCTGTAAAGGAAATTGCCGAATACAGCTTCAATGTCGGCAATATCACCAGGCAGCTCATGGCCGACTATGAAAATCTAACGCGGCATCAGGCCAAGAAAGCCGTCTAGGCCTAAGCAAAAGCCCTTCGCCGGCAACCTGGCCGAACTGCCGGCGATGGAGCGAACCATCTCCAGCTAGGCTTAATCTTTTCCAAGCACCCCGGCGCCGCCGGGGGGGTCAGCCGGCGATGCCAGAAGTCTGCGGCACCTCGAACACTTGGCCCGGATAAATGACATCCGGATCACGGATCTGCGCCTGGTTCGCCTCGAAAAGGTAGACGTAGTTGAAACCGTCACCGGACAGGCGCCGCGCGATACGCCACAATGAATTTCCCGGTTGGACAACGACATAATCCACCTTGGATTGGCCTTCGACCGGCGGCGTGGTCACGCGGGTAAACGGCGTTTCCAGACGTGCCACGGTGTCGCCATCCTTGCCAAGCTGATCGAGACGAAGCGTGTAATCGCCGCCCGGCAGGCCCTGATCAAGGGTGGTGATCCACTGTCCCTTGGAATCGCCGATCACCACAGCCGCCGGCTCATTGTCGACATAGATCCGAATTGAGGCACCTGGCGGTGCTTCACCGGAGAGCTTTATCGCCCCCTCATCGTCGTAATCAACGAGTTTCAAGGCGAGTTTTCCTTCACCTCGAAGCGTCCCTGGAGCCTGCAAAACACGGCCCTCGCCAGATTTTACCCGGTTGAGAAGAACCGCAACGGGTTTTGCAGCGTCAGCGGTCTCCCGCTCAGCAGTTTCGGGAATCGACACGACCACGACCTGCCGCGATACAACGGGCTCTTCGTTGTCATTGCTGGCCAGTAAACTGAGTTCTTGGTCACCCTGCTGAAGAGGTCTTATCGGCGTTGACACCCACTCGCCACGCCCCGTCGCCGTCACCCGGTCAATCACCTCATCACCAACCTTCACTTCGACATCGGCAAAAGGTGAGGCTCGCCCCGCAAGCACTGTGTTGCCTTCTGGATCGACCCGAACGATATCGAAGCTCGGCGCAGCAGGACGTTCCGCATCCCGCTTATCCGTAATACCCGCCTTACCTTCCTGTCCGGTGAGTTCCCGTTCGATGATCCGATAACGCGCCTTGTCACCCTGCCCCTGATCATCCCGCTCGGATGGGGACAAGGCCGCGATCTGCCCTTCCGCTTGTTCGAGATCACCGCTCGCAGACCTGCCTGCTGCAACCAAAGGCGCTCCGCCACCTGTGGATCCGCCTCCATAGGCATTTCGATATCGATCTCTGAGTGGTACCGTTACCACCTTGCCACCCGGCCCGGCGCCGAAATCATCCATACGCCTGTCAGCCGATCCCTGGAGGGCTGATGTCTGCCCGTCTGCCTGTTGCTCTACTGTATCATCAGGAGCAGAATTCGCCGCCTCACGGATTAGCACCTGCCGATCATCGACAAAAAGCGCATATCCGACTGCGAAAAGGCAGAGAAGGACAACCAACGAGATAACTGAAGCGCGAACCGACATTCTACATCAACATGTTGTGGGGTGTAGGCATAAGAATAGGGTTAATTTGCCAGAAATGCCAAGTTTCACGTTGACCTTACCCATTCGGCTCACATAGGACGCCCTCTAGTACGATCCAGTCCGCCGGAACAAATCTGAGCTTTATCCTTAGGGACTTACCATTTTTGGACACGATGGGTGATCGCGTTTTGAGAATTGGAGACATGATATGATCAGATCAATTTGCGTTTTCTGTGGATCGAAATTCGGGAGACAGCCTAGCTACCAGTCAGCCGCCGTCAGGCTTGGTGAGCTTGCCGCCGCCGCTGGTCTCGAGATCGTCTATGGCGGCGGTCATGTTGGGCTGATGGGCACCGTCGCTGATGCCGCGATGAAAGCCGGTGGCCGGGTCACGGGCTTTATTCCCGAACGTCTGCTTGAGCTTGAAGTTGGTCATCGCGATATCTCGGAGCTCATCGTGACCAAAGCCATGTCCGATCGAAAAGATCGGATGATCGAACATTCGGATGCCTTCGCCATTCTTCCGGGTGGCCTTGGTACCCTGGACGAACTTTTCGAAGTTCTCACGCTCCGTCAGCTGAGTTACCACGACAAGCCCATTGTCCTTCTCAATATCGAGAATTACTGGGATCCGCTGCTAGCGCTGATCGAACGAACCGTCGACGAGGACTTCACAGGTAGCGACGTGTCCTCAATGATCAGCTCGGTCACTGACGTCGACGCTTTCTTCACCGCCATCGGCGTCGAGGTGACCTCTTTCGAAAAACCGGTCACCATGCCTCACTCATCGTAGGACATAGCGACCGCTCTTTGACGAACCTGGATCCGGGAACGGACCCACAGGCAAGTCCAATCAGTTGACCGCGGCGGCGCTTGGCGCCTGTTCGGGCGCGCCCCCAGCGGCGGCCGCTGCTGCCTGTGCCTCCTGCTGTCGGCGGCGATACAACGCAACGAAATCGATGGGATCGATCATCAGCGGAGGGAAACCGCCGTCACGGGTCGCATCAGCAACGATCCGCCGCGCGAAGGGGAACAGCAGTCGCGGACATTCCACCAGCAACAGAGGTTGCAGGCTTTCCTTGGGAATGTTGGTCAGCATGAAGACGCCACCATAGCTAAGCTCAAGCACGAAAACAGCCTCATCGCCCACCTTGGCATCGACGTTGAGCACCAGAACCACCTCGTAGCGATTCTCAGCCATGGCTTCGCCACGAACGTCGACCCGAACACTGATCTCGGGGCGTTGCTGGCTCTGTTCGAGGCTGATAGGTGCCCGCGGATTCTCGAAGGAAAGGTCTTTGATGAACTGCGTCTGGATCATCAAACGCGGCGCCTCGGTCTGCTCTGCAGGGTTGCCACCTGCTGCAGGTGTTTCAGGTGTTTCAGCCATTGATTAAGTGTCCTCTATGCAAAGTGGTTGACGTTTTTCGGTGTGATGGCATTGGCTCAAGGCGAACCGGCATGCCTCTCTTCCTTCAAGATAGTCCAAGGTTTTTCGTCTCAGGCCCGACCTTTACGATGGCAGCATTTTCAACTTCCTGGCCAGTAAAGGCCCGTATGAAGCCCCAATGTGAAATCACCGCAACATCGTTACGCTCCAAAAGATGACCATGACCCTCTCGAAAGAGATCGCAGCGGATCGCTATATCCTCTTCGGTTTCGGTCGGCTCTCCCCACCAGCCAGGCGCCAGTCCTGCGAAATCGATGTCGGGCCAGTCGGGCTTGAGGGTATCGGGATCGCTGCCGATATCACAGGAGAAGAAGCATCGCTCACGAACCAGGGGATTAATGGCAATTGGCAGATCAAGAGCTTTGGCAACGATAGACGCCGTTTCCAGCGTTCGGCGATAGGGGCTCGCAACCAGCTCGGTCAGATCTTGGCCCGCAAGCTGCTCGATGAGACCATTGGCCTGTTCCCGACCAAGCGCCGTCAAGGAAGGGTCGCGAATGTCGGGATCGACCCGCGTCAACGAGAAATGATGATTCCATTCGGATTGCGCGTGGCGAATGAACATCATGATGGGTCGCTCCAACTTCCTCGCGGCGGCGGCATGGACTGGGACGATCTGTCACTTCCGGCTTCGCCTGGGGAGTTTTCCGGATCACCGGGCTTGTCATCTGAGGGTGCATCTTCAGGCGCCATCGACTCGAATTCACCTTCCACAACCGGCCCTCGCCTGCCCTGTTCCTCATTCGGTGATCCACCAGAACCAGGCGGCGGCATGCCAAACGTTGTTCCGCCCTGGTGAACCGAAGCGCGGAGGTGACCTCCCAAGACCTGATACAACCAGCTTCTCATCGGCGGCAAGAGCAGCAAGCCACCTATGATATCGGTGACGAACCCTGGGGTCAGCAACAAGGCGCCGGCGATCACCAGGCAAAACCCTTCGAAAACTTCTCCTAAGGGAACAGCACCACGCTCTAGCTGCGACTGTGCCCGCGATAACACCGCGAATCCCTGCTGGCGCAACATCCATGTCCCGGCGACAGCCGTCAAGATAATCAGGGCGAGCGTAGGCCAAAGCCCAAGCCAGCCACCGACCTGAATCAGGACTGCAATCTCGATGATCGGCATCACAATGAACGCAATTAACAAAATTCGTCCAATTGGGAGCCGACGTGTGGTTTGTTTTTCTGTTCGGGTCATTATATGTTTGTTAATGATAAAACCTTAACTTGCACCTGCTGCTTCAGCGGTTAACATCCGCTAAACCGCTCGCCGCTGCAACCAAAGGCTTCAACGGAGCCGTAATGTCTGAAGGATTTGCATACATCGACATCTTGTTTTTCGCTATGGTCGCTGCGTTTATAGCGCTTCGCCTCCGTAGCGTGCTAGGTCGTCGAACTGGTCAGGAACGCCGTCGCACAGAGGGCTACGGTGATATTGCGAACAACAGGTCGACAGATAATGTCGTGCCGCTTGGTGATCGGAGCGCCACGATGCCGGAAAACGACCTTGCCATCTCTGCTCTTAGCGATGAGACCGTCAAAGCTGAGCTGATACGCATTCGACAAGTGGATCCAAGTTTTGATCTGCAGCAGTTTCTGTCGGGTGCCAGGCTTGCGTTTGAAATGATCGTCGAATCCTATGCAGCTGGCGACAAGGAAACCTTACGTCCTCTATTGGCCGATCAGGTTTTCCGTGGTTTCGCGCGCGCCATCGACGAACGTGTCGCGATCGAGCAGACTTTGGACACCCAATTGATGATGGTGGGTGAGCCAAGTGTGCTTGAGGCCAAGCTGGATGACGGCGCTGCGGCCATCACGCTGCGTTTCGAGAGTGAACAGGTCAATATAGTCCATGATCGTGACGGCAATGTCGTCGAGGGTGATCCGGGACAGGCCGATGAGGTTGTTGACATTTGGACGTTCGAACGTGATACGCAGAATGAGGATCCGAACTGGGTCTTGATCGAAACGCGAACCCCCAACTAGCTTGCCGATCGATATATTGAGACTGCCGTTCACGAGAACTGTTACGCCGATCCTTGCTGCTTTTCTGCTGTTTGGCTGCGGAAAAACCGAGGACATTCAGCCACAGGTTCAGTTTGCCCCTGTCGCTTATGAAGACCTCCAAGGCTGGCCGAACGATAATCCAACGGCTGCCATTGAGGCATTTAAACGCTCTTGCGGGAAACTGACCACACGCCCTGGCAATAGCGCCATTGGCGCCCATGATCTGTATGGTAAAGCCGAAGATTGGCGGCTGGCCTGTGATGCCGCCGATGGCTTCAAAGCTAGTCCAACTGCTGAAGAGGCAAGACAATTCTTCGAAGCCTGGTTCCAGCCCTTTGAAATCACCGCGGATGGCAAGACGAGCGGATTGTTCACCGGCTATTATGAACCGTTGCTGCATGGCTCGAAAGATAAGATCGGCGACTACAAGATTCCCTTGCATCTGCCCCCCAGCGATCTGGTGCGCGTGGATCTGGGACGCTTTGACCCGGATCTCAAGGGGCAATCGATCCGAGGGCGCATCGAAGGCCAGCAGTTCATCCCCTATTATTCACGCGATGATATCGTAAGTGGCGCTCTTGCGGACCAAGAACTCGAGCTGGTCTGGGTGGATGATGAAATCGAGAAGTTCTTCCTGCAGATCCAAGGATCCGGTCAGGTTCGTCTCGATGATGGTACCGTGTTGCGTGTTGGCTATGCGGATCAAAACGGCCTGCCCTATCGTGCAATCGGCCGTGACCTGATCGAAATCGGAGCGCTCAGCCCTGAGGAAGTTTCGCTACAAAGCATTCGCGAATGGCTCGTGGCCAATCCCGAGAGAGCCAGAAGCATCATGTCGCGCAACAAATCCTATATCTTCTTTCAGGAAAATACCGAACTCGATCCTAGCGAAGGTCCGCTGGGCGCACAGAATGTGCCGCTCACTGCCGGACGTTCACTCGCGGTCGATCCGCGACATATCCCTCTGGGTGCCCCGCTTTGGCTCGAAACCACGGCCCCTTGGCCCGATGGCGAGCGTCCGCTGCGCCGTCTAGTGATCGCCCAGGATACCGGCGGTGCGATCAAAGGTCCGATCCGTGGCGACGTGTTCTGGGGTGCGGGCGAACAGGCGGAAGCCATTGCTGGCCACATGAAGAACCAAGGGCGTTTCTTCGTCTTCGTGCCAAGGGGCGCCATCCGTACCAGCTAGCGGTATGATCACATTCTTTTTTTGTTACTAAACCACAATGCACTCTTGGTCCCTTTGATCAGCAATGTATTTTGGACAAACTGAGCGGCATCCAATCATCAGACGCGCCTCTTGGGGCGTGACCACGACGATCAATGCTCGGTATTGTTGAAAGGAGAATAACCCACAACACTCACGCATTGCGTCCGCCGGCACCCTATCGATTGCCGCCAGCCTCTGCACTCGGCTAAGCTGAACGTTGTTCGTCGGAGAAGAAATGGAGTTCAAGGACGTCGATGTCTGATCGGAATGTCGCCCTGTTCGTCACCTGTCTGGTTGATCTCTTCAGACCTTCGGTCGGTTTTTCGGCAGTGGAACTTCTCAAGAATGCAGAATGCACGGTCTCTGTGCCGCCTGGCCAAACATGCTGTGGCCAACCCGCCTATAACCAAGGTGCCCGTGCCGATACGATAGCGATTGCCAAACAGACGATCGAAGCTCTTGAAGGCTATGACTATGTCGTCGTGCCGTCAGGCTCCTGCGCAGGCATGCTGAAAAAGCACTATGTCACCTTGTTTTTGCCGGACGATCCTTGGCAGGCGAGAGCTCAGGTTCTCGCCGATCGTACCTTCGAATTGCTGACCTTCCTCGTAGATGTTCTTGATGTTCAGACGGTCAAGGCTCGCTGGCAGGGGATAGCGACCTATCATGATTCCTGCTCTGGCCTGCGCGAGCTTGGGATCAAGCAACAGCCGCGAAAACTCCTGGCCAATGTCGATGGGCTAGATCTGAACGAAATGCAGAATGCTGAGATATGCTGTGGTTTCGGCGGGACGTTCTGTGTCAAATATCCCGATATCTCCACCAAGATGGTCAGCGACAAGGTTGAGCAGATTGAGGCAAGCGAGGCCGATCTGCTTCTGGCCGGCGATCTCGGTTGCCTGTTCAACATGGCCGGCCGGCTCAAACGGCTTGGCAGCAAGATCGAAGCCCGCCACATCGCCGAGGTTTTAGCCGGCAATCTCGACGAGCCGCCGATTGGATGTAGCGCCGAGGCCGATGTCAGAACAGCAAAGGGCGCTTGAGAACGACGATGCAGCCCACCTCTCTCGCCTTCAAAAGTAATGTTAAAAAAGCGCTGGGTGATGAAGCCCTGCAAAAAGCATTAGCCATGGCCGAAGGTGGTTTTCAAAAAAAACGCGCGGATGCAGCGGACAAACTTCCTGAGTTCGACGCTTTGCGTGACGCAGCAAAAGCTATCAAAGACCATACGCTCGGCCATCTCGATCTTTATCTCGAGGCCTTTGAGCAGCGGGTGATCGAGCAGGGCGGCCAGGTTCACTGGGCCGAAGACGACGCCCAAGCCCGTTCCATCATTACTAAGCTCTGCAAGGAGGCAGGTGCTGGCTCGGTCACCAAATCGAAGAGCATGGTGACCGAGGAGATCGGCCTGAATGAGGTCCTCGAAACCGAAGGCATCACCCCCATCGAGACCGACCTTGGCGAGCATATCATCCAGCTCGCAGGCCAGCGGCCGAGTCATATTCTGGCCCCTGCCATTCACATGACCAAGGACCGTATCTCGGATCTGTTCACCAAGCATCATGGCAGGCCGCGCGTCGAAGAACCGGAAGCCCTTCTGAACGAGGCCCGCGACTTTCTCAGGCAGCGCTATCTGGAGGCCGATGTCGGGATCACCGGGGCCAATTTCCTGGTCGCGGAGACCGGCTCAATTGTGCTGGTCACCAATGAGGGCAATGCCGAACTGACCCAAGGCCTGCCGAAAACCCATATCGCGATCGCCGGCATCGAGAAACTGGTGCCAACCCTGGACGATGCCTTCGCCCTGCTCCGCGTTCTTGCCCGATCGGCGACAGGGCAGGATTTCTCCACTTATACGACCGTTCTCACCGGCCCCAAACGGCAGGACGACCTGGATGGCCCGGAGACGTTCCACGTCGTTATCCTCGACAATGGTCGATCTACAATGTTGGGCACCGAGTTTCAGGATATGCTGCGCTGTATTCGCTGCGGTGCCTGCATGAACCATTGCCCAGTCTATCTCACAGCCGGCGGCCATGCCTATGGCTGGGTCTATCCGGGGCCGATGGGGGCCGTGCTGACCCCAAAGTTCATCGGGATCGAACAGGGTCAGCATTTGCCAAATGCATCAACCTTCTGCGGGCGTTGCGAGCAGGTCTGTCCGGTACGCATTCCGCTCCCGAAGATGATGCGTCATTGGCGAGAGGATCAGTTCCAGAAAAAACTCACACCGCCGACAGCGCGTTACGGTCTCGCTCTTTGGTCTTTTATCGCAAGGCGCCCCATGCTCTATCATCTCGGCGCCCGGGTGGTGATGCGCGTCTTGGGTTGGTTTGGCCAAAGAAACGGGTGTTTTCGGAAGCTGCCACTTGCAGGCGGCTGGACGGTCTCACGCGATATGCCGGCCCCCGCTGGTGCTACCTTTCAGGCACGCTGGAAGCAAGCGACGCGTGATCGAAACGGGAGGACAGCACCTTGAGTGATGCGCGCCAGGCCATCCTCGCCAGGATGCGTCACGCCTTAGGCAGAGAGATGTCTGATGCTGTAAATGGCAGTCATAGTGATGCTCATCGCACAGTAGCCGAAAGGCTCGCCGATCCGAAACCGACACTTGTCCCTGCCCGCGCTAATCTTGCACTTGAGGCACGGATTGATCTCTTCACGGCGCAGGCGAAGGCTGTTCAAGCCAATGTTCTCCGTGTGAAAAGCTACGCCGAGCTTCCCGATGTCATCGCCGATTATCTGCGTGGGCAGAACCTGCCCTTGAACCTTGTCACAGCGAGTGACGAGAGACTTGATAAGCAAGCTTGGGATGAGGGTCTTTGGGAGATCAGGAGCGGTCGTCCCACCGCAGAAGATCCGATCGGCTTGACCACGGCGGTCGCCGGCATTGCTGAGACCGGCACCTTGATGCTCGCCTCCGATGCCAATCACCCGATGACCCTCGCTTTTTTGCCGGAAACCTCGATCATCACGCTAGAATGCGCTGACGTTCATCGCGCCTATGAAGATGCTTTCAAGCAGTTTCGAGAAATCCAGGCGCTGCCGCGTTCTGTCAATCTGATTACCGGCCCGTCACGCTCCGGCGATATCGAGCAGACCTTGCAGCTGGGCGCTCATGGGCCGAAGCGTCTCCTTGTGATCTTGATTGATCAAGCTGATCATCACAAAATCGATCAGGCAACCGCGTCAGCAACCCAAGAAACACTTGATGCCAAGGGATGACCAAGCGCCGCAGCCTCACCGCTGACGAGATCAAGCTCTGGCAACGCGCGACAAAGGATGTCGATCGAAGGATTGAGCAGCCCACACCGCCGGAAACGCCCAAGCCTCCAGCCGCTCGACTTGACGGTCTAGCCTCGAGACAAACTGAGTACCACCGAGCCATTGCGGAACAAGGTACAGCGCTACCGAGGCGTTCAACAATGCCCGAGCTTGATCCGAACCGCCCCATCAATACCGATCGACGCACCTTTGAACGCCTGAAACGTGGGCGGATTCCCATCGATCGCAGCCTCGATCTGCATGGTCGCACGCAGGTGGAGGCGCATGGTGCTCTCGCTCGCTTTCTCACCGCAGCGGCAGCCGGCGGCTCGCGCTGCATTCTGATCGTGACCGGGAAAGGTGTCGATGGCGTTGGCGTTCTTCGCCAGATGGTGCCGAGATGGCTCGCTGAAGAGGGCAACCGGGAGAAAATCGTCACCTATTGCCGAGCCCAGCCTCACCATGGTGGCGAGGGTGCTCTTTATGTCCTGTTGAAGCGTCGTCGGGATTGAGTTTAACGTGAAGGCGCCGCAGCCCACTCCTTCGCCCGGCCACCGGCAGGATCACACCATATCGGGTGGTTTGGCGGAGAGCGGGCCGGTGCGGGCCTAACCCAAAAGAATAGTTGGAAACGGGAGCGGGCTGGTGCCGTTCAAGCAACTAAACAATCGATTCCGGGATCACCACCTGATCGAAATCAATGGCGTCAAAAGGCACCTCCCCTGGCGATCCGGCGGCAAAGAGCATCTTGGCATCGCCGAGGGCGGGCAAGGCGAGGAGCTGGCTGCAGACTGTTTTGAAAGCACCGGCATCGACGACCGTCATCGCATGCCGGGGATCGCCATCGGGTGCGTGGCGATCCGCCAGGAGATCAATCCAATCCTGCCAGTCGTCATTACCGGGATCCGGCGTTCCGGCAGCCGCGAAACGACTCAGATAATGATTGATCAGCGGTGAAGAAGGATCATTAAGATCATGCGCGGTAATCATTGACAGGCCAGGCGGTATCGCTTCACAGAAGATCTTGGCATCACCGCCGGAGGCCGAATGGCCCGTTCCGTGCAGATCCAGCAGACCGCGTCCCGGCATATGAAGGGGGTCCAATTCGCGCCAAAGGCCTTTGGCGGTTCGCACCCGAATACTTGCCTGGCTGCCGGCATGGCGAAGCCAAAAAGCATCAAAGCGGTCAGCAATCACGAGGTTGAACGGCTGATAGCTCTCAGGATCGAGGTCGACTAGCGCCTCGGCTGCCATTTTAGCCTCGGCATGATCGAGCGCTTCCAGCACCAGCTCCCCGCGAGAGCGCTTGCCAGCTTTAGGCCCTAGCGTGCCCGGTCGATTCAAAACAGCGGCCATCAAGCCATCGTCATTAACCCCGAACCAGCTGCCACCAGCAGAAACGTCCATGCCCGCCACAACTTCTGGCCGATCCGGCCAATGGCGCGCCGGCGCCCGCCAGGGTCGATGCTCAAGCTCATCACGATTAGCGCCCAGGATCAGGGGCCAAGTCGCTTCGGGCCTTCTAAGGATGACAAGCGTGCACATCGTCTCTTTGAAACCTCAGCTAGCGCTGGCGCCCATGGCTCTCTCTACCTATATTGTGGCCAGAGACATGCTGCGCAATTCCACAGATGAAAAGAGGCTACCATGACAGGGTTCGATGATCGCAAAAAGCAAGAAGAAGGCCGCTTCAAGCATGACCAGGAGCTGCAGTTCAAGGCTCGCAATCGCGGTAACAAGCTTTTTGGGCTCTGGGTCGCCGAGAAGCTCGGCCTCACCGGCGATGCGGCGGATGCCTATGCCAAGGACGTGGTGATGGCCGATTTCGATGCCCCTGGCGACGATGACGTCTTCGACAAGGTCAAACCGGATCTTGCGGAAAAATCGATCACTATCGACGACGACATTCTAGCGAAGCATCTCCAGGAATGCAGGGACGAAGCGTTGCTGCAATTCAAGACTGAATAGACGGGAGGCCGAGATGGTGGATGAGCGTCAGGATCAACCAACGGCTCCTAAAGCAGAAAAACAATCGAGCGACCCATCATCGCCCGATACATCGGTGCCGCCGAGGGTAACCGATGCGGTGAAGGAAATCGGTGGGCAGAAGGGCCCCGAACCCACCCGCTATGGCGATTGGGAGAAGGGTGGTCGTTGCACCGATTTCTAATGAGAGAGATCTGGCGCTCACCGTAACCTCTATGGCAATAGGCTAGCATAGGCGAACGGCTCGAATAGCCGCACACTAGGTTATGGTTTTGCATCGATTTTTCTAAGTAAGCTGAACGCGCCGTTTGGATCAATAAATCAAAGAGAACGGTCGATGCGGCGCAGTATCGCGCGACGGATGAGGTTCATGGACCAATCGATCGACGAAGCGCGCCGTCCTCTGAGCGCAAACAGTGTCAGTGACTTGCCGCGAACCGGCATCCTCCTTTTGATCGTGCTCTCGATCGCCTGGGGTGTGAACTGGCCAATGATGAAGCTTGCGCTTCAGGACATCCCCATTTGGACATTTCGCACCCTCTGCCTGATGGTTGGCGGCAGCACGCTGCTATTGCTGACCAGGCTATCTGGCCATGCAGTCGCTCTTCCAAGAAAACGTTTTCTGCTGCTGGCCTTGGTGTCCCTGTTCAACATCACCGGTTGGCATCTCTGCTCGGCCTATGGTCTGCTGCACACCGATAGCGGTCGCGCCGCAATCATCGGTTTCACCATGCCGCTCTGGGCCTCCCTGTTCAGTATTCCGCTGCTCAGCATCAAGCCAACCAAGCGGCAGATGATCGCCCTGATGTTCGGCATGGCCGCCCTGGCCACCTTGATCGGCGAAGACCTCCAGGTCGTCGGCGGCGCGCCCATCGGGGCTCTGTTCATGGTCTTTGCCGCCCTCAATTGGGCGCTGGGAACCATCCTCGTCAAGAAGTTCGACTGGGGCGGCATGTCGGTCCTAGCCCTGACCGGCTGGCAGCAACTGATTGGCGGCATACCCATCGTCATCGGTTGGCTGATCCTCGAGCCAACCCCGGACATCGACCAGATCGGATGGCCGGCCCTTGCTGGTCTTGGCTATTGTGTCTTCATCGCAATGGTTTTCTGCCATACCGCCTATTTCAAGCTGGTCAGCCTGATGCCAGCCCATGTCGCAGCGATGGGCATTTTGGCTGTCCCAGTCGTCGGCGTGGTGAGCTCGGCCTGGATTTTGGGAGAATCGATTGGTGTTTACGAGATGGCAGCCCTTCTCTTCGTACTATCCTCGCTCTTTTTGCTAATAAAAAAGTCTTAGTGGTGAGACCACGTCATTGGGTTTCCGTCGCCGTCGAAGAAAGAGCCTAGAAATCCGAGGGCATGCGGTCCTTTGTCGGGATCTTGACAGGCGTGGTCTTCCCTGGCGTTTGAGCTCCGATGTCCATGTCGTGAATATGGCACTGACTATCTTGGCTTGACTCAACCAAAAAGCGATTAACTTGACATTCCTCACCCCAGGATCATCTCAACCTTGGTACCCGCCAAGCCGATCTCGGCGCTGGCAGTCATCGATATGGACAAGGAAACCAAGCTGGAGAATTTCTGTTGATCCGCCTTTTGTCCATCGTTCTACCCGGCTCTCTGCTGTTTCTCCTGGCAGCGTGCTCGGCACCGAGCCCTGTTCTCTATCCCAATGCCAAGCTGAACGAATCCGGGCAGGTGGAAGCGCAACGTGACATCGAAGAGTGCAAGCAGCTTGCCTCTGCCGGCGGGGCCAATCCTGCCTCCGGTCAGGTGGCTAGGAGTGTGGGGAATACGGCCATTGGTGGGGCAACCGGCGGGGCTTCAGGAGCTGTCGGCGGGGCTATTTTAGGCGCTGCAGGCAGAGGGGCTGCTGTCGGCGCTGCAACCGGTGCGACAGCAGGCTTCATTCGATCGATCTTCAGCAGCCCCAAACCAAGTGGCGCTTATATAAATTTTGTCGATCGCTGCCTGCGCGAACGAGGCTATGAGCCCATCGGCTGGGATTAGACAAGAAACTGGAACAGCGCTCTGCCTGTCGATTGCGATCAATCCTACGTCCAGCTATACCGCTTCCATGGCTTATCGATCCGAAGACCTGCTCGCGCGTTTGGATGAACTCTCGATCAATCACGAGACGATCCGGCATCCTCCCGTCTTTACGGTCGAGGAAGCGCAAGCGCACACGTCCCATCTGCCTGGTGGGCACTGCAAGAACTTGTTCCTTAAAGATAAGAAAGGTGGGCTTTGGTTGTTGGTCTGCCTCGATCATCGCCGGATCGATATGAACCGCATGTCCAAGGTGCTGTCCTGCCCGCGCCTGTCATTCGGCAAGCCGGAGCTTTTGCTGGAAGTTCTCGGGGTTACGCCGGGCTCTGTTACGCCGTTTGCGCTGATCAATGATGAACAGCATCAGGTTCAGCCGCTCCTCGATAAGGCCATGATGTCCCATGAAATCTTGAACTATCACCCGCTGACCAACGAGGCAACGACGTCGATCAAATCATCGGATTTGCTCACATTCATCAACGGGATTGGTCACCAGCCTCAGATTGTTGATCTGGTGGAAAGCGGCATCGACAAAGCCTGACCCTTTGGTGGTATGACCACGTCACTTGGTTTCCATTGTTAGCGCCAGGATCGACGGTATACGGCCAAGTTTTCAAGGGCAGTGGGAGTTAAAAAATAGAGCACGTCGTCTGATCACCTATGATCGAAAACCGCTCTTAGAAAAAAGTGGAAAAACACATGACGATGGCGAAACCATTTCGATTGGGAACAGGCGCTGGGTTTTCCGCGGACCGTCTAGATCCTGCCGTCGAGCTAGTTCGCCATGGCAGCCTCGATGCCATCGTTTTCGAATGTATTGGTGAACGAACCCTCGCTTTCGGCCATCGCGATCGCTTGGCGAACCCTGATGCTGGTTACAACCCACTGCTCGAGCGTCGATTGCGCGCCGTTCTGCCCCTTTGTTTCAGAAACGGTACCAAGCTGATCACCAATATGGGCGTGGCCAATCCGAATGCGGCCCTCGATAAGGCGGTGGACATTGCGCGCGATCTTGGCCTTCATGGATGCAAGATCGCTGCAATTGGCGGCGATGATGTGACAGCCCTGATCGAGCCCGACACCGATGTCGACGATGGCATGACGGTCGCCGATATCGGACGCCCCATGGTGGGAGCGAACGCCTATCTTGGTGCTGATGTCCTCTTGCCGGCGCTCGATCAAGATATCGACGTGATCATCACCGGACGCGTGGCGGATCCCAGCCTGTTCCTCGCACCGTTACGCCATGCTTTCGGCTGGAGGGAGGATGATTGGTCAACGCTTGGCGCTGGGACACTGGTTGGCCATCTCATGGAATGCGCCGCCCAAGTCACCGGCGGCTATTTCGCCGATCCAGGCGTGAAGGACGTCTCCAATCTTGCCTATGTTGGTTTTCCGATCGCTGAAATCGATGAGGACGGCTCTGCTGTCATCACTAAGCTCGACCAGGCCGGTGGACAGGTGACAGAGCGAACGGTCAAAGAGCAACTGCTCTACGAAGTGCACGATCCCCAGGCCTATCTGACACCCGATGTGACCGCCGACTTCAGCCAGGTCGCGATTGCCGAGGAAGAAGTGGGACGTGTCCGGGTTCGAGGGGCAAACGGTGGCCAACGACCAGAGAAGCTCAAAGTGACGGTGGCTTTTGATGGTGGTTTTTTAGCGGAAGCCGGCCTTTCCTATGCGGGTCCCGGCTCGCTAGGTCGGGCAAAGCTTGCTAAGGACATTCTAGAAGAACGCATGACCCATCTTCACGGGTCCAACGCGCCGCTTCGTTTCGATCTGATCGGTCTGAACGCCCTGCATGGCAGTGCTCACCCACCGACTGACAGGGAGATCGACGATGTGCGCTTGCGAGCAGCTCTTCGCAGCGATCGTCGCGACCAGGCTGAAATGCTGCTTTGGGAGATGGAGGCCCTGCTCTGCTGCGGCCCCGCAGGTGGTGGCGGCTATCGCGGTCAGATTACGGCAAGTGTCGTCACCAACAGCGCCTATCTCGATCGGGAGTGCATCACACCGAGCCTCAGGATTGTCGAAGCATGACCGTTACCGTCCAGCTGCGTTCAATCGCCCATGCACGAGCCGGCGACAAAGGCAACCGCTCCAATGTGAGCCTCTTCGCACTAGATGCCCGCCACTACCCGGCGATCAAAGCGCAAGTCACCACCGATCGCCTGAAGACGGCTTTCCCCAACCTCTTCAAGGGCGACGTCCAACGGTTCGAGCTTGATCAACTTCACGGCTTGAATTTCGTGATGGATCAGGCGTTGGAAGGTGGCGTCAACGAATCGCTCAACCTCGATTCGCACGGCAAATCCTGGAGCTTTCTCCTGCTCGGCCTGAAAGTCACGCTGGCGGATCTATAGGTCTCGGGATCAACTCGTGTTGGCCGCATACTGCACTGTTCAATCCCCGCCTGGTGGTTCTCATGGTTCGACCGACCTAGGAAAATCTCCCGTGGCGCGCTCTACTCGAAGATCCAGACAAAGGCGCGCATACCCTTGGAATTTCAGGCTCTTTCTTCGGCTGCGTCGGAAACCAAATGCTGTGGTCACACCACTATCTGGATCGCTGGCCTGCATGCTGACAAATCGAGAATATGGCTTCGCGGCAAAGCAGCACATCGGGACGCCCTGTGGTTTTGCAGGCGATCTCGGCCTCCAGGAGTTTCGCTTGGGCCGCTCCCAAACTTCGGCCTGACCAGCGGCGAAGGGATGTCTTGACATCGCCTTTGCGACGGAAGTGGATGGGTGGGCGCGCCTGGCTGATTGCACGATCCACCGTCTCGCCCCGCTCCATCAGTAAGGCCAGGCGCTTCAATCGGGTTACATGATTGATCAGTGTGCGAATAAGCCGAACTGGTGCCTGACCCTCGCCAAGAAGCCTGTTCAGGCAGCGTTCGACGTGCGACTTATCGCCAAGTGTCGTCGCGTGAGCGAGATCATCCAGCCCGACAGCTGCACTGTCGCCGACCATCTGGGCAACAGTGTCGAGATTGACGTCGCCGCCTTCGGCATCCGGCCCAACATAAAGAGCGAGTTTGTCGAGTTCGGCGCGGGTCACGCCACGATCGCCGCCTAGATGCTCGACCAGATAGGCCTTGGCCTCACGGTCGACCCGAAGATTGCGTTCTGCCAGGAGACGATCGATCAGGCTGCCAAGATCCCTGCCCTCGTCGCGGTAACAAGGCAATGTCGCCCCGTTCGGCGCTTGTTCGATCATCTTCCGAAGGGAGGAGCCCCCCCCGAGATCGCCGCCCTCAATCACCACCAACGCGTCGATCACCTCAAGCGCCAGGAGGCCCTTACAAGCAGTGCGCAGAGCATCGCCAGCCTGGCGCACACGCACCACACGCCGACCTCCCATCAGGCAAAGGGCCCTCGCCTCGTCGGTCAGCAATGCTGGGTCGCTCCTAATCTGATCGGCGGCGAGATCGCTCAGACGGAATGGGTCTTTCGGATCGTCCAGTACCGTCTTGATCAGTTGATCAACGCGCTCGCGCACGAGGCCTTCGTCGGGTCCATAGATCAGAACGACGGGCGTTTTCGGGTTCGGCGACTTCAGAAATCGGTCGACCTGACCCGCCGCAATCTTCACGCTTTTGAACTTTTGCGCTGAAAATGGAGCGCCAGCAGCGTGCGAATATCATCCGCGATCTCCTCTGCCGCGCGACGCTCGGCATCCTTTTGCGCGGTCAGCGTGGCGAAGGGAGCACGGCGCACATTATAGCTGGCAACCCGCCGGACGCTTGAACCGTAGAGAACGCTGTCGTCAAACCAGTCTTTCAGCTGGAAACCTGCCGTCAGGGCCAGATTGTAGCGTGTGATCGTGTTATCCAGCTGGATCGCGAGTGCTGAATTGGTGTTGGTGAGACGAATAGCGAGTTCGTAACGGTCAGGCACATTGCTTGAAGTCGGGTTTAGGTTTTCGTCAAGAGCTATCCTGAGATGTTGGCCCAAACGCCCGCTCAACCCCGTCACATGAATGGCGGCTAGCTCACCACTGATCGTCTCCCCGCCCTCTTTATAGAGAAGAGGGCGAAAACCACAGGCGCCGACTCCGCTGATGACGGTCAGCACTGTCGACTTCAGGATGAATGCCCTTCTGGTGGCCAATCTCTACCTCGTCAGGTTTTGCCTCAGATAACGATATTGACGATCTTGTCAGGGACAAAGATCACGCGGCGAAGCGGCTTGTCGCCGATGGCGCGGACCACGTTCTCATCGGCCATCGCAGCGGCCTCCGCGTCTTCCTTTGCCGTACCTTTGGGAAGTTTGATGGTGGCGCGTAGCTTGCCCATGACCTGCACGGCAATGGTGACTTCGTCCTCATGCAGCCAGGCAGGATCAGCCTCCGGCCAGGAGGCGTTGATCAGCAATCCGTCATGGCCGAGCCTCGACCAGAGTTCCTCCGCCAGATGTGGAACCATCGGCGCCAACAGCTTGGCCAGAACCTCAAGCGCCTCACGCATGACCCAGGGCGCAGAGGGGTCGTTCGCATCGAATGTCTCGAGATGATTGGAGAATTCTCGCGTCAAGGCCACAGCTTTGTTGAAATGAAGTCGTTCGATCTCGCTTGAAACCCCGGCGATCGCTTTGTGAACCGCGCGCTTCACCCCCACCGCTGCTTCAGAAAGCTCCGTCGGCATCACAGCATGGCTCGGTGCTAGATTGGCACCTTGATCCTCGAACAAACGCCAGAGGCGGTTCAAATAACGCCAGGCTCCGTCGATCCCAGCTTCGGTCCATTCCAGATCGCGCTCAGGTGGACTGTCGGACAACATGAACAGCCTAGCCGTATCCGCACCGTAAGCATCGATCGTAGCGCTCGGGTCAATCACATTGAGCTTGGACTTACTCATCTTCTCCGATCGCCCGACTGTGACCGGTCTGCCATCAGCGATGGCTTTCCAAGATCCGTCGCTCAAGGGTTCAACCTGGTCCGGCTGCAACCACTTGTCATCGGCATCACGGAACGTCTTGTGGCAAACCATGCCCTGGGTGAAGAGCCCATCAAATGGCTCATCGACTCCCAAATAGCCGCAGTGTTTAAGCGCACGTGTGAAAAAGCGGGAATAGAGCAAATGCAACACAGCATGCTCGACACCGCCGATATACTGGTCCACTGGCATCCAGCGATCCACTGTCGCCCGATCGAATGCCTCCTCAGCATGGGGGGAGCAGAAGCGCGCGAAATACCAGGAGCTTTCGAAGAACGTATCGAAGGTATCCGTCTCGCGCTCTGCCGCCGCACCGCAGACCGGGCAAGAAACATGCTTCCAGCTGGGATGACGATCAAGGGGATTACCGGGTTCGCCAAGCTCGACATCGTCGGGCAGGGTGACCGGCAATTGATCCTTTGGGACCGGCACCGTGCCGCAAGCATCGCATTTAATCACCGGAATGGGGCAGCCCCAATAACGCTGGCGCGAAACACCCCAATCGCGTAGGCGATAGGTGATTTTGGCTTCACCTGCCTTCATCTCGACCAGGTGATCGATCACGCGCCGCTTCGCACTTGGCACATCCAATCCATCCAGAAAACCAGAATTGACGATCTTGCCATCACCGGTATAGGCCTCGTCGCCGATCTCGAAGGTGGCGGGGTCAGTATCTGGCGGCAGGACCACAGGCGTGACCGGTTGACCGTATTTTCGGGCGAAATCGAGGTCGCGCTGATCATGGCCAGGACAGCCAAAGATTGCGCCGGTGCCATAGTCCATCAGGACGAAATTAGCGACATAGACCGGCAAGCGCTGTTCCGGGTTTACCGGATTGATGCAGGAAAGGCCGGTATCAAAGCCCAACTTTTCCGCTTGCTCGATCGCCTCTTCGCTAGTCCCGGTCTTGGCGCAATCGGCGATAAAAGTCTGCAGCCCAACTTGGTTTGCGGCAAGCTCACTTGCCAATGGGTGATCCGGCGCAATCGCCATGAAGCTGGCCCCAAACAAGGTGTCGGGACGGGTCGTGAAGACCTCTAGAGGGTCTTCTCGTCCTTCGATCACGAAGCGGACACGAGCACCTTCCGAACGGCCAATCCATTTGTCCTGCATGGTTCGGACCTTGTCCGGCCAACGTTCAAGACCGTCTAGCGCTTTGAGCAGGTCCTCGCTATAGGCCGTGATTTTTAAGAACCATTGGGCGAGTTTTCGCCGCTCGACAACGGCGCCAGAACGCCAGCCGCGCCCATCGACCACCTGCTCATTAGCCAAGACCGTCTGGTCGATGGGATCCCAGTTAACCGAGCTTTCCTTCCGATAAGCAAGACCCGCTTCAAGAAAATCCAGGAACATCGCCTGCTCGTGACGGTAGTAGGAAGGATCACAGGTTGCTAGCTCGCGGTTCCAATCAATCGAAAGCCCCATCGATTTGATCTGCTCGCGCATTTCATCGATGTTGGCATAGGTCCATTTTGCGGGATGAACCCCCTTCGCCATGGCCGCATTCTCAGCCGGTAGACCGAACGCATCCCAGCCCATGGGGTGCAGAACATTGAACCCCTTCGCCATCTTGTAGCGCGCCACCACATCACCTAGCGTGTAGTTGCGCACATGGCCCATATGAATGCGACCGGAGGGATAGGGAAACATCTCCAGGACGTAGTAGCAGGGCCGGCCGTCATCGGCCTCCGCCGCCTCGAAAGCGCCTTGGTCAGTCCAGGCTTGCTGCCATTTGGCTTCGGATTCTTTGAACGGATAGCGAGACATCTAGAAAATTCTCTTGGCAAAGATTGGCCCAAGCAGGGATCAAGACCGCTGATGTACGGCAGGCTGCCTCACTTTTCCAGTCTTTCCGGAATTCAGCGACATCATAGGTCGCAACATAGCTGGTCGAGCGTGCCGCCTCTCAGCCTTCAGTGGTCAGCCGAAGCTCACGCGCACGGGTCAGGATATTATCCTCGAGACCAGTTGCCGTTTCGTCGACAACGGCGGCATCAACCCACCCCTTGTCGCTATCGACCTGACGAAAGACATTGACCTTCAAGGCATCAGCTCGCAGATCGGAATCTAGAATATAAACCGTGACCTTGAAGCGCTCATCGGGCGTTTCGCTCGGTGCATACCAATCGGTGATGATGACGCCGCCGCTCGAATCTGCCTGAGCGAGTGGCATGAAATCTAAACTTTCGAGTGAAGCCTGCCAGAGATATGAATTGACCGAAAGCCTTGGAGTAACTTTGGTGGAAGTGGCGTTTTCAGAAACGCCATTTTGCTCATCCGTCCCGGCGTCTTCCCGCGTGCTATAGAGTACAAAACCTTTGGGATTGCCGTGAATTGTCCCGGACTCGGCCCGAATGCGTTCTCTTTGTTCGGTAACCCTAGGCTTTGCCTCCTCGACCTTGATACCATCGCAGGCCGTCAAGCTCAAACCTAGTAGAGCAAGAGCAATGAATAGGTTTCTGCTGGTCATCATAAGAATCCGGAGCCGCCCTCGGATGATGCGCTCAAGGCACATCGCGGTGTTGTTTGGACCTTATCGACGGAAGAAAATCAGAAGTTGAAGCGGAAATTCACGACACCGCTCGTGTCATCTGTTCCATCGAGACTGGTGCTGTAAGCCAAATCACCACCGACGACAAGGCTCGATGACAACTTCATCTGACCGCCGACGGCCCAAACTTTCTGCTCATCGGCAGCAATACCATTTACATCATACTGTGACACATTTGACACAGAAACACGAGTTCCAAGCATACCGAAGTCGTATCCTAAGCCGGCTGTCACGCTGTCTCGAGCTAAACCGATTTGTTCATCACGTCGGCTGTAGAAAGCATCAAAACGCAGTCCACCAAGGCTATCGAACTCAAGGCCGCCACCAACCCCAAAGGTCGATGCTTGGCCGTAATCTTGATCACCTCGATCGGTGAACCCTGCAATCGCTGCAAGGTCAACTTTGACCAAACCAAGATCATGCGTTTGGGCGAGTTGCAAGGCCCGACCTTGATCGTCCCTCGATGAGGCCGTTCCGGCAACGCGCGACTTCAACAGAGAGCCTCGGTCGATCGAAACACCATCAGCTAACTCGATGGGAACACCGGCAAATCTCGGGGTAAAACCAACAGCCGATGGCTTCTGTTCAAGAATCTGCAAACGTGGTTGGCTGGTCCGACTTTCGCTTCTGGTCAATTTTTGCTGGAGCGCGTCAAAACCATCATGTAAGACACCGCCGCCTTGAAAGGCATCTGCTGCTGCTGCCTGCGATGCTCCGCCAGCAATCAGAGCGGCCATAACAGGGCCTGCAATCAGCAACATTTTTGACGTTCTCAGCATTGATTTGCGCGACCTCGTAGTAACTTTATACAACGCCTTCTTTGGACGTTTGCAGTATGCAAACTCAAGCACCACAGTGCAAGTGTAAAAGAGAGCATTTGGGGTTGACGAAACGTCAACATCTGCCCTCGACATGAAAAAAGGGCGACGGTTTCCCGCCGCCCCTAATCATACTCGCGGGTGCTTTAGTAGTCGACCTGAATAGTGAACACGCCTGCAGTGGTTCCGTCACCATTATCATCAGGATCGTCGGCATTATGCTGAATGTCGCCCTTAAGCTTCACACCAGGGAAGAGGCCGTAGTCAGCGCTGACAACATAGACATTGCTGTCGTCGCCATCATCCGGGTCGTCGTAGGAATAACCGAGACTGACGTTAGCCGGGCCGAACCCATACTTCGCGCCAATGGTGAGACCATTGCCTTCGTCCGCCTCTTCTCTAAAGGCATAACCCACACCGATCCCTAGACCGGCAAACTCGACGCCAGCACCGATGCCGTAATCCTCAAGATCGTCACCACCAGCAAGCTCGTTATCGCCAATACTGGCAACACCAGTCAGCGTGATATCAGCACCGCCGGCGCTGGTGGTGAAGTTGGCACCGAGCTCCCAATGCTCTTCGATATCGCCTTCGGCTTCGCTGTCGTTCTCGTCGTCACCGACATCGGGTGTAAAGCTCGCACCAACCTGGAAACCGCCGAGACGCGGCGAGAAGTAGGTTACCTTTGCGGCATCACCGGAATCGCCAACGAGGTTGATGTTCAGGTTGACGCCGTCGCCATCAATACCACCGGTACCGGCCTGGAAGTCCTCACCGCCGATAAACATGTTGTCAGCAGCGCCATCTTCACGACCAAGCTCGACGCGACCAAAGCCACCCCAAAATGCCAGCACGGTCTCGTCGGCATTCACTTCGCCATCGGAGAAATCATCGAGGTTGTCATCGTCGTTGGTATCGTTTGCTTCGGCACCGCGATCCGCGTCAGTCTCGAGCTCAACCTTGGCACTGTAGTTGATGCCGTTGTCGGCGGCACCTTCAGCCTGAATCTTCGTCTCCGAATCCATGAAGAAGAAATAGCCGCGACCATCATTAATGGTCTCTTCATCAGCGATAATCGTACCAAACTCGACTTGACCCGAAAGAGTCACTTCGATATCGGCGAACGCCGGCGCTGCGATTGCAATCGCGCCAACAAGAGCTGTACTGCCAAGCAGTAAATTTTTAGTCATGATCCCGTTCTCCACTCGCACCCGCTAGGGCGTCTTTTTTCGACTTTCAGATGAGTGCTGCACCCTTCGAGCACCCGATGAGGCGAACTCTCAACAATACCTGTTAAGCATTTGAACGCCGGGGGTTCAACAAAGGAATGCGGGGAGGTGCTACAAATAAGTCGCGCTGTGGCAGAAATGCCACGAAGTCTGCGTAGTACTTAAAGAAGTTCCGCCAACCTCATGCTTCCTAAGTCCTTTATCAGCTGGTTCACTTCATCGTTTGTCCGATCAGGGAAGGCCTCAACCAGCTCACTTAGCGAAAATTGGTGCCGCTTGAGCACCCATTCGACCAAGCCACTCACCTTGCCTGGAACCTCAATTGCATTGCGCGAACCCTGCTTAACCAATCCATAGCGCCCCCCTTGTTCAACAAGCCTTACATCCTTGTTATGAACTCGATAGAGAGGATCGGCTTTGGGCTGGAGCAAAGAGGCGAGGTCATAGGTATGCCTTGGATAGGCAAAGCCTTCTTGTAGGTTTGCGATCTCCGCCCTGGTTTTTGGTTCGGCCAGAACGCCTCCAATCTCTGCGGCAAGTTCCGCCAACCTTGCCTGCAGGCCATCATTACCCTCAAGCCCCGGCCTCGGCAGGTTGGCGCGAAACAAGTCGCGAGCAACCATCTTCTCAAACAGATAACTCATCACATCAATGCCGATGGGATAGGTCACACCGAAAGCAATGTGAACAGCCCCGCCCTCATCCGCCAAGGCATCGTGATATTGCCCTCTCGGCAAATAGAGAAGATCGCCTGGCTCCATTTGAACATCCATCAAGAGCTTGCCCTTGGCCTTCTCATGATGCTCACGTCCGAGTGTCTTGAACATCGGATGCGCAATTGGGTCCGTCGCTCTGCCCTCGTAAATATGCCAGGTCTTGGTCCCTTCGACATGCACCGCGAAGACGTCATGAGTATCGAAATGAGCGGCAAAACCCTGACGGCGCTTGGAGGAACAATAAAGATTGCCCTGGACCTTGCCGCCAAGCGCTTCTTCCATGGTTCTCGAGAACGCGGTCAGCCCTTCGCCCAGATGATCAATGTCATTGGCGACCAGCGTTGCCCCTCGACGAAGAAATTCCTGGACCTTCGCGGGGTCGGGCCGCAGCACCTGATGACCATCCCGCCCTGCCGCCGGGGCGCAATATTGGGCTGCCGGCACCTGTTCCTTGTCAAGCACCAGCATCAGGGACTGGTTCGACCAGATCGTCGCCTGGCCCAAAAGCTGGCTAAGGACGGACCAGGTCATCACCTCGGCGAATTTATCGGGCGTGCCCTTCAAGTGAAGTGGCTTCTTACCCTCATATTCGGCCATGAATTGCTTGGCACCGATCGGCGCCATTATCTCGTCCAGGCTAAAAGGCGATTTCAACATGTCATTAGTCCTTTCGGCCCCGGGTCACGGAAGGCAGCATTGACGCTCTCCCCGGCTCGACTAGGTTGAGGATGGTTCGAGTTTGGAGAAAATTGCATGACCGAGGTTCGGGGACAAGCCGAGGCTGAGAAAACGGTTGCTGAGCGGCTTCTCGCTGTGCGCGAGGCCATCGCCTCCATGGCACGGCAGGTGGAACGATCACCCGATGATGTTACCCTGGTTGCCGTCAGCAAGGCTCAGCCAAAAGAGCGGGTCCTTACGGCCCTCGAGGAAGGACAGCGAGTGTTCGGCGAAAACTATGTGCAGCCGGCGCTCGCCTTATGGCCAGGGCTGAAGGTGACTTATCCCGATGTGCAGCTTCATATGATCGGCCCCCTTCAAACCAACAAGGCGAGGGATGTAGTCAGCCTGTTCGATGTGATCGAAACCGTTGATCGTGAAAAACTGGCGCGCGCTCTTGCCAAGGAGATGGTGAGTCAGGGCAGGAAGCCTGCCTGCCTCATTCAAGTCAATACCGGCGAGGAGCCGCAAAAAGCCGGCATTTGGCCTGGCGATGTCGATGCCTTTATTGCGCTCTGCCGCAATGAGCTTGGATTACCGGTCACCGGCCTGATGTGCATCCCGCCGGTCGACGACGAACCCTCCCTGCATTTCGCCCTGCTCGCCAAGATCGCTGAACGGAACGATCTTCAGGTTCTTTCGATGGGCATGAGCGCCGATTTCGAGATTGGCGTGCAGTTTGGCGCAACACATGTCAGGGTCGGCAGCGCAATTTTTGGCGCCCGGCTACCAAAATCCTGACCGGTTCCTTGGGTTAGAGCAATCGCCGAAAGAAGAATCAAGGCCGTGGCGAGCGTCATCACAAATCTGATCCCCGTCATCAGTCAATCCTTTCGCCCTTCAGCCCAAAAGGGCTTTCAAAAATGCAGTGTCATTCCTGTGAATAGAGCCCCTCCTCTTAACGAACTCTGATGAGCCCGTTCATCTGCCATTCATCTAAGGCCTGTGCCGCCCGCACTCGACAGTGCACCAGGCAATATCTGGTGGTTAGGTGAGGCTGTGGGCCGGAACGGTAAAAGTTCGAAAACCTATTGGGCAAATCGATCGAAAGGATAGAGCTCGCCTTCTATATCCTCATAGAGCATACGCGCCTCAGGTGCCGGGCCGCGGCGGATACCTAGGGCCAGGATCCGAACGACTCTGATTTCCCGCCCCTGGGGAAAGGTCAGAACGTCGCCGGGACGCACGCGGTAATGAGGCTTGGTCACCAAGGTCCTATTGATGCGAACTTTCCGCCGCTCTGCAATCTTCGCCGCCAGTGTTCGGGTCTTGAAGAAGCGTGCCTGCCAGAGCCATTTGTCGAGGCGGAGACCATCCGCTTCGCCTTCGCCGTCGATATCGTTTTGGCCTTTCCTAGTCATCCCGTCCCCGTCTCAAAGCGAAGATGACGTAGAGCCGCAAAGGGCGACGAGGTTGCTTCTTCTAGATCCCGCTTCACCACCTTAGCCCGTTTTCGCCCCTTCTTCTTGTGCCGCCGACACCGGCCCTCCTGATCCATCGAGTAGCCGAGGGCCTTGACGACCGAACCGAGATGGTCTGCGGTCAGGCCGGTCATCGCCATGATCGGCGCATCGAGCTCGAAGGGTTCTCCCTCCCGTGATCGGCGTCTCAGGTCAGCAGCCAAGCGCTCGACGATATCGAGGCGGATTGCTTGACCACCCAGCACCTCGAACCCAAGGGCCTGGGCATAGCCGTCGGGAAACCCCTCCGCCTCGAAGGAAACCCGGCCCGGTGCCGGTGCCTTGATATCATGACGCGCCTCCTGCACCGCCCAAAGGCGAGCACGCAACGCAACCGCGCGCCCTTTGAGCATGGCTGAAAGATAGAGATGGCGAACCCCGAAACGCACCCCTAATTTCGAGAACTTTTGCCGATCCGTCTTTTGTAAACACTTCAACTGAGCGTCCGCCGTACCGACATCCACATTGCCGAGTCCTTCCACGAGAAGAAACGCGAGGCCACGCGCCGGCCCGTCCAATTCGGCCGCCTGGAGGTCACGAAGGGTTGCCGTGGATTGTTGCAGATACGTATCGAACCAGACTGCCAGTCTCCGGCGCACAGTTTCTCGCGCATCGCCACTCAACTGATCTCCCACCAAGGCTTCCAGCCTCGGCGCCAGCACCGTTGCCCCAGCTACCAACCGCCCCACCGCTGCCGCCGGCAGGCGGTTGACTTGCCTGCCGCCTGCCTCGGCATGCCAGAGAATTTGGCCTTGGTCGTCTAGGGAAAAAGCGCTGTCGTCGGATGCCAACAGCGCTTTCACCCGGCGCACCAGTTCCGGGCCGATGACACGCTTGGCGGCGGCATTCTGGGCGCGGCGCTCTATATCTGGGAGCGAGGCGGCGTTTTGATCGAGCACCGGCTGCAAGCCTTCGATCCGACCAACAGGGTGCCCCTCGATCACAACAACGCCATCGCTGCCGACGGCACCCAAGGGGCCGCCTTCCTGTAAGCTTTTCAGCAAGATCTGCGTTCGCCGATCAACAAAGCGCTGGGTCAGGCGCTCATGTAGCGCATCGCTCAAACGATCCTCAACCGCCCTTGCCCGCCCCTGCCAATGCTCGGGGTCGTCCAGCCAATCAGCCCGATGCGTCATGTAAGTCCAGGTGCGAATATGGGCAAGACGCGTGGTCAGCGCGTCGATATCCCCCTCGACACTTTCCAACCGGGCAATCTGGTCAGCAGCCCAATCACCAGGAAGCCGGCCGCAATCGGCCAAGTGACAAAAGACGGTATCTAATAGATGGAGGTGGCTGTCGGTCAGCGTTTTTCTGAAATCCGGGATCTGGCAGACGGACCAGAGAAGCGCAACGCCGGCCTTGCTCGCGGTCCGTTTTTGCACATCCTCCCGCCTGGAGAGCGTCTTCACGCTCACATGATCTAGCGCATTCCCGGTCTTTTTGAGACACGCGACCGGTGGGGCGACGTCGAGACTGGCGAGCAGCCCCTCCAACGTCCGAAAATCCAATTCGGCATGACGCCAGCGGAGTTCCTTCAAAGCTGAGAATTCATGATTTTCGACCGCCTCGACCACCTTCGGATCAAGATCGCCGACATCAATCGACGTCCCAAAGGTCCCATCACGCATATGACGCCCGGCACGGCCCGCGATCTGTCCAATCTCCGGTGCCAACAATTCCCTGGTCTCGCGCCCGTCGAACTTCACCGTGCTGGCCAGCGTCACATGGCCGAGATCCATGTTGAGCCCCATGCCGATCGCATCGGTAGCGACCAGATAATCAACCTCGCCTGCTTGGTAGAGATCGACCTGGGCATTTCTGGTGCGTGGGCTGAGGGATCCCAGCACAACAGCCGCACCACCACGTTGGCGGCGGATCAGTTCGGCAAACGCATAAACATCGCGAGCACTGAACGCCACCACCGCACTGCGCTTCGGCAGCCGCGTCACCTTGGAGGGTTCAACATAGGAAAGCGTCGAAAAACGCGGCCGGGTGATCACCTCCGCTTCCGGCACCAACTGCTTTAAGAGGGGCCGTATGGTATCAGCACCGAGGAACATGGTTTCGCTATGGCCACGTGCTCGCAGCAGCCGATCCGTGAAGACGTGGCCGCGCTCGCGATCGGCTGAAAGCTGGATCTCGTCAACCGCGAGAAAATCAACATCGAGATCTTCCGGCATCGCCTCGACGGTCGCGACCCAATAGCGCGCGGTCTTCGGCTGGATTTTTTCTTCGCCCGTGATCAAGGCAACCAACGGCGCGCCTTTTTCGATGACAATCCGATCGTAAATTTCGCGGGCAAGGAGACGAAGCGGAAAACCGATCAGCCCGGATTTGTGGGCCAACATGCGCTCGACCGCAAAATGGGTTTTTCCCGTATTGGTCGGGCCGAGCACCGCGAGGACACGTTTTCGGTCGTCGGGCTGAAGCGTCATGAGAGAACTATGGGACGAACATCGGGGACTGACAAGAGCCAAGGGCTGTTACCCAATCTATCTGTATCTGGTAGGCAATCCGAGCGATCGGTACCATGGATTGATGACATAAAGGTTAAAGGCAAGGTTAGCGGCAGCGGCTGGACATCACTGCTTGAACCACGCCAGACCAACACTTACATGCCGCCACAGATTGAAGTTCCAAAATTACGCGAAATGGGGGACTACCGATGACTGCGGAAAAGCAGCCTTTTGAGGCCGAAGTCGGCCGCGTGCTCGATCTGGTGATCAATTCGCTCTACCAGCATCGAGACATTTTTTTGCGCGAACTCGTCTCCAATGCCTCTGATGCCTGCGATCGCCTGCGTTACGCGGCCATCAGCGATGACAGTCTAATGGGTGAGGGCGCTGAGCTTAAGATCATGCTGACCCCGGACAGCGCAGCCGGCACGCTCACCATCGACGACAACGGCATCGGCATGAGCCGGGACGAGCTTGTCGAAAACCTCGGCACCATCGCGCGCTCGGGCACCGCTCGTTTCGCCGACGCTCTTTCCGGCGACAATAAAACCGACGTCAATCTGATCGGTCAGTTCGGCGTCGGTTTCTATTCCGCCTTCATGGTCGCTGAGCAAGTCGAGGTGATGTCCTCGAAAGCCGGCGAAGGCGTTGCCCATCGCTGGACATCCGACGGCAAGACCGGCTTCACCGTTGAGAAGGTTATGGACGAAGCGCCTAATGGAACGAGGGTCGTCCTCCATTTGAGGGAGGATGCTAAAGAGTTCCTGGACAAGCATCGCCTCAGCCATGTTGTCAGAAGCTATTCCGATCATATCGCGATCCCCATCATGTTCCAGGGCGAGGCGACAAAGGCCGAGCCCGCGGAAGGCGAGCAGGCCTCCGATGAGCTGGTGGTTCCACAGCCGGACCAAATCAACGAAGCCAGTGCTCTTTGGACTCGATCCAAATCCGAAATAAGCGACGAGCAATACAAAGAATTCTACCACCATGTCGGCCATGCCTATGACGATCCCTGGGCACGCCTGCATGTCCAGGCGGAAGGCCTCGTCTCGTACCAGGCCCTCCTCTTCCTCCCCAGCACCCAACCGATGGATCTGTTCGATCCCAAGCGCGAACATGGGGTCAAGCTCTACGTCAAGCGCGTCTTCATCACCGATGGCCTCGAAGGCCTGATGCCGCGCTATCTACGCTTCGTGAAAGGCGTCATCGACACCGAGGATCTGCAGCTCAATGTCAGCCGCGAGACCCTGCAGCACAGCGCCGTTCTCGCCAAGATCAAGAAAGACCTGGTGAAGCGGATCCTCGACGAGCTGACAAAACGCGCTAAGGCGAAAGACGGTAACTATGATACGTTCTGGGAGCAGTTTGGCCAGGTGATCAAAGAAGGGATCTACGAGGACCACGACCAACGTGAAAGACTCCTGGACCTCGCCCGCTTTCACTCCACCGCCGGCGATGGCTGGGTCAGTCTCGCTGATTATGTCGCGCGCATGAAGCCCGGCCAGGATGCGATCTACACTATCTCAGGCGAAAACCTGACAGCGCTGAAGTCCAGCCCCCAGCTCGAAGCCGCGCGCGCAAAAGGTGTCGAGGTTCTGCTGCTCGCCGACAATATCGACGACTTCTGGCTACCCCAGGCGGATCAGTATAAGGAAAAGCCCTTCAAGTCCCTGACCCGCGGCAACGTCGATCTTTCCACCATCGAAGGCGAAGCCGACGAAAAAAAGGACGAGCCGTCTGAAACGGTCGAAGGCGAAGATCTGGACAAGCTGATCGCTGCGCTTAAGGAAAAGCTCGGCGAAAAGGTTGCCGATGTCAGAACGTCTGCCCGCCTCACCGAAAGTGCCGTTTGCCTGGTCGCCGATGAGACCGGGATGGACATGCGCCTGGAGCGCTTCTTGAAACAACACCAACAACTTGGTGAGCTATCCAAGCGTATCCTGGAGATCAACCCCAAGCACGACCTCATCAAGAAAATGGCGACGAACGTCGCCGCCGCGGCTGGCGATGACCTGGGTGAGCTTGCAGAACTCCTCCTTGATCAGGCCCTGATTATCGAGGGCGAACCGCTCCCGGACCCAGGCGCCTTCTCCAGACGCATGAGTTCTTTTTTGACCAAGGGACTCGCAGCTTAGGTGGTGTGTGTGACCACGTCAGCTCATGGTGTCGGGCTCGGTGGAGCCGGGTCCGACGCATGAGTACCGATTACCGGCTGAAGGTCTAGACATCCGATTCCTGATTGATGGATCTAGCGGAAGTGTAAAAAAAATCTAATAGAGTCAGTTTTCATAGAAAAACTTAGCATCTTGGAAATTGCCCCCACCAATACAATCTGGGGCAGATGTGGAACGACAATCAAATCGGCTATCGGAACGTTGGCGCTGTTCGCCGCAGGACAGGCAGAAGCTGTGCCTTTCGTCCTGGAATTTGAAAGATTGGGTAACGTCGAACCGATCAAGGAGTTCTACAATGGAGGCCTGGATGGATTTGGCTGCGGCCCTGGCCTAGACTTCGATCTCAGTTTTGGCGCCGATGCACTCGCTGTCGTCGACTAGGATACAGGCGAGGGCGGCAATTTCGGCAACGAAACCTCTCCAGATACAATCATGTTCTTCCTAACCGGCAGCGTCATTCTCAAGGTGCCGAATGGGTTCGATCCCGGCCTTTCTTTCTTTTACTCGGCGATCAATTTTCCGAGTACTGTTCAGGTTTTCGAAGGTCCGGATGCTACCGGGATTTCTCTTGACGACTATTAGCATCGGGTAGACGCCGTTTAACGGTGCGCCGGATCCTAGGGGCCTGTTCTGTCCGTTTGTACCGATTGGGTCGTCATTTGCTGGCACTGCCTTCTCGATCGATTTCGGCGGCACATCCAACCAGATTGGTTTTGACAACATCACCTTCGGCGCCGCCACCCCCGGAGGCTTCACGCCCATACCTGAACCGGTCTCGATGCTGACCCTCGGCGTCGGGCCTCCCGGGATAGCCGTTCTAAGGCGCCGCCGGCGCCGCTGAAGCATCTCTGATCAACCAAGTTTGTAGCACTGGTCGCGAGCAACAAGGAGACCGGCCAGTCAGGCAGATAACCTGATTGGCCAGGCAACACCAAATCTAGCGATCGTTTTGAGGTCGCCTATCGGCGCAGGAACCGAGAGCATTTCCGGTTCAGGAAAACACCAGATATACATGTTGCCCTTCGATGCCCACCATCCCGACAATGAACCGCTTACCGTTGGTCTTGAGGGCTCTTTCTTCGAAGGCTGCTGCAACCAACTGAGGTGATCACACCACTAATTGACGTAGTATTTTCGGTAGTTGCCCTGATAATGGCCTGAATCGGCATAGCCGTAGCGGGCATGTCGCTTGACGTCGACACGCGAAAGGACGACGCCGGCGACATCGCCACCCGATTCTAGCATCTGGCGAATACCGGCCAGCGCGACATTACGTGGGGTCTCTTCCCAACGGATGACGTAGATCGATTTGTCGACCACACCCGAAAGTGTGAAGCTGTCGGACACGGCCGCGACCGGCGGGCTGTCGATGAGCACCAGGTCGTAATAAGCCGTCATTTCCTCTAACAGGATTTTCATCGTCGAGGAGCGGAAGAGATCGGGCGGGCTAACTGACCCGAAGCCCGCGGGAAGGAAATCCAAACCTGACTTTTCATCCCGATTGATCGCATTTTCGGGATTGGCGCGACCGGTCAGAACTTCGGAAAGACCATTTTGGTTTGGAATACCGATCACCTCATGCAATCTTGGCCGGCGAAGATCAGCATCCACCAGAATGACCTTTAGGCCGGAGCGCGCCGATTGCCGGGCAAGGGCAGACGCGATGGTGGACTTGCCTTCCAAAGGCACGGATGAGGTGATAAGGATCGATTTCGGTGGGTTCTTGGTGTCGGCCAGGAAAAGGCTAGTTCGTATCCGCTGAAGTGCCTCAGCATAGGCGGAATTCGGCCGCTCCAGGATATAGTCTTCGGCTGGGATGCCATTGGTTTCCTTCCGGCTGAGATCCGGCACCAAGGCAAGGGCACGCAAGCCCAGGGACTGGATTTCTTCAGCACTGCGAAAACCGTAGTTGCTGTCCCAGCGCTCCAAAAGGAAGACCAGGAGACCGCCCATCACCATGGAGCCGGCAAAGGCGATCATCGTGACAAGCTTGGTACGCGGCGATGACGGCGTACTTGGAATGTCGGCCGCCGACATGATCCGGGCATCCGCCTCTTGCAGCTCCTGTTGCTCGACGATCTCGCGGAACCGGGTCAGGAAGGTCTCGAAAAGCTGGCGGTTGGTTTCAGCTTCCCGCGTCAGGTCACGCAGCTCCACCTGGGCGAGTTCCACGGTCGAGCTCTCACCCTGGATGCCCGTCAAGCTGGTCTGCAGTTCAATCTCGCGCGCCTTGGAAACGGCAACCTCGTTCTCAAGGTCTTGAACAACGCGCCGGACCTCGTCTTCAATCTTGCTGCGAACGGTCTGCAGCTCGCCCTGGACATTGACCATGCGCGGATGATTGGCGCCGAATTCAGCACTGAGTTCGGATAACCGCCGGACCAACGATGTCTCCTGAATGCGAAGTTCGGCAAGCAGCGGCGACGTCAGGACCTTGGCGGCCTCCTTGACCCCACCATTGGTCAGGAGGCTCTGGGTCTGCGCCAGTCTTGCTTCGGCCTCGGCGCGCTGGGCCTGGGACAAAGCAAGTTGGGTATTCAGCTGGGTCAGCTGCAGCGTGAGCGGGCTGCCATTGTTGGTGTCGACGATATTGTTCTGGGAGCGGTATTCGACGATTTTGGCCTCAGCTTCGAGCACCTCGCCACGCAACTCCTCAATTCGGTTGCCAAGCCATTTGATCGCTTTCTCGCTCGCCTGATACTTCGATTCGACTTGCGCCTGCAGATATTGCTCTGCCGTACCATTGGCGATGAGCGCCGCGGTCCTAGGGCTTTTCGACGTGATGGACAGGGCAATCACATAGGATCGGCCGGATTGCTCAACCTCGAACCTGCGGGAGAACCGATCGACAACAAGTTCAAGTTCAGCTGAAAGCCGTTCCTCCGGCCCAGCATCAGCATCCACCTGCCGGCTCTCGTTGCCAATCAATTCCGCCAGCCAGTCTGCCGATAGATAACGGGTGATATCGAAGAATTCGAGGAGCGAACCGCCTTCCAGTTCTCCCGACAAGGCCGGGTTGAACTCTGGGCTCTTTTCAAGATTTAGCTGCTGCACCACCCTGCGCATGAAGGCCCTAGAGTTCAGGCGCTCGATCTCGCTTTCAATGGTCGCGGGATCAGCAATCAGATCTTCGACCACCTCATCCAACGCCAGAATATTCGTGTCTTGGCTCTGCACTTGGATCAATGCCCTGGAGGTGTAGAGCGGTGTTTGCTGCTTACTGTAGATATACACGACACCGGTGATGAACAGCACAGTCGCGACAAAGATCCATTTGCGGCGCATCAAGGCACGCCACATCTCGCGAAGGTTCAGCTCATCATGACCAGCGTCAGGATTGCCACCGACCAAAGGTATCGTCTCATTGGCCACGCTAAACGGCCCCTACCAAAAGGTTGCTGCTTCTCGTGTCGGAATCTTGGCGGCAATAAATCGTCATCTCAGCTAACAACCCATTAAGCCCCACAATATCAAAACATGACAACGAGTCGACGCTTTGAACAATGGTGCTTCGACCCCAACATCATCGCCGAGATTAGTCGGACGATTTCGATCAACGGCTACGACCTTCGATGGCAAGATCACGCCCCTTCCAGAGTCCGTGCAACAAGCGATGAATGCTGCCCTTGATCTTTTCAATATCATCATTGAGCACGGCTACTGATAAGGCGGTGAAGCTATCATGGAGCATGACTGAGGGCAATGAATTCACCAATCAAAATCGCGAAAAAATATATTATCTTTGCTATCATAGGTTGTTTTTTCACGCCAATTCATGAAAAGGCTTGCCTTGCTCGCAAGAAGCATCGTCGCTTACATACCCCAGTGTGCTGGAGAAACAATTAGCGGCTAAGGAGCATGGTGACGTTGCCAACACCACCAAAGCTCGAACTTGTTCACCTCTGTCAAGATGAAAATGATCTCTAGCAACCTGGATCGCCGACGATAAAGGCGGGGTGGAGAGCGCTTCGGTGATGATGTCGTTGGGTCGGAAAATACCTAGTGGTCTTTCGATATAAAAGAATATCGAATTGATCCCAACAAGGGACCACACACCTATAGGTTTCCAGGCTTTCTCTTCGACAGCACTAGGAACCGAGTGACGTGGTTACACCACTAGCTGGTCAGACGAGCCGATGATTCCCGGGTCAGATAGGTCGCGATTGACAACCCCAGAATAAAACCGATCCCATCGACGAATAAATCAACGATGCTCGGTTCTCGATCGAAGGTGAAAAGCTGCAGCACTTCGCTTGCGATAGCCACAAGGGTCCAGCAACCGAGATGTAGCCAGACAGGATCGTTCGGCCTGCCAAGACGAACCAGGGCCGACATCACGATGAACACGATGGCATGGCCGATCATGTCAGGCTCTACGCCCCCCTCACCGCGCGTGGAGATGAACAGCCCCTCGATCAGGGCGTCACGCATCGTTGCGGGCATGAATAGCCCAAAGGCGAAGACTGCTAGTGTGCAGCCGAGACCGAGTCGCACCTTCGGCGAGGGGATGCTTTTGAAAACCAGCAAGCCGGCGGTCAGGCCTAGGGCTGCCCAAGCCGCCATCAAGCCCAGCGAAAGTTGACGAAAGCCGGGAAGGTCCTGCACGGGATAAATCTTAAGGTCGCTGACGACCATAGTGCCGGTGGCGTTGTTTAACTCGATGCCAAGTTCTGCCTGCTTCACGGAGGCTGGGATCGCAAAGACCTGGCGCATCTGCTGGGGTGCATTGGTGCCGCGCAGCCGAAACAGGTTGTGTGGCTCGGTCCAATCCGCCTCGCCCGTCTCATCCAGCTGGGCAAGATAGATCCGGGCGCGCTGCCAGAGATTGCTACCCGCAACAACACGTTCCGTTGACACCGTCGCCTCGAGATAGGCAAGCGTCAGCCCAGGAGGCAGATCGATAACCTGCTTCAAGATGGTGCGGCCATCCGGATCGACATTGCGCAGCCCGACTTGGTCTGGCGCATTCGGATCGAATGATATGTTGCCCTTCTGGGCCCAATCGTTAAGCCCGGCCGAAAAAGGTGGTCCGGTGAGGAGCGAGGCGCCAACCGGCTGATATCGCTCGATGACAAAAAACGCAACCAACGTCACGGCAATCATCAACAACGTCGCAGCAAGTATGAGAACACCTCCCCGACGGCTCGATGGGGCCGATCGCCGCCTACGTATACGCTTTGGCTCGTTTAGCGTTTGGCGCGACGAAGCGCTGCCAAGCTCAATGGTATCGAGCGCAGCTGCCTTGACTTTTTGTACTTTCTTGGCATCGCGACGCGCGCCGACAATCTCGAAATCGCTATCTTTCTTGATATTGCGGCGCGTGCCGATGACGGTTTCTTCAGACATTGAGGAGCAAATGTTCCCGTTCCCAGGAGCTGATAACCTGTTGATAGGCTCGGTGCTCAACCTCCTTGACCATAATCAGGGCATCAACGAAGTTCTCGCCCAACAGGGCACGAAGCGGTTTGGCACGACGAAGCTGATCGAGCGCATCAGGAAGATAGCGGGGCAGCGTTTGCGCCAAGCGATAAGCACTGCCTTCGATTGCTTTGGTCGGCTGCATCCTGCCGACCATGCCGAGATAGCCGCAAGCCAGGGAGGCAGCGATCGCAAGATAGGGATTAGCGTCCGCACTCGCCACGCGATTTTCGACACGGCGCGCGTCTTTCCCTGAATCCGGCACTCTTAAACCCACGGTCCGGTTCTCCCAGCCCCAATGCAGATTGATCGGGGCATCCGAATAGCGCCTCAGCCGCCGATAGGAATTCACATTCGGTGCGAACAACGGCATGGCGGCCGGCAAGTACTTTTGCAGACCCGCTATATGATACATGAACAGCTTGGTGTACTCGCCATTCCGCTTGGCGAAAATATTATTGCCAGATTTCGCGTCGATCACGCTTTGGTGAATATGCATCGCACTGCCGGGCTGGTTCTCCATGGGCTTGGCCATGAAGGTCGCGTACATCTCATGTTTGAGGGCCGCTTTGCGCACCGTCCGCTTGAACAGAAAGGCCTGATCGGCGAGTGCTAACGGATCGCCGTGATTGAAGTTCATCTCCATCTGCGCCACCCCACCTTCATGGGTGAGCGTGTCGACGTCCAGGCCCTGTGCTTCGCACCAGTCATAGGCATCATCGAACACGGGATCAAACTCGTTGATCGCCTCGATTCCGAAACTTTGTGAACCCGCTTCAGGGCGTCTGGATTGGCCAATCGGCGGCTCCAGCGGGTAATCCGGGTCTTCGTTGATCTTAGTCAGAAAAAACTCGAGTTCCGGTGCCACAACCGGTCGCCAACCGCGCTCGGCATAAGCGTCGAGCACACGACGCAGCACCTGGCGAGGGGCGATCTCGACCACGCTGCCGTCATGATGGTAACAATCGCCAATCACCTGGGCTGTTGGTTCCGTATACCAGGGCACAATGCGAAGCGAGTTCGGATCAGGCCGCATGCGCACGTCCCGCATGGCGGGGTCGGTGACCCGGTTCTCATGGTCACTTGGGAAGTCGCCAGTCACCGTCTGCACGAACAGATCTTCGGGTATGCGTAGGCTGTCATCATCCAAGGACCTGATGAACTTCGCCGCCGGCAGGATCTTGCCGCGAGCAATGCCGCTCTGATCGGCGACCAGGCATTCGACTTCGGTGATCCTGCGTTCCTGCAGCCAGGCCTTAATCTCGCTCATACCGCCACCGGTGGCTGGGCTGTCTTTAGTTCGGCGCGGCTCCGGCAGGCATCGCCAAACGCGGCGAACAGGGCCCGGGCATGAGGATCTTCCAGAACCCGCCATTCCGGATGCCACTGGATACCGATCGCAAATGCCGGCGCATCGGCGACGCTCACGGCCTCAATCGTGCCATCGGGCGCCACTGCCTCGATCGCGATCCGATCACCCGGCCGATCGATCGCCTGTCCATGAAGCGTGTTGACCTCGATCACCGTCACCCCACCGAGAATTCTTTGCACTACACCGTCCTCGGT
This sequence comes from Geminicoccales bacterium, assembly GCA_050633905.1. Lineage (GTDB taxonomy): Bacteria > Pseudomonadota > Alphaproteobacteria > Geminicoccales > Geminicoccaceae > JANQPX01. The sequence goes on from JBOEHJ010000014.1 coordinate 70,168, forward strand.
GAGCGTGACATGATGGGCTGGTTTGTCGAACCTTTGGGCCATTGGCATGCTTTTATCGGAGCGATGGTCCAGGCGTCCGGGGACTTCTTCCACATGTTGATGAAGCGTGCCCCCGAAGGCGACATTTAGCTCCTGAATACCACGGCAGATCGCCAAGACAGGCACGGCACGCTCGATCGCTCGACCAAGCAGTGGCAGGGTTGTGGCATCCCGCGCCGGGTCCCGCTCGCTATCCAGACGAGCAGCATCGCCGTCGTAATGAACGGGGTCCACATTGGACGGGCTACCGGTCACCAAAAGGCCATCTAGGGAAGCCAGGATCCTGTCCAGATCGGCAACATCAAGTCGTTCGCCGACAGCAGGCAGCATTAACGGCAGACCGCCTGCACCATCCATGACGCCAGCGATATAACTTTCGCTTACCTTATGAATAGGCAGCCCATGGGCCCCATAAAGGCGACAGGCCGTCAGGCCGATGAGGGGACGTGGATCAAGAAAAGACATGATAACGGTCTTAGCTGAGGCAGGATCTTGGAACAAGGGAGCGGCTCGCTACCGGTGCATTCCGGTCAGTCTCATGGGCCTCGACGCCGCTCATGGTTTTTTCCGCCGCCAGGTGTTTACGCACCGAGGCCGATTGCAAAGAGATCTGATCGATCGTAACAACGAGGCATCAATGGTCCACGCAGACTTGCAATCTTTGGTCTGATGAGGCCGTGAGATCGAGCTTGATGGGCGTCCATTGGCATTGACGAGGGCATGAGTTTTGATAGTCATGTCCGGCCCCTCTTCGGAGTTCTTGTTTCGAGGTTAGCTCTGTTCCGCTTCTAGCCATCTTTCGGCCGCTATTAGCGTCTCCATGGCGAGAGTCCATCATGGCTCAAGCAGGAGTGTCGTGGGCATTTGTTGTAACACGTTATTCATCGAGAATTGGCTAAGTCGACATCCGGAACGGGATGGAACGATCTGGTGGCCTTTTCATCTTGATCCCAAACAATCGCTATCACCCTTTTTTCAGAGCTGCATTCACTAATGACCTGAGGTGCCCAATCGCTCATTCTCGATTGGTCGCCGTCCTTCTAAAGGTGCCTTTTCCCAGCGAGCTACCGACGACGTGGCAGCAATTTGGGCAGCGAACCCTAGAGCTTGGAATCGAACACGTTCTTCCCAGAACAGCCCAGACTTACAGTCGAGGTGAACTAGAGGCTTTCGAGGCCAATGTCACACGAGCGACGCCGATAGCTTCAACACGCTCGGCTACGCCAATGAGGAAGATCTAGGCGTCGACACCGATCGCCCAAAGGCCGTCCATTATCATCAGCGGGCATGTGATGGCGACAGCGCTTCCGGTTGCCACAAACTGGGATTTGCTTATTTCGACGGGATGGCGGTCGAACAGAACCGGCAAAAAGCGGCCTCCCTCTTCGAGCAGGCCAGCAGCAACGCTGCTGGATCTTGCAAGAAGCTTGGCAACACCTATAGCAGAGGTGAAGGTCTAAAGGAGGGTCCGATCAGGACTTTCGCTCGCTACAAGAAGTTCTGCGCGATCAAGGGGGATGATCATCTCTGTAAATACGATTTAAACGATCACTTTATCGCCTATCAACAAGCGTTGATCAACGCACTCAAAACCGTCGAAGGACTCGGCAATCAATCAAAGCTCGATGAAGCTTCCGCCCTGCTCGATAATCTATCGCGCCTGGATCCGGTGCAATCGACGGTCTTGGCCGCCACCATAAAATGTGAAATCGCTGCCGATCATCTAAGCGACCACAATCGCGCGGCGACGATCTGCGCTCAAGCCATTAGGCTGGCAAAAGACAGAGAAAATAACGGTGCCTTGATCGCAAATCTGCGGAGATTGAAGGCCGGCATCAAACCTTAAGGTAACGCTTCCTCAAGTAGTCGGAATGATGACCCTTGAGAAGAACCACAGAGATGGGAATTGATGCCGTGTTTGAACGATGGTGAGGTGGTCGCAAATAGGTGGAGCGCGACGACGTGACTCCGCTTGGGCGAAACCCGACGCTGCAATCAAGTGAGATTACAGAACAGTGATTGCGCTTCATGCAAGGTGTTCGTCTAGGCATCCCAATCGTAGATAAATCAAATATGCAAAGGTAATCCATGGGTAGCCAATGCAGCTTCTTTAACTGCTTCTTCCAGCGTAGGGTGAGCATGACAAGTACGGGCAAGATCCTCCGAAGAAGCCCCGAACTCAATCGCTAACGCAGCCTCGGCGATCATGGTGCCTGCATCCTCACCGATAATATGAACACCGAGAAGTCGGTCAGTTTCGGCGTCCGCTAAGATTTTAACAAATCCGTCGGTATGGCCCGTAGCACGAGCCCTTGAGTTGGCAGAAAATGGGAACTTGCCAACTTTGAATGCGATGCCAGCCTCCCTCAAATCTTCCTCAGTCTTGCCCACAGAAGCAACTTCCGGCGCCGTGTAAACAACGGCCGGAATTGCATCATAGTTGATGTGAGGCTTCTGGCCCGCCAGACGCTCTGCCAGGGTGACACCTTCATCTTCTGCCTTATGAGCGAGCATGGGCCCAGCGATGACATCGCCGATCGCATAAATGCCATCGACAGCAGTTGCGAGGTTCTGATCAACCTCTATTCTTCCATAATTATCTGTCGTCAGTCCTACGTTCTCAAGTCCAAGATTTTCAGTATATGGTCGCCGTCCGATAGCAACTAGAACCACATCTGCTTTCATCGTTTCAGACTCACCGCCATCGGCAGGCTCGGTTCTTATGACTAAGCGATCAGATGTCTTATCGATATCCGCAACTTTCGTTCCGAGCATAAAGCCAAGGCCTTGCCGTGAAAGCAATCTCTGGAATTGCTTGGCAACCTCAAAATCCATTCCAGGCGTAATACGGTCTAGATATTCAACAACGGTGACCTTCGCACCAAGCCGCCGCCATACCGTGCCAAGTTCTAGCCCGATATAACCAGCGCCGACAACAACCAGATGGCCAGGTACTTCATCGAGTTCCAACGCACCAGTGGAAGAAACGACACGCTTCTCATCGATATCAACGCCGGGAAGAGAGACAACATCGGAGCCAGTAGCGATAATGATGTTTTTTGTGTTGAGATCTCGTTGGCCCCCATCATTGAGTTGGACGCCTACCTGTCCCTTGGCAAGAATCTGGCCGGTCCCTTTTATCGATGTAATTTTGTTCTTTCGAAGCAGGAACTCCACACCCTGAGTTAGTTCCTTGACGACTTTGTCTTTGTGCTCCTGCATCGTGTTGAGATCAAGATCGACGGCACCCAATGTAATGCCATGAGCATTCATACCATTCAGAGCACCGACATAGAGTTCGGACGAGTGCAAAAGTGCTTTGGAGGGGATACAACCGACATTGAGGCAGGTGCCACCCAACGCTTCTCTCTTCTCGACACATGCAGTTTTCAACCCAAGCTGCGCGGCTCGGATGGCGGCGACGTAACCGCCAGGTCCACCACCAATCACAACCACGTCAAAATCATCTTCACCCATTCAACCTACCGCCCTTCCAGAACTTCTTAACTTGAACTCTTCAATTGAGTTCCAACATGTTCGCATCCCGCCATTCCTGAAGATCAACAAATCGCGGGGGTTTCCATCTTAGACATCAAGCAATAGTCGTTCCGGATCCTCTATATATTCTTTGACTTTGATCAAGAACGTAACGGCCTCACGACCGTCGACAATCCGATGATCATAACTCAGTGCAAGGTACATCATTGGCCGAATGACGATTTCACCATCGACAGCAATAGGACGTTCTTGAATTTTGTGCATCCCAAGGATGCCGACCTGAGGAGGATTAAGAATAGGCGAGCTCATTAAAGAACCGTAAACACCACCATTCGAGATGGTGAACGTACCACCGACCAAATCATTCATAGCCAGCTTGCCGTCACGGGCCTTGAGCCCGAGGTCATTGATTGTTTTCTCCAGGTCCGCAAACCCTAAACGATCGGCATCGCGTAAGACAGGAACAACTAAGCCACTCGGTGTGCCAACGGCGACGCCAATATCATAATGATGCTTGTAGACAATCTCATCCCCGTCGATCTCTGCATTCAAAGCAGGGATTTCGCGAAGCGCGTTGATCGTGGCTTGAACGAAGAAGGACATAAATCCTAGCTTGACATCATGCTTGCTGGAAAATGCTTCTTGGTAACGCTTTCGAAGAGCGATCACATTGCTCAGATCAGCTTCATTGTAAGTCGTCAAGATCGCAGCAGTATTTTGAGCCTCCTTGAGACGCTCAGCAATTCGCCGCCTAAGGCGGGTCATCTTGACACGTTCTTCTCGACCAGTGGGATTCTGGGTTGTTGCACTTGTCGTAGCCGGTGGCACTTGCGCGGAAGCCCCCTGTTGTGCTGGCACCGGTTCTAAAGGCGTTTTGGCCACTTGCTCGGCTTTAGGCGTCTCCCCCACAGGCTGCGGAACTGGCGATGAAGAGCCACTCGTCCCAGCTTGTTTCATCGCGGATAAGACATCGCCTTTCGTTATGTTCCCTTTAGGACCCGTTGGCGCTATCTGACTGAGGTTGACATCGTTTTCCTCGGCAAGCTTGCGAACTGCTGGCGCAACATTTAGCTGATTTTCTTGATCTTTACTTGGTTCAGGATTAACAGCTTGTTCAGCAGAAACAGACGAAGACGCCTTTGCTTCAACTTTCGTGCCATCCTCATTGATCGCCCCCAGCAATGCGCCGACTTCGACCTCAGCACCCTGCTCAACAAGGATCTCAGCGAGCGTTCCAGTGGCCGGAGCATTGTACTCCAGCGTCACCTTATCTGTTTCAAGCTCGACGAGAGGTTCGTCTGCCTGGACTGTTTCACCAATCTGCTTGAACCACCGGGCTACGGTTGCCTCGGTCACTGATTCACCAAGGCTGGGTACTCGAATTTCGACGCTCATTTCTTTCCTCAGCGGAGCATAACCTGTATTCGGTTACAGGCTCTCTCTATAGGGTCAATGCCTCATCAACCAGCTTTGCTTGTTCACGCATATGCTGTTCATGAGATCCAGTTGCGGGAGATGGCGCAGCCTTTCTCCCGGCAAAAATGGGTCTCGTCTGATCAAACCCAAGCTCAGCGAAAACGGTCTCCAACCGTGGAGCGACAAAACTCCAGGATCCCATGTTGCGCGGCTCTTCTTGACACCAGACCAGCGAGATCGAGTTCTTATAACGGAGCAGTTCTTCGGCAAGAACTTCGGAAGGGAATGGAGCAATTTGCTCCAGTCGCACCAACGCCACACGATCATCCAAACCCTTTTCGCCTCGTGCATCCTGCAGGTCGTAGAAAACTTTGCCCGAACAAAGAACAACACGTTCAATCTTCGTGTCGCGCTTGGAAGGTGCATGCTCATACATAACCCGATGGAAGCTGCTGCCGACGACCATATCCGCAAATGTCGAGACACACCGCTTATGGCGAAGCAGGGACTTTGGTGTCATGACGATCAGCGGCTTGCGGAAATCACGGTTGAGCTGCCGCCGTAATGCATGGAAATAGGAAGCTGGCGTTGAGGGGTAAAGGACTTGGATATTGTCGTCGGCATAGAGCTGCAAGAATCGTTCAAGCCGAGCCGAGCTATGCTCCGGCCCCTGACCTTCAAAGCCGTGCGGCAATAGGCATACCAACCCAGACATTCGCAACCATTTCGCTTCACCTGCAGCGATGAACTGATCAAAGTAAACTTGGGCACCGTTGCAGAAATCACCAAACTGTGCCTCCCAAAGAACCAAGGAATTGGGATCGGCCAACGAGTAGCCATACTCAAAGCCCAAGACACCTTCTTCTGAGAGAAAGCTATCGACGACCTCGAAATGGGCCTGACCGTCTTTGAGGTTGGTCAGCGGTATATATCGTTCTTCCGTTTCCTGATCGTAGAGAACTGCATGCCGTTGCGAAAAAGTTCCCCGACCGCAATCCTGTCCACTCAACCGGACCTGGTGCCCCTCAAGTAGGAGACTTCCGAAAGCCAGATGCTCGGCGGTGGCCCAGTCAATGCTCTCACCAGCTTCAATATTCTTTCGCCGTTGGCCAATAATCCGCACAAGTTTCCGGTGGATATGATGGTTCTCCGGAATGGATGTCATCGTCAAACCGATATCACGGAGAAGCTTTTCTTCGACAGCCGTTGAACCGCGCTCATATTCAGACGGTGCTCGGCTCAACCCTTTCCAAGCCCCCTCCAGCCAATCAGCGCTATTCATCTTATATCCAGCCGAGGCTTCAAAAGCAGCGCTCAGCTGATCCTGGAAGTTCTTGTAGGTCGCCTCGACTTCATCCTCAACGATGACGCCCTCTTCAACCAGTCTCTGGCCATAGACCTGACGCGCGGTTGGATGCTGGGCGATCCGGCGATACATCAGTGGCTGGGTAAAGCTTGGCTCATCCGCTTCATTGTGACCGTGACGACGGTAGCACCAAAGATCGATCACCACATCTTTTTGAAACTTATGCCGAAATTCCGACGCCAAGAGCGCGACATGGACGACGGCCTCGGGATCATCACCATTGACATGAAAGATGGGGGCTTGCACAGAACGCGCCACGTCGGAGGGGTAGGGCGACGAGCGTGCATAGGCGGGACTCGTCGTAAAGCCAATCTGATTATTGACGATGAGATGAATGGTGCCGCCGGTCCTAAATCCCTTAAGCTCCGACATTTCGAAGCCTTCATGGACCACACCTTGCCCGGCAAATGCTGCATCACCATGAAGCAACAAACCCATCGTTCTCAAATAATCGGCTTTGCTCCTTTGGGTTTGCTTGGCTCGAACTTTCCCCAGGACAACCGGATTGACCGCTTCAAGGTGAGAAGGGTTAGCCGTGAGGCTGAGATGGACTTTCTTGCCATCGGCCAATTCTCGATCGTTAGACGTGCCAAGATGGTATTTAACATCACCTGATCCCAACACGTCGTCGACCACAACACCGCCTTGAAACTCGGAGAAGATCGCGGTGTAGGATTTGCCCATGACATTAGCAAGAACATTGAGCCGTCCACGATGGGGCATGCCGATGACGATCTCATCGACGCCAAACTCCGCCGATTTTTGAATAATCGTTTCCAATGCTGGAACCGTGCTCTCCCCGCCATCCAAGCCAAACCGCTTCGTTCCAGGGAACTTGACGTGAAGAAAACGTTCAAAACCCTCTGCTTCGGTAAGTGATTGCAGCAGTTTCTTCTTGCCATCAACAGTCGGCTTCAGAAGGTTATGTGAGCCCTCCATCACCGCTTGTATCCAGGCTTTTTGATCCTGTTCCTGGATATGCATGAACTCCACGCCAATGGTAGTGCTATAAGTCTGACGCAGAATGGTGATGATTTGGCGAAGCGTTGCCTTTTCCAGGCCCAAAACATTGTCGAGGAAAAACTCTCTGTCTAAATCCTCTTCGCCAAAACCATAATTGGCAGGATCAAGCTCGGGATGGGCTTCGTTGCGGCTGAGCTGCAAGGGATCTAGATCAGCGAGAAGGTGACCACGCACCCTGTAGGCGCGGATCAGCATGACAACACGCAGATGATCAAGGATCAGGCGCTTTGAACGCTCGCCATCAAAATCGATGACGTCATCGGACCTGTTGACAATTGCAGCACTAAGTTCGCTCGGGCGTTGCTCTAGCGCTTTCTTGCTTTGCCGGAACAATTGTTGAGTTTCCGGCCCCAACTCATCAAAATATTGTCGCCAGCTCTCGTCGACATCATCGGGGTTATCGAGATAACGACCATAAAGATCTTCGATGAAGCCGCCGTTTCCTCCGTAGAGAAAGGCGCTTTGTTCTAATTCAATGCGTGAAGCCATGATAACGATCTACATCAAGTGTTGTTGGGCATAGGCAAACCTTACTCGGCTCACCGTACTTTGGACCGATATAGTTAACAAATAGTTTAGTTGGCGATCACCTCAAGCATCGCTGCCCCGATCGTCGCCGGGCTGTCGGCAACCTTAATGCCAGCATCCCTCATAGCCGCCATCTTTTCCTCAGCACCACCTTTGCCTCCGGCGATGATCGCACCCGCATGTCCCATGCGCCGACCAGGAGGGGCTGTGCGTCCCGCGATAAAACCCACGACAGGTTTTTTTGTTCCAGAACTCTTCAAGAAGTCAGCCCCTTCCTCTTCGGCTGTGCCACCAATCTCGCCAATCATGATAATGCCTTCAGTCTCCGGATCCTCGACGAACAATTCCAGGCAATCGATGAAGTCCGTCCCGTTGACGGGATCGCCACCGATGCCGATACACGTGCTCTGGCCAAGCTCGGCGGCCGTCGTCTGGGCCACAGCCTCGTAGGTCAGCGTCCCGGACCGGGAAACGATGCCAATCTTGCCGCGCATATGGATGTGGCCAGGCATGATCCCGATTTTGCAGCCGGCAGGCGTGATCACACCTGGACAATTGGGGCCGATGAGTCTCGATTTTGAGCCCACGAGAGCTCTCTTGACGCGAACCATATCGATGACTGGGATGCCTTCGGTGATACAAACGACTAAGCCGACTTCGGCATCGATGGCCTCTAAGATCGCATCAGCTGCGAAGGCTGCCGGCACATAAATCACCGAAGCGTCGGCATCGGTTGCATCGACCGCATCAGCAACAGTATCAAAGACAGGGAGGCCCAAATGGCTGGAACCACCTTTGCCAGGTGTCACGCCGCCGACCATCTTGGTACCGTAAGCGATCGCCTGTTCCGAATGGAACGTTCCCTGGGCGCCTGTAAAACCCTGGCAGATCACCTTGGTGTCGCGATCGATCAGAACTGACATCAGGCTGCTTTCTTCACGGCGTTGACGACCTTTTCTGCAGCGTCGGCAAGGTCGCTCGCGGCCGTGATCGCAAGACCCGATTCGCTCAAAATCTGCTTGCCCAGAGCAACATTGGTGCCTTCGAGCCGGACGACCAACGGCACGCCCACATTCACCTCACGCGCCGCTGCCACAACACCCTCAGCAATGACATCGCAACGCATGATCCCGCCGAAGATATTGACCAGAACGCCTTCCACCTTTGGATCCGAAAGCAGCAGCTTGAAGGCAGCCGTCACACGCTCCTTAGTAGCGCCGCCGCCGACATCGAGAAAATTGGCAGGGGCTGCACCGTAGAGTTTGATGATATCCATCGTTGCCATAGCCAAGCCAGCACCATTGACCATACAGCCGATGCTTCCATCCAGTTTGATATAGTTCAGATCATGTCGGCTGGCTTCGATCTCATGGGGATCTTCTTCATCCAAATCCCGAAGCTCTGCAATCCTGGGCTGACGATAGGTGGCATTACTATCGAAGTTCATTTTCGCATCGAGCGCCACTAGATCGCCGGCCTTCGTGACCACCAGGGGATTGATTTCTACCAAGCTCGCATCACGTTCAACGAACGCCCGATAAAGGCCACTCATGAAGGCAATAGACTTCCCGATCTGCTTGCCCTCAAGCCCCAGGCCAAAGGCGAGCTGTCGGCCATGGAACGATTCAAAACCGATGGCCGGATCGATGCTCACCTTCTTGATCTTGTCCGGCGTCTTGGCTGCAACCTCCTCGATATCCATGCCGCCCTCGGTGGACGCCATAAACGTCACGCAGGAGCTACCCCGGTCAATCACGAGACTGAGATAAAGCTCGCGGTCAATCTCACAGCCATCCTCGATGAAGACCCGACGCACTTCCTTGCCCGCTTTATCCGTTTGATGGGTCACGAGCATCATGCCCAGCATATCTTTGGTGAACTGACGGACTTCTTCAATCGACTTTGCCAGTTTGACGCCACCGCCTTTGCCACGCCCACCTGCATGGATCTGCGCCTTGACGACCCAGATCGGACCACCAAGCTTGCGTGCCGCCGCTTCTGCCTCCTCCGGCGTATAAGCGACCTGCCCTCTTTGGACATTGACGCCATACTCCTTGAGGAGAGCCTTGGCCTGGTATTCATGGATATTCATGACCGCCCCGATCCACTTGTCGCCACAAGTCTCGTCAGTGCCGTGTCGAAGAGGACCCTATCGTCAGAGCTGGACAGCGGCACAGAGGTCTTCGACCGCCTGAACCGAATGCTCGAATGCTCCGCGCTCTTCTGCATTCATCTCGACCTCGATGACACGCTCAACACCACTGGCACCGATGATCGTCGGCACACCGACATAGTAGCCAGAAACACCATACTGGCCGTCAAGGTGAGCTGCGCAGGGGAGAACACGTTTCTGATCGAGGAGATAAGCTTCAGCCATCTGGATCGCCGAAGCCGCCGGCGCATAGAAAGCCGACCCCGTCTTCAGAAGTTTGACAATCTCAGCGCCACCATCTCTGGTTCGCTGAACGATTTGGTCCAAACGCTCTTGTGTCGTCCAGCCCATCTTCACCAGGTCAGGCAAGGGAATGCCGGCGACCGTCGAATAGCGGGTCAGGGGAACCATGGTATCGCCATGCCCACCGAGAACGAAGGCTGAGATGTCTTCGACGGAGACACCGAACTCCTCGGCCAAGAAGAAACGGAACCTGGCTGAATCGAGGACACCAGCCATGCCGACAACCTTGTTGGCCGGCAAACCGCTTGCCTTTTGCATCGCCCAAACCATGGCATCCAGCGGGTTGGTGATCACAATGACAAAGGCATCCGGACAATTCTTCTGGATATGACCGGCTACCGTCTTGATCACACCTGCATTGGTGGCGATGAGATCATCGCGGCTCATACCAGGTTTTCTTGGAATACCCGCCGTCACGATGACGACGTCGGCATCAGCGAGGGCCTCGCCATAATCATTCGTGCCCGTGACATTGGCATTGAAGCATTCGACCGGAGAGGCTTCCACCAAGTCGAGTGCCTTCCCAGCAGGCATATCCTCAACGATATCAAACAATGTGATATCACCCAGCTGTTTTTGGCCAGCCAGGAGAGCGAGGGTGCCGCCGATCTGGCCAGCACCGATAAGTGCGATTTTTTTGCGCGCCATAGTTGAGATTCGATGCCTTTGCTGCGATGCGATGAGGTCGGTCAATGTGCTTCGTGGTTGTAGCTGACCGTTTCATGTATCGCAAGCACTTGCAACGCTGACGCTGCATCCGGACGCCTCCTCCGACGCCCGGATGAATTCTGCCCCCGATCAGGCGATCACGGTACCGTTACTGGCGGCTTCTTCCACCGTGGTCACCCCGACCGGATCGACCAGCGTGACATAGGGAATGAAGGCAAAATCACCACCGCCTCCATCGACATCGACACTGATCTCGACATTGTTGCCGACCTGGTTGAACTGGACGAAATCTTCGATGTTGCCGCTGCCGGCATCGTTACCGAGGAGATCGCCGAAGTTTAACACGTCCCCTTCCTCGGCGTTGAAGCCTTCTATCCTGTCACCGCGTTCAGTGATCGAGAAGTAGCGGTGTTCGTCGGCCCCGTCGCCCCCGTTCAATGTGTCCGCGCCTGGTCCACCGATTAGGATGTCATCACCACCATCGCCGAAGAGAAAATCGTTGCCGAGGCCACCGTCGAGGATGTCGTTGCCACTATCGCCGAAGAGATTATCATCTCCGCCGCGACCGGCAATCGCATTGTCAGCACCGTTTTCGCCAGCAAGCGTATCGCCAGCCTCCGTCCCGATGTCAGCGGTCAGGCTGGTCGGTGCCAAGGTAACAACTTCGGTATTGCTGCTGTTTCCGGCTTCGTCGATGACCTCGAAGCTAAGTTCACGCTCACCCTCACCTTCGCCGAATTCGAACTGCAATCCACGCAGGACTTCCTGATAGCTTTCGATGGGCGCGACACCTTCGAGCACCAGGCGACCAGCAGTTCCATCTTCGGTCAAGGTGATACCGGTGCCGTCAAGCGATGTCGTGATCTGCAGGAGATCACCGGCCCCGGCGCCATTGCTGATCTCGATCACCGCCTTGCTTAAATTGGCATCGTCAGCGTCGACGATGGTGGCATCGACCGCCACCTCCAGATTGGCGAATGGCAGGCTGGAGACCGCCTTCGGTGTTGGCAACACATCGACAACGGTATCGTTGAAGTCATTGTCGCCCTGGCCAAGCCGGACATCTTCAAACGCGATCGTCAGCCCGGCACCATCTGGAACGAGGCCCGAAATCACCTGACCGCCGCCGCCGGGATTGAGTTGGTTAGACGATCCAGCCGGTGAACTGGTATCGATTGCATGGAAGACGTCTTGGTGGACAATAGATCCATCGGCAAGCAATGTTGGCGGTTCACTATCAAATATCGTTGCCGCGGCCCCCTCACTATTTTGGAACCCGAGGATTTCGGTCCCGTCCAAGTCAGCTTTTCGGCCACCATCAACCACAAGAAAGAGGCCGAATTCGGTCCCTGGTGGTAGATCAAGCCCCGGATAGAGTTCGCTCAACAACACCTGATCCCCGGGGCTGAGCGTTCCGCCCCCCGGTCGGATGAAAGCATGTTGCTGGTTGCCGTTCTCGTCGACGAACACTTCGCTATGCTCGACAGCAGCGAAGGCGAGTTTCGGATCCAAAATCTCACCGTTCTCACCAATGAGATAGACGCCGACGCTGTTCTGGAAGAGAGCAACTTCATCGCGAAAGATGATCGCGGCATCGCCTCCTTCACCGACCACCAGATTGCCGCTGGCAACACCATTGATATTTTGATCTGTGATCGTCTTTCCTTCAGCGAGCTCCGGCAACGGGGCTGCTTCGACGAAGACGGGCCCGCCAACAGTCACTTCACCAATCTCGACCGAGATATTGGCGTTGATGCTGATCTGCGGCGGCTGATTGATAGGCTCCACCGGTATGCCCGGATCACCTGGGTCTCCAGGATCGCCAGGGATATTGGGATCGATCGCCTCGATCCCGCCATCGCCGAGACTGCTAAGCGTGTCATTCCCGCCCGCATCCGCGAGAATGCGCTCCTCAGTCCCGAAGGCAAGGGCTGTCGGCGCTTGGGGGCCGATAGCATCCAGGCCCGTGCCGATCGTGCCTGGATCGAAGGGCGTAAACCCAGCCCCGCCGCCATGTTCTGGACCACCAGGTCCCGCAGTTGGCTGGACCTCAAAAGGATTGATGCTCCCATCACCGGCCTCGGCGAACTGCACCAGGCCGTCGCCCGGCTGATCATCGGTATCGATCGAGGCTAGAAGAATCGTGCCACCCTCGAATGGCCCTTTATCGGCAATCGTCAGCGTTACCGGGCTGTCATTCTCCGAGGCGGCGACGAAGTCTTCTAAGAAGATCATGCGCCCGTCTTCGGCAATGATCAAAAGCCCACCGTCAACGCGGAGCAGCTCAGGCTCAAGAAAAGTTGCATCGCGTATATCGACCTGCTGACCGGGCGTGGCGGTAATCTGAATGCGCTGGCCCGCAGCCGGCGGCTCGACGATGACCTGATCACCGGAAAGTTGGACGATATCTAGTGCCATGCCATCAGAACAGGATCGGGCAACATCAACGAGCTCATCGCGACCAAGACCCTCAAGCACAGGCCGCGAAATCTGGCCCTCATTGGGGTTGACGAAAATATGAGCCTTCGCATCTGCCGTATTACCAGCCCCATCATCGACGACGTAGCTGATTTCCTGCAGGCCGGCACCATCCGGCGAGAAACGGATCGAACCATCTTCAGCGATGGACGCCTCGCCGCTTTCAGGCTGTGACAGGGCAATGATTTCCAGATCCAGACCATTGGCCTGGTCATTCTCCAGGACCGGCAGCCTCAACGTCGTCTGTTGATCTGTAACAGTACAATCATGCGCGGCATCCGGCAGGCTGTCGCGCTGGCTGACCGTTGTGGCAGACGAATCGGCGGGACTGTCACCCACAGCCAGCGTGTCGTCGTTCTGAGCTACCGTCACATCATTGCTGGCATCGTTGGTTTCTTGAGCGTTCGGATCAGTGAGGTTTTTAGCCATAGAAATCTCCATGCCACCGGTTCGAGGACATCATCCGGCGGTTTCCCCTCTAGATATAAAGTAGTTTTGTTACGCGAATTTTAATTTACATCCTTTATCAGAACAATTCGGATATCAATTGTTACGGCGTACCATAGTATGTTTATCAAGCGATGATGGGTCTGTTCTGGTCATGATTCGAAAAACCATGCGCATAGGCGAGATTCGCACCTCGATCAAATTGGAGCAGGATTTCTGGAACTATTTGAAAGAGGTTGCCGATGGTCGATCGATCCGGTTGTCTAGGCTTGTCAATGACATAGCCGAGGCGACGCCGGAGCGAACCAACCTCGCTTCGACCTTGCGGACCTTTGCCCTTCTTCACGCCCAACTCCGCGTGCAGGGGCTGGATCAGGAAGTGGAAAAGCTGCGCCTCGCGGGTAACAGCGCCGATCTCACGCGCGTGCTCGATTCCTGTCCAATGCCATGCCTGCTGCTGACGACGGAGCGCGAAGTTCGTCGCGCCAATCATGCCTTCGTCGCCTGGCTCAATCTCGATCCCCAAGCCGTCCTGGGACAGCGCGTCGATAATCTGATGATCCTGAGAGGCCCAGGGATGAACACGCTCTGGCAACGGATCTTTGATGAGGGATCGCGCGAGGAGCGCTTCAATGCGACCTATGTCTCGCCAGGCCGGGTTCGAACTGCCCAGGCAATGGCTGTCGGCCTTTCGAAGGATGAGGAAAACCCACAAAAGCACCAAGCCTGCCTCGTCATTTTCGAAACCCTCGCCGGCCGTGTCTAATGGTGTGACCGCGTCATTGGGTTGCAACCGCCTTCGAAGACAGCGCTAGGCAATGGAGAGGTATGCAGCCCTTTGTCGGCATAAATGGGGAACGTTTTGATACGAACCCATGAAAGCCGCCTAACTAAGGTCACGTGCACCCTTCCGGCCATTCGATAGAAAGCGCTGACAATATTGAGGCCTCTAGCAGGCAGGTGGATTGGATCGACTTAACAGGAAAATGCTCTAGAACTGGTGCTTGCACAGTCTGGAGGTTGTCATGGAGCCGGTACGGTTCGGCGTTATCAGCACGGCGAAGATCGCTTTAGAACGGGTCATCCCCGCAATGCAGCAAGGGGCCCATACGCGGATCGACGCGATCGCGTCGCGTGATCTGGAAAAAGCGAAGGCCGTGGCGGAGCAATTCAGTATTCCGAAAGCCTATGGCTCCTATGAAGAGCTCCTCGCTGATCCCGAGATCGAAGCCGTTTACAATCCACTGCCCAATCATCTGCATGTGCCTCTCTCGATCAACGCGGCGAGAGTGGGAAAGCATGTGCTTTGCGAAAAACCGATTGCGCTCGATGCCAAGGAAGCCGAAACCCTGATCAATGTCAGGGAGGAAACCGGCGTTGTCATCGCCGAAGCCTTCATGGTCCGCCACCATCCCCAATGGATAAAGGCGAGAGAGCTTGTGCGCGCCGGGCGCATTGGCACGCTTCGGGTGATCCAGGCAAGCTTCAGCTATATGAATGTCGATCCGGAAAACGTGCGCAATCAAGCGGCAATCGGCGGCGGTGGCCTCTATGACATCGGCTGCTATCCGATCGTCACCACAAGGTTCATCTTCGGCGCCGAGCCGGTACGCGCTATCGGCCTGCTGGAGCGCGATCCAAGCTTCCATACAGATCGTTTCTGCTCGGCAATCCTGCATTTTCCCGAAGGCCAGGCTCAATTCACCTGCTCCACCCAGCTCGTGCCGCAACAGCGCATGCAGATACTCGGCAGCGAAGGCCGGATCGAGCTCGATATTCCCTTCACACCGCTCGAGGAAGAAACGTCACGGGTTCTCCTGGCTGACGGCAGCCATCGGGGTTTTGCTAGCATCGAGGAATTTACCTTCGAGGGGATCAATCAATATACCCTGCAAGGTGATCACTTTGCACGCGTCATCAGAGGCGAGGAAATCCTCGATTTTCCGCTTGAAGATGCGATCAAGAACATGGCGGTTATCGATGCCATCTACCGATCAGGCGAAACCGGCGGATGGGAAACCGTCCGTGGCTGACGCAGCGGCGGTTATCCCGCAACACACATCCGACCATCCCATAAGCATCGGTGAACGTTATGGCACGCCGCCTTTGGCCATTGAGATCAAAGGCCTGAGAAAGACCTATGCTGGCAGGAAGAAGCAGGCGCCGAAGGAAGCCCTAAAAGGGATCGACCTCGCTGTGCCGCGAGGCTCGATCTTCGGCCTTTTGGGACCAAATGGTGCCGGCAAGTCGACCTTGATCAATATCCTTGCCGGCCTGGTGGTTAAAACCGGCGGCTCTGCGCGCATCTGGGATTTCGATATCGAGACCAATCCCAGACGCGCAAGACGCTCGATCGGCGTGGTGCCCCAGGAACTCAATCTCGACGCTTTCTTCACCCCCAGGGAGGCCCTGGATATTCAAGCCGGGCTCTACGGTGTTCCCAAAAGGGACCGGCGGGTGATGGATGTGCTCGAGGCCGTTGGGCTGGACGACAAGGCGGATGCCTATTCGCGCACGCTCTCAGGGGGCATGCGCCGTCGCCTTTTGGTGGCCAAGGCGTTAATCCACGAACCGCCGGTCGTCATCCTTGATGAGCCCACTGCCGGCGTCGATGTCGATCTTCGACGGTCCTTGTGGAACCATATGCGCGAACTCAACCGCCGCGGCGTTACTGTGGTGCTCACCACCCACTACCTCGAAGAGGCCGAAACGATGTGCGATCAGATCGCCATCATCGACCAGGGCCAGCTCGTCGCCTGCGGCGAAACCAAGACATTGATCCAAAAGCTCGACGAAAAAAAGCTGACCGTCACCTTGATCGACCCGATCAGCACGTTGCCCGAATGCTTGGCCAGTCTAGGCGCTGTTCTCATCGGTGATCATCGTCTGGAAGTTCATTACCGGCCGAGCCAGGCACGGATTGGTGAGCTCCTGCAACAAGTCCAGACAGCAGGGCTGACGATCCGTGATGTCGCAACCTCGGAAGCGGACCTGGAAGAACTCTTCGTCCGCCTGACAGGCCGGCCCGACGATCAAGCCTAGTGGTGTGACAAAATAATTTGGTTTTGGGCATCGTCGAAGAACGAACCCGGTATTCCATGGCTATGCAGCCATTTGTTAGGATGGCGTTGGGTGTTATACTAGAAAGTCACACCATCGGGGCTTGCTGGCCAGGACGGGTTTAGGACGAGGCGACTTCGTCAGGCCTGAAAGGTGGTCATCTCACGGCCTTCATACCCATCGACTGAAGATGTTTTATTCTCTGGCGCGGCGCTCGAGCACGCTTTCTTCGCGGACAGTAATGGCAAGCTGGCGCTGGGCCACCCGTTTCTTGGAATCGGCGACCTCAATGGTGACCAGATGCTCACCCGCGGGGATCTCGGCCTTCGGCGCGTTGATGCCCTCCTTGGTCGCATAATTGGCGATGTCCTTGGTGATATCCGCCTCGATGACGCCAATCGCCGTCTTGCTCACCACCGTCACCTTCAAGGTTTCGAGAACAACAGTCGTACCCAGTTCTGGTTCGAAGGAAATCTCAATGCCTAGGGGCGAAAGATAGGTGCCACCTTCCTCCGGCGAAAGAAGGATGATGTCGACACCGCCTTCAGCGGGGTTAACGGCCTTGACCGGCTCGTCAAGTTCCGCACCAACCTTGCCGATATCGGCAGCTTGAACCGAAAAAGACGAGAACAGCACGGCCATCAACGGCCAACGACGAAAAGTGCCAGAAAAGATCGACATGAGGACACTCCACAGGATCACTTGCGATTTCTGACCAAGCCCTGCGCCGTCCCCGCCAGCGGAACTTGTCCAATCGATAGGCCTATACGTGAGGTCTAACGTCACAATATTCAACATCTTTAGCCGATCGGCTGCTATTCGTTCACGAGATGTTGTTTTCCAGTCAGCACTGATCAGTACGGGTTCCATGCGCCGAAACGAACCATCTCATGTTGATCGCTCTGCACAACGATGGCTGGCGATTGGCGACATTCGGCCCTTTCCGCGGGGGCTGGTCTGCGCTATAGGACAGGGGATGCGCGCGTAGCTCAGCTGGATAGAGCGCTTGCCTCCGGAGCAAGAGGTCACAGGTTCGAATCCTGTCGTGCGCACCAAAATTTTTATGGTCCAGCCCGGAGACATAGGTGACAACCTCGAGCCGAACGGGTTGTTGAATGTTTGCAGGGCTTTCTATTCCAAGTCTACGATCCGAGGTCGTAAGTCACGAAGCTTACGAGCCAAATGCCATCATCCACCTTCTTAATTCTGAGCTTTTGACCGGCGAGTACGGGCGAGCCGGGCGACGAGTTCAAGATCGAGGCCTATGACTGGACCGGTGGCCAGATCGCCAATAATGACGATGCGGTGGATGTCCGCGATGTCGTCCTGGAGCTGATGCATTTCCTCTCCGGCCCGATTGGCGTCAAAGGGGCCACGCCCAGCGATCTGCTGATCGTGGAGACCCTCGATATGGATGCGAAGCCGGACAGCCTTTGGGGCTTCAACGGGTTTTTCTCGAAGTAAATTGGCCAAGGTGTCCTGACCGAGCATTTTCCAGAAGCGCAAAAATCGATCTGGGATTTACAAGGCATGTTCACCACATCCCGCCATCGGCTGGGGGTAAAATATGTGGGGGCTCATTCTTCCGGGCTTGATCGGTTGTCTCCCGGATCAACCCATGCCCGATATGTGGAACAGCCATTAATGCGCTTTGGTCGAAACCAACCACGCTTAAATCAAAAGAACATGAATCCATGCATAGATTTTGGAGAGGATCTCGGCAGATGGGCGAAACGATTAGAAAAATACGGGCGCGGGATATCCGCTTTCCGACATCAAAGTCTCTTGATGGTTCGGATACCATGAATGAAGCGCCAGACTATTAGGCGACCTATGTCATCATCGAAGCAAGTTCAGGCGGTGAAGGCCATGGGATGACCTTCACCATTGGACGTGGCAACGAACTTTGTGTTGCCACGGTTCAGTCGATTGCGCCACTGCTTGTCAATAGGTAAGGTAAATACTCAAAGAATTTAACTAAGCTCGTCATTCTACTGGCATGAAGCTGTCGATCACCGCAGCAAACATCATGTATCAATTGGTCTTTCCTGAAAGGAAGCGCTTCTGTCGCCCCGACAGGGCTGATCAAAGACGACGCCCTCCGATGAAGCGAGGGGCGCCGTCCCATTGACCTACAAGGCTTTGTCGGTCACCACATGGGTCCAGGCACCTTCGGGCGCCTTGGTGATGACCGGGTCCGAGCCGCCTTTCATCAAGGTCTCGACGGTGCGTTCGTAATCTGCGGGATCGAGCTTGCCGTCGCTGCCCGAGGTGAGCTTGGCGATCTCGCCCATCATCCTGATCTGATGTTGTTCGGTTTGCGCACCGGTCTCGTCATTGTCGAGCACGATGCTTGCGGCCTCCTCGACGTTCTCTTCTGCGTATTTCCAGCCCTTCATGCTGGCGCGAACAAAGCGCGCCATCTTGTCGACAAAGGCGGGATCTTCGAGGTTTTCTTCCATGACGTAGATGCCGTCTTCGAGGGTAGAAACACCTTGCTCCTCATATTTGAAGACCACGAGGTCGTCTTCGCTCAGACCAGCATCGATGATCTGCCAATATTCATTATAGGTCATGGTCGAGACGCAATCTGCCTGCTTTTGCAGGATCGGATCGACGTTGAAGCCTTG